>JALYIT010000118.1 GCA_030775645.1 Pseudomonadota bacterium | reverse complement strand
TGCGCACGGGCGAATCGACCAGCCGACCCTTATCCACGTGCAGTGTGCGTGACGCATGATCGGCCGCAAGCGGGTCGTGAGTCACCATGATGATGGTCTTTCCCTGTTCCCGATTGAGTGTCTGCAGCAGCCTCAATATTTCCTCGGCATTTTCCCGATCCAGATCGCCCGTGGGCTCATCGCACACCAACAGGGTAGGATCCGCAACCAACGCGCGCGCAATGGAGACACGCTGTTGCTGCCCGCCCGATAACTCACTGGGTTTGTGCGACGCGCGGTCCGCAAGACCAACGAGTTCGAGCACTGCACGCACATTTTGCTTGCGTTGCGAGGAGGAGAGATCGGTTAACAGCAGCGGCACTTCGACGTTGCGCGCGGCGGTGAGCACCGGTAACAGGTTATAGAATTGGAAAACAAATCCAATGTGGCGGGCGCGCCATTTGGCCAGCTTGCCGCCGGAGAGCTTGTCGATGCGCTCACCGGCAACCGTCACTTCTCCCTCGCTCGGCTGATCCAAGCCCGCGATCAGATTGAGAAGCGTGGTTTTTCCGGACCCCGACGGCCCCATCAGCGCAAGAAAATCCCCTTGTTCAATCGCGAGATTAACACCGTGCAGAACCTCCACCGATTGCTTGCCACGCTGATATCGCTTGACGACGTTGTTCAGGGAAACCAAGTTGCTCATCCGTGCTCCTTATCGTTTTTCAATGCGTACGTGAGCGCCGTCGCTCAGCTTACTTAAGTCTCCCAGCGCTACGCTATTGCCGGCGTCCAGGCCCGCTACAATGATTTGACCCGAGTCCGCTTTACCGCCCAGCCGTACTGCGCGGCGCTCGACAGTCGATCCATGAACTACGTAGACGATGCTGGTGTCACCGCTTGTGGCAACGGCGTCGGGTGGAACAATCACGCCGGCCACAACGCTCTTGTCGGTCCCGGGATTGCTGGATTGATTCTCGCTCAGGAACGCTACTCGCGCACCCATTTCTGGAATGATGCGGGGATCTTTCTGCTTGATCGCGATGCGTACCTTTACGGTGGCCTTGGCGCGATCGGCGGTGGGAATCATGGCGATGACTGATCCCGGAATGTCCCACTCAGGGTAGGCATTTAATTTGATGGTGACAGGCTGCTGAGGACGAACGCGATTGATGAAGTTCTCGCTTACGTCGACCTCCACTTCTAGCGAATCCATATCGACGATGGTGCCGATACCGGTGCGGGTAAAGCCTCCGCCCGCTGACATCGGCGACACCATTTCGCCGGGCTGCGCGGCCTTTTCGGTGACGATTCCGGCGAATGGTGCTCGGATCACGGTATCGTCCAGATTGCGCTGCGCTACTTCCACCCCTGCGCGCGCGGCCTCAACCCCCCGCTGCGCGATCAACAGATTGTTTCGGGCTACATCGAATTGAGCACGGGACTCGTCAAAACTTTGCGCGCTGATCACGGCCGCGGATTTCTGCTTTTCACTGCGCGCAAATATCGGCTTCGCATCATCGAAGGCGGTCTGGGCGGAGGCGACGCCGGCTTCAGCCTGCTGTAGTTGAGCTCGGCTCTGTGCCAACGAAGCCCGCCAGTTGGCATCATCCAGCCGTGCGATGACTTCTCCGGCCTCGACGCGCTGACCTTCCTCGAGCATGACTTTGACGATTTTCCCGGTCACTTTGGAGGAAACCGTCGCGCGTCTGCGCGCCACGATATAGCCGGAGGCATCGAGAAGCGAAGCACCGGCACTGGCCTTCGATCCGCTCGGCAGCGTTTGGGCTACGGCGGTGGTAATCGGTATCCCGGTAGGGCGCAAAACATACCAAATACCAAAGGCGGCGATGATGACTGCGGCAGCCCCGATCCACCATTTGGCTTGACCGGCCGAGGGAGGCTTAAGGGTGCGATCAATGCGCAGCTGATTGAGGAGCGCCGCTTTGTCCGCTCCGATGGTTCGGTCTCCGAGATCGCTCATCGCCTCGTTTCTTTCCCTGTAGCTATCGGCTTTTTGCTGTCTCGCCGGTCGTCGCCGGCAGCGTCTGCGGAACGAAACTGGAACGTTCGGTGAGTTTTTCAAGCCCTCGGACGCTGGGCCTTCGTCCCTATTCTAGACGAATGCACGTCTCCTGGCGAAGCCGTAACGATGTACCACGGCCTCGTGCCCTGATATAACCTTCCCCGGCCGGGTGCGCCGCGTGGCATGATCCGTTTGCATCGGGCAAGGGAGGGGACTCATATGCTAGGTCGAATCGCGTGGCTGGCATCCGTAGCGTTATTCGCCGCAGGCCAAGGGGCACAGGCCGCAGCGCATCTAAAGGAGGTCGCTGCGCCTGAAACAGCGGGCTTCTCAGCTGAGCGTCTCGGAAATCTCGACGCTGCAATGCAGTCTCTGGTCGATAACAAGAAACTCGCCGGCCTCGTCACCGTGCTTGCGCGCCACGGAAAAGTCGTCGCAGAAAAGAGCTACGGCTACGCCGATGTTGCGAGCCGCAAGCCGATGCAAAAAGACACCATCGTGCGCATTTACTCCATGACCAAGCCGATCACCGGCGTTGCCATGATGATGTTGTACGAGGAGGGAAAATGGAAACCAACCGATCCCATATCCCGTTACATCCCCGAATTTCGCGATTTGAAGGTGTACTCGGGGCTCGACAAGGACGGTAAGCCTACGCTCGACAAGCCCTCGCACGCTCCGACCATAGGCGAGCTGATGTCGCATAGCGCGGGATTCACATACGGCTTTTTTGGGTCGACGCCGGTTGATAAGCTCTATCAAGAAGCGCAGATCCTCAATGCATCCACACTGCCGGACTTCATCGAGCGCGTTGCGAAACTTCCGTTGTTATATCAACCCGGAGAGGGTTGGGTTTACAGCATCTCAGTCGATATCCAAGGCTACTTGGTGGAAAAGCTCTCCGGCAAGCCGTTTGCTGATTTTCTGCATGATCGAATTTTCATGCCGCTGGGGATGAAAGACACCGGCTTCTATGTGCCGGTGGAAAAGCTCGAGCGGGTAGCAAGTGTCTATCAAAGCGATATCACCGAAGGCGCCAGTGCAATGCCCAAGGATCCGGGGATCAGCCAACCTCCCGGCATGCCTTCGGGCGGCGGCGGTCTGTATTCCACCGCATCGGACTACCTGCGTTTCGCCCAGATGGTGCTAAATGGCGGCGAATTGAATGGCGTGCGCTTGCTGGCGCCCAGCTCGATCGAGCTGATGCGCACGAATCATCTGTCCGATGAAGTCAAGAATGCAAAGAAATTCGGCATCGGTCTTTATCAAATGCAGCCGGGGCTAGGCTTCGGCTATGACTTTGCGATTCTGGAAGAGCCGTCGAAGCTTGGCAGCACCGCTGGTCGGGGTACCTTTCTGTGGGACGGCATCGCCGGCACGTGGTTCTGGATTGACCCTACCAATGACCTGCTCTTTATCGGCATCGTGCAACGCTGGCTCATGGCTCCGGGTGCGCCGGATTTGGAGAACTTATCGCGTGCATTGACCTACCAAGCGCTCGTAAGTCCAAGTAAATAACTAATGCTTATTCAATCCTTGGAAACATCATGGAAAAAATATTCTTTGCGGCTGTAGCGGCCTGCGGCTTCATGTGTTGCAGCGCCTGGGGCGCGAGCGGCGCATTGTCTGCGCAGGACACGATCGACATTCAACAGCTTTATGCGAGATACAACATCGCGATCGATAGTGGCGATGCCCAAGGCTGGGCCGCAACATTTACGCAGGACGGGGTTTTCAATACCATCAGCGGACATGACGCGCTTGCGGAGTTCGTCAAAACTTGGCGAGAAAAGTTCAATGGCGCATCGCGGCGGCATTGGAACAACAACCTGCAGTTAACCGGCAATTCAACGGAAGCTTCCGGGTTTGTATTTCTCATGCTGATTGATGTGAACACGAAACCCATCAGTATTGTGGGTACGGCTACTTATACGGATAGCCTCGTGAAAACCAAGGACGGATGGCGGTTCAGCAAACGCACCACGAAGAGCGATATTGCGCCTGTCGCGCCGCCCGCCAGCAACTAATCGCGGATGACGCAGGGTGGTGGCGTGCCGTCCCGACACAAGGTAGGACCTTCGCTGCGCGGGGCCGCTCCTGCGCTGTCCTCATGGGGGATACCGCCGCCCCCGCCGAGGCAACCCGCGATGCAGACAGCGAGCAATCCAGTGACAAGTAACTTCAAGCGTCATTCCTTCGAACTGAAGTTTGCGTCATTGCATGAGCATGGCCCCCAAACGCTGATCGGTAAAGTGATTGCTTGCGTTAGCGAGCGTCGGCTAACGTCCTACAGTGCAGAGCTTCCATGAGCGCGCAACTCCTTAGAGTGACGCAGACAGAGGAGCCAGTCTTACAAAATCTTATCCAGTTCTACACGCACGATTTCTCGGAATTATGGGCCGGAACCCCGCGAGGTAATCTCAATGCCCTTGGCAGGTTCGAGGATTATCCCTTGCACAACTATTGGTGTCGGCCCAATTGGATGGCATTTTTTATCCGGCACAGCGGTCTTCTCGCGGGTTTTTGCCTGATTAATGATCACATCCACTCCGCAACGTCCGTCGACCGCAGCATCGGTGAGTTTTTTATTCTCCGCAAGCATCGAGGGCAGGGCGTTGGGCGCAGCGCCGCCGAACAGATTTTCACCGCCTACCCCGGCTCATGGGAAGTGGCTGTGGCGCGGAAAAATATCAAAGCCCAGGCGTTCTGGCGCACAACGATTCGCGACGACGCAGCGGTCTCGGAGATCCGTGAGCTAGACATACAGAATGAGAGTTGGAACGGCCCGGTCTTTCAGTTCAATTGGGGCGTGTACTAGCGAGGCATCGTAGCCGCTTGATCAAACACCGAAATTGCTAAAAAAATCGCCGACAAAACAATCAGTTACGAATCTATTGTCATCCCAAATATAGATAATCGCGCGGGCATTTCTTTGCAGTCAAGACGCGTGTCCGTTGGAAGGCAGCCACACTGCTGTATGGCTGATTTGCCCCAACGACGGGCCGCCGCCGGGTTCACCGATGGCGATATAAAACACCTCTGGCCGAGACCTGGTGGGCTTCGGTAGGAGTTTTATAAAGAAGCTGGTTGAACTCTTACCTTTCGGAAAGGACTGGGTGACCTTCGCCTGATCGACATAGTCGACGCCCGGTTGCGCCGAAGCCGCCTCGGTCCACCACACAAAGGGGCTGTCGGTTGGTGTGGGGTGCGATCGGTGCACACGAATTTCCGCAAAACGCTCTCCGGGCCGAGCTTCATATTCCCTGACGGAAACCGCGAGAGGACGCCTGCCAGCAGCAGCTCTGACGCGGCCGTCGCCCGGCTTTGATACCGCTGTCGAAGACTGCGTGGCGGGTGCCGCCATACTGTCTGGCGCCAAGGTCATCAAGCCGGCATTGTTCGCACCCGAACTTGTGGGCGACTCCGCGTTGCTCCGGCCACCAGCCTGAGCCGAGGAAACGGCGCCCCCGAAACTTCCATGCCCGGTGCGTACATAGAGAATCGACGCGGCGACTGTCGCGGCCAATACGCCAGATACCGCAGCAACCCTAAAAAGCAATCCAGATCGTGGATTGCTCGCGCGAATGGGCTTGAGCTCGGTCGCGCCAGGTAGCGCCTGCGAATCGTCGCCGTCGGGGCTTAATCTGTTTGCCCAATCCCGCACCGATATTGAGCGGCCTCCTCGATGCCATGACAACCCCTTGGTCAGCATTTTCCATTGTCTTCCCGTCAAATCCCGCGGGCGGGTCGCAACCACGGCAAAGTCTCGCGCTTCGGTGGAGCGTCGGCGTTGAAAGGGATGGTTGCCTGAAAGCAACTCGTAACTGATGCAGGCGAGGGAATAAAGGTCGTCACGCGGGTCGGCTGTGCGCCCCGCCAACACTTCGCACGACGCATACGCGGGTGTCGCCGACGCGGCCGGTTTCGGGTCGGGGTGATTGGCTTCCTGCTTGGTTGAGACGGAAGCCCCAAAATCAAGTATGCGGACTTCGCCAGCGTGGGTGACGACGATATTTTGCGGCTTAAGATCGCCGTGAACAACGCCGCGGCCATGGGCATGCTCCAGTCCCGCGGCAATCTGCTGGATGATCGCCCAAGCGTGTGGACGGTGCATCGCTTGCGATTCAAATCTAGCCAGTACGTTGCTCAGCAACTCGCCTTCCAGCAACTCCATCGTGAAGAAGTCCAGTTCACCGTCGCGGTCAAGTTCAAAAACGTTGACGATATTTCGGTGCGACAACATCTGCGCGCAATATAGTTCGCGCCGCAGCGATTCAACCATGGCTTCCCGATCCTTGGTCGTCCCGTGGAGAATTTTGATGGCCACATACTGAAGCTCAGCCGGAAGGCTGGAGCGATACTTATCCAAGGCCTTGAACACCGTACCTTTGCCGCCGCTGCCAATCCGTTTCTCAATCACGTATCGCTCGCGAAGTACGCGGCCGATTTCTATTGTTTCCGGGGGCTGGTTGTTTAGGGCAGACGGAGACTGCGCATTCGCGGTGGCGTGTTTCACCTCTATGGTTGGGTTGTCATCGCGAGTTGGAGCCTCATCGGCCATGGCCTCCAAAAAACAAACATTTGCGGGTGAGAATTGTCCTTCGCTTGCAAGGCGCTCAACCACGGCCATCAGTCTGGGTTTGGATTCCGGCGAAAGGCGAAGCTGAACCCCGATGGCATCCGCGAGCTCGTCCTCGTCAAATTTGCCACGCACCGCCTCCACGAACTCGACTTCGTTGGTGTCGCCCATAACAAGAGCGTCGAAGCATTGTTGCAATTCGAGTCTCAGATCAGCCGCCAAATCGGCGAGGTCGGCGCTTTCGTTCATAGGTACTTTTTCGTTCAATCTGGATCAATCTTGATGGCAGCCCGCATGACTGCGGCATTAATATGGTGTAGTTATATTGTGATGTATGTCAGAGAACGCCGCATTCGCGGGATATTGTTGGATCAACGACGCAAATCAGCGACAGTGCCTTCAGTCTCACGTCCGAAAACCTGCTCAATTTTGACGTGGGTTGAAGCGATGGATAAGCTACAACCGTATGAACTTACTTCATATGGTTAAGATTGTCGCATCACGCAGGTCATGGCTGCAATCCCCACGATAGCAACCATGCCGTTATATCGCGTTCGCAATAGCACATATATCCGCCAAACGAGCGTACACCTGCCAACTTGCGGTTTCGTGCAGTGGAGCGATACTCCCGGTCGGCATAGTTCCGGCGACGAGCTATTCGAGCGAGAGGAAACGGACGCCCGCAAACTATGCTCGGATCTTGAAATGGAGCAGACACAGACGCTGCCGAGACGACTTTACAGAATCTGTAAGTGTGCGGGCGGCGAATCTTGGCAACCCGATTAGTGAACGCCTGTCTTCGCTGATTGAGGCCCGGGCGAACTTGATCAGTCGGGATTGCAATAAACATAACGCATGTCCCCATATCCCGAACTTGCCCAAATCCGACCGCGACCTCCGACGTTTGTCGAAATCGCTCATGCTCGTACGTCGTTATTGTCATGGGCCAATTGCAGAGCGTGAACTCATGCGGGCTGACGATTACCTCAGAGGGGAAAATCGATGAAAGTCATGGTTTTGGTCAAAGCGAGTCTAGAGAGTGAAGCGGGAGCCATGCCGAGCAAGGCTCTTTTGACGGCGATGGGAGAGTTCAACCAGGAACTCATCAGAGCGGGCGTAATGTTGGCCGGGGAAGGCCTCCATCCGAGCGTTCGCGGCAAGCGCGTGCAGCTCTCGGGCGAGGAACGAACGGTGCTGGATGGACCCTTTACTGAGACCAAGGAGCTGCTGGCCGGTTTCTGGCTGTGGCAGGTCAAATCCATCGATGAGGCGGTCGAATGGGTCAAGCGTTGTCCCAATCCCCATCCGGATTCGGCAGAAGCGGTGATCGAGATTCGCCCGGTGTTCGAGGCTGCAGATTTCGGCGCTGAGTTCACCCCTGAACTAAGTGTGCAGGAAAATCGCCAACGAGACGCCATTCGAAGTTCCACCTCTCGATGAGGGAGTTCGAGGTTTCGCTTTGCGTCAAATTCTGAGTAAGTGTAGGGAAGGGAGGGTAAGGCGGCCATGGCGTATGCATTGTTGATTGTGGAACCGGTTGGACAGCGACAGTCACGGACCGAGGCGGAGGGGCGTGATCTGTACGATCGCATGCTTCGCTTCAGCGCCGATCTGAAGGCGCGCGGTCTGCTGACCATGTCGCAGTCGCTGATGTCGGAGCGCGACGCGTCACGCGTGCGCGTGCAAGAGAATCTGACGACTATCGTTGATGGTCCATTCGCGGAAGCCAGAGAGATGGTTGGGGGATTTTTTCTGTTGACCTGTGAGACCCGCGATCAAGCCATGGCCCTGGCTCAAGAATGTCCGGCGGCGACATGGGCGACGGTGGAGGTGCGTGAACTTGGCCCCTGCTTCGTTTGACGGTTCAGCGCCCGAATGACTGTTTCGTCTGTACACCGAACAATTGAGGCAGTGTGGCGCATGGAATCAGCCAAAATCATTGCAAAACTGGCTCGGATGCTCCATCAGGTCGGACTCGCGGAGGAGTTCGCACAGGATGCCTTGGTCAGCGCGCTCGAGCAGTGGCCGAAGGTTGGCGTTCCGGGTAAGCCGGGTGCGTGGCTCATGACGACGGCCAAGAATCGGGCCCTTGACGAGCTGCGCCGCCGCAAACTCGTCCAGAGCAAACATGAAACATTGGCGCACGAGACACAGCTCGTCGGATCAAGCGCACTGGACCCTGTGCAAGCGGCCGATGATGACATCGGCGATGATCTGCTGCGCTTGGTGTTTATTGCTTGCCATCCGGTGCTCTCAACCGAGGCGCGCACAGCGCTCACGCTGCGCATGTTAGGAGGCCTCAGCACCGCGGAGATTGCCCGCGCCTTCCTGGCGCCCGAGGCGACCATAGGTCAACGCATCGTGCGCGCGAAGCGCACACTGGCCGAAGCGCAGATTCCATTCGAGGTGCCCGGCATCGACGATCTGGCGGCCAGGCTCGTGTCGGTGCTCGAAGTTATCTATCTGATCTTCAACGAAGGTTATGCGGCCACCGCGGGGGACGACTGGATGCGGCCCGCTTTGTGCGAGGAAGCGCTGCGACTCGGTCGGATTCTAGCTGAATTGCTGCCTCAAGAATCCGAAGTGCACGGGCTGGTGGCGTTGATGGAATTGCAAGCTTCCCGCATTGGCGCGCGGACCAACAGGGCGGGCGAGCCGATCCTGCTCATGGTACAGAATCGCGGGAACTGGAATCAGTTGCTCATTCGGCGGGGCCTTGCGGCGCTCGAGCGAGCGCGCTCGCTGATGGGTGCGCTCGGGCCTTACGCGCTGCAGGCCGCAATCGCCGCCTGTCACGCACGGGCATCCACGGCTGCGGCGACGGATTGGATTCAAATCGTTGCGCTCTACGATGCGCTCTCGCAGCTTATCCCGTCGCCCGTCATTGAACTCAATCGCGCCGTCGCCGTGTCGATGGCTTTCGGGCCTGCGGCAGCCTTGGATGCGGTGGACACTTTGACGGGTGCGTCGCGGCTCAAGGATTATCATCTGCTGCCGAGCGTGCGCGGCGATTTGCTTGAAAAGCTCGGGCGCTTTGAAGAAGCCCAGGCCGAGTTCTCGCGGGCGGCCGCAATGGCGCAAAACACGCGCGAGAGGACACTGTTGCTCCGCCGAGCCTCAGCTTGCGGCAATCCGGCTCAATAACAGCCAGTGTTGCGGCGAACTTATGGCGCCATCTCTGGGTTGTAATAGTTTAAAAAAACGATGAAATCCATTACTTCGGCCATGTCTTTACCCACGAAGCGAATCGAGTGAGCGTCTGATCGCTGTACCGAGCGTAGATAACTCACAATCTCGGCGGACGTATAGCTCTTAAAGGAAATTTCCAACGTGATGGGGGTCTGAAGGACATAAGGCTTTCGTTGCTCCCGGTGCGAGATGCCAGAGAGCGCGCCCTGATATATTTGTTCGACCGCAGCGGCAGGCGTGAGCGACTCCGCGGCATGAAATCCCAGGCTTTTTTTGGTGATCACCGACTCCATGCCGCCGAGGCGCATCGTGACCTCCTTCACCGCTGCATCGTCCCCCGAAATGAACACGACAGGAACGCCGAGCGCGCCGGCGAACGCCGCATTCAACTCCGCTTCGGTTACCGCGGTACCGTTTAGCGCAACGCGTGTGAAATGGGCGCTCGAAATAGTGTGAGCGCGCACGCCGTTCGGATTTGTCGTGGAAGCATGATAGCCGATAAAAAGAGCAGCGCCGAAGCTCGAATCCAGACCCGCCATCATTTCGCCGTGCCGCGGCCACGAACGCACAATTCGCACATCCTTCGGGAACAATTCGATCAGCAGATTCTCGCCGTTGCCGTGCGAATCGCTGACTACCACTTCCGTGGCTCCCGCCGCTTTGGCGCCTCGAATCGCCGCAAGCGCCTCATCGGTCATGAAACGGCGGAATCGTTCGTACTCGAATCCGCCAGGCGCCAACTGGTCCGCGGTGACGACGCCGGCGACGCCTTCCATATCCACTGAAATATAAACTTTGAGCGCGGCTGTTAAGGCCTTCGACTCTGCATATGCAGCGGGCGCTATCGCAATTAGCCAAGTTCCAATGAGAGCGCAAACCGCAAACCGAAGTCGCAGGTGCCGGCGCAGTCGATTGAGCACGGTATCCACACTATATGCAATCATGTTCCCGCGGTTCCTGGTACGTTGAATGGTAAGAAATCAGGAGGGCAGAATACTATGAACGGGCGTGATGGCCGCAAGATTGCGTTTGAAAATGAAGCCGCTTGCGGCGGTAACGCGCCCTCCGCAGACAAATCGGCATGCTTTGAAAAAATATGCGTCATTAGCGCGGGACGAACCGACCCCGCGGAACTTGCCACGTGACAAGAAGTCCATGGCCTCATCAATCCGCGCAAACGACGCTCGCATTGACTCTTGTGCTGTTTGTTGCTGCATGCGGCGGTGGCGGCGGCGGTTCATCCACGCCGATGACGACCTACACGATCGGCGGCACGGTCTCCGGAGTCACCGGATCTGGTCTGGTGCTGCAGAACAATGGGAGCGTCAATCTCGCGGTAGCCGCGCCGGGTGCATTCACGTTTTCCGCGAGTCTCCCGAGCGGCGCCGTTTATGCAGTGACGGTCGCCACGCAACCATCCTTGCCCACCCAGAATTGTGTTGTGACGAACGGTTCCGGCACCGTCGGCAACGCCAATGTGACGAACGTGGCAGTCACCTGCAGCACTGTGCCGTTCACGCCTCTCGTCAATCAGCCGCCTGAACTCGGTTTTCTGAGTCTGTTACTGACGGACGGCAGCATCATGATGCAGTCAATCAACGATGCCGGTGTGTTCTACAATCTGATGCCTGACTCGCACGGCGACTACGTCAACGGCACGTGGCGTCGTCTTTCGAGCCCGCCTGCTGGATACGCACCTGCCGATGGCGCGCAGGTCGTTCTCGCCGATGGCCGGGTGCTGTTCGTCGGCGGCGAATATAACCAAAACGTTTACAGGTTGCCGTTCGCGCCCAGTGGCCTGACTAACATGTCAGCCGTGTACGATCCTGTTGCCGGGCGCTGGACGATGATCGGCGCACCGCCGGGGGTTGACTATATTGGCGACCCGCCCTCGGCTGTGTTGCCCGACGGTCGCTTCGTTTTCGGAACAAAACTGGGGCGGACTATGTGGCGCCTCGATCCCGTCAACTTGACTTGGGCCTCGGTGCCCTCCACCGGAAAGGCGGACGATTTCGCCGAGGAAGGTTGGACTTTGTTGCCCAGCGGTGACGTCTTCACGATCGATGTTGGCAATCCGCGTCACGCCGAACATTACGACCCGATCGCCGCTCAGTGGTACAGCGACGGCAATACCCCGGTGGGGCTGACATCGCCTTCGGCAACACCCGGCGGCTTAACCTACGGGCCAGCACCGAGTCAGGTGGTCGGCGGTGTGACATACGGTCCGGGTCCAGCGGGCACTTACTTCCCGCCGGGAGAGATCGGGCCCGCCATTCTGCTACCCGATGGCACGGTATTCGCTACGGGTGCCGCGGTTAACGGAGTGGCCGCTCACACCGCAATTTACACTCCCGGGCCGACATCCGCGGACTCGGGCAGCTTTAGAGCAGGACCGGACTTTCGCCCCGGCGACGACACCGCCGATGCGAGCGCCGCCTTGCTGCCCTCAGGTCATGTGCTGATCGCCGCTGACTCAGGCACGTTCTACGAATACGACGGCGCCTCGTTGTCGATCACTGGAGCTTTGCCAAATAACGGCGGCAATACGCGGTATTTCGTTTTGCCCCTGCCCAATGGTCAGGCGCTGGTGACCGGTGGCGTCACCAGCATCTACAGCGGCAACGGCAGTCCCAATCCGGCCTGGGCCCCCACGATAGTCAATGCTGCGGCAAGCATCACGCGCGGCTCGACATACACGATTTCAGGCATGCAGTTCAACGGACTGTCGCAGGCCGCCGCTTTTGGCGACGAACTCAACACTGCCACCAATTATCCTCTCGTGCGCATCACGAATAACGCGTCCGGACGTGTTATCTATGCGCGAACACACGGCCACAGCAGCATGGGGGTCGCGACCGGCAGCACAATCGTCTCCACCTTGTTCGACGTTCCGAGCGGTGCAGAAACGGGCGCAAGTTCGCTCGTCGTCGTGGCCAACGGCATCGCGTCGAGGCCCGTTAGTACGACAGTAAACTGATCATCCGCACGGCGCCGCTGCAAATACTACCTGCCTGCGAGGGCGCGAATGATCTCATTCTCGCCGCAAACGCCAAGCAGCTTGCCCTCTTCGACGACCAGTATGGGGTGGCCCGAGAGGTGGCGCAGTTGAATGATGGATTTAAGAGACATTGAGGCCGGCACGGCCACCAATCCGGGCGCGGAAAGCCCGCAATCCACATCCTCGCGAACCTGTCTCAGCTCATGTGCCACGCCGTCCAGCGTTAATCCCACGAGCTCATCGGTCGCGTTCAGCGAAAGCTGGTAGCGACGCGCGGCATCGAGCCACACCACGGTCCCGTCGCCGCGCAATTGCTCGCGCCGCTGCATGATCATGCTGCCGGTCAGCACGGTCAGCGGATTCATGTGGTGCACGAACTCAGCAACGTACTCGTCCGCGGGAGCCAAGACGATGTCTTCGGCGGTTCCGGTTTGGATGATTCGGCCGTTTTGCAGGATCGAGATATGATCACCGAGCTTCAGCGCTTCGTCCAAATCGTGACTGACGAACAAAATCGTCTTTTTGACCCGCGCCTGAAGTTGCAGCAGTTCGTCCTGCAACTTACCGCGGATCAGCGGGTCAAGAGCCGAGAAGGGTTCGTCCATCAACAGGATGTCAGCGTCCGTTGCAAACGCGCGGGCCAAACCCACACGTTGCTGCATGCCCCCGGATAGTTCCCTGACGTAACGTTCAGCCCACTGGGTAAGACCGACCAGTTCCAGTTTCTCATCGACGATGACTTTGCGCTTTGCAGTGCCGTCGCCGCGCAATTCCAACCCAAAGCCCACGTTTTCTCGCACCGTGCGCCAGGGCAGCAGACCAAACTGCTGAAACACCATGGCCACTCTTTCGCGGCGCAGGCGGCGCATTTGCAATCGGCCGCAATCGGCAACGTCGATCGAGGAGTCGCCGTCGCGCACCAGCACAGCGCCCCGCGTCACTGGATTCAAGCCATTGGCGGCGCGCAGCAAGGTCGACTTACCCGAGCCGGACAACCCCATGAGCACGGATATCTCGCCGCGCGCGACGCTCAAATTGGCGTCCGCGACCCCTACGATGGCGCCATATCGATTCTGGATATCCGCGCGGGTGGCGCCGGCATCGAGCGCGGCCAGAGCCTCGCGCATGTTCTTGCGTGCATCGCGGCCGGGATTGGGAAACAGAATATCCACTTTCCGAAATTCCATGGCGGAATTTAGCGGGAGTTCGGCACTCATCGCGTGGCTCCTGGTTCCTTGGGCCGGCTGACGCGATCTAAAATGATGGCGAGTAGCACGATGGTAAAGCCGGCCTCAAATCCCATTCCCACTTGCACCGAGTTCAGCGCACGTACCACGGGCACGCCAAGGCCCCCGGCGCCCACCAGAGCGGCAATCACCACCATCGACAGACTCAGCATGATGCACTGAGTGATGCCGGCAATGATCGTCGAAGCGGCACTCGGAAGTTCGACTTTCCACAACAGTTGCAACGGGGTCGCGCCAAAGGCTTCCCCCGCTTCAATGAGCGGCTTCGGCACCGACGATATGCCCAGGTGCGTCAGGCGAATAGGCGCCGGCAGCGCAAAAATCACAGTGGATATCAATCCGGGCACCACGCCAAGACCGAATAGCACGAGAGTGGGAATGAGATACACGAACGTGGGCAGGGTCTGCATCAAGTCCAGCACCGGCCGGAGTGCCGCAAATAGCCGAGGGCGATGAGCGGCCGCAATTCCGAGCGGCACTCCGATTGCTGCGGATGCCAGCGTCGCTACCGTCACCAGGGCGAGCGTTTCCAGAGTGGCGGCCCAGTAGCCTTGATTCAAAATGAACAGAAGCGCTACGGCAACGAAGGCGGCGAGGGCTAACGAGCGCCGCAATCCCCACGCTAGAATGGCCGAGGCGACGATCAAGGCGGGCGCGGGCAGCGCCCGCAGCACCGAATTCACACCACCCACAATGCCGCGAATAACCACGGATATCCCGTCGAAGAAGTAAGTGCCGTGAGCCTTAACGTAATCGATGGCCACGGCCATCCAGTCACCTACCGGAATCTTATGTCCAGTGATCCAGGATTCGAATCCGCTCGAGCGCGGCGCTCGCACCGTCTGGGCGAGCGTGCCGGCGGCCGGTTTGCCATCCAACGTCAGCACGCCGTCCAGCCAGTCTTTTACGGTATCGGGATTGGCCTTGAGCCAAGCACTCGCCGCGGCCTCCGGCGTTTCGTGACGGTCGAGAATGGCAAACATCATTGCTTGTTCGCCGCCAATCGTGAATTTCAAGTTCTTAAGCAATCGCCCCATATTGGGACACAACTCGCTATACCCCTTGCGGGTGACGGTATAAATGGTGGCACCGCCATAATTGGGCCCGAATATCTCATCGCCGCCGCCCAAGTACTTAAGTTTGAAGCGCATGTTCATCGGGTGCGGCTCCCAGGCCAAGAACACCACGGGTTGGTGATCATGGATGGCGCGCTCCACTTGTGCCAGCATGCCTTGCTCGCTCGATTCGATCAGCTTGAAATCACCCAAGCCAAATGAATTCTGCTTGAGCATCTTGAGGACGAGACGATTGCCGTCGTTGCCGGGCTCAATTCCATAAATAGCACTGTTGAGCGGCGCCGCGAAACGCTGAATATCCTTGAACTCGCGTAGCCCCGCCTCAAAGGCGTACGCAGGCACCGCAAGGGTATAGCGCGCGCCACTTAAGTTTGGGCCGAGTACTTCCAACGAGCCGTCCGCCACATAACTGGCGCGGTCGGCTTCTTGGGCCGGCATCCAATTGCCAAGAAACACGTCGATATCGTTGTTGTGTATCGAAGCGAAAGTCACCGGAACCGACAGCACCGTGATGCTGGGCGAGTAACCGATGGACTTCAGCAGTTCGGCCGTGATGGCCGTGGTCGCCGTCACATCGGTCCAGCCAACATCGGAGAGGCGCACATTCCGACACGATTCAGGATCGGTTTTAACGGCAGGGATTTGGCCTTGGGCGCTGGGCACTGCTGCAAAATGGGCGATCAGCAGCGCCACCACGACCAGCAAGTTGCGCCGAGCAAGCCTCAACGGGGGGTTGACCGTGGCTGAGACACGGCCGCATGATTGCACGCGATTGCTGGGTTTTGAATGAGCATTTAACAAGGTATCCCTGCAACTCACCAAAGTATCCCTAGTATTTGAAATAAAACGTATAAATCTTGCGCCGGCCATCTTAGACATAAAGCCGGTGGGGCGTCCAATGCAGCAGGTCCGTGGCACAGGTTCTTCGAATTGAACATTCCCGCAATACAGCCCGCTGAAGGCATGGTTGAGCCAGTCGAGGAGATGCGGCGTCGTCAACTCGTCGAGGTGACGATTGATAGCCTAGCGGAAGTCGGCTTTGTGGGTACGACACTTGCGCAAATTGCCGCACGCGCCGGGGTATCGCCCGGACTCGTGGCGCACTACTTCGATGACAAGGATGGTTTATTGGAGGCGGCATTTCGCTCGCTGGCGCGTCGCGTCGGCATCCAGGTGCGATCGAGACTGCGCCTGGTGGGGACGCCCCGGGGGCGTATACAAGCCATCATCGACGCCAATCTCGCCCCGGAGGAATTCGACCAGCGCACGGGGAGTGCGTGGCTGGCCTTTTGGGGTCAGGTTTTGCACGTGGAGAGTCTGAAGCGCATTCAGTCGGTTTACCAAAGACGAACCTTGAGCAACCTGCGCAATTCGTTGGGTAAGCTGGTAGCGCGAGAGGAAGCGCATAGTCTGGCGGCGATGATTGCCGCCATGATTGATGGGGTCTGGCTGCGGGCCGCGCTCTCGGGGTGGCGAGAAGCAGACAGCGAAAGTGCGCGAGCTCTGCTGGCCGACTTTGTCGATGGACGGCTCAAGGCTGCGTTGACGGCGCCGGGGCCGGGTGCTGAATTCTCAGACGTACCCAAATCAAGCGCCGGGAGAGAGCAATTTGCTTCCATCAATCCTTCCACGGGTGAGGTCTTGGGGCTTGTCAGCGTCGCAGGCAGGACACAGGTCAATGCAGCGGTGGCGGCGGCCGTGGTCGCGCAGCGCGGTTGGGCGGCACTCTCCGGGGTGGAGCGAGGTCGAGTACTTCACCGGGCAGCTGAGCTGCTGCGATCGCGCAACGATGAGCTCGCCGAGCTTGAAACCCGCGACACGGGCAAGCCCATTCAGGAGACGCGCGTGGTGGACGTGGTGTCGGGGGCTGACTGCTTTGAATACTTTGCGGGTGTGGCGCAAACCTTGAGCGGCGAGTACATCGACTTAGGCACGCAGGCCTTCGGCTACACGCGGCGCGAGCCCTTGGGCGTCGTCGCCGGGATCGGCGCCTGGAATTATCCCTTGCAAATCGCCTGCTGGAAGGCGGCGCCGGCGCTTGCCTGCGGGAACGCCATGATCTTCAAACCGGCCGAGCTGACGCCGTTCACCGCCGTGAAGCTCGAAGAAATTCTGCTCGAAGCTGGGTTGCCGAAGGGCGTCTTTCATGTCGTGCAGGGCTTCGGCGACACCGGACGCCTGCTCACCGCCCACCCGCATATCCGCAAAGTGTCGCTCACCGGCGAGGTCGGTACCGGCAAACACGTGATGGCGGATGCCTCACGATCGCTGAAACAGGTCACGCTGGAACTTGGCGGCAAGTCTCCCTTGATCATCTTTGAGGATGCCAAGTTAGACAATGCCGTTGCGGGTGCGCTACTCGCTAACTTTTTCTCCTCCGGGCAGGTATGCTCCAACGGCACGCGGGTGTTCGTTCACCGGGCTATCAAAGCGGCGTTTCTCGATCGCCTGGTAATGCGTGTCAATGCGATGAGAATTGGCGACCCCTTGCACCCCGACACACAGGTGGGCGCGCTCATTTCTGAGCAGCACATGCGCAAAGTGCTTTCCTATATCGAGCGCGGCCGCGCCGAGGGAGCGCGAATCTTGACTGGTGGTTCACGAGTGGTGAGCGGCGAACTCGCCAAGGGATTTTTTGTCGCTCCTACCGTGTTCGACAATTGCCGCGATGATATGAGCATTGTGCGCGAGGAGATCTTTGGTCCGGTGATGTCGGTGCTGGAGTTCGAAGACGAACAGGACGTCATCGATCGCGCAAACGATACCGAATTTGGGCTGGCGGCCGGGGTGTTCACCAACGATCTCGCGCGTGCCCATCGTGTCATCGCTCGCTTGCAAGCCGGCACGTGCTGGATCAATCACTACAATGTGACGCCGATCGAATTGCCCTTTGGCGGCGTCAAATCATCTGGTTTGGGCAGGGAAAACGGCCGCACCGCGATCGAACACTACACACAGCTGAAAAGCGTCTACGTCGCCAAGGGCGACGTAGACGCGCCTTACTGATGACCCACGAGGAACAGTTCGATTTCATCATCGTCGGCGCGGGCTCTGCGGGCTGCGTACTGGCCGACCGCTTGAGCGCGGATGGCCGCAGCACGGTACTGGTACTGGAGTTCGGGGGCTCGGACCGCTCGATTTTCATTCAGATGCCCTCGGCGCTGTCCATTCCGATGAATATGCCCAAGTACAATTGGTTCTACCACACTGAACCCGAGCCGCACTTGAACGGGCGCAGCATGCATACGCCCCGTGGCAAGGTGCTGGGCGGTTCGTCGTCGATCAATGGCTTGGTGTACATCCGCGGCAATCCGCAGGATTTTGAGGGCTGGCTGGCACAGGGCGCGAGCGGCTGGGCATACCGCGACGTATTGCCGTACTTCAAGCGTGCCGAGCGGCGCGAGGAGGGCGGCGACCGATACCGAGGCGATCGCGGTCCGCTGCGCACTCGCTACGGCTCTACCCGTAATCCTTTGCACGCAGCCTGGCTGGCGGCGGCCGCCGAAGCGGGCTATGCGCGTAGCGCGGATGTGAACGGCTATCAGCAAGAGGGTTTCGGCCGCATGGATATGACTGTCGGAGGCGGACGGCGCTGGAGCGCTGCGACTGCCTATCTGCGGCCTGCCATGCGGCGCGCCAATCTCAAGGTGTTGACCCACGCGCTGGCGACGCGAATCCTTTTCGAAGGCAAGCGTGCCGTCGCGCTGGAGTATACGCAGGGCGGCGCTTTGCACCGCGTGCGGGTCGTGCGCGAATTGATATTGAGCTGCGGGCCCATCAATTCTCCGCAACTGCTGAAACTTTCCGGTGTGGGCCCCGCAGCGGAACTGCGCGAGCACGGTATCGAGGTTGTGCAGCATTTACCGGGCGTGGGGGAGAATCTTCAGGATCACTTGGAGTTTTATTTCCAGGTGGCAAGTAAGGAACCGATCACTCTTTACTCATCGATCAATAATGTCAGCCGGGCGTTGATAGGGGCTCGCTGGCTGCTGCGCAAGGACGGGCTCGGTGCCACCAACCACTTTGAAACCTGCGGTTTTATCCGCAGCCGCCCTGGCGTCCCTTATCCCGATATTCAATATCACTTCCTGCCCATGGCGGTGGCTTACGATGGGTCGAGCTTGGCGCAAGAACACGGCTTCCAGGCGCATGTGGGACCGATGCGCTCCAAGAGCCGCGGCTGGGTACGATTGCGCTCGCGCGAACCGCTCGACAAGCCGCGCATTTTGTTCAACTACATGAGCGATCCCGAGGACTGGGTCGAGATGCGTGCCTGCGTGCGCTTGACTCGAGAGATCTTTGCGCAACGCGCCTTTGACCGCTACCGTGGCCGTGAATTACAGCCCGGTGATGCGGTGCAAAGCAATGCGCAGATAGATGCCTTCATACGCGAAAAGGCCGAGAGCGCCTACCACCCGTCCTGCTCATGCAAGATGGGCGCGCTGGAAGATCCAACAGCGGTGGTAGATCCCGAGACCCGCGTGCGCGGCCTGCAGAACCTGCGAGTCGTGGACTCGTCCATCATGCCTTCAGTGACTACCGGCAACCTGAATGCACCCACCATCATGCTGGCGGAAAAAGCCGCTGATCACATCATTGGGCGAGGCTTAGCAGAGCCGGAGGACGTGCCGTATTACGCGGCGGCAAATTGGCAAACTTCACAGCGCTGAGTGACTGCAACCGTCACCGTGCGCGATGCCGGTGGCGACGGCGCCCCAACCGCCTTAAAATTTATACCCCAACGATACGCCGATAATTCGCGGCCGCAGCGGCGTCTCCTCGACGATAAATTGGTCGGTGCTCGTGAACGTGCTGGCGTGTGAGTTGCTTAAGTTTTCCACGTAGGCCATCACGTTCCACGGATCTTTCGCCACGCCGAATGAGGCATCGTATGTCGTATAAGCGGGATTCTCGAACCGCAACCGGCCGGTGGTGATGCCTCCAGCTTGCGCAATGGTCGGATTCGATCCCGCCTGGGTAAAGGAATGACCAGTGTGGGTCGCGGCGACTTGGATGAACGGTTTGTAATCCGCAATATTCCAGTCGTATCGAGCGCGCAGGCTGAATTGAATCGGCGGCGCATTGGCGCTCGGAGAACCGATGGGACCGAACGGGTTGGTGATCGGCCCGCAATTAGCGCCCGTGCTGTCGCAGAGTTGCGTAATCGGTTTGCCGACGTTCACGCTCGCCGGATTATTGTCGATCAACGCCGGCGAATTCGTCTGCCGGCTTTGATTCCACGATGCCGCACCCTGCACCGTCAGCCCAGGGATAACTCGTGCCACCAACGAGGTCTCGATACCCTTGATGAGAAAGTTCTGACCGTTGGTGTTGTAGAAAATATTGCCGACCAAACCGGGATCGAAGAAGGCGACTTGAACGTTGTTCCAGTTTTCCCTGTATACCGCTCCGTTCCATTGCAGACGATGGTCAAAAAACTCCGTCTTCCAACCGAGCTCATTGTTGGTCAGTTCGTCCGATTTGTACGAACTGGGGACTGCGTACTGCGGCAGACCGTCCGTGCCGTTGGCATGCAGTGAACCGCCATTCTGGTTGAAGCCTCCCGGCCGAAAGCCCTGCGAGTAGGTGTAATACAGCATGACATCCGGCGTGACGTGCCAGGAAATGTTGCCGCGGCTCTTAAAGCCCGACTCGCTGTTGCGCAGATTCTGCGCGTTGAGATTGAAATTGGTACCGAGACATCCCGCCGCCGGTGCGCCCTGTTCGAAACAGAAGAAACTGCCGCTGACGCTGCCCCGCGAGGAGTTCTGGAAGAGGAAATGACGCGTGCCGGCGGTGATCGTCAGCACCTTGGGGATGATGCCGAAATCGACGGATGCGAAGAAAGCCGTTTGCTTGGTCTCGCGCACCGTGTCTTGATAGAACGAGGTGCTGTCGCCCTGAATGCCGGGATTCACGACGGTCGCGCCAGGAGCCGTGCCGACATTGGTAAAACAGCCCGCGTTGCCCGGGCTGCCCGCCGGCACGTTCGCAGTGCATGAAGGAACCGTTTTGTAACCCCATCCGGTCTGGTCGTATAGTTTGTTGTCCTCCCAATATGCGCCGGCGATGGCACGCAAGCGCCAATCATCCGGCGTGCTTACACGGAATTCGTGTTGCTGGTGCGTGTTGCGCTCGACCGAGTGCCAGGCGGCGCTCGGCGAGAAGCAAGTCGCATTGGGATGTGCCGCGTCCCCTGATCCGGCACCGTAGCATTGATAGTAATCGGCATAGAAGCCGCGTGCGTAATTCGTGTAGTCGCCCACCTGATTGACGTTTCGCACCAGGTAGCCGCCGGTATAGACGGCCTTTAGATCGCCGAATTTGCCGTTTAACGTCCACGCGGTGCTTTCGAACTTGTCCCTATCGAAGGCAGGGTTGAACAGCGTTGCTTGGAGCGGCTGCAGCGGTGCGCCGTCGGAGGCACTGGGCTGCTGATAAAACACGCCCTGTGAATTCATGTCCTGATAGGACTGCGAGAGCAAAAAGTCCCAGTCATCGTTGATCTTGTACAAGGCCTCGACGCGAATTCCCTGGTACGTGACGGGATTGATGGCTCGGGCTGCCACTGTGGCATTGTTGATGGAGGCACTTCCGGGCGGTACACAAAAACCACTATTCGGCAGGCCGTCCGGGCATGCGCCATTGACCGCCGGAAAGTTCGCATAGTGGATACCGATATCGGTGTTCTTGCGCGTAAAGGTCGCCGGCACGTTGTCGATGTAGCCGCCGCGATGGTCGTCATAGATCACGGCGCGCACCGCCAGGGTGTTGGGAATCAGCGGCAGGTTGAGCACTGCCGTCACGTTGGCGTTCGGATCACCGTGAGCGGTCACCCCGTAGCCCGCCTTGACATTTCCCTCGGTGACATCGAGCTTAGGCTGGTTGGTGATGTAGCGGATCGCGCCGGCCTCGGCGCCGGATCCGAACAGCGTGCCCTGTGGACCCTCTAAGACTTCGATACGATCTATATCGGCAGCATAGACGTCAAGATTGCGATTCGGAAGCTGGCCGGATTGATTGTCCAGATAGATGGCGACATTGGGATACAGCCCCGTTGATCCGCTGCCTTGGCTCGGCTGCGCGCCTGCACTCAAGCCGCGCATGAAAATCTCATTCTGTCCCGGGCCGTTATTCGCGGATGTCACGTTCGGCAGATACTTAATGTAGTCGTCGAACGTCGAAATGTTCAGCTGCTGCAAAGTTTGGCCAGTGAAGGCCTGCATTGAAATCGGCACGTCTTGCATGCTTTGCGAGCGGCGAGTTGCCGTCACGACGATTTCCTCGAGGGCGCTGGAATTTACATCGGCACCGGCCGTTTGATCGGCGGCGGATGCGCCGAATGACACGCTTCCCAAAATGGAGGCGATCGCCAATGAAAGCTTCGAGTTCATGTTCATCCCCTAAGAATTTTTCGAGGTTGCCGCGGTGCTAATCCTCTTTGTTATGCCGTCATTGAATACGCGATCAATCGTTGCGATGCGACACGTCAGACCTATCTTGTCTCAAGCTCAGAGCGGACGCAACGGGAAAATGATGGGGCCTAAAATTCTGGAATAGCAATCAGTTAGACGGTTTACCTCACTCAAGACTCAGTCCCATCTGCCGGGTGAGGCGTTGAATGAGCGTTTAAGGTGCATCCGTGAACTCGCGCCCGATCTCGGTCAGGAGGTCTTGCGCATAATTTAGAAAGGAACGCCAAACCTCGAGGTGAAACGCCTCCTGGGCAGTGCGCCAAAGCACGATTTCCGCCTTGGCAAGCACCGTACGCGTGCACATGTTGACGGGAAACCGGTCTAAATCCAAATCGAGCGGACACGCCCCTGAAAGGATCGTTGCCGCATGACGTCCCGAAATTTCCAAGGCCGACTGGCGGTGAGATACATCTACCAGTGAATGCGGATAAGTAGACAGTGCCAGTTCAAGTTCTTGGATCGGCAGCGCGGCATGGCGCGAGGCCTGCCACATCAGGTATTCATCCGGTCCGAGCCAGAGTGTGGCGCGTTCGCCGTAGCATTGTGCCCGGCAATTTTGCTCGGAGAAGGGCACCCCCCACACGCTAGCAGCTGCGCCCCGCGCCGGCGCGTCGCACTGCAGGATCAGCCGCGAGGCCGGCGGCTTCAAACGCATCCAGGCCGTATCAGCCATTGATGCGCGCCCCTTCCGGATCGTAGAACACCGGCGAGGCGACTTCGACTTCGATATCGCCACTTGGCATGGGGATGTACAAGGTGGTGCCAATGCGCGCACGGCCTCCCGCGATCATGGCGAGGGCGATGGGAAATCCAACGGTGGCGGCGGCATAGGAGGAAGTGACGTGGCCGATGACCGGCATCGGCGGACGCTGCCCGGGCCGTTCGGAAATTTGCGCGCCTTCGTCAAGAACGGTACGACCATCCTTAGGCTTGAGGCCGACCAATTGCTTGCGATTGGCACTCTTCATGGCCGCACGCTGCAAAGAGCGCAGCCCCACAAAATCGGTTTTGTTTTTGCCGATGGCCCAGGATAATCCGGCATCATCCGGCGTCGCCGTGCCATCGGTTTCCTGACCGACGATGATGTAGCCCTTCTCGGCACGCAGCACGTGCATGGCCTCAGTGCCATACGGCGCAATGCCGAACTGCGCGCCCGCGGCATACACCGCTTCCCATACTTCAAGTCCGAACTCGGATGGCACGTTGATCTCGAACCCCAACTCGCCCGTAAAGCTCACGCGGAAAAGCAGCAGGGGATGACCGCAAACGGTGCCGCGGCCGACGCTCATATGCGCAAAGGACTGAGGCCCGATGTCGATTCCTTCAACCAGCGGTTCGACGACCCGGCGAGCGTGCGGCCCTTGCACCGCGATCACGGCCCATTGTTCCGTAGTAGAAGTCAGCCACACCTTGAGTTGCGGCCACTCGGTTTGCCGGTAGTCCTCCATGAGTGCCAGTACCCGCGGTGCCCCGCCGGTCGTGGTGGTGACGTGAAAGCGGTCGACGGCTAGACGTGCGACCACGCCGTCGTCGTAAATGAATCCATCCTCGCGCAGCAAGATGCCGTATCGGGTGCGCCCGACGCTTAAGTTGGACCAACTGTTGATGTAGAGGCGGTTCATGAACTCGGCCGCATCTGGACCAGTCACTTCGATTTTTCCCAAAGTCGAGGCATCGAACATGCCGACACTGTCGCGCACCGTTCGACATTCGCGCGCCACCGTCGCGTGCATGTCTTCGCCGGCCCGCGGGAAATAGTGCGCTCGCTTCCACAGTCCGACGTTTTCAAAAGGCGCGCCCTGCGCCCGCGCCCAAGCGTGAGTGGGGGTCGTGCGGACCGGGTCGAACAGGTCCTTGCGCGAGACGCCGGCGAAGCTGCCGAAGGTGACCGGGGTGTAAGGCATGCGGAAGGTCGTCAGGCCGACTTGCGGAATGGAAACCTTAAGCTTTTCGGCCACAATCGCCATCGCGTTCAAATTCGAGGTCTTGCCTTGATCGGTGGCCATGCCCGTGGTGGTGTAGCGCTTGACGTGCTCGATGGAGTGAAAACCTTCGCGAGTTGCCAGGGCAAGATCGCGAGTCGTGACATCGTGTTGATAATCGACGAAGCTTTTCTTGCGAGATGCCCCGCCAGGCAGCGCGCCGAGAAACGAGCCGTGCCGCCGTTCCACAGTCTCGACTTCGTAAAGGTCTGCTCGCGGCTCCAATCCGAGCACCTGCGCTGCCGCATTGGCCCCATCCATCAACACCTGTTTGAGTCCATAGATGCCTCGGCAGGCACCGGCAGATCGTTCAGCTTCGGCTGAACGTCCGGGGATAAAGGCCTTGTGTGTTTCACTCCAATCGAGTTTGCCGCGAGACTGAGAGAATAAATGAACGCTGGGTGTGTAGCCGCCGGACATCAGCACGGTATCGCACTCGATGTGCCAGCGCTTTGCAGGGTATCCATTGTGCATCACGCCCAAGGTCACGCCGTCGACGTGCTTGTCGCCGCGCGTGTCGAGCACGGTTGAATGCGCGCTGATGTTGATGCCGGCGCCGCGCGCCGCCGCCGCCCATGGTCCCTCGAGAGTGGCCCGGACATCGGCTATCGCTGCAATTTCGACGCCGGCGCCTTGCAGATCGAGTGCGGTCTGATAAGCCTCGTCATCGCACGCGACAATGACGGCCTTGGAGCCCACACGCACCCCATAGCGATGCAAATAAGTGTGAGCAGCGCCGGCGAGCATCACACCAGGCCTGTCGTTGCCGGGAAAAATCAGCGGTCGCTCCAGCGCGCCGGTCGCCAGCACGACGCTGCGCGCGCGCACCTGCCACATGCGTTCACGCGGCAAATGATCCGGCGGACTGTCCAGGTGCTCGGTCAGACGCTGATTCAGTCCGATGAAATTGTGCGGGAAGTAGCCAAAAGCCGTGGTTCTGGGGAGCAGCGTGACTCGCGCGTTCTGCCTGAGCCTTGCGGCCGCGCCTTCCAGCCACCCCGCCGCAGGTCGGCCATCGATGCTGACCGCGGGATCCGACAGCAGGCTACCCCCCAGCTCGCACTGCTCGTCGCAAAGGATGACGCGGGCGCCGGCATCGGCGGCGGTCAGTGCCGCCGCAATTCCCGCCGGGCCCGCCCCGACGACGAGTACATCGCAGTGCGCGAAGCGCTGTGCGTAGCGATCCGGGTCAGGCCGTGTCGGTGCCCTGCCCAGGCCAGCGGCACGGCGGATGAGCGGCTCGTACAAGGCCTTCCAAGCGCCGCGCGGCCACATGAACGTCTTATAGTAAAAGCCCGCGGGGAAAAATCCCGACAGCGCATCGTTGATGCGGCCGACATCGAATTCAAGGCTTGGCCAGCGATTCTGGCTGTAAGCGTTCAGGTCGCGGTACAGCTCGACTTGCGTGGCGCGAAGATTCGGAGTGGTGCGCGCCGTATCGCGGCTGATCGTGACGAGCGCATTCGGCTCTTCCGCGCCCGCCGAGAAAATACCGCGAGGCCGGTGGTACTTGAAAGAACGTCCTACCAAATGAACGCCGTTGGCAAGCAGCGCCGAGGCCAGCGTGTCACCGCGATACCCCTGATAATGCCGGCCGTCGAAGACGAACGGCAGAAGCTCTTTGCGGTCAATCCGGCCGCCGCCGGAAGTTCGGAATTTCATGGCGGCTTAGGCTCGCCGCGTTTGTATACGGCCACGAAATGATCGGTCGTGGTATCGCGCAGCGCATTGAAGAACTGGCCGCAACCTCGCGCATGGCGCCAGCGTTCGGCGTAGACGCCTTTCAAGTTATCGCGCATGTACAAAAAGCGCGTCCAGGTCTCATCATCAACTTGCGCAGGAGGGCTGGGGCGAACCAAGTGCGCCTCGCCGCCATGGGTAAATTCCAGCTCGGGACGCTCGCCGCAGTAAGGACAGGGTATGAGCAGCATGGGTTAGTGGGCCACCGCCGCAGCTGCCGCCTCGTCGATTAGATTGCCGTCGCGGAAGCGCTCGATGCTGAATGGCGCATTGATCGGATGCGGCTCGTCGTGCGCCATAGTCCAGGCGAACAGGTGCGCTGACCCCGGCGTCGCCTTGAACCCGCCCGTGCCCCAGCCGCAATTGACATACAGGCCCGGCACCGGCGTTTTGGCGATGATGGGAGAGCGGTCCGGCGTGACATCGACAATGCCGCCCCAATTGCGCAGCATGCGCAGGCGTCGAAATTCCGGAAACAATTCGCAGATCGCGTCGAGCGTATGCATATTGATGTGTAATGCGCCGCGCTGCGTGTAAGAGGTATACGCATCCGTGCCGGCGCCGATGACCAACTCGCCCTTGTCGGACTGACTGATGTAGGCATGGATGGTGTTCGACATCACCACGCACGGAAAAATCGGCTTGATGGGTTCGGAAACCAAGGCCTGCAATGGAAAGCTTTCCAATGGCAGATGCACGCCGGCCATGCGCATGACGACACTGGTATGGCCGGCCGCAGCCACGCCGACCTTGCGCGCCTGAATAGTGCCGCGGGTGGTTTCGACGCCTGCGACGGCTCCGGCAGCGTCACGGCGAATACCCGTGACCTCGCAGTTTTCGATGATGTCTACGCCCAGGGCATCGGCGGCGCGCGCATAGCCCCATGCCACCGCGTCGTGGCGCGCGGTGCCGCCGCGTCGTTGCAGCGCCGCTCCCAGCACGGGATAGCGAATATTGGCTTCAATGTTGAGCGGCGGACAAAAAGCCTTGGCCTGTGCGGGATCGAGCCATTCGTTGTCCACGCCATTGCAGCGGTTGGCATGCACATGGCGTTTGATGACCTGAATGTCATGCAGCGTGTGCGCCAGCATCATGACGCCGCGCTGCGAGAACATCATGTTGTAGTTCAAGACTCGGGAAAGATCTTCCCAAAGCTTCAGCGAATGATCATAGAGCGCGGCACTTTCATGGAACAAATAATTGGAGCGGATGATAGTGGTGTTGCGCCCGGTGTTGCCGCCCCCAATCCATCCTTTTTCCAGCACCGCAATTTTGCTGAGACCGTGCTCCTGCGCCAGGTAAAAAGCTGTCCCCAACCCATGTCCACCACCGCCGACGATGATGGCGTCGTACTGTGGCTTAGGTTCAGGCTTGCGCCATTGCTGCTGCCAGCTGCGGTGGCCCGACAGGCCGCGCCAGATGAGCGAGAGCGCCGAGAAAGCTTGCTTGCGCATGCATCGCGCGATTAAGCGCGCAGGTCCTTATTTTCCGGATCATAGGGAGAATCGACCAGCACGGTCGCTTGGCGACGCACGCCTAAAATCTCAATTTGAATCTTGCTGCCGACCGCGGCGTGTTCGGGACGGATATAACCTAAACCTAAGCTCTTTTGCAACGCGTGCCCGTAGTAGCCGGCGGTCGCGCGGCCGACAATATTGCCCCCAAGATCGAATAACGGCTCGTTGCCGAGCGGATCGGCATCGCCGACATCATGCACTTCGAATGTGACGAATCGATGCGGTACGCCCTTGACGAGCTGCGCTTCCAAGGCGCCCTTGCCGATGAAATCACCTTTGTTCAGCCGCACGAAACGGTCTAGGCCGGCCTCAAAGGGCGTGTAGTCGGGCGTCAGGTCGCTGCCCCACATGCGATACGACTTTTCGATGCGCAGCGATTCCATGGCGCGCATGCCCGCCATAGCGATGTTGAATTCGGCGCCGGCCGCGAATATGGCATCGAACAAGTGATGCGCATATTCGATCGGAAAGTGCAGCTCCCAACCTAAGGCGCCGACGAAGTTCACTCGCAGCACATACACATCCGTGGCCAGGCCCACCTCGCACACTTGAGCCGTGAGCCACGGGAAGGCCGCATTGTCCAATGGCGCATCCACCAATTTGGCCAACACATCGCGCGATCGCGGACCGGCCACCACAAAGGTGCCGCGAGACATGGTTGTATTGCGCAACGTCACGCTGCCGTCGGTTGGCAAGCTATGCAGCAAGTAATCACTGTCGTAACGGTCCGCGGCGCCCGCGCTCACCACATAGAAATGTCGATCGGCGATTTTGGTGATGGTGAATTCGGAGCGGATGCCGCCTCGGCGGGTGAGGGCGTGACACAGCGACATGCGCCCGATCTTGGCGGGCACCTTGTTGGCCACCAGCGAGTCGAGCCATGCTTCCGCGCCGGGCCCGGTCACTTCGTGCTTGGTAAAGGGTGTGAGATCGATGACGCCGACCTGCTGACGGATGCGCAAGGCCTCCTGGCCCACATGCTGAAAGTAATTGGTGCGCCGGAAGCTCCATCGATCCTCAGGGGTTACGCCCGGAGGCGCGAACCAGTTGGCGCGTTCCCAGCCATAGCGCTGCCCGAATACGGCGCCCATGCGCTTCAGCTTGTCGTACACCGGACTGGTTTTCGCTGGGCGGGCATCAGGCCGTTCCTCGTCGGGATAGTGAATGACGAAGACATTGCGATAGGTTTCCTCGTTCTTCTGCACCACATAGCGCTTACTGGTATAAGGGCCGTAGCGCCGCGGGTCGACCGCCATCATGTCGATGCCCGGTTCGCCTTCAGTGATCCACTCGGCGAGCTGCCAACCCGAACCGCCGGCCGCCGTGATGCCGAAACTATGACCTTCATTGAGCCAGAGATTTCGCACACCCCAGGCGGGGCCGATCAAGGGGCTGCCGTCCGGCGTGTAGGCAATCGGTCCGTTGACGATGTCCTTGATTCCGCAGTTGCTCAAAGATGGCACGCGCCGCTGGGCGGCTTCGATATGCGGCAGCAGGCGATCCAAATCTCCTTCGAACAAATTCTTGCCGAACCAGTCCGGCACGCCGTCGGCAAACCGGGCCGGGGCTCCGGCTTCGTAGGGTCCCAAGATCCATCCCAAACGCTCTTCGCGCAAATAGTAGGATTGGTCCGATTCGCGCAGCACCGCGAGTTCCCGGCCTCCGGCTTTGCGATACGCCTTCAGTTCCTCTGACTCGTCGTAAACGATGTACTGATGTTCGACTGGAATCGAGGGCACATTCAGCCCGAACATTCGTCCCGTCTGCCGCGCATAATTTCCCGTGGCGCAGATCACATGTTCGGCGACGATGTCGCCTCGGGTCGTCGTCACGTGCCATTCGCCGGATGGCGTGCGCTTGACCGCAGTGACCTCAGTTTGCTCGTAAATCTCGGCGCCTCGAAATCGCGCCCCTTTGCGCAACGCCATGGTCAAATCTGCCGGCGCAATATGACCGTCATCGGGATGATAGAGCGCGCCCACGATCTTGGCCGTGCCCGTGCCGTCGCCCAATTCAACCAACGGCCACAGCTCCTTGACTTGGGTAGGTCCGATGATCTGGAACGGCACGCCGATGGTGTTGGCCGTACCGCAGTACTTTTGATACTCGTCCATGCGTTGCGAACAAGTCGCGAGGCGCAGATTGCCGGTGACATGGAAACTGACGTCCTGACCCGTTTCTGCCGGCAGACGCTTGTACAAGTCCACCGAGTACTTGTGCAGCTGTCCCACCGTATAGCTCATATTGAACAGCGGCAGCAGGCCCGCCGCATGCCAGGTCGAGCCGGCCGTCAGTTCAGCGCGCTCGAGCAGCACCGCATCAGTCCAGCCTTTGAGAGCCAAATGGTACAGCGTGCTGACGCCCACCACGCCGCCGCCGATCACCACGACGCGGCTATGTGTCTTCACGTGCTAGATCTCCAAACGCAGATACCTGCCGCAGTGTAACCAGCTGAAAATCGGGCAGCACGCCAATTGCGACAGGCACTTGCGAAAATGCGACCGAACAATGGCATAATTCACCAGCCCGAAATTTGTCGGATCTTGCGAGGAGGGGCGTTTGGAATCCCCAGCTGTACTGAGGAAGTGCAGGTACGCGTTTCTAACGCTGCCCAATTACTCGTTGATCGCGGTGGCCAATGCGATCGAGCCGTTACGCATGGCCAATCGTGTGATGGGCCAGGACATCTATGAATGGCTCCTGGTGAGTCTGGATGGACGTACCGAAGAGGCCAGCGGCGGGCTGAATCTTTCGCCTACCATGGCTTTGGATAAGATGGGACGGGTGGACATTATGTTTGTCTGCGGAGGAATCAACGTCCGCGAAGCGGTCTCCCCCGCACTCCTGACCGCGCTGCGGCGGCTGGCAGATCGAAAAGTGGGGCTGGGCGGACTGTGCACGGGCGGTTACGCGTTGGCCAAGGCCGGCTTGTTGGATGATTTGCGCGCGACCATTCACTGGGAGAATCTCTCTGCGCTGCGGGAACAATTCCCCCAAGTGCGCATTAGTGATCAATTGTTTACCATCGATCGGGACCGCTTCACCTGTTCCGGCGGCACCGCACCCCTCGACTTGATGCTGCATCTGATTCAATTGCGGCTGGGGTCGCGAATCTCGCAATTGGTCTCGGAACAATTTGTCGTTGACCGTGTGCGCAAGGACACGGATCGGCAGTACATTCCGCTGCGGGCGCAGATCGGCCTTTCGCACCGCAGTTTGATCCGAGTGGCGCAGCTCATGGAAGAGAACATTGAGAAGCCTCTGTCATTGGAATCGATCGCGAAATCGAGCGGATTATCGCGCCGTCAGATCGAGCGACTTTTCAAGAGGGAATTGAATTGCGTGCCTAAGCGCTACTATTTGGAAATGCGCCTGCGACGCGCACGTGAGCTGCTGTTGCAGACAGCTATGTCGATTACGGATATCACTGCTGCCTGCGGCTTCCAATCACCGCCGCATTTTTCGAAATGCTACCGCAGCGAGTTCGGCTATCCACCGAGCGCAGAGCGCAAGGTCGAAGGTAGACCGGTGGCCCGTCCCGACCGCAATGTCGCCATCGCTGCGAATTGAACACCTCCGCCTCAAGCTCACCGCGCTGTCGTTTGTCTCTCCCATGACCGATCCACTGGCTTCTTTACTTGCGCAGCGGCCTTGGCTGCTCGCGGACGGTGCGACCGGCAGCAATCTGTTCGAGCGCGGCCTGACATTGGGCGACGCGCCCGAACTTTGGAATTCCGAGCATCCAGAGCGTATCGCCCAATTGCATCGCGCTTTCGTAGAGGCAGGCGCGGATATCATCCTGACGAATAGTTTCGGCGGCACGCGATATCGGTTGAAGCTGCACAACGCGGAAGCGCGTGTCGCTGAGCTGAACGAGAGGTCGGCTAGCATCGCCCGTGCCGAGGCCGATCGCGCCGGGCGCATCGTGCTGGTGGGCGGAAGTATAGGGCCGACTGGAGAGATTCTTGAGCCCTTGGGACCCCTCGGCCTTGACGCAGCGCGGGAAGCCTTCGCCGAGCAGGCGTCCGCCCTCGCGCGCGGCGGCGCGGATATTATTTGGGTCGAAACGATGTCCTCGGTGGAGGAAACCGAAGCGGCCGTGGCCGGCGCGCGCACCTCCGGTCTACCCATCGTGGCCACCCTGAGCTTCGATACCAACGGTCGGACCATGATGGGTATTACGCCGTCCGAACTCGCGGCGCTGCACCGCAGGCACCAACTCGCGGCGTGTGGCAGCAATTGCGGCACCGGGCCAGCGGAGCTCATCGCCAGCATCGTCAATCTTGCGACCGCCGCGGATTCCACCGCCATTCTGGTCGCTAAGGCGAACTGCGGCATTCCACAATTCGTAGATGGCGCAATCCGCTTCAACGGCACCCCAGAGCTGATGGCGGAATACGCCCGCTTATCGTTGGATTCGGGGGCACGCATCATCGGCGGCTGTTGCGGCACAACGCCCGCGCACTTAGGCGTCATGCGCCAGGCGCTTGAAACTCATGTAAAAGGACCGAAGCCGGATCTGGCGACCATCGAATCCAGGCTGGGCACAATTTCGAGTGGTGCCACGGCACAATTGCGGGGCGAACTGAGCCGCGAAGCCGGCGCCGCCGCCGGCGCACGGGCGAGACGCACGACGAGTCGCCGGGGTTGAGCGCAGCTCAAGGATACCTGTTTTCTACAACGTCTCGCACCAGATGCGTGTCGTAAACCAGAACGACAGACGCGATTCGGCCGGTCTCAGGATCGAAATTGAATACGTCTGCGCATTCAAACGCGACTTTCGAACCGTCTTTCAGACGCCAATCATAAAGGTAGTAGGCGACCGCTCTCATGTGTCCTTCGGCGCTGACCAGAACATCATGCACGGTGAGTATGCTGGAGCTCGATGCGGCGGCGACTTTCGCGATGTAGTTGCGAACCGGAATGCGGCCGAGGAACGGTGACTGGACCCAGCCATTGGCGGTGAACAGTTCGGCCGCCTTGTCAACATCGCTTGCTTCGAGGGCTTTGAGATACTTGCGCACAGCTCGCTGCATAGGCCTCTCCTACCTTTCGTCGGAAGATATCGGAGCTTAACCATCCAGGGACAACAAGGCAAAAGGGCGGGAGGTTCGGGAATCCGGTATGTTACGCCGCGCAACGGCCAGGCACCGCGGCCGCAGTCTAGGGGACCATCATGAGTGCCATAAATTCGAGAGCGGGCCTATGGCTCGGCCTCGACACCGGCGGAACGTTTACCGATGCAGTGCTGCTGGAAGACGGCCGAGGTGTCATTGCGAGCGCCAAAGCACTGACTACCCCCTGGAATCTTGCGATCGGCATCGGCAAAGCGATATGCGCGGTGTTGGAACTGCTTCCCGCGGGCTCGAGTCGCGAGGACGTCAGTCTGGTTTCCGTTTCAACGACACTTGCCACGAATGCCGTCGTCGAAAATCGCTTCAGCCCGGTGTGCACACTGCTGATCGGCTTCGATGACGCGATGGTTGAGCGTTCCGGGCTTCAGCGTCCCGGCGCCTGCGGGGTGGTGGTTCGCGTCCAAGGCGGCCACACCGCTACCGGAGAGGAATGCTTGACGCTCGACGAAACCGCGGTGACGCGCGCGGTTGCCGAGCACGAATCGCGCATCGAGGCGTTCGCCATCGCGGCGAATTTTTCGGTGCGCAATCCCGTGCACGAATTGCGCGCCCGCAAGCTGATTCGCGCATTGACGCCGAAGCCGGTCACCTGTGCGCACGAATTGAGCTCAAAACTCGACGCGCCGCGGCGTGCACTCACGGCCGCGCTGAACGCACGCCTCACGCCACAGATTCGCCAACTGATCGAGGCTTTGTCGCGCGTGCTCAAGCAGGAATCCATCGATGCGCCGCTGATGATCGTCAAAGGCGACGGCTCGTTGATGAAGGCCGAGATCGCGCTGGAATATCCTGTTGAGACTATTCTCTCGGGCCCCGCGGCCAGCGTCGTCGGAGCGGGTTACCTGACCGGGCTGAACGACTTCGTCGTCGCAGACATGGGGGGCACCACCACCGACATCGCGGTTGTCACAGACGGCCGGCCGGTGATCAGCGGTGAGGGTGCTTTGGTCGGCGCTTGGCGCACAATGGTCGAGGCCATCGATGTGCGCACCTGCGGTCTCGGCGGCGATAGCGAAGTCCACTTCGACAGGCAACATCGGCTGTGCGTGGGTCCCCGCAAGGCCATGC
>JALYIT010000117.1 GCA_030775645.1 Pseudomonadota bacterium | reverse complement strand
GATCGGCGCATATATAGCCTTGCTGTTCGCAAGGCTTAGTTAGCCGCTGTCTTTGATGGCGCCTTGGAGATCGGTAACCGGCCCGATCACCTTCAGTTGAACTCGTCCTCGCTCAACGGTGAGAGGGTATGCACGATTTTCTCTCCTCGGAACAGGAACGTATAACTCTTGAACCCCACGTACCTGCCGTGGGAATTCTTGGCATTGAGAACGGCTTTGACGGTCCAACCATAGTCGCGTCGCTCGTGCATCAGCAGGCCGCCGGTGACGGCCGTCGTGTATCCCTGTTGAGGCTCCGTGATTTCCTGGTACTGAACCGAGCCGGGGTCCTTCAAATGTTCTTTGAAGAACTCTTGAATCGCTTCCTTGTAATGAGCGGGTGCATCCCCGTACTTGGTGGACACTTGAGCCGGCATCGCCGCGCTCACCGGCGAAGCGACGAGGTTCTCGGCGAAAGCCGCGGCTGGCTTGGGTAAGGGAGCGTCGGGGCTCCAGGCATCAACGACGCATCTCCAGGTACCATCGGGTTGCTTGCGCCAAATCTTGATTAGGCTGCCGCGCATCGCAGCGGCAGCACCGTGTGAATCGTCATGGCGAAGTTCGTAAACGCCGGTCAGATAAGCCAGATCCCCCGGCCGGCTGATCTGCACCTGGGTGGGATGCCACGCGATAACGAGGTGCGGAAGGCTGAGCAGCCGGGTCACGCCGCCCCGAATAACATCAGTGCCATTGGCGATCTGATCATTGGGCAGCAGCACAATGGCATCGGCAGTATAGAAAGACATCCACGCATCGATACCGTTGCCCGCCATCGCCGCCCAGTCTGCATCCGCTTTGCGAACAGCCGCCTCGGCGGCGGCAAGGTCGGCGGCGGATACTCTCGCGGGCAATGCGCACAGCATCAGCAGCGCGGCCGTGGATCCGAAGATTAACGCCGGCAATTTTTTCACTGTATGTTCCTTGCAGGGATGCGCTGCATCAAAAGTCATCTCCATCCGTATCGCGCACGTCCGCGCGCTGCGCATCTGAGCACGCGGAATTCGTTTACGGCCGTGCGCAGTGCCGGCGATTCGTCCTGTCGGGAAGCGGCATCATCACATCGCCGGCTGGCTTCTTCACATACTTCCGCCGCTGATTTTACCTGACGCTATCTTCCTCTCAATTTCAGCGTGGATGCACAAAAAGGGCTGGCGCAGAAGAGGCCGAACCTGAAGTAGCGGGAGCGCAACGATATGGCCCTTTCCAGGTGTACTCCAAACTCAAGCTTGCACCAATTTCAACGGAGAAGGACATGATTATCCTAAAACGGTTCGCAACCAACCGAACCCTACTCGAATGCTTCGCGCTCATTGTGGCGGCAATCGCCGTTAGCAGTTCCGCCACCGCCCAGCAGACTACGGCCGCTGCCCCGGCGCCGACGCCCGATTTGCAAGAGATTATCGTGACCGGCTCACGCATCGCTGCCCCGAACGAGGTCAGCACCAGTCCAATCGAGGTTCTTTCCTCGAAGTACATCGAAGTTTCGGGAAAGACCGACCTCGCCGACCTGCTCACGCAGTTGCCGCAGAACTTCAACAATGCGTTGGGACAGGATCTGGGCAACGGCACCAGCGGATTAACGACCGCCGGGGGCGTGTCCACCGCGGATTTGCGCGGCTTGGGCCCCAACCGAACCCTGGTACTCGTCGATGGTCGGCGCCTCGGCCAAGGTTCTCCCTACACCTTCATCCAATCCCCCGCTCCCGACTTGGACCAGATTCCGGCGGGGCTCGTTGATCGAATCGAAGTCGTGACCGGAGGTGCATCCGCGGCATACGGTTCCGATGCCATCGCTGGTGTCGTCAACTTCATCATGAAAAGAAATTTTGAGGGGATTCGCGTCGACGGCCAGTACGACGAGAATTGGCACAATAACAACGACAGCTTCGTGGAAGGCCTGGTGCGCAAATTCAACAATACGAGCCCGCCCACGGGTACGATCAAGGACGGTCGTCAGCGCTCGTTCGATGTGCTGATGGGCACGAATTTCGCGGATGGCAAAGGCAACGTCACGGCCTTCTTGAGCTACCGCCACGCTGATCCGGTGGCCAGCAGCGACCGCGATTTCGGCAGCTGCCAATTGAATCCTGTGCGGGACGCCGCGAAAGATGTGACCGGCACCATCTGCGGAGGCTCGTCGCAGTCGAATTCCTTTCGTCCTACGAGCGGTCCCAACAAGGGCAACACCTACAGCGTGTTCGGGACTAGCTTCGTGCCTCGCGGCTCGGTATTGACGACGCCGCCTGCGAGCTTCAATTCGCAGCCTTACATTTATATGACGCGCGAAGACGATCGCTATAACGCAGCCGTTCTGGCGCACAGTGTCATCAACGACTACGTGCAGCCGTATGCCGAGTTCTATTTCATGGACGATAAAACTCATCAGCAGATCGCGCCGGCCGCCTTGTTCAAAGGCGCCAATCCGCTGGATCCTCTGACCGGCAATTACAACGTGAATTGCAACAATCCGCTGTTGAGCGCACAGCAGCAGTCAATCCTTTGCTCGCCGGCGCAAATTGCGGCAGCCATTGCCGCACCCAGTGCCGGCTGCACGATCAGCGCGGGCGCACTGTCGGCGAATTGCTCCAACGTGGAGATCGGCCGCCGCAACATCGAGGGGGGCGGACGTTTTTCGGACTTCGAGCACCAAAACTACCGGGCCGTTTTCGGCAGCAAGGGCGACTTCGCCGAGGCGTGGAGCTATGACCTCTATGGCCAGTATTACTACACGACGTTCTTCAATTCGAATCAAAAATATCTGAATTTCGCCAACATCGATAACGCATTGCAGGTTTCGGGAACGAAGGCCGCACCGGTGTGCGTCAGCGGTTCTCCCTGCGTACCGTACAACGTCTGGTCAGACGGGGGGGTGACCCAGCAGCAGCTCAATTATCTGTACCTGTCGGGCTCCGGTCAGGGTACCTCGACGTTGCGCACGCTGCATGCCGAAGTCACCGGCCATCTCGGCAAATATGGGATTACCTCGCCGTTGGCGACCGATGGCCTTGGCATCAATGTGGGCTATGAACATCGCAACGACCACGAGTTCTTCCAACCTGATTCGGCGGAGCAGAGCGGTCTGCTATCGGGATTTGGCAGCGCCGCTGTGCCGATCGACAACAGTTCCACGGTGGGCGAGGAATTCGCGGAGTTGCGCGCACCGCTAGTGCAGGATAAGCCCTTTGCGAAGGAGGTGCTGTTCGATACCGGATTCAGACATTCGGACTATTCGTACGCCGGCGCCCCCTCGACCATCACCAATACTTATAAATTCGAAGTGCAGTACGCGCCCATCGCCGATTACCGCCTGCGTGCTTCCTACGACAAGGCGATCCGCGCGCCCAGCGTGATCGAGTTGTACAACCCGCAGCTCGTCGGGCTCATCCAGTTCGGCAACGACCCCTGCGCCCCAACCTTAAGCAGCACTGGCGCAGTGGTGCCGGCGCAGTTTACGCTTTCCCAATGCCAGCGGCAGGGAGTGAGCGCTGCACAGTACGGCAACGGCGGTACGACCAATACCATTCCGCAGGGTGCTGCCGGGCAACTGTCGCAATTGACGGGCGGCAACCCGCTGTTGAAGCCCGAACAAGGGGAAACTTACACCATCGGCGTGAACTTCGCGCCGGCGCAGATCCCGCACTTTACCGGCAGCATCGACTATTACCACATCGCCGTGAAGGGTTTGGTCGGCACCATCCCGGCGTCTGTCATTTTGAACAATTGCGCCACCACAGGCGATCCGATCTACTGCAGTCAGGTCGTGCGCAATCCGAACACGGGCAGCTTGACCGGTGCCACCATCGCCGGCGGCGGATACATCGTGCAGACCAACGTCAATGTGGGCGCAGTGGTGGTCAGCGGCATCGACGTGCAAACGGCCTACAGGTTGGAATTGCCGCCCGGCTTCGGTTCTCTGAACTGGGAACTGAACGGCGCCTACCTGCAGCACTCTAGACAGACGCCTCTGCCGGGAGCGCGGACGTATGATTGCGCCGGGCTGTTCGGCAAGACCTGCCAAACCATCAATCCGCGCTGGCACCACATTTTCCGTACGACCTGGGACATGCCTTGGAACGTTTCCGCCTCGGCGACGTGGCGCTACATCGGCAAGGTTTCGCAAGACAACAACTCCGGCGACCCCACCTTGCATTTCGCCTCTTGGGGCGGGTATGACTTCTTCAATGCCAGCATTCCGTCCTTCAACTATCTGGATTTGCAGGCGACATGGAACGTCAATTCCATCCTGCAGGTGCGGGCCGGCGCCAACAATGTGCTGGACAAGGATCCGCCGCTGGTCAACTCATTCATCGTTTCGGGCGGGCAGGCAAACAGCTACGACATCTACGACTTGTTCGGGCGGCAGCTGTTCGTCGCCTTTAGCGCGAAATTCTAAACAAGCGAGCCCACACACATCGCGAATCCTCGGCCCCTTTTTAGGGGCCGGTTTTTTTGTACTCAGGCATCGGTATCGCCTCTTGGTCTCGTGTTCATTGCCGCGTGCATGATGTAATGTCTCCCGCGCAATGGCGCGACGACACTTTTTGAGGATGCTGAGCAGCGGGTTAACGGCCTCGCTCTGCGTTTCCATATCCTGCTCGATTGCAGCCGCGCCGATTTGGTGAGGATGCCACGGTCAAAAATTAAGCCCGCACCGGCGCCCGCGCCGGGCAAAAGCAATGTGGTAGGGCCGAGTAAGCCGCGGCTATTGGAGATACTGGGTCCGGGCCTTATCACCGGCGCTGCGGATGATGATCCCAGCGGCATCGCCACTTATGCTCAAGCTGGCGCTCAGTTCGGCTACCAGCTGAGCTGGACCCTGGTAGTTACCTATCCTTTGATGGTGTCTATCCAGGCCATCAGTGCACGGATCGGCCGCACCACGGGACGAGGCATCGCCGCCAACCTGCTACGCGCGTATCCGAGTTGGCTGGTACATTTCACCGTCGCTCTGCTGTTCACCGCCAATATTTGCAACATTGGAGCAGATCTTGGGGCAATGGCTGAAGCCAGCCGGCTGCTGATGCCGGCGATCCCGGTTTGGTGCTTTCTGCTAGCCTTTAGCGCAGTTTGCGCGACGGGGCAGATTTTTTTGCACCATACGCGCTACGTGTCAGTACTTAAATGGCTAACCTTGTCGCTGCTGGCGTATTTTGTGACGCTCATGGTCGTGCACGTGCCTTGGGCGGAGTTCCTCAAGGGTCTGGTCCTACCTCAGTTTTCAGCCGGCCGAGAGTTTTGGCTTACAGTGGTTGCGGTGCTCGGGACCACCATCAGTCCGTATCTATTTTTTTGGCAAGCGGCTCAAGAAGTCGAGGATACAAAAACCGTACCGATTCGCGAACCGCTGCTTCATCGCCCCTCCCAGGGGCCTAATGCACTCGCACGCATCAGACTCGACACGCTCATCGGAATGGGCATTTCGAATTTGGTCGCATTGGCGATTCTCGGCACTGCCGCAGCCACGTTGCACGTCAACGGCATCACGGAAATCGCCAGTGCGGCGCAAGCTGCGCAAGCCTTGCGGCCCATTGCAGGACCTTTCGCCTCCGCCCTGTTTGCACTCGGTATCGTGGGTACCGGCCTCTTGGCAGTCCCGGTGCTCGCAGGTTCGGCCGCCTACGCGCTGGGCGAAGCCCGGCGCTGGCCGGTGGGCCTCTCGCACGACCCTCATAAAGCGAAAGCATTCTATGGTGCCATCGCCGCGGCCACGCTGGTCGGTGCCGCTATCAACATTTTCAAAATCAGTCCCGTGAAAGCGTTGATATGGGCGGCGGCGTTGAATGCCATCGTCGCAGGCCCAGTGATGGTGCTCGTGATGAAATTGGCCACGAACGAAAAAATCATGGGTCAATTTAAAATCACCGGGCGATTGACGGTCTTTGGGTGGCTCGCCACCGCCGTCATGCTGGTTGCATCGCTGGCATTCCTCATCTCGCTGGCGGGCTCTTCGTAGCGCTGTGTGCGCCCTACTGCGGCGATCTTCGTCCCGAGAAGCGTCTCATCGGCAGTGCCTTCAGGATGGCCTCGCGATAGGACCCGCTCGACTGTAGGCAAGCACCCGAGGATAGCGTGAAGGAGAAGCTGCCGCGGCCGACCGACTCCACATGCAGCACCGCGCGGATGTTCACCAGCAAGG
>JALYIT010000116.1 GCA_030775645.1 Pseudomonadota bacterium | reverse complement strand
CGCCGCAGCGCTGGAGTCGGCCGGTGCTCACGAAATCGCGTTCGCCGGTAATCGCAAAGCAGCCTCTCAAGCTGCTCAATCGCGCGCGGGTTGTCTGATTGTGACCAATGAGTTTCCGGCTGGGCGGTGCGTCATCCGCGTGGATGATCCTCGTGGAGCCTTCGCCAGCGCGATCGGGCTGCTGTATCCGCGCCCGCCCATTATCCCCGGCGCGCATCCCACGGCGTTGATCGCGCCGGACGCGGTGATCGCTGCATCCGCGGCCATCGGACCGCACGCCGTAATCCGTGCTCGCGCGCACATTGGTGAGCGCACCACCATAGGTCCAAACTGCACGGTTGGCCCAGACGCATGTATCGGCGCGGATTGTCTGCTGCACGCTCACGTCACCATTTACGAAAAGGTCAGTGTAGGCGATCGCGCCGTGCTGCACTCGGGATGTGTGCTCGGCGCCGACGGCTTCGGGTTCGTACGCGGGCCGAACGGTTATCGGAAATTTCCGCAGATCGGGCGCGTCGAGATCGGCGATGACGTCGAGATCGGCGCCAACTCGTGCGTGGATCGCGCGGCGCTCGGTGTAACTCGTATCGGCGACGGGGCTAAGCTCGATAATCTGGTGCATATCGGCCACAATTGCACGATCGGCCGGCGCGTTGTGATCGCCGCACAAACTGGATTGTCCGGCGGAGTAGTGGTTGAAGACGATGCAGTGATCGGCGGTCAGGTGGGCATCGGCGACAAGGCTCGCATTGAGGCGGGCGCCGTGCTCGGCTCCGGGTGCGGCATCCTCACTTCCAAGATCGTTCGCAAAGGACAGGTGGTGTGGGGAACTCCCGCGCGTCCTCTGAAAGACCATCTGGAGCAACTAGCGAATCTGGCTCGCCTCCCAAAGCTGCGTAAAGAAGTCGCGGAAATCGAGAAGCGATTGCGCGATCGGGAACTTTGGTGATTACAACGCGCCTGCGCTCATCGCCCGGGCGCAGCCTTTGCGCGGTGCGGCCACGGATCGTTCGAGAATAGCGTTAGTCTCTTCCACTAAGTGCTGGAGCTGGGACATGTAGTGTCTGGCCTGGCACTGCCCGGCGGGCAATGTCATCTCGAGGTAGTAGGCAATGGCCTCGATCGAACTCAGCGGCTGGCGCAACTCATGCACCAAATCGCGTAACCGCTCCTCCGGAGAGGCAATCTCAACCGAAGCCTCCAAGAAGTGCGGACTTTCAAGAACCGCTGTAGCTAGCATTCGTAGGTGTTCCCTTTCGCGCGCTCACAGACCAACACGGGAATCGGCAAGCATAGACATTGGACAAAGGGGGAAATCGTTTTATAACTCTAAACTCCGATGGACGTCAAGGGAATCTTTAGGCCAGGGGTACTCATGGTTTGATCGTGACTTAGCAAACTGTACATACGTTACCGGCCGGACCTAACATTAAGTGGTCAGTTGCTCGCTGCGTGCGGTGTTTGAAGATACGCCCAACGTTCATGGATCTGCCGGCCGGCAATGCGCCAGATGACGATGCCCGAAAATTCGATGCGCTGTTGCGACGTGGCATCGGTTCCCGTCCAACGGTTGCGCACCACCACTTTGTCGTCTTCGGCCACTAAGTCTTCGATCACTACGTGAATGTCGGGGAAACGCCTGTACGCGCCACCCACGTACTGTTTCGCGCCGGCGGGTCCTGGCGGCAGGCCGGGCGGAACATCCGAACCATGATCTACAAAGCCCGGCGCAAAATTCACGTCGGCAATGCCCAGATTTTGCCGGTTCACGAACTCTTCGAAATGGTTGCGGATGAAATCTTTCATCTCTGCGTGTGTCATGCCGGTTTTTGAATTTAAAGGTTCGTGCTGTGCGGCAGTACTCATAGTTAGCTCCTCCATTTAGGCCGGTGCGGCTTGGGATTGAAAACTCGCGACATTTTCCCGCAGGTACCCATCGAGAGTTCGCTCCGGCCGGCCCAGAATTTTTGCGACTGTCCCGTCCACGGCGGCACACCGGCCGCTGCGATAGTATTCCTGCAGTTCGAGTACCGCACTCACCAGCCATTCCGGCATTCCAAGACCGAGCATGGCCTTGCGCTGCGCCTCCTCCGGAATATCGACGTACGACACCTTTGATCCTGTTAAGCGCGAGATGCGCTCGGCGATTTCGGAGTTGCTCACGGCTTCAGGACCATTCAATTCATATGTCTGTCCAATGTGCCGCTGCGGCTCATCGACAAAGATCTTGACGGCCACCGCGCCCACATCGTGCACGTCAATCATGCTGACTTTCGTGTCGCCCATGGCGGCGTAAAAGGCGCCTTGAGAGCGAATAGTGCCGGCGTTTTGGTTGACGATGTTCTGCATAAATCCGTTCGGACGCAGGATGGTGTAAGGCACGCCTGAACCCTTCAGCTTCTGCTCGACTCGGAGATGCCAGCTGGGAAACGATTTAGGAAAGTCACCGGCGCCCAGCGCTGAGTTCAATACAATGTGGCGCACGCCCGCTTCCCGGCAGGCGTCAATCATGTTGCCTTCCAGCTCCAC
>JALYIT010000115.1 GCA_030775645.1 Pseudomonadota bacterium | reverse complement strand
TATTCACGCTCACTGGCCGTCGCGGCGCCTGGGTCCAAACAACTCGGTGTACAGATCGGTGGTCGGCCCGTTGGCCGTGATGCCGTAAGCCACGGGAACGTCAGGCTCGGGCGGAGCTTGTGGCGCGGCCGGCTGTTGCGCGACCTCCGTGGCGGCAGGTGCGGGCTGAACCAGCCGGGTTGGTGCAGACGCCGTCGCGGGTTGACCCCGCTTGGTTGCCGCAGATTTGGTTGCCGGTTGAACCGGCTGGGGTGCCACCGCCGCTGTCACCGGCTGAACCTGCGGGGGTGGGGCAGATGCCGTCGCGGCGGCCTGAGCCGTATTCTTGTCGTCGTGCCGGCTCGAGCCGAAAAACTCGGTATAAAGATCGGTGGTGGTGCCTGCGCTCGAAAGGCCATAGCCGGCCGAATAAGGCTGCTCACTTTGGTTCGCGGCGTTGTTCGCCGCCAAGCGGGAATCCGCGCAGCCAGCGACCGCGGCCGCCACGGCGGCCAGCACGATGGTTACACGGATGCTAGGTGATAAGCGGTTCAACAAGACCCCCTGACCGGCGCCCCGGTCCATAATCTAGTATTACTGCCTGGATATGGCGCCCGCAAGGCAAAGGGCCGTCGACCGGACGTGGTTTTAGACCTGCTCGGCCCCTTAGAGAACATTAATGCGGTAGGTACAGTTTTATATCGTGCCGGTAAGCAGACTGAAAGTCCGATGGCGTATCGATCATACTATCGAACGCCGAGCTCAGGATGCGTAAGCAACGCCATAAGCTGCCAAAGGCTAGCCCGCGCATTATCGACAAACTGATGTTGGTGTTGTCCGCTTCCGCCCGCCACGTCGATGGGATCTGGATCGGAAGTTATCGTACGTCAGAGAACTTGACGCGCGTGGAGCATGCGCTGCTTCTCGTAAAACAGCATAGTCCCTTGCACTACTCCCGCATCACCAGTGAGCTTGAGCGAGTTTGGATATCGCTGATTCCCGACGGTCTTGCTCAGTACAATCGTTCGCTCAAGGCCTGTGTGCTCGACGAACGATTCGTCGCAGACTCAGCAACGACCATAGAGCGGATCGCTTCAGCTATCGTACACGAAGCCACGCACGCAAGAATCGAACGATGTGGGATCGGATACGATGAAGACCAGCGCACGAGAATTGAGGCGATCTGCTTTCGTCGAGAGCTGGCCCTTGCCGTCCGATTACCTGACAGCGCCGCACTACAGCAACACATTGCAGAATATTTGGATTGGTATCCGGCTAATCCGGACTACTTTCGCGACGCTCACTTTCGCGAGCGTGAAGGCAACGGTGAAATCGTTATCCTTCGCCAAATCGGCGCCCCAGACTGGCTCATCCGAGCCCACCCCACGCTGAAGTCAATTATCGGGTGGGCCAGGAGATTATTCCGTATCGTGTGGGCTCGAGGGCAGTAACAGCTAGGTGCGTTCTTAGGGTATCTTGGTCAGAACTACGGGGTCACGACGAAGGCTCTCCACCTCGGGTGGCGTGTGCTAGGTCATCGACAAATTTCCGATGCTCGGACAGCCAAGCCGGATGCTCCGCCGAAACAATCTGTACGCACAGTTGGACGCATTCGTTGCATATGAAACCCTGCGCTCCCGCAATCAATTGCAGGACTTCGGGCTGGGCCTTTCCGCAGAACGAGCATGATGGGTTCGATATGTGCGACCTTTCATCTGTGACCTGAATCCCTTCGTCGCTCAAAGCCGCCAAGAGAGCCTCGATCATCTCAGGTTCAGAACATTCGCTCGGGCACAATTCGTTGAGCTGATCAAAGGTGATGGAACCCGTCCGCCGCCCGATTTCGGTCGCTCTTCGGATAATCCCGTGCAGTTCCATTTGCGATCCTTCCTCAATTAGGGCCTCTATTAAATGGAATTGGGTACCGGGCGGTCACGGAGCTCAAAAATGGCGAGGGGTCCGGCGTGTTACGCCGAACCCCTCATTTCATAAGACATCAGCCAGCCTGTAAGCCGGGTTCTGTAGGGCATCGCCCGCTTGCACGGACGATACTTGACGGCCATTCCTCTGGGACAACGCTTGCGCGTTGCCTCGAGCAACCTACCCGGACGGCGAGCCTGACATTGCCCTGCGGCGTTATCGCTTTCGCGAACAGCCCGCGTTGCCGTCCCTATTCGGTC
>JALYIT010000114.1 GCA_030775645.1 Pseudomonadota bacterium | reverse complement strand
CCGCCTTGGCCGGCCCCTGCGATGCTGCATCGGCGGCGACAGCGCATACCGCAACGGTAGCGCATCCCAGCTTGACCCTGGCAGCGACAGTCCTTGGATCGAGCGTGGCATTCATTGACGGCTCGGTCGTGAACGTCGCATTACCGACGCTGGCGCAGAGCCTGGGTGCTGGACCGTCAGAGCTGACCTGGGCGATCAATGCCTATTTGCTGCCTCTCGGGGCGCTTATCTTGCTTGGCGGCGGCTTAGGCGACCATTTTGGGCGGCGGCGGCTGTTCCTACAGGGGCTTATCCTATTCACCCTGGCGTCATTAGTTTGTGCGGCCGCGCCAACCTTCGACTGGCTGCTCGCCGGGCGTGGGTTGCAGGGAATCGGCGCGGCGCTGCTGATGCCGAACAGCTTAGCGATTCTGGGCGGCGCGTTCCGCGGCGAAGCTCGCGGCCGTGCGATCGGTAGTTGGGCGGCAGTCGGCGCGCTGGCCGGGGCGCTCGGACCGGTTATCGGCGGCTGGCTGGTCGATGCCGCTGGCTGGCGCACGATCTTCCTGCTCAACCTGCCGATCGCCGCCGGAGCGGCTTATCTGGCATGGCGGTTTGTCGCCGAGACCAGGGCTGCCGGTCAGGCCGCGTCGCTGGATTGGGGCGGTGCCGCACTGGCGACCGCAGGTCTTGGGCTGCTGACATGGTCATTGACTGAGGCGTCAGCGGCGAGCGGTGCGGCTGTTTTCATATGGGCTTCGGTCGCCGTCGGCGTCGCGCTGCTCGTGGCATTCGTCGCACTCGAGCATCATCGCGCCGACCGCGCGATCATGCCGCTCGCGATGTTTGCCGCGCCGACCTTCGTCGGTCTGACACTGTTCACTTTTTTCCTCTATGGCGCGCTGGGCGGGCTACTCGTGTTGCTGCCGTTCCTGCTTATCCGCGTCGCGCATTGGACCGCAGTCGCCGCAGGCGCTGCGCTGCTGCCGGTGCCGATCGTCATCGGCCTTGGTTCGCGTTTCATGGGCCGCGTTACCGCGAAGATCGGCGGACGGTTACCGCTTGCCGTCGGTGCGGCGATCGTTGGCGCGGGTCTCGCGTTCTATGCCCGGGTTAACGCAGGCGCGGTCGATTATTGGACCGACATTCTGCCGCCGACCCTTTTGGTGGCACTTGGCATGGGAGCGTGCGTTGCGCCCCTGACGACCGCGGTAATGGCATCGGTCGATACCGACCATGTCGGCGCGGCATCTGGGTTCAACAGCGCAGTCGCACGCATCGCCGGGCTTGTTGCGACCGCTCTGCTGGGGTTTCTGTTCGCGCGCGAAGGATCGGCCGAGGGTTTCATGGCCGGCTTCCGGGTCGCCGCGCTCATCGGCGGCGCGTCAGCAGCGCTGGCCGCGCTATGTGCGGTGGCAATGATCCACCCGCAACAGACTGTGCCGGGGCATACGAGCACCTAAGCCGTTCATATCGTAGAAAAGGATGCGGGCAGCGATACCGAAAGAGGCTTTCAGCTACATGTCACAGCCTCGTGCGCGGATGTGATCGAGCCTTGATCACTCGCCGGATTTAAAGGAATCCCAAATGCAATAAAAACCCAGCAAAAGAATCAGCACGCCTATTACCAGGCCTATGATCGGCGGAAATAGTACCGGAGTGTTTATGTGTGTTCCTAAGTCTACCCAGGCATGCGTTCGATAGGCATGCAGCGACTCCCCGATGATCATGAGCGACGTTATCAGCACCAAGATTCCGCCGCCGAGCATCCCTTTGCGCCGCTCCCGCGTTCTTTCGCGCAGAAATTTCTTGGAATAACGAATCTCGGGTTCCGGTTGCGATGGTCCGACGACGTCTTCTGGTTTTCGGCTCATTGTTCCTCCCAGTGTGTTCTCCATGGAAGCTTCAAGTTACGCGTCTAGATTTTTATTTTACCCTGGGCCGCATTCGTTGGTAACAGCTACTTGCGCATCAACCAAGCCGCCAGTGATATCAGCGCGCTAAAGATTAACATCGTGGTGATTGGAAAAAAGAACTTGAATCCCGGTCGATTGATCACGATGTCGCCTGGCAGATGAAAAAGAGGCACCTTGCTGAGCCATGGCCAGAGCAGCCCTGCGGCTAGCAGAATGCCACCGATAACGACGAGTAAGCGGTTCATAGCAAGGCGGGCATGCGGTTTCTGGTTACTGATATTAATCGCACGTAGCACCCCGGCATCTGTTGCGGCAATCGATTGGCTGCCAGGCGAGCGTTAATTTTTATCCCCGCACCGATGATTTTGAGCGCGACTTTCGCGACCACGATGCTGGTACGTTCGCCATGAACGAGGCGTATCGTGCCACTAATGAGCCTTTAAGTTAAGCGGACGGTTTTCCACGGGCATGTCCCGCATGATCCGCCAGGCACGTCATGGGTAGTGAATGTAAATCGACTGCGCGGTTGGCGCGGAGAACACGGTTCAATCCAAATAATAGGGCTCAAACATGCGCCCAATAGTGCTTGCCACTCCTCGCAGTACCAATCAATATAGAAACGCCAATTGCCGGAGCGCTTTAATTTATGAAGTTGTTTACCGGCCTCAAGAAAATAAGAGCGCTTGAAAAGCTCCACCTTCCTTTTATCAAATCCGTCATTGATCTGGATATCGTCATCGAAATTGGCTACGAACAAGAGCATGGTCGAATCATTACGCTCAAGCACCTCTATCTCTTGGACATCTGCTCGCGCGGCACCATGAGACGTAAGTTGGGTCTTCTTGTCGATCAAGGAATTGTGACTCGCCTCAGGCAAGCCAGCGATCGTCGTGCAAGTCTGTTAGCGATAGCGCCCGGCACCGCGAAGTTGCTGAGCAAGTTCTGTAGCGGAGTTACGACGATTTCCGCGGCCCATTTTAGATAAGAGGCTCGCGGTGGGATCTTTCCTATCGCGTTGACGGTGAAGCATGGAATATCCAGATCTCCGTAACTTCTCTGAAATTGCGAGCGATTCTCAAGAAGAAATTGAACGCGACATGAACGCGGTAAGGAGAATCGAAGCCCTGCCAACCCTACTCGCTGTGCTGTGCGAAATGACCGGGATGCGATTCGCTGCGGTCGCTCGGGTGACGGAAAACACATGGACCGCATGCGCAATCAAGGACGAGATCGAATTCGGTATAAAGGTGGGCGGCCAACTCCCCGTCGAATCAACGCTCTGCGTGCAATCGAAGCGACAGTTAACTCCGATCGTTGTAGATCAGGCGAGTCTCGACCCTTTGTACCATAACCATCATGCTCTGAGCGCTTACCGGTTCGAAAGCTATGTCACCGTGCCCATCGTTCTTGCGTCAGGCAGATATTTTGGCAATCTTTGCACCATTGACCCGGCCCCAGCAAAGGTGAACGTTCCAAAAATCGTCGGAATGTTTGTTCGCTTCGCGAAACTCATCGCCATCCAACTTGAACAAGTGACAATCCGCGAACGCGAACAAGATGCCCTGCGCCATGAGCGAGCGACCAGTGAGCTACGCGAACAGTTCATCGCGATATTGGGCCATGATCTTCGCAACCCGCTACAAGCGATTTCCTCGACCAGCGAGTTGATTGCAAGGAAATGGTCCGATCCAAGCTTGCTGAGTTTGGTGGCAAGAATCAAAGCGAATTCTAAACGAATGTCCGCGTTGATTGACGATGTCCTCGACTTTGCTCGAGGGCGCTTGGGAGGGGGAATTGGGATTGAAGTCGAGGATGTCTACGATGTCGATAGTGCTTTGCAAGCAGTCGTGCAGGAGCTTCGGGACGGGCACCCAACCCGTCAAATCATCGCTGACATTGACGTGTGTTGCACGGTGCGGTGCGATATTGGACGAGTTCAACAGGTCGTTTCTAACCTGATAGCAAATGCTCTGACTCATGGCGCGCTCCATAGTCCCGTGAAGGTCAAGGCGGTGACGGATGAAAGCCATCTGATTTGCGAAGTATGGAATATCGGAGAACCTATCCCGCCAGAAAGCATCGGAAAAGTGTTCGAGCCTTTCTGGCGCCATAACACATCGGTCAATCGGCAAGGACTTGGACTCGGATTACACATCTGCTCGCAAATCGTCGGAGCTCACCACGGATCGCTCGATGTGATCTCGACAAGAGAAGCAGGAACTCGATTTACGGCCCGTTTTCCGTTGCGCGAACACTCAGAAATCGTCGACTAACAAGTCGCACTTTGGGCGCTCGAACGCTAGCGGGATTCGCCGCCAGTTCCCCGCACCCGGTTGCCTGCGGCAATATTGTAGTAATGTGGCCAGGCCGACGAGACTCATCACAAAACCGCAAGACCCCCGCTAGGGCGGCCCGGGTCTTGCTGAGGAGTTAGCATCGGCCAACTCTTTCTCAGCGGAAGCCAATGCACCTACAGGACCGGTCACACTCTGGTCGTGGATGGCGGCCTTTAATCTAGGGCTTGGCCGTATCACTTCCGGAATCCACTACGTAGATCGCGTGTTTGTCTATGCTGCCGATGATGAGCCGGCCGGCCGCACTCGGCGTGACACTCTCGGGAGACACGCGCTCTGCCGGGATATTGATCAGCGCAGGCGCCGCTGCCGCGCGTGTCGCGACATGCACATTGTTCAGGCCCCAGACATAAGCGGCGATCGCATTGACCTGTTCGGCCGAGAGTCTTGCGCCGCCCAAAGCAGGCATCGGCGAGCGGAAGTTACGCGGCTGCGGGACACCGGTGCGGATAGTGGCTGCGATGCCTGCCCAGCTGCCATCGCTCCAGAACCAGCGGTTGCGCGTCAGGTTCGGACCGAGCGGGGTGCCTGTGGCGCTCGCACCGTGACAACCTATGCAGCTCGCACCGGCGATCTGTCCATGGAACAGCTTATCGCCCGTCAGCACCATTTCCGCTGTGGCACCTTCGGCCACCGGCAAGCTGGCCGCGTCCAAGGGGGCTTCGCGGTCTGGCCTATCGCCGTCGGCGTTGTTGGTGGCCACCACGATCTGACCGGCGGGCGACGCGGGATTGGGGCACGGCACGGCGCTGGCCCTGCCGCCCGCACGGCCCTGGTAGCTGATACGGTAGATGCGGCCGCGCACATCGTCCGAGACGTACAGCGATCCGTCCAGTCCCACCGCGATGCCAGTGGGCCGATGTTCGGCTTTTTCCGGCGAGCGTTCGCGACCGGCGAAGCCATCCGCGAAGATCTCGCAGCGCCCGGCGGAGGCATCGGCGTTCAGTGCCTGGAACACGACGATGTAACCGCGCTGCGGGTAGGGCGCGCGATTCCAAGAGCCGTGAAAGGCGATGTACACGCCCTTGCGGTAACTTTCCGGGAATTGCGCTTGATCGTAGTAAGCCATGCCGTCCGGCGCCCAATGCGCCGGAAAGTAGGCCACCGGACCGCTCTTGCCGGCGCATTCGCCCGCCATGTGTGCATCTCCGCCATACTCCGGTGCCAGCACCAGCTTGCGCTCTGCTGGATCGTAATAGCACTCGGGCCAGCCGTAATCACCGCCTTTGCGCAGCAGCATCAGTTCCTCGGCGGGAAGCGTCGCTTCCTGCTCGAGCGCGTATAAGATCGGCCAGTTCGAGTGCAGCTGGTCGCGGCCGTGCTGAGTGACGAAGACGTTCCCCTTAGAATCCTGGGCGATGCCCTCGGCATTGCGGATGCCGGTGGCGAAGCGCTCGGCAGGGGAGAACTTCTGGTTGGTTTGGTTGGCGTCGTACACCCATACGCCGCCGCGCGTCTCAAGTTCGGTGCAGGGCTTGATACCCGGCGACTCGAGCGAGCGATTCAGCGGCTGGCATGAGTTCGTGGCGGTCGCCACATCGACGTACAGGTGACCGGAGGCATCGATCATGAAGGGATGCATCGGATGATCACCGCCGATCGGGAGGTGATCGACTACGGTCTCGGGCGTACCCCTCGGCGTGACCGATCCTGTCGACAGTCGGTAGCGCACGATCTTGTCGTTGGTTTCCGCGTAGAGCCACTCCTTGTACAAGCCGATGCCGGTACCACCCGCACCGCCGCTCTCCACCGTCTCGCCGAATCGCTCAATGATGTCTGCCTTACCGTTTCCAGTCGCATCCTTCAGCGCAACCAGAAAGCCGCCCGCGGGTAGAGACTCGTTGCCGTAATACTCGCCCGACCAGGTATTCACATAGACGACGCCGGCCGCACTGACAGCGAGATGTCGCGCATGGCCGATGCCATCGGCGAATACCGTGGCACAAAATCCGGCCGGAAGCGTGAGCCCGCTGTCAGCGGGCGTGCAGGTATGCGGACCGGCCCCGGGGGCGGCTTCGACAGGCGCAGAAGCCGCTATGGTCACGAGGAGAACTGCCAATGCAACGCCCCGGGTCAACTCATGTTGGCGCGATACACGCCGTGGATTTGTGGGACAGAGTGCCCACTCTATCGATGCGCCAAGCATGAATAAGTTCCGCATGGAGTATCCCCCC
>JALYIT010000113.1 GCA_030775645.1 Pseudomonadota bacterium | reverse complement strand
GGTGCGCGCGGGGGCCGCAGGGATTTCGCTCAAGTGGCCAAACGATATTTGGTACCGCGACCGCAAGCTCGGGGGTGTGCTCACCGAATTGCGGGCCGAGGCGGGCGGCCCGGCCCACGTAGTGATCGGCATCGGACTCAACGTGTTGCTGCCTGAAGAAGCACGGCGCCAGATCGAGGCGAGCGGGGTGGCGGTGGCGGCCGTGGACGATGCCTGCCAGGGACGGCCGTCGCGCAATTTGCTGGCCGGGGCCATCTTGGACGAACTTTTGAGTATGCTGCTGCAGTACGAGCGCTTTGGATTCCCTGCGTTTCGGGATGCGTGGATCGCACTGGACGGTTTGAAAGACCGCCAAGCGCAGGTGGTGGTCGGCGGAAAGACGATTGCGGGGATTGCCCGCGGCGTGGATTCAGAAGGGGCGCTGCTGCTCGAAACTGGGGATCGAATGCAACGATTTGTTTCTGGCGAGGCTAGTTTGCGGTTGGCACATGGGTGAGGGCGGACGCTTGATGATATGGAAGATCCTGACCGTGAGCTTGGTGCTCGCCAACGTGTGCTATTTCTTGTGGGTGCGCGATATCGCCAAAGCCCCAGAAAGCGCCGCAGTCCCAACACCCGGAACGCTTAAGCTCGCATCCGAAGCGGGCAATACTGCCGGGCTCGCGACGGCTGGAATCGTGGATGGTGCCCCGGGCGGGGCCGCGGCCCTCCCTGCACTCCCCCTGGCCCAGGAGGCACCCAGGCCTGGTCCCAACGCTGCTGGGCTGCTGACCAATGTGAAGCGCTGCATCAGCATAGGGCCGTTTCGAGATGTATCGGAGACGGCGCGCGCTGCCTCCACGCTGCGCGGCGGCGGCTATGACCCGCGACAGCGCGTTGCCGAGGGCGAAGTGTGGGCGGGAGTGTGGGTTTATATGCCGCTTCCGTCGGCCCGGCCTGCAGTGGAACAGACGCTTGCGAAGCTCAAGGCGGCTGGTATCGACGATGCATTGGAAATGCCCGGCCCCAACGAGGGGTCGGTGATTTCGCTGGGTCTCTTTAGCGAATCGAAACGGGCGCAGTCGCGAGTAGCGCAGGCTCAAGCCTTGGGTTTCAATCCCGGCATTGCGGATCGCAAGCGAAACGGCAATGTTTATTGGATCGACATCGATTTGAAGCCCACGGACGGTTTGCTGAATCCCTCCGACCTGAAAGGCGAGTCGGGCCACATCGTTCGGCTTGAAGTCAAAGGATGTCCTTCGGCGGGGGGGCCGACATGAAGGGGCGGACGGAGCTGCTTAAGCTCATGGCCGGAGTCGGCGCGCTCATCGGCTTCGGATGTCTTGCCGTATTTCTCTATGTGATCGGCACGCAGATCTATAACTGGTTTCGCGACGGGGAATGGACCCGTATTGGCCTGGGGGACGGGATTCGAATCTGCCTGGTGCGTTGCTGTGTGAAGGATGGCGATAGCGGCGGCCTCGCCGGATTTTTGCAGTGGTGGGAATCGCCGGCGACATGGCTGGGGTTGCACAAGGTGCTCGAGGTGGTTCCGGTTTCCTTGGCGTTGTTCGCGCTGAGTATCGTCGGCAACAGCCTATTCATCTATTGCCAAGATCAGTTGCGTAGCCAGCCGCTGCGGACTCGCACCGCAATTTAAGTTTCTGCGATGCGGTGCCCACATCGTCTTCGATCAATCTGCCGTACAGGCGGCCGATCACGGCGGCGGGGCCTTATGATGATAATCGAGGTAATATAGCGGCTTCGTCGGTTCCCTAATCGAATGCAGCCACTTCGACACATCCGTCGCTCTCGTTCTCGTCGCCTACCGGCGCTGTGGCTGGTATTTGCTTGTATTGTGCTGGCGACTCAAGGGCTGGCGGTCGCTGCACCGCAGTGCGGCGCGGCTGAACCGATATCGAGCATGGAGGCTCGCATGCCCGGGATGGACATGGCCGCGCGCTCGGAGGCGCATGACTCATTGGTCTGCCAGCATTGCCAGTCGCATTCCTCCGGCCACAGTTGCTCAAGCTCCCATGGCTGCAATTCCCAGATCGCCGCGGTAAAAGCTTTGGCTGCGACCTTTGCGGTCATGCCTCGGCAGTTGGCCCTGCTGCAGGCAGCGCTTCCCAGTGTTCAAACCCGTGCAATTGACCCGCCTCTGAGACCTCCACCCGACTAAGGCAAGCTCGACCACGCCGCGGCGTGGCATTCAGCATTCCCGTTGCTCGAGCACTTGAGGTGTCCGAGCATTCCCGGACTTTGGAGTTCGCATGAAATTCTCAACATCCCGAGACTGCGTCACGGATATCGCTCGGCGCCGCTTGGTTCAAGGATTGGCGTTGGGCAGCGCCGCCGCCGCATCTGGCCTCTCGTGTTTCCCGTCCTATAGTCGTGCACAGAGCACCTCGAGCGCGAACAGTCCTCAAACCTTGAGCGGCACCGAATTTGATTTGACCGTGGGCGATACGCCGATAAATTTTAGTGGCCGGATGATGCCGACCACTTCCATCAACGGCAGTGTACCCGCGCCGACCTTGCGGTGGCGCGAAGGCACCACGGTGACACTGCGGGTGCACAACAGCTTGTCCACCTCGAGTTCGATTCATTGGCACGGCCTTATTTTGCCTTTCGATATGGACGGGGTTCCTGGCATCAGTTTTCCCGGCATTCCCGCCGGTGCGTCCTTCACCTATCGGTTCCCCGTCATGCAGAGCGGCACCTACTGGTATCACAGCCACACCCGCTTTCAGGAACAGACCGGGCTTTACGGCGCGATCGTCATAGAACCGGCAGCGGGAGAGCCGATCCGTGCGGATCGGGACCACGTCGTTCTGATGAGCGACTGGACCGACGAAAGCCCGGAGCACATCTTCCAGACGCTCAAGCAGATGGCCGACTACTATAACTTTCAATTGCCCACTGCCCAAGATTTTGCGCGCGACGCATCCTCGATGGGTTTGAGAGGCGCTCTGGCCAAGCGCCGCATGTGGAACCAGATGCGCATGAATCCAACCGATTTAGGCGATGTCTCCGCATCCACGTATACCTATCTCATAAACGGCGCAGCACCGTCTAAGAATTGGACCGGCCTCGCCAAAGCGGGCGAGCGAGTGCGCCTGCGTTTGATCAACGCGTCCTCCTCGACATTCTTCGATGTGCGAATTCCCGGCCTCAAAATGCTGGTGATCAGCGCCGATGGCCAAATGGTCGACCCCGTGACGGTCGAGGAGATCCGTATAGGAGTGGCGGAAACCTACGATGTGATCGTCGAACCACAAGACGACCGCGCATACACGATTTTTGCGCAGTCTATGGATCGATCCGGCTACGCACGCGCAACTTTGAGCCCGCGGCCGGCCATGCAAGCCGAAGTCCCGCCGCTCGATCCGAAGTCCTGGCTGACCATGACCGACATGGGCTTAGGACACATGGGAACAGCTGGGCATTTAGCGATGCAAAGCATGCAAGCGATGCCGGGAATGGACATGAGTGGGACGCAAGCCATGTCGATGAAGGACATGACCAGCAAAGATCCCTCCGTCGATATGCACGTGATGAGTCCCTCGAGGGCGCTCGATGATCCGGGCCCCCGCTTAAGAGATAACGGCCGGCGCGTGTTGACGTACGCCGATTTGCACACGATTGGCGGCTCCAAGGATCCCCGCGCCGCCGCGCGCGAAATTCATTTGCGGCTCACCGGCAACATGCAGCGCTTCATTTGGGGCTTTAATGGAAAAAAATTCTCGCAAAGTGAGCCGCTGCATTTCGATTATGGCGAACGCCTGCGCATCGTGCTCTCGAACGACACGATGATGGCCCACCCGATTCACCTGCACGGCATGTTCGGTGAATTGGAAGCCGCCAACGGCGAGGTGATGGTGCGAAAGCACACCTTCGTCGTGCAACCGGGTAAACAACTAAGCTACTTAGTCACCGCAGACAACCCGGGCCAATGGGCCTATCACTGTCATCTGCTCTATCACATGGAAGCCGGGATGTTCCGCGAAGTGGTGGTCGCATGAAAAGATGCGCGGCGAATGCTTTGATAGGTATTTCGATGGTGCTCGGCGGCTCGGCCCCCGCCGCACAACCCTCGGACACGCTGCCTCCAGAGCCGGCACCGGCGGCGATTGACGACGCGACCATGCACATGACCCCCGAGGAGATGAGTCATATGCACCAACAGGAACCGAAGGATCAGCCCGCATACGAGACGCATGCATCAGATGAGGATCTCGAGCGGCCAGCTGCCAGTCAGAATTTCCGGCCCCCCATGATGCGCGGGATGGAAACGGACATGAACGACGCGGGCGTCCAGCATATGGTTTGGTTCGAAAACCTGGAAGGTGTGCATGGCGTCAAAAATGGGGGCGCGTGGGACGCGCAGGCCTGGCTGGGCGGCGATTTCGATAAGCTAGGGATCAAGACGGAAGGAATGAGGTTGGGCGGCAAAACGCAAGCCGCCAAAGTTGAGGCGTTCTGGGAGCATGCCATCCTGCCGTTTTGGGACGCTCAACTGGGTGTGCGCCATGATTTCAGCGGTGGTCCCAGTCGCCAATGGGCAGCATTTGGCGTGCAAGGCATCGCGCCCTATTGGTTCGACGTGGAACTCACGGGCTATGTCGGGCAAGCGGGACGCACCGCGGTGAGGCTCAAAACAGAATACGACCTCTATCTCACGCAGCGCCTCATTTTCAAACCCGAAATCGAACTCAACGCGTATGGCAAGGCCGATAAGGAGCGCGCCATCGGCGCGGGATTCAGTGGCGGGCAATTTGCAATGCGCTTGCGCTATGACTTTACGCGTCGCTTCGCGCCCTATGTCGGTTACGTCTACGAGCGCAAGTTTGCAGGCTCTGCCACTCTCGCGCGTCAAGCGGGCGAGTCGCCGATCGATCATCGCGCGGTGGCAGGGATTCAGTTCTTTTTTTGAACCGCGCAGTGGCAGCTTTTTATCACTGAACCTCAGGCGATTCCGCTTCAAATCTTCGCAGCTCGCAGCCGAAGCGCGTTGCCGATGACGGACACCGAGCTCAAGCTCATTGCCGCGGCAGCGACGATCGGGCTTAAGAGAAGCCCAAACACCGGATATAGAGCGCCCGCTGCGAGGGGTATGCCCAAGACGTTGTAGACGAAAGCAAGAATGAGATTTTGGCGGATGTTGCGCATGGTGGCCCGACTTAAGGCTCGGCCGCGTGCAATGCCCGCAAGGTCTCCCTTCACCAACGTGATGCCGGCACTTTGCATCGCCACATCGGTGCCGGTGCCCATGGCGATGCCCACATCGGCCTCCGCGAGTGCGGGAGCATCATTAACCCCATCGCCGGCCATGGCGACGATTCGACCTTCGCTCTTCAGGCGCCGAACGACGGCATTTTTTTGATCCGGTAACACCTCGGCCTCGATCTCCGTGATTTTAAGCTTGGCGGCAACCGCCTGCGCCGTGGTGCGATTATCTCCGGTTAACATGACAATCCGCAGGCCCTCGGCCCGCAGCGCATCAAGTGCCGCCGCAGCCCCGGCCTTGAGGGGATCGGCGACTGCGATCAACCCAGCGGGACGATCATCGAGGGCCACAAACATCACAGTGGCCCCCTCTTTTTGCAGCGCACCGGCGCGCGATTCGAATTCACGGCTCAAAAAGACGCCAAGGTCCTTGAGCAAAGCGGCATTGCCAATCGCCGCGCGCTGACCGGCAAGAATCCCCGTGATCCCTTTCCCAGTGACCGAAGCAAAATGGGTAACCTCCTGAAGTGTCAAGTGGCGCTCACTCGCCGCCGCCGAAATGGCCCCGGCGAGTGGATGCTCACTCGAGCGCTCCAAACTCGCACCGATTGCTAACACCGTCGATTCTTCAAAGCTCTCGGCGGGCACGATCGCCGTGACGCGCGGTTTGCCTTCGGTGAGTGTGCCAGTCTTGTCGATTACCAAGGTGTCGACTTTCTCGAAGCGCTCCAACGCTTCGGCATTTTTTATGAGCACGCCGGCGCTCGCACCCTTACCCACCCCCACCATGATCGACATCGGGGTCGCGAGTCCCAACGCGCACGGACACGCGATGATGAGGACGGACACCGCAGCGACTACCGAATAGGCCAGCGCCGGTGTGGGTCCCCAAATCATCCAAGCGGCGAACGCGACGGCGGCGGCGGCAAGGACGGCCGGCACGAACCAGGCGGCCACCACATCGGCTATGCGCTGGATGGGCGCGCGGCTGCGCTGGGCGTCTGCGACCATGGCTACGATACGTGCCAGCATCGTATCAGCGCCGACTTTCTCTGTATTGATGATGAGCGCGCCCGTGCCGTTGATCGTGCCGCCGACCACGTTGGCGCCGACGCCTTTTTCGGCCGGCATCGACTCGCCGGTCACCATGGATTCATCGATAGAGCTTGTTCCCTCCACCACAGACCCATCGCTGGGCACAGCTTCACCCGGCCTTACGCGAAGCCGATCGCCCACGTGCACTTGATCCAGCGGCACCTCCTCATCCGTACCGTCCTCGCGGATACGCCGCGCCGTCTTCGGAGTTAGATTGAGAAGCGCCCGAATGGCGCCGCTGGTTTTCTCTCGCGCGCGCAGCTCGAGCACCTGACCGAGCGAGACCAACACGGTGATGACGGCAGCGGCCTCGTAGTAGACCGGAACGAGACCATCCATGCGCAAAGCTGCGGGAAACACGCCCGGGGCGAACGTGGCGGCCAGGCTGTAGAGGTATGAAGCGCCGACCCCTAAGGCGATGAGTGTGAACATGTTGGGCGAGCGATGTATGACCGAATCCCAGGCGCGTTGAAAGAAGGGCCAGCCGCACCAGAGCACCACCGGGGTGGCAAGCGCGAACTGACTCCACATCAACAGCGCGGGAGCCAGGACCCCATGTAGATCAAGCATCCGTAGATGCCCGCCCATTTCCAAAATGAAAAGAGGCGCCGTCAGCACCGCGCCGATCACAAAGCGCCGCGTCATGTCCTTGAGTTCGCTACTCGAGCCCTCCTTGAGGGTAGGCACCCCCGCGGGCTCCAACGCCATGCCGCAGATCGGGCAACTACCCGGCGCATCACGGCGAATCTGCGGGTGCATCGGACAGGTGTAAACAGTCCCCGCTGCGACAGGTACGGCGGTCGCAGCCACGTGGACATGGCTTGCAGCGCAACAACTGGGGTTTTCAAGGGCGGATTTCATGAGCGATCTCGGGGGTTGTAACTGACGTAGCTGACACTTTAGGCTCCGTACCTAGGTACGGAGTCAAGGCATGCCCAAAGTCAACGTTGAACGCACTGCATCAAGTCGGACCCCCGATTCCAAGACGGCCGCGCTGACCATCGGGGGGCTCGCTCAAGCTGCCAACATTGGGGTCGAAACCGTACGCTACTATCAGCGGCGGCGTCTGTTGGCTATCCCACTCACTGCCGGGGGTGGCGTGAGACGTTACCCAACCAGCGTTGTGGATCGCATTCGCTTCATCAAGCGCTCTCAAAGTCTCGGTTTCACTTTGGATGAGATTCGGGAGTTGCTGGGGCTGGAAGACGGCGGCAATCGAGCCGAAATTCGCACGATTGCCGACTCCCGCCTCGCCAGTATTCGCGACAAACTGAAGGATCTGCAGCGAATGGAGCGGCTGCTCTCGCAACTGGTGCTCGATTGCGAGCGCTCTACCGCATTGACGCGATGTCCCATCATCGCTGCGTTGAGTCGACCCGCGTAAGGCTACACTGGAAGTTCGGCTCCCCTCAGTGAGGTTTTCGAGATGCGTGGACTACAAATCTTAGGCGCGGTATTGATCTTGGTGGGATTATTCGTGCTCATCAGATCGCCATCCTACTCCAGCGAAAAGAGCGTGCTCAAAATCGGCGATTTGGAAGCCAAGGTTTCGCAGCAACACGCGATTCCTGCATGGGCTGGGGGTCTCGCAGTCGTGGCGGGCCTGGGCCTCATCATCGGCGCGCGCAGGGCGTGAAGGCGGCCCGGCGCAAGCGTTATGTACGCTAGCGAACATATTGCGTGCGATATAGCGTATAATAGAGGGCTATTTCGTCAGGCGTGACCACAGGACTGCTCGCGGCGAGATTCAATCTCCACGGAGGAAGTCCTTTGATCGCCACCTCCAATGACCCTCGAACCAATCAGCTGCTGGCAGCCTTGCCGGCCGATGAATGGCACCGCTGGCAACCTCACTTGGAGGCGATCACCATGCCGCTGGGGCAAGTGCTATACGAGCCCGGGGTCGCTTTAAGCCACGTTTACTTTCCAACGAATGCCATCGTTTCGCTGCTCTATGTCATGGCAAACGGCGCATCGGCGGAAATCGCCGTGGTCGGCTACGAGGGCATCGTCGGAATCTCGCTGTTCATGGGCGGGGAGTCAACGCCCAGCCGAGCCGTCGTGCAAAGTGCGGGGGACGGTTTTCGCCTACGCGCGCAAATGATGAAGGATGAGTTCAATCGTACCGGCGTGGTGCTTCATTTGCTGCTGCGCTACACCCAAGCGCTGATCACTCAAATGGCGCAGACAGCGGTTTGCAATCGGCACCACTCTTTGGATCAACAGCTGTGCCGCTGGCTGCTCTTGAGCTTGGACAGGCTGGCCAGCAACGATCTGGTCATGACGCAGGAATTGATTGCGAACATGTTGGGCGTGCGCCGTGAAGGGGTGACCGAAGCGGCTCTGAAATTGCAGCAAGATGGTCTTATTCGATATGCCCGGGGTCATATCACCGTGCTCGATCGCGCGAGTCTGGAAATGCGCACCTGCGAATGCTACGCAGTGGTCAAGAAGGAATACGACAGGCTATTGCCGTCTTCACTCCTCTAGCTTGATCCCGCCGCCAGGGGCTATGTACGCTGGCAGACGGTCGGCATGCGGTATCGCGTGGATACTCGCGGGATGGCGGGATTTCAGAATCACCTGATCGAATTGTTGCCGCAAGCGCGGAGGAGGGCATTGCTTGCCCTTTGCGAACCTATTGATCTGGTGTTGTCCGACTTGATATGCGCGAGCGGCGAGACGCCGCACTACGCGTACTTTCCCGTCAATGGCATCATTTCGCTAGTCACCGCGATCGACGGCAGGCCGGTGCTGGAAGTCGGCATGGTCGGCCGCGAAGGTATGGTCGGGGCGGAATTGGTGTTGGGCGTGCTTCGCTCGCCACTGCATGCCGTGGTGCAAGGCGCCGGCAAGGCGTGGCGTGTTCCCAGCGCTGATTTTCGACGAGAATTGGCGCGCAGTACCGCGCTGCGGCGGTGCCTCGACCGCTACCTTTACGTGCTCATGGCGCAACTCGGTTCCTCGGCGGCGTGCCTGCGATTTCACCTCATCGGTCCACGCCTCGCGCGATGGCTGCTGATGATGCAGGATAGGGCCCACTCGAATCGCTTTCATGTGACGCACGAGTTCCTGGCATACATGCTGGGGGTGCGCCGGGTGGGCATTACCTCGGCGGCCAGCAACCTGCAACGCAGCAGCCTCATTGAGTACCGGCGCGGCGAGCTGGTTGTGCTTGATCGAGAGGGCTTGGAAGCAGCGTCCTGCGGTTGCTATGCCGCCGATCGGCTCGCATACTCGACGCTGCTAGGCTGATTCAGCCTTGCAGTTTTTTGCGCATTAATTGCAACTCGCGCCTGCGCGCCGCACTTATTTTAGGATACGAGAGTTTCAGCGCCTCCACGGTATCGAGCACGATGCGTGAAACGATGAGGCGCTCGTTGGCCTTATCGTCCGCGGGCACGATGTACCACGGCGCATGCTTGGTACTGGTGGCGCTTAAGGCTTTCTCGTAAGCCTTCATATACTGCCTCCAGTATTTTCTTTCCGCGACATCATCGTCGCTAAATTTCCAATTCTTCTCAGATTTCTCGATGCGATCGAGGAAACGCTTGCGCTGCTCCTCTTTGGACAGATGCAGAAAGAATTTCACAACTATCGTGCCATTACGATGCAAATGGCTTTCAAAATCCCGTATGGATCGATATCGATCTTGCCAGATCGATTTTTCATCCATCGCATCATCGGGCACGCCTTCGGCGCGCAAAATCTGCGAATGAACGCGCACAATCAAAACCTCCTCGTAATAGGACCGATTGAATATGCCGATTTGGCCGCGCTCAGGCAGGTTAAGCTCGCTGCGCCAAAGAAAGTCGTGCTGCAACTCTTGAGCGCTCGGATGCTTGAAGCTGGTGACACGGCAGCCTTGAGGATTGACTCCCGACATCACATGCTTGATGACGCCGTCCTTCCCTGCTGCGTCCATGGCCTGGAATATGAGCAGCAGCGCATAGCTATTGGAGGCATACAGAAGCTCTTGTCGCTCCGCCAGGTTTTTCACATGCGCAGTCAATATGTCCTTGTACTGCTCCTCGGATTTATATGCCGGTTGAACCCGCGTCGGCCAGTTCCGGAGTACGACTTTGGTGTCTGGTTTGACTAAAAAATCCGACGCTTTGATGTGCATACCTTGGCCTGCCGCGAAGTAAGCGTATTCTGACTTGCGCTCATGCTGCTGCGTACAGCATATCGTAGGGGACGCGCGCAGTATGCACGATGCCCGCTCCATCCCTATGGCCTCCAAGCTGTTCGTAGTGGTCTGCCTTTCCGTTGTGGCCGCGGGCACGCGCAGGCTTGTCGGCCCGCACCCGGAGGCCGCTCGGCACCATCCATTCCCCGCCGTCCGCGAGAACACTAAAAATACTCCCAGGGAGGGTCCTGCCACGCCTTAGGTGTACCATCGGTAAAATTCATAACGATTTGCCGGGGTGTCTTTGCTCGATTCCGTTCCTTTGCGTGACGCACCGCATACGCGCCGGATCCTGCTGGCCAGCATGATCGGCACCACCATCGAGTTCTACGACTTCTACATCTATGCCACCGCGGCCGTGCTGGTATTTCCGAAGCTGTTCTTTCCAAAGGGCGATCCCGCCACTGCCACGCTGCAATCCCTGGCCACGCTGGCGCTGGCATTCTTTGCGAGGCCGCTTGGATCGGCGATTTTTGGCCACTTCGGCGACCGGGTTGGCCGAAAGACGACTTTGGTCACCGCCTTGATGACAATGGGGATATCGACCATCTGTATCGGCTTGTTGCCCACTTATGCCTCCATCGGTATCTACGCCCCTTTGCTGCTGGCCTTGTGCCGCGTGGGCCAGGGAATCGGATTGGGCGGCGAATGGGGCGGAGCGGTGCTGCTCGCCACCGAGAATGCACCACCCGGCAAGCACGGCTGGTACGGCATGTTTCCGCAGCTGGGCGCACCCTTGGGACTGATCTTCTCAATCGGCGCATTTCTATTGATCAGCAACCGCTTGTCTGAGGCACAGCTGTTCACTTGGGGTTGGCGTGTGCCCTTCTTGGCGAGCACGATCCTCGTGGCGGTGGGGCTTTACATTCGGCTGCAGCTGGTCGAAACCCCGGCGTTTAAGCGCAGCATCGCGCAAGGCGAAAGGGTGCGCGTACCGTTCGCGGTTGTGTTTGCAAAATATCCCGCGCACCTTTTCTTAGGTACCCTGGGTTCCACGACCACGTTCCTGGTTTTCTACCTCGCGAATATTTTTGCCCTGAATTGGGCGACCCAATCCTTGGGTTTCCCCCGTCAGGACTTTTTAGTCATGCAAATGATAGCCGCGGTGTTTTTTGGCTTGATGATTCCTGTCGCGGGCTCGATTGCCGACCGCATCGGCGGGCGCAACATTTTGATCATCGTCACGCTGCTCATCATCGCATTTGGCTTTGCTTTTCAGCCCTTGCTGGGCCGGCATGAGACAGCAGCGGTGTTCGTTTTTTTGGCTTGCGGCTTCGGTTTGAGCGGCCTATCGTACGGACCGCTGGGCAGTGCACTGGCGACCTTGTTTCCCACCCCGGTCCGCTACACGGGCACTTCTCTTGCGTTCAATCTCGCCGGCATTTTAGGCGCATCGCTTGCCACGCCCATTGCCACCTGGCTGGCGAAACACTACGGACTGGCTTACGTCGGCTATTATTTGTCGGCCGCCGGCCTCATGACGCTAGGCGCACTTATACTCATTAGGGAGAGAAACAATGATTGAACAAAAAATGACCCTTGCCGCCTCATTTCTGTCCGCCGCTTTTCTGCTCGCCGTTTTGCCGGCAAGTGCCGCTGACGAGTACGACGCGGCAGTCACGCACGCTGGACGCCCCGCGGAGGATTTGAAACGTGATGCAATGGATCATCCGGCAGAGATGCTGCGACTCGCGGGCATCAAGCCCGGCATGAAAGTCGCCGACGTGCTCGCAGGAGATGGGTACTACAGCGAACTGCTCAGCTATATCGTTGGCCCCAAGGGTCAGGTATTGATGATCAACAATCTCGCGTTCGACAATTGGAGTCAACCGGCATTGCAGGCTCGATTGACGGGCAATCGCTTGACCAATCTCACGCATGAAACCGTCAATCTTAATGATTTGAAATTGGCCCCTGCCAGTCTGGATGCCGTGCTGCTGGTCAAGGTGTATCACGACCTGTACTGGGTGGATGCCACTCCCAAGAGTCCCTGGCCGAAGATCGACGTCAGCGGCGTACTCGATCAATTATCGAAGGCGCTCAAACCCGGCGGCATCCTGTTGCTGATCGATCATTCGTCCAAGGCCGGCCACGGAAAATCCGATGCGGGCGAGTTGCATCGGATTGAAGAAGCATTTGCGGTCAACGATTTCGCCGCGCACGGATTCAAAGTTGTCGCGAAGAGCGATGCGCTGCGAAGACCGGACGATGCGCGGGATCTCGTCAGCTACAAGGGTCCCGCGGCCGGCAAAACGGACCGCTTCGTCCTGGTGTTTCGCAAGACTTGACTGCCAGCGCGGCGCGCGCTGGGGCGCGCCCCGTCAGACGACTGAGTTCAGCCAGCGCGACATGGTTGAGGAATCCATGGCACCGGAATGACGCGCAATCTCCTTGCCCTTTCGAAAAACGATCATCGTGGGGATTGCGCGGATGTTGAAGCGCGCAGCCGGCGCCGGTTCGTCCTGGGTGTTCAATTTCGCGAATCGCAGCTTGGGTTCCATCTGGCGCGCCGTGGCTTCGTAGAACGGCGCCATGGCGATACACGGGCCGCACCACGGAGCCCAGAAATCCACCACTACCGGCAGATCGCTGCGGCCCAAGTGTTTGTCGAATCTGGCTGCGGTCAAATCAACCGGCTTGCCTTCAAACAGATGCGAATGACACCGCGGGCAGCGCGGTGCGTCTTTCAGACGATCGCTCGGCAGACCCACAACCGAATCGCAGTGTCCGCAAACCACTTCTGTGCGCTCGTTCATCGTTTCACCTATTTAGGTCGAGCCACCAAGATCAGAAAACTGTCGGGAACCACGTTCGCGCGCGGCCTTGGCTGCTCCTCGGTCACTGCGGGCGGCGGACCGAATTGCGCGGCGGCGAGGTAAATCTTGTGCGTGACCGGGTCAAGGGCTAGGGTGCGGGCGCTCACCTGTGTCGTCACGGTGGCAATTACACGGTATTCGTTGGGCGAATCCTGGTGAATCACGGTCAGCGTGCCGTCGATGCCGTTTGAGCTGAAGACCAGTCCGAGCTCTGCATCGAACACAGTTGCGTCAGCGCCGCGGCCGATGACGACTTGGGCGATGGACTTGCCCGACGTCGAATCGGTCACGGCCATGACTTGGTTTGCGCACACAGAAAACAACCGGCGGTTGGCCACATCGAAAGCAAGTCCGGTGGGATTTGCACATTCTTTCAACGGCCACTTGGCTTTCACCGCGAGGGATTTGGCATCGATGAGAACCATCCTGCCCGGCGCGCTGTTGATGTTCACATACACGCGTCCGGCGCCATCGGTGGCCATTACCTCCGGCGGACCGGGCAGCGGCACAGTGCCTACGACTTGCAGTGTGCCGGCGTCGATCACGGAGATATTCGCGCTTTCGCGATTACCGGTAAAAATATATTTTTGCTGCGGCTCATAGAGGATGGAATCCGGCGATACTCCGGAGACCGGCACCTCTTGTATAACGCGCAATGTGTCGAGTTCGAACACCGAGACGGTATTGGTGCGGCCGTTGGTGGTGAAGCCGCGCTTTAATGGCGGCGCGAAGGCAACGTCATGAACGCCCGCCGTGCGAGGAATGCTGCCTACCAATTTGCCGCTCACGGTCTCCACCACATCGACCCGCTCGTCGCGGGTGACGAACAAGCGGGCGGCATTGGCTTCCAATTCCAGATGGTCCCAGCCGCCGCTTCCACCCAGGCGCCATGATTTCGCCACGGTATAATCCGCCGCGGGAATAGGCGAGGTGTCGGCGCGCACAATTGCGGTTGCCAAAGGCACAGTACATGCAGCGAGCATGAAAAAATTGCGCAGCATCATGAGCCCTGGAGGTCCGATTTGCTTAGTTTACGCATGGATTGCCGCAGAACAAATCGTGCGCAATCGCCGTGTAATTTCTACACCTTTGTCGTGCGGGCTGCGATGCGGGCCTCATAATAACATTTCCGCATCAGAAACTACTTAAACAACACTTCCCAGGGCGGGACGTGTCACCGATGATGTTCGCTGTTGAGGCGATCGTGGTCCAGGAGAATGGGATGTTGATTCGGTTGATGGCGGCTGCAGCTATCGGCGCCATTGCGAGCACAACTGTCGCCGCAGGAGTCGAGGCCGGTGGGCTGGAGGAAGTCGTGGTGACCGCGCAGCGGCGCGAAGAGTCCGCCCAAGGCGTCGGCATTGCCATGTCGGTGTTATCGGGACAGAGTCTCGCGGACAAGTCGATCACCTATGTGAATGACCTTCAAAATGCGGTTCCAAGCCTGCAGGTGGAGCCGGCATTCGGCACCAGCCAACCTCAATTTCGTTTACGGGGGGTAGGATTCATCGACTATACGTCCAACAACACCTCGCCCGTGGGCGTGAGTCTGGATGGCGTGGCTTTTGCGCTACCCATCCAGACTCAAGGTCAATTGTTCGACATCGATCGCGTGGAGGTGCTGCGCGGGCCGCAGGGGACACTGTACGGACGCAATACCACGGGCGGCGAGATCAACTTCATCAGCAACCGGCCAACCGCCGAAACTCATGCGGGATTCATGCTCGAGTACGGCTCGCACAACGAGGTCGATGCCGATGGATTCGTCTCCGGCCGCATCGCCGAAGGCTTGACGGGAAGGCTGTCGGTGGCCACCGAACAGGGCGGCGCGTGGCAGCGCAATAGGGTCACGGGCCAATCCTTGGGCGATAAGGACAAAGTGGCGGTTCGCGGGCAATTGCAATGGGATCCCACCGATGCGTTCAATTTTCGCCTCGGCGTGCACTGGGCGCAGGACAAGTCCGATGAGCAGGGCCTTTACCTGTTGCGGTCATTCCAGCCGGCCAACGCAGCGCCGGCCATCGCGGCGGACACCTCTCGGTACAGCACGGGATGGTCGATCAACCCCGCATTTGCCAAGCTGATCGGTATTCCTGCGAATTCCAAGCCGGGCCTCGACAACAGCAACAACGGGGCTGATTTCACCGCCAATATCGATTTCGGCGGCGCAAAGCTCACGAGCATCACTGCGTACAACAAACTCATCCGGCGCGAATACGGCGATTGGGATGCCACGCTGTACCGTGACTCGGATGAATATTTGAACAGCGATTTCAATGTGTTTTCGCAAGAGCTGCGCGTTGCCTCGACCGGTAGCGGCCCGTGGCAATGGGTAAGCGGCGTGTTCTATTCCAATGAGGACCTGCGCGAGAACTTCTATTCAGATCTCACCGACCGGCTCGGTGGAATTGCCATCACAAACTACGAGCAAGTCGCCAATTCGATTGGCGTGTTCACCCAAGGCAGCTACCAAATCACCGATACGGTCAAAGCCACCGTGGGCGTCCGTGAGGATCACGAAAATCGCGAATTGAAGGGACTTAACACCTCCTTCTTGCCGGGCGTGCCTTCCTTTACCGGCGGGGCGCTCGGCGGCTCGATCACCTCAAACCTGCCATCGGGTAAGTTGGAAATCGACTACAAGCCGGTAGCGGATACGTTGATCTACGGCAGCGTGAGCCGCGGCGTGAAATCAGGAGGATTTACCGCGCACAATACCTTGAGCGCGCCGGCGGCCGACCCCTTCCAGCCGGAGAAACTCACCGCTTACGAGATAGGCGTGAAAACCGATCTCACGCGTACATTGCGGGTGGATTCGTCAGTGTTTTACTACCGCTATAAAGATCAGCAGATTTTGGGCAAGGTTTTCGATAACGTGTCGCAGTCATTCATCGGCCGATTCGTCAATGCAAACTCGCGCATCAGCGGTGGCGAAGTGCAACTGGAATGGCGGCCAGTCACGACGCTCGCGATTTCTCAGTACGCGGGCTTTGCGCAAGGGTATTTCACCAGCCGGCTGCTCAATACCGATGTGCCGCCCGTCGACTACAACGGCAGGCCCGAGAGCTTTCCCAAGTGGAGTTACGGCGGCGAAGTGAGCTACACCTTTAACCTTGGCGCCTATGGCCTCACCGCCGAATCCAACTATAGTTTTCACGACACTTACAGCCAGTTCTTCTTGCTCGGCAGCAATGACTTCACCATCCCCAAATATTGGCTCGCCAATGCGAACTTGACGTTTGCGCCCTCATCAGGCGGCCCGTGGACCGTGACGCTGTGGGGACGAAATATTTTCGACAAAGCCTACGACATCACCCGTAATTTTTTCCTGCCGAGCAGCGAGGTCGCGCTCGCCGGCGAGCCGACAACGGTGGGTATTCGACTGACATACAAATACTAGGGAAGTCCGGTGCGCATTTTTCTCGGCATTGCTCTCCTGATCGTGGTGCTGATCTTGGCAGCGTGGCTCAAGCTTCGAGGCCCTGATATCCCGTTTGATGCTTTGGAGGCAAAGTATGCAGGGGCCGATTCGCACTTCGTGGATCTGCCGGGCGGCTACCACGTGCACTATCGCGACGACGGCGATCCGGCATTGCCGCTGCTTGTATTGCTGCACGGCTTCGGGGATTCCTCCACCAGTTGGGAAGGGTGGGTGCGGGAATTGAATTCGCAGTTCCACCTCATCAGCATAGACTTTCCTGGTCATGGCTTGACGCGCGCACCGCAGGACAGCCAATTGAAGGCCGAGGCCTTGGCCGACTTTTTAGACACCTTCGCAGCTGCACTTGAGCTGCCGACATTTGCGGTAGCGGGCAATTCCATGGGCGGCGGTGCCGCTTGGCAGCTTGTCGTGCGCCATCCGCAGCGAGTTCATGCGCTTATTTTGCTGGATGCCGCCGGCTTTCCCAATGATAAGCCTCCCGGCGAAGTGCCCTTGGCCTTCAAGATCCTTCGATATCCGATCGGGCGAACGTTGTTGAGCAAAATTGACAACCGGCCGCTGATTGAACAGGGACTGAAGACTGACGTATACGACAAGTCCTTGATAACGCCGTTCGTGGTAGACCGCTGGGCGGAATTTCAGCGCGCGCCGGGGCATCGTCCGATCCTGATGGGCATCAACTTGGACTGGGGGGCCACGCCCACGGCGACTCTGCTATCCACCATCAAAGTGCCGACCCTGATCTTGTGGGGAGAGAACGATCCACTCATCGAACCCAATGCCGCAAAGAAATTTGCGGCGGCTATACGTGTCTCCGAATTGATCATGTATCCCCGCGTCGGGCATTTGCCGCAGCTGGAAATTCCGCAGCGTTCTGCCTCAGACGCCGCGGCTTTTCTTAAGGCTCACGAAGGGGCCAAATGACCAGTTGCTCCGGTATCATCGGCGCATGCAGCGAGACTACTTGGGCAATGAGGTCACCGGGGGCAGCGAGCGCACACTGCGCAGCGTCGATGATTTCATCGCCGGTTTCCTGGCGTATGAGACGCGCGCGGAGGCGATTCTCCCGGCCGCGGACGCGGACGCTGACTCGTGCATGGCTAATGTCTATGCAGGAATTCTCTGGATGCTGTTGGAGGCTCCGCAAGCCGCGTCCCATGCGGCAAAGTATGTGATCGCCGCCGGGCGGGCCGCGCCGCTGGCAACGCGGCGCGAGCAACTCAACGCCGCCATGTTGCGCGCGTGGGTCGACGACGATCTTGAGGGTGCGATTCGAATCTGCGACCGGATAAGCGATGAATTTCCCCGCGATCTCGCCATCGTCAAGGTGCATCAGTACTTCGAATTCAATCGCGGCAATGCGCCGGAAATGCTGCGGATCGTCCTCAAGGTCGCGGCGGCAAACAAGGACGTCCCGTATGTTCATGGCATGATCGCCTTCGGCTATGAACAATGCCACTTGCTCGATGCGGCTGAATCCGCGGCACGGGCAGCTCTCGAAATGCAGCGCAAGGAACCGTGGGCCCAGCACGCGCTCGCCCATGTGTTGCTGACGCGCGGGAGCATGGATGAGGGTTCGCGATTTTTGGAGGACATGGCAGATTCGTGGTCAGGCCTAAATTCCTTCATGCTCACGCACATTTGGTGGCATCTGGCGTTGTTCTACATCAGCCAGGGACGCGATCAAGAAGCGATTGCGATTTATGATCGGCATTGCTGGGGCATTTCCAAGGATTATTCGCAGGACCAAATTGGGGCCATCTCATTGCTGACGCGACTGGAGATTGCCGGCATCGATGTCGGATCGCGTTGGCAGGATGTGGCCGATCATCTCGCGGCGCGGGTTGCGGATACGGTGCAGCCATTCTTGACGATGCAATACCTGTACGGCTTGGCGCGAGCCGCCCGCCCGCACGCGCAGATGCTGCTGGAATCGGTTCGCCGCCAGGCACTTCATGCCCCGAAGTTCAGCCGCGCGATTTGGGCTGAAGTGGCGCTGCCCGCCTGTGAAGGTCTGTACGCCTATGCGAGCGGCGACTACGATAGCGCGTGGCATCGCCTTGGTTTAGTCTTGCCGCGGCTCGCGGAAGTGGGCGGCAGCCACGCGCAGCGCGATCTGTTCGTTCAAATATGGCTGGACTCAGCGCTCAAAGGCCGGCGCTGGGTCGCCGCCCAGCAGATTTTGGAGCTGCGGCGTGGCGCAGATCCGGGCGGCGTGCCGGTCAACGAGATGCTGGCGTCGGTCTATGGCAAGCTGGGATTACCCGCCTTATCCGAGCAGTCGCGTAGCCGCGCGGCATCCACCCGCGCCCGACACCTCTCGAGGCTCTCGTGAATCCGGATCCGACGGAAAGTTTGTTTAAGATGATCGAAGCTCGCCGCGACGAGCTGGTCGACTTGACGCAGGCGTTGATTCGCTTCCCCACGGTCAACCCTCCGGGCGAGGCGTACCAACCGTGCGCTGAATTCATCGGCCGGCGCCTAAAGGAGCGCGGGTTCGCCATTGAGTACGTGCACGCGGCGGGCACTCCCGGCGATAGCGAGCGCCATCCGCGCATCAACGTCATCGCGCGTCGCGAAACCGCCGAGCGCGGACCTTGCGTACATTTCAACAGCCATATCGATGTGGTGCAACCCGGCGCCGGTTGGACGATGGATCCGTTTGGCGCGCTCGTCAAAGACGGCAAAGTGTTCGGCCGCGGCGCCTGCGATATGAAAGGCGGGCTCGCCGCCTCCATCATAGCGGTAGAAGCATTGATCGATTCGGGTGCCGCGCTGCCGGGCACCCTGGAGATCTCCGGGACGGTCGATGAGGAGTCCGGCGGCTACGGCGGCGTGCACTATCTGGCAGAGCGCGGCTGGTTCTCCGCGCCGCGCGTCGATCACGTGATCATCCCTGAACCGCTCAATGTCGATCGCGTATGCATCGGACATCGCGGCGTCTGGTGGGCGGAGATAGAAACGCACGGCCGCATGGCCCATGGGTCGATGCCATTTTTGGGAGACTGCGCGGTGCGCCATATGAACGCCGTCATGGATCGTTTGGAGCGCGATCTTTACCCCAAGCTGGCCGCGCGCCGCACCGACATGCCGGTGGTGCCCTCGGGCGCTCGGCATTCGACCTTGAACATCAATTCCATCCATGGCGGCCAGTCTGAAGCCGCTGGCTTCCCCGCCCCCTGCGTGCCCGACTCCTGCCGATTGGTGATCGACCGCCGTTTACTGATTGAAGAAAATATGGACAGCGTCAAAGGTGAGATTCGCGCGTTGCTCGAGGGGCTCGCCTGCGAGCGAGAAGGCTTCACCTATGATCTGCGCGACATTTTCGAGGTGCTGCCCACCATGGCCGATCGCAATGGACCCGTGGCACGCAGCACAGCGGCGGCCATACGCCGCGTGATGGGCCGCGAGGCCGAATTCGTTTGCTCACCGGGTACCTACGATCAAAAGCACATCGACCGAATCGGCAAATTGCGCGACTGCATTGCGTATGGGCCGGGTATTTTGGATCTTGCCCATCAAGCGGACGAATACGTGCTCATCGACGATATGGTGAACTCCGCCAAGGTGATGGCGATGGCCGCCAGATCGCTGCTGCTCGGTACGGCGTGAACTTGATGCCAGCTGTCGCGCCGAGCCGTCTGGTGCTGGCAGCGATGCTTCTGATGGCCTCTCTGTTGCCGCTCATGGTACTGAGCGCGAGCGCCGCCCAGCGAGCCATCATCGGCACACAGGTCGAACCGCCGATCCTCGATCCGACCGCCAATCCTGCCGCCGCCATCTCGGAAGTGCTGTACGACAATGTCTACGAAGGTCTCGTGCAGTTCGCGGCGGACGGGGCAGTGCTGCCGAAGTTGGCTTTGCGGTGGGACGTGTCGGAGGATGGCCTCACGTACGTTTTTCACTTGAAGGGCGGCGTGCGTTTTCATGACGGAACTTCATTCGACGCGGTCGCCGCCAAGTTCTCGCTCGATCGCATCATTGCGCATGGCTCGATCAATCCGCAACGCTCGCGGTTCCGGGCGGTGCGCGCGGTCGCAGCGCTCGACCCGCTGACCTTGCAAGTGCTGCTGAAGCAGCGCTCTGGGGGACTGCTGCAGTCCCTGGCGTTCGGTTCCGCGGTCATGGTCTCGCCGCACTCCGCCGCGGGCAATGCGCTGCATCCCATCGGCACCGGTCCATTTCGGTTTTTGCGCTGGCGGCGCGGCGATTCCATCACGCTGCAACGCAATCCGGATTTTCAAGGCGTGCCGGCGACGCTGGAGCAGGTCACCTTCAAGTTCATCACCGATCCTACCGCGGCCTTCGCTGCCTTGATGGCCGGCGACGTCGATGCCTATGCGAACTACCCAGCGCCTGAAAGCTTCGCGCAATTTGCAGCCGATCCGCGGTTCGCGGTGTTTACCGGGACCACGGAAATGGAGACCGTGCTGGGGCTGAACGAGCGGATCGGGCCGTTGCGCAATGTGCTGGTGCGCCGCGCGATTTCTTATGCGCTGGATCGCCGCGCCATCATTGATGGCGCCATGTTCGGCTACGGCACGCCCATCGGCAGCCACTTTCCACCGCAAAATCTCGCCTATATCGATCTGACGGGCGTGTATCCGCACGATGTGACCAAGGCCAAGCAGTTGCTCGGGGCTGCAGGATATCCGGATGGATTTGGCTTGAGCTTGAAGTTGCCGCCGTTCAGTTACGCACGCCGGGGCGGCGAGATAGTCGCCGCGCAACTGGCCGAGATCGGTATCCGGGTGCGCATCGAGAATCTCGAGTGGGCACAATGGCTGGATCAGGTATACACGCAGCACGACTTCGACATGAGCATAGTCGGGCACGCCGAACCGTTGGACTACGACATCTATGCCCGTGATGACTATTACTTCGGTTATGCGGATCCAGACTTCAAAGCGCTCATTGCAGCGCTGGATGACAGCGTGGAGCCCGACAAACGCACTGAGTTGTTGCACCAGATTCAGCGCAAGCTCGCCACCGATGCAGTGAATGGCTTCTTATTCCAATATCCAAGGCTGGATATTTGGAATGTCCATTTGCGCGGAATCGAGTTCAACAATGTACTGGGCGTGGTAGATGTCTCACGGGCGCACTTCGAGGGGCCCGCCCAAGCGGAAGGCGCGCTCGCGGGTCATAGCGATGAGTTCGGCGCGCCAGCGAGCCGCTCCACTTCTTTCCGACTGTCCGGTTTAGGGCTGCTGGCAGGATCGCTGGTGTTATTGGGCCTGGTTGCGCGCCGGTTCGGCAGTGCCTATATCGCGCAGCGTATTGCAGTGCTGTTGGCGACGCTGCTGGTGGCGACAGCCATCGTATTCACCATGGTCCAGATCGTACCCGGCGATCCGGCGCGCTACATGCTGGGGTTGCAAGCGGATGTCGGCACCGTGGCGGCGCTGCGTCAGCAGCTCGGGCTGGACGCGGCGCCATTCCACCGCTACATCTCGTGGATTCAAGGACTGCTGCACGCGGATTTTGGGCTGAGTTACACCTACCGGGTCCCAGTCGAATCGCTGGTGGCCGAGCGGCTGCAAGTCTCCGTCCCGCTGGCTTTGTACGCATTGCTGCTTTCCGCCGCCATCGCCTTTCCTTTAGGCCTGATTGCCGCCGCGTGGAGAGGGCGGGCGGGTGATGTGATCGTGGGCGGTGTAACCCAGCTGGGGCTAGCGGTGCCGAATTTTTGGCTAGGTATGTTGCTGGTGTTGCTGTTTGCGATCCAGCTTCACTGGGTATCAGCGGGCGGCTTCCCGGGCTGGGAAGCGGGTTTTTGGCCCGCGATCAAAGCGCTGACGCTGCCCGCGATTGCTTTGGCGGCACCGCAGGCTGCGATATTGGCTCGGGTGCTGCGCGGCGCGCTCATCAATACGCTGCACGAAGATTACATTCGTACGGCGCGGGCAAAAGGCGCGGGTGCGCGGCGCTTACTGTGGCGGCACGCACTTCCGAACGCGCTGGTGCCGGTTCTTACGATCGTGGGCATGCAGTTCTCGTTTCTCCTCGCAGGCGGCGTGATCATCGAAAACGTATTCTTTCTGCCTGGACTAGGCCGGCTGGTATTCCAAGCCATCGTGCAACGGGATCTGATCGTCGTGCAGAGCGTAGTCGTCATCTTGGTTGCAGCGGTCGTGACCGTGTCGTTCCTGGTTGATCTGGGTTACGCGTTGGTCAATCCTCAATTGCACGCGGCGCGCGGCGCATGAGCCTTCTATTGCGCAATTTGAGCCTGCGCGCTGGCTCCCTACTTAGCGGATTTTTTGTCATCACCGCTTTGCTCGCTAATTTCTGGACCCCGTATGATCCTCGCGCCCTCTCAATCATCGAGAAGTTGCAGCCCCCCAACGCGCATCATTGGTTCGGCACCGATCAACTAGGCCGCGACGTGCTGTCATTGATCATGCTGGGAGCGCAAACTTCCGTTGGCGTTGCCTTGCTTTCGGTCGTCATCGGCTTGTTCGTCGGCGTACCGATTGGGCTTCTGGCCGCCGCGCGTCGCGGCGCCATCGATGAGCTGCTGATGCGCGGCAACGATGTCATTTTCGCGTTCCCGGCCTTGCTGCTGGCCATCCTCATCACTGCTGTGCTCGGACCCGGGGCGGTCAATGCCATCATCGCCATCGGCATTTTCAACATACCCGTGTTCGCACGTGTCACGCGAGCCGGCGCTTTGCAATTGTGGACCCGCGACTACGCCCTGGCTGCCCGTGTCGCCGGCAAAGGACCCATGAGGATCTCCTGGGAGCACATGCTGCCGAATTTGCTGGGTGTGCTGGCGGTGCAGGGGACGATCCAATTTTCCTTGGGCGTCATCGCGGAGGCGGGCCTCGCGTACGTTGGCTTGAGCGCGCAACCACCCACGCCTAGTTGGGGACGCATGCTCAACGAGGCGCAGACGTTGACGGCGTTGGCGCCCTTCCTGGCGTTCTTTCCTGGCTGCGCGGTGCTGCTGTTCGTCTTGGGGTTGAATTTACTCGGCGAAGGACTGCGCCGCGGTGCAGAGCGTCCAACATGAGCGGCCCCTTGTTGGATATCGATGGCTTGAGCGTTGTCATCGGCGCGAAGCAGCTCGTCAAAACTTTGTCGCTCAAAGTGCACACGGGCGAAATTGTTGGCCTGGTGGGCGCTTCAGGCTCCGGAAAATCGCTGACGGCGCTCGCCATCATGCAGCTTCTGCCGGAGTCGGCCGCCACGGGAGGGCTTATTCGCCTGCGCGGCGAGGCGCTCACCGGAAAGCCTGAGTCGCTGATGCAGAAAGTCCGCGGGCGCGACATCGGCATGGTGTTCCAAGAACCCATGACGGCCCTGAACCCGCTGATGCGTATCGGCGATCAGGTGGCCGAAACGCTGCTACTGCATCAGAACGTATCGGCATTCGCGGCGAAGCGCGCGGCGCGCGAGGCTCTGGATTTGGTCGGGTTGACCGGCGAGCACGGGGCGCTCGATCGATATCCATATGAATTGTCCGGCGGCGAGCGCCAGCGCGTGGCGATCGCCATGGCGGTGGTCATGTCCCCGCCTTTGCTCATTGCGGACGAACCGACCACCGCCTTGGATGTCATCACGCAAGCGCAAGTCTTGTCGCTGCTACAGCAGCTGGTACGTACGCGCAATATGGGTTTGTTATTGGTGACGCATGACCTGGCGATCATGTCGCAACTCGCCGATCGCGTAGCGGTCATGCGTCAAGGCGAGATCATGGAGGATGGCGCCGCTGAGCAAGTTTTGCGGCGCCCGCGCCATGCTTATACCGCCGCTCTGTTAGCGGCAGCGGTCTTAAAGCCCCACACCCGGGTGCGGCGTGCCCCGGGCGACGGTGCCCCCGGCGAGCGCGCGCCGGCGGTACTGCAGGTGGTCGACATCGTGCGCGACTTTCCTCACAAGCGAAGATCTTTGTGGCGTGCCGCGCAACCGTTGCGCGCTGTCGACCATGTTTCCTTACGGGTTCAAAGTGGCGAGACGGTCGGGCTGGTGGGCCAGTCCGGTTCGGGCAAATCGAGTCTGCTGAAGGTGATTCTTGCGCTGGAGCGGTCGCAGGGCGGCGTGGTGCGCTTGCTGGGAGAGGACTTCTCGAGCGCGAGCGGTGCGCGGCTGCACCGCCTGCGGCGCGCCATCCAGGGGGTGTTTCAGGACCCTTATGGCAGTTTCGATCCGAAATGGACAGTCGGACGGGTGATTGGCGAGCCCTTTTTCCTGTTGGATCCTTCACCCGCAGCCGCCGAGCGCAGCCGCAAAATCGGCAGCATGCTGGAACAAGTCGGCTTAAAGGCGTCGGATGCGCGACGGCTGCCGCACGAATTTTCAGGCGGCGAGCGCCAGCGAATTGCAATCGCGCGGGCGCTGATCACCGAGCCCGCCGTTATCGCATTCGACGAGGCAGTCTCCGCTCTCGATGTATTGTTGCGAGAACAAATCCTCGACCTTCTGGCGCAATTGGCAGAAAGACTCAAGGTGGCCTACCTCTTCGTGTCGCATGATCTGCATGTGATCAGAGCCATAGCCGACCGAGTCTATGTCATGCAGCAAGGACGTGTCGTCGAGGAGGGACCTACGGAACGCGTTTTCGCCTCGCCGCGTCATGCCTACACCCAAGCATTGATTGCGGCTGCACCCAAACTGCAGGCTATGGGATGACGGCGCCTCGCCTGATGGCCGCTCGGATGCTCCGGCGCAATCGCCGTTCTCTGCTCGGCGTGCGCGCACGGATTGTTGCGTGGTTGGCGTTTGGAGCCATCCTCGCTATTTTCTTCATCATGGAACGAGAAGCTGTGGTGCGTGGGATGGAATGGCTGCGCTTGCACGCTCTGCTATGCGACGGCCTGGCAGCGGTGACCAGCGCCATCATCGTAGCCCGCCGTCGAGCACTCACGCGCGCGCAATTCGCCCGCTCTTGGTTGGCGGCTGTGCCGGTCAAGGCATCGAGCTCACGCTGGGAGGCGCTGATCATCGAGGCGCAGCCGGCGCTCATGGCGATGGCGGTGTTGACGGCGCTCGCCCTTCTGGTGGGGCTTTTGCCGGCATTCTTTGCACGCATCAGTCTCACGCTCTTTTCGGACTGGGCCGGACTGATGGTGGGAATTGCCATCGGAGTGATCGCGAGCCACGCGATGCCGGCACCGAAGCCGGCCGACTTACCGCCCGGTTCTCGATACGTGCCGCACAAAAAAGCCTCCAGGACCTCGGCGATTCGGCCCTCGCTTGCGGCCCTAGGTGTTTGGCCGGTGCGTCAGATGTTCGCCTGGGCACAGCCCAAGGTGATGGCTCCCGCCTCCATCCCCATTCTGGCCCTGATGCCCATGGGTACCACGGCGGATGCGGCCATGGTGGTGATCGCCATGGCCGGAATTGCCGGCGCGCTCGTATTGCTGTGGACGGCGGCGATCTCCGTGAGCCGATTAAGCCGCCGGTGGATGGCGTCGTTGCCGGCCAGCGCCGAAAAGATTACGCGCGCCTTGCTGATCCCCACACTGGGAGCGATCGTCGCCGCGAGCGCCGCCGAGACTCTGCTGCTCCTCGTGTTCGAGGTTGCGTGGCCCAAAGCATTGACGGTGGGCTTCTGCACCGCTGTGCTCGGCTGTCTGGTGGCCTTGGGCGGCGTCCTGCTCTCGGGTGCGCCACCAAGGCACATGCCATGAGCGGCAATATCCTCGAGATCCGCGGCCTGCGCGCCGGTTATGGGCTGCGCACTGTGCTCGAGAATATTTCGATAACTCTAGCCGAGGGAGATTGGTTCGTGCTCTTGGGCCCCAATGGCTGCGGCAAGAGCACCTTGCTTGATTGTGTGGTCGGCCGGCTGAAGCCGTCGGGCGGCGAGATCTGCATTGGCGGACATTCGCTTGCAAAGAACCCCTATGAAGCCAAGATTCAGCTCGGGTATGGCTGCGCTCCCGATGCGCTGCCCGCGCTTTTGACTTCGCGCCAATGTCTGGAAGTCCATGCCGCCGCCAAGGGACTGGCCAGCATCGGAGATGATCTGATGGCGCTCGCAGAGCAGCTGCGATTTTCGCCTTATCTTGAGTCCTTCGTCGATACCCTGTCGCTGGGCACGCGCCAGAAACTTGCGGTACTGTTGGCTCTGGTCGGCGATCCACGGCTCATTGTCCTCGACGAGGCATTCAACGGTCTCGATCCGGCGAGCGCCTTGGTGCTCAAGCGTCATTTGCGGACTCGCATTGAGCGTCGCGGAGGCGCACTGCTCTTGGCCACGCACTCTCTGGACATCGTTGAGCATTACGCCGACCGTGCGGCAATTTTGATCGACGGCAAGCTCAAGCATGAGTGGATCAAGGACGAATTGCAGCGGTTGCGGGAAAGCGGCGGTGATTTCGAAGCCGCGCTGGCCCAGGCGACCGCTGAGTCTCCGTCCTCGCTAGGTACCTGAAGGCGTCAGCATCGTCCATGCCAGAAGCGCGGCTTTTTTTTGGTCCGCTCCCCATGGAGGGCCGACCTGCCGGCCTAATCCGTTCACCGTGTCCAAGACGCGCGGAAGAGGTAGGTGCAGTCGTTGCACGGCATGATTTTCCAAAGTCCTGGCCGGTGTCCGATAAACCTTCAGACCGTTGCGCTGCGCCGCTGCGGACAGTGCATTTCGGAAATGCGCTCCCTCAGCCCCGTGGATGAGCGCGTGCGAGGCGAGGGTCGTGGCGAGCGGGCTAGGCTTACGACCCAATGAGTCGAGGATGCCGACGGATGTCAGCTTAAAGCCTTGCTCGCCTAAGGCTGCGTGCTGTGCGTTGATCGCCGAATAGGCCAGACCTTCGGCTACGGTCATGTATTCTGTTAAACGCAACGCGGCAGCTTCAAGGTCTAAAAACTCGACCGTATGGTAGGGAAACTTGGAGTCGGGGTCGCGCGCATCGATCAAATCGAAACGTGATCGCGCCAGCACACTAAGACGGCCCGCGTTGATTGAGAGCACAACCATGGCCGCCCACCCGGAGTGAGCCGAGAAACCCATCGCTGCAGTTTGTGCTGCCATCAGGTGGTTGGGATACTAGCTGAAGTGCACCCCACGGGCGATGGCTCGTGACAGGCAATCCGCCGCGGCGGATCCGATACGCGCGATGTGCGCGGCGCGCATCACGTTTGTCTGCAGTGACACCTCGCCGCTGGCCACTGCGAAAACAGTATCGCCATCAAAGGGGGTGTGAGCCGGACGCACTGCGCGCGCAATTCCGTCGTGCGCCATCATGGCGACGCGCTTGCATTCCACGGTGCTGAGGTCTGCATTGCAGGCAATCACACCAAGCGTGGTATTCGCACCTGGGGCCAAGCGGCCTAAGCTCAAAAGGCGCGACTCCTCCGGAGACGGATCGCTCAAGTCCATGGGACTCGTTGGAGGTCCGACGCCGCCGAACTCATCGTCCAACTCGAATGCCCAAGCCCAATAAGTCTTGCCGTCCGGCATGAATGCGGAGCCCACCGAGTTCACCGCCACTAGCGCTCCCACGATTAAACCGCCGCCCAGGGCCACGGAGGCCGACCCGATGCCGCCTTTGCGTAAGCCAGCCATGGCGCCTCGCCCGGCGCCGAAGGAGCCTAGGGCGAAGTCGGCGCCGGCGCTGCGTGCGGCGCTCACGCCCAATTCTCGGTACGGCGGGGACAATCCCCATTGTTTGTTGCCCTTATTGCCAAGGTCGTGCAAAACGGCGCAAGGGACTATGGGAATGGCCGGTGCGCCGGGACGCAATTGCAGTCCGATTAATTGCACCGACAGCAAGGCAGCCACGCCGTCCGCGGCCGCCAGACCAAAGACCGAGCCGCCGGCGAGCACCAGGGCGTGTGCGCAGCCGACCCAGTTTTCTGACGCGAGTACATCGGTCTCGCGGGTTCCCGGCCCGCCGCCGCGCACGTCCACGCTGGCCGGCCAGCCGGAGTTGCACAGGAGCGCAGTTACCCCGCTGTGGACATGCTCGTCCGTTGCGTGCCCGACCTTGAGTCCGGCGATATCGGTGATGAGATTTTTCGGGCCAGGGCGATACACGTTTGTCTAGCGTGGCTGCGCTGCGATGACTGCCAATCCTTGCAGGACCAAATCCGGGACGATCTCGCCATGTGTGCGCATCGTTCCAGCAATCATGTTGGCATCGCCGCCGGTAATGAATAACTTAGGGTTGCTGCCGGTGCTTTGTTCCACGACCTCGGCGGCGCGATCTGCCATGCCGGCCAGTGCGAAAACGGCACCGCGCGACACGGCGGCAATCGTGTTGTTGGCGAGAACGCCGGCGAGCGAGGGACTGCTGTTGAACGCCGCTTTCGCGATATCACTGGTGTTGCTCATCAAGACCTCGCGCATCATATGGATCCCAGGAGCGATGAGCCCTCCTAGATGCTGGCCGGTCGAATCGACGCTATCGACTTTGACGGCGGTACCCGCATCCACCACGCATAGCGACGTTCGTGCCCGCGTCCATGCACCGATGAGCGCCAGCCAGCGATCGGCGCCCAGCAGCGACGGATCCAGATAGCCGCTGGTCAGCCCATGAAACTCGCGGGAGGCCGTGACGAATTCCACCTCCACGCGGAAGTTTTTTTTCGTCAAGCGGGCGAGAGTCCTTGCCATCCCTAAGCCCGCGACATTGGATACCAACACCCGGGTTGGGCGCTGACCCGATTTGAACAGGGCGGTGGTCCAAATGCCGGGCTTCGCGTCGCGATGCACGACTGCCTGCTGATCTGATAGCCCGGTGCTGGTGAGCCAGGCCCACTTGAGGCGCGTATTGCCGACATCGATGACCAAAATCATGCCAATTTCATTACCTTAAGACGTCGAGCGCGTCGCCAAGCGCGCAAGGATAGCACCGCAGGAGGGGAATCTTACCGTTTTAGCCGCTAAACTGACCCTCGGGATGCCAGCAAAGATGTGCCAATGACCGAGCTTAAAAAAGCAATCCGAGACGTGCCGGATTTTCCGCGTCCGGGAATATTGTTCCGCGACATCGCACCCCTGCTGCGCGATCATTTTGGCGCCACCATGGGTGCATTGGATGCGCTGCTTTCCGAAGAGGAATGGAACGAGATTGATGCACTCGCAGGCATCGAGTCGCGCGGATTTATCTTAGGTGCTGCGTTGGCGGTTGTGCGCGGCAAAGGATTCGTGCTGGTGCGCAAACAAGGTAAATTACCGCCGCCGGTTGTGGATATCGCGTATCAGCTGGAATACGGGTCCGGCATCTTGGAAATGCAACGGGGTAACGGCCGCATCGTGCTCGTCGATGATGTCCTCGCGACCGGCGGAACTATGACTGCCGCCGCGAATTTGTGCGAGCGGGCAGGCTATCAGCTCAAGGCGCTGGTTGCCCTGATCGATTTAGCAATCGTGCCGGATTATGCGTGGCGCAACCTGCGCTTACGCGCCGCCATCGATTATTAGGGACGGGCCAAAACCGTGGAGGAATTGGCCCGCACCATCGTGGTGATCGCGCTGCCCATGGAGGCCGCGGGAGTGTTCGCGGCAGCGCGAGTACCCGTGCTTTTTTGCGGCGTGGGCAAGGTCAACGCCGCCATCCATTTAAGCAAGGAATTATCGCGGTATGCACATCGGGGCGAGGCGATGCCCCTGGTCGTGAATTTTGGGTCCGCGGGAAGCCGCTGCCATGCCGCGGGTTCGTTCGTCGCTTGCCACGAATTTGTCCAGCGCGACATGGACGTGAGGGGCTTGGGCTTTCCTGCGGGCGTCACACCCTACGACGCGGCGCCCGTTTGTTTGAGTTTCGATCCCGTGTTTACTCACCTGCCGGCAGCCGTTTGCGGCAGCGGCGATTCGTTCGCAACAGCGGATACTTTGGTCGACTGCGAAGTGCTCGACATGGAGGCGTACGCGTTGGCAAAGGCGTGCTGGCAAGAAAATGCAAAGTTCGCGTGCGTAAAATACATTACCGACGCTGCGGATCACACGGCCGCCGATGATTGGCAACGCAACGTGCACAAAGCGGCCGAGGATTTTCTGCAGCTGTTCCGAGGCCTTCAGCGCATGGGGCCGGCAACCGCCCGCCTGGCGGATGATTCTCCGCGGTTTTAGACTGTTTTTAGAGGTCCTGGACTGCTTAATTTTCAGGTTCGGTTGCCTTACGGCGTGCTGGGGGCGCATCATTTTCGGCTGGCGATGATCTTTTGAAGCTTGAGGAGGCCCTTGCATGTCGATATCGAGCGGTGCCGTGGCATTTTCCGAGGTTGCGCATACCGACCGTGCCGCTTTGGCGTTTCTGTATGAACACCCCCAATGGTTCGCGCCCATCTTCGCCGAGATGGAGCGCCGCAAGGTGCCTTTCGACAAGATTTTCATACCGGATCATTTTTATGAGATTGGCACGCAGAAACCCGCCTTTAAAGTGTTGTTCAACCGAATGAGTCCCTCGGCAAACAGCCGCCAGCACGGGTCCGGCATTTTTCACACCCTGGCTTACCTTGAACACCTAGAGCTTCAAGGCGTCCGCGTCCTCAATGGGGCCAAGGCTTTTCGATACGAGATATCCAAGGCCGCTCAAGCGTCGCTGTTAAAATCCTTGAGTCTTCGATTTTTGCCGTCGCGCATCATTCACTCGCCTCATCAAGCGGTGGCAGCCGCGGAAGGCCTGCGCTACCCGGTTATCGTCAAAGCCAATACCGGCGGCAGCGGCAAAGGAATTACGCGTTTCAATACCGAGACGGAACTCGCCGCCGCGGCGGCCGCCGGGCAGCTGGAATTGGGCAATGACAGTGTTGCGCTCGTGCAGGAATTCATTCCGGCGCGCGGCGGCTTGATCACACGCGTCGAGACGCTGGGTTTCAAATACCTGTACGCCATCAAGGTGCATTTGACCGGACAGACCTTCGACTTGTGTCCGGCCGACATTTGCCAGACTTCAACCGGACAAAGCTTGGAGAATGCGTGCGCGGTCGAGGCCTCGAAGGCCGGATTAAAAGTGGAAGGATACGATGCGCCGAGCAAGGTGATTCAGGATATCGAGCGTATCGTGCGCGCCGCTGCAATCGACGTCGGCGGGATCGAATACATCGTCGATGATCGAGACGGCAACATCTATTATTACGACATCAACGCGCTGTCGAATTTCGTCGCCGATGCACCGCGAGTGATTGGATTCAATCCCATCGAAAATCTCGCCGATTTTCTGCAGGACGAGGTGCGTCGTGCCGGTTAAAAAAGGCATACGCTACGGTTACTGGATGCCGGTATTCGGCGGCTGGCTGCGAAACGTAGAAGACGAGCAGATGCAGGCGACGTGGGAGTACACCAGCAAACTCGCGCAGCGCAGCGAACAGATCGGGTTTGATCTTTCCCTGATCGCAGAACTCAATATGAACGATATCAAGGGCATCGATGCGCCGAGCCTCGATGCCTGGTCAACCTCCGCGGCTCTCGCCGCCGTCACCAAGACCTTGGAATTGATGGTGGCTGTGCGGCCGACGTTCCATTTACCGGCACTGTTCGCCAAGCAGGCGGCCAATATCGACCACATCAGCAACGGCCGTCTGGCACTCAATGTGGTTTCATCGTGGTGGGAGCAAGAGGCACGCATGTACGGTGTCGACTTCGAACGTCACGATGACCGCTACGGGCGGACGTCGGAATGGCTGGATGTGGTCAACGGCACCTGGTCGCAGAAGAGCTTCAATCACACCGGAAAGTATTACCGCACAGAGAACACGGTGCTCGAGCCGAAGCCGGTCCGCTCGCCGCGTCCTCCCATCTACGCCGGAGGCGAATCGGAAGCGGCGAAGAATCTAATCGCACAAAAATGCGACGCCTATGTCATGCATGGCGATTCTCCAGCGCACGTGACGGCCAAAATAGCCGACATGAGCGCGCGGCGCGAAAAGTTCGGCTTAGATCGCATGCAATTCGGCGTTGCCGGCTATGCCTTCACGCGCGAATCGGAAAGCGAGGTGGCCAAGGAGATGGAGCGCATCACCGATGTAAAGCAAAACGCCAAGGGCTACGCCAATTACCAACAGTGGCTGCAAGGAACGCAGCTGGAACAGAAAATGTCCATTCAAGAATACTCCGTATCGAATCGCGGGCTGCGCTCCGGGTTGGTCGGCACTCCATCGCAGGTGCAGGATCAAATCGGCAGGTTCGAGGCGGTGGGCGTCGATCTGCTGCTGCTGCAATTCAGTCCGCAATTGGAAGAAATGGAAAGATTCAGCGACAGCGTCATTCGCTAAGAGCGGCTCCTTTGCTCCCTCGCTATTGTGAGCGGCCGCTGGCGGTGCGCTGCGGGGCGTTTGGCGACATGGTCTTGCTGACCGCGCTGATCCGGGTTCTGCATGCCGAATTCAATCTGCCGGTGGATATCCTCACCACCGGGCCGTGGAGCGAGCCGCTGCTGCGCGGCCAACCCGGCGTTGGGGAAATCTTCAGCATGCGCAGCCGCAAGACTCCGTACTGGCTGAGCGCGGGTCAACGGCGGGTAGTGCAAAGGCTGCGCGCGCGCGGTGCGGGGCCAACCTGGTTTTGCGACGCGCAGGATGCTGCTCGGCCCGTGCTCGAGCGTGCCGGCATTGTTGGCGAACTTCTAGTGGATGTGAAAGATCACGTCTTGTTGCCCGGTGAACACGCCACTGAGCAATGGCGGCGCCTGGCCCAGGTCATGCCGCGCGGGTTTGTGGGTCTGCCCAGCGCCGGCATCGGGCCAGTGGCGCCGGGCTGCTATCTTGAGGTGCCGCCGGCGCGACGGACCGAGCTTGCCGCGTGGCTTGAAAGACGAGGCCTTGCGGAGCAGCCCTTGCTGCTGGTCCAGATTGGAAACAAGCGCACCATGCGCCGCGGCTTGCGGCGCCTGGCAGTCAACAACAAGTACTGGCCGCTGGAGCGCTGGGCGGAAGTTTTGCAATTCCTGCGCCAACAACATCCGCGCCACGCCATTGTTCTGCTCGGTACGGGCCCCGAACAGCAATTGAATCAGGAACTCGCTGCGCGGGCGCGCATCGAAGGGGTGCATAACGCGGCTGACGATTTGCCTATACCACGGTTGGTTGCCTTGTTGGATCGCGCGGAAGGACTGCTCACCGTTGATTCGGGGCCGGCCCATGCGGCAGCCGCGGTTGGCTGCCCACAAGTGGTGTTGTTCGGCAAGGCGCTGCCTTCGCTGTATCAGCCGCGCGGGGTCGCGCAGGCCGATGTGCAGTTATTGCAGGGAGAGATTGAGGGTGAGCCGAGCATGCTCGGCATAGACACGCGCAGTGTGATTGCGGCCTGGTCGAGACTCAAATTGCGCGAAGCATATCCTGGGTCACGAGCACCACGCCCCGCTTGGTAACGAAGAAGCGCTGGGCATCCATGGCCAGGTCCTGCCCGATTTGCATGCCGTCGGGTATGACGCAATACTCATCCAGGATGCAGCGCGTGATTTTGCACTGCCGCCCGATCGTCACGCTCGGCAGCAGCACGGAACTTTCGATCACGCTGGCTTCCTCGATGCGCACATCGCTCGACAGCAAGGATTGTTTGACGTAAGCGCCCGAGATAATGCAGCCGCCGGCCACCATGGAGTTGACCGCCATACCGCGCCTGCCATCGTCATCCAAGACGAATTTCGCCGGCGGCTGCTGGGACTGATAAGTCCAGATCGGCCATTGGTGATCGTAAATATTCAATTCCGGATTGAGCGACACCAGCTCCATGTTCGCCTCATACAGCGCGTCGATATTGCCGACGTCGCGCCAGTAATTTTGCGCACGCGTCTCGACATCGTGAAAGGGATAGGCAAACACGCGTGAGCGGGCAATGGCCGGTGGAATGATATTCCGGCCGAAGTCATGCTTGCTCGCCTCGTCGGCCGCATCCTCGGTCAAGAGCTTTTCCAAGCGATCGAGGGTAATGACGTAAATGCCCATTGAGGCACGCGCAAAATTGTCGTGACCGATGATGGGGTCGGGGTTTTGCGGTTTCTCGGCGAATTTGATGACCCGATTGGTTTCATCGGTGGTCATGATGCCGAACTCATTGGCGCGGTCGATCGGCACATCCACGACGCCGACCGTAATGTCCGCTTCGCATTGCTCGTGATAAGCAATCATCGGGCCGTAGTCCATTTTATATATATGGTCGCCCGCCAAAATCAACACGTGCGTCGGGTGATGCGAGCGGATGAAATCCAGATTTTGATACACCGAATCGGCGGTACCGCGATACCAAAACGCGCCGATCTGCTGTTGCGCGGGAATCAGTTCGATGAACTCACCGAGCTCTCCGCGCAGGTAGCTCCAGCCGCGCTGGATGTGTTGAATCAATGATTGGGCTTTGTACTGGGTCAACACGGCAATTTGACGGATGCCCGAATTGACACAATTCGACAGGACAAAATCGATGATGCGAAACTTGCCGCCGAATGGCGTCGCCGGCTTGCAGCGGTGTTCCGTAAGGGCCTTGAGCCGCTCGCCGCGCCCGCCCGCCATGATGACCGCCAGGGTTCCGCTGGTCAATCGGCTAACGTAGCGTCCGGTGTTTTTGCGGGCAGCGTGTCGCATAAGACTTAAGCGTGACACACTCGGCAAATCGCTGCACCAGGTTTCTCGCCGCCCGTTCCAGCCCTGCTAGGCTGGATTTATGGCGGCACTAAAGCTGTGCATTTTGAGCTCGGATCTCAGCGTGTGACTTCGAGCAACGCGTAGCGTCGGCCGTTAGTCAGGGAATAATTTTTTTGTACGTGTAAATTCGCCTCAGGCATCCACGGCGGGGAGAGGTCAGTTTCCGCCGGTTTCCCGCGCCAGGGCAGGCGCAGTGCGGAGTGCGTGGGTAGGTGAAGCAGAAATAAACTCTCAGGCTCCAAGCGCGCGACCGACTGAACGCGGCCGATGCCACTGCTGTCCAAGGGGCCCGGGATAGTCTGCACGCTGGTGCGGGCGTACATATCAATGATGGCGCGTGTGGTTTCATCCGGCGCCAGCAAGATGAGCGGTTTTCCAGCCGCGTCTCGCTGAACCGCGCGACTGATTTGCGCCAAGTCCTGCCAGGTATCGACTTGCCGGTAAGCTTGAGAGGCGGGTCCAATGAGCAGTGCGCAATAGGCAAGACACAATGACCATTGAGCGTGTACAGATCGGTCGCGCGCCGCCGCCCACGCGCGGATAGCCAGCACCGCAGTGGCCGACAAGCCGGCCAGAGAGACGCCGATGTACGCTGCCGGGCTTAGTATGCTGGGCCAGGAAGCCAACCCAAGTCCCGACAGTGCCGCCGCAAACACCGCCGCGCCAAGCAATAGCAGCACTGCCGTGGCGCGCATCGCGCGGACATCCCAGACGTCCGGGCCCCGCAGGATTTCCCGAGCCCACCACGCCACCAGCAATGCCAATCCGGGCAACGCCGGCGCGAGGTAAATATTGCGGGCGGTTGCTGCAACGGAGAGGACCAACAAAGACGGTAGCGAGGAGGCGAGCGCAAAGCGGACCATGCGGTTGTCATGGTCAATATGGCGCTGCCGCCACGCCCGCCGGGCGGCGGCGATGACCAGAAAGGTCCAGGGAAACAAATACACCGGCAGCTCAATCAGGTATTTTCCGGGGGTGTTGCGGTGCGCGGCCGCGTACTGCAACTCGGGTGGAGCGTCCACGGCGGTGAATCGACCGACGAGATTGTTCCAGAAAAACACTTTCAAATGTTCAACGCCCTCGTTGCCCCGATACACGAACCATACCCAGCTTAGGATCAGCAGCGCTTGAATCAGCAGTCCGGCATACAACTCCCAGCGGACAAGCTCACGCCAGCGCTTTTCCCAAAGACTTAAAGTCAGTATCGCCAGCGCAGGCACCATCCAAGCCACCGCGCTTTTGCTTAAAAACCCCACCGCCAAGGCACAATGCATCAGCAAATATCCCCGCAAGCGCTCGGGATTCCCGTCCGCGTAGAATCCCGTGTACGCGCCAAGCAGCGCCACCGACGTGGCGGCCAGCAAGGGTGCATCGGTCGCGAGCCAAATGGCCACCTGGTAAGACAAGAGGAAAGTGCTGAGCGTCGCTGCTGCGACCAGGCCCGCGAAACGGCCGGCGCCGCGTGAGGCCAGCAGGCCGACGGCAAGGGCCGTGATGACCGCGTAGAGCAAATTCGGCAGTCGTGCGACCCACGCTCCAGTGCCCAGAAATTTTATGGGAATGGCCGCGAGCCAGTAAGTCAACGGCGGTTTTTCGCAGTAGGCCTCGCCGGCGAGCAAGGGAACCGCCTTGTCCGCCTGCCAGCTCATGCGCCACGCGATGTCTGCCTCGCGCGGTTCGTCCGGGGTCCAGTAGCCGCGAGCAAACATTCCGACGCACCAAGCAAACAGTAAGGCACCCGCAACGCCAAACAGTGCGCGACGGGTATTCAAGGTTTCAAATGGCATTTGCTGACTATACTTCACGCCGCAGGCCTTGCCTCGGCGATGCCCGCCATTCAAAGTAAGGCCTCTCGCGATCTTGCGGTGGTACGCGCGTGGTGATCAGTGCTTGAAAAATTCTGCGATTGGCTTTCGAGGACCTCCGTTAGTGTGGCGTTTCAGTCGGCCAACTGGTTCGTTCCCTTGGTTCAAACGGTGCATATCATGGCGATTGGGATTCTGCTCACCGCCGTTTATGTGCTGAGTTTTCGCCTTGTCGGCCTAACTCGAGGAGCCCAACCACTGGCGGCCCTCGGCGCCAGGTCGACCCCCTGGGTCTGGGCAGCGCTGTGCGTACTTTTGCTGACCGGTGTGTTGCTCACCATCACCGAACCCGCGCGCGAACTTCTCAATTGGGCATTTCGCGTGAAAATGCTGCTGGTGGCGGCGCTGGCGATCATTTTGATGCTGCTGCAGCTTAGCCTGAGGCGCAATCCCCAGTACTGGTCATCATCCCCCGCCCGGCGCCGCAGCGCGCGTGCTGTCGGGATCCTCTGCATCATTGTCGGTGCAAGCATCGTGACCGCCGGCCGTTGGATAGCCTATGTATAGCGAGCGGGTTTAGAACGTGGCCGTCGAATCAATGCTGACTTGGCTTCAAGACTTAAGTTTCCCCACCGAGATTCGTGAATCGCCGTGGTTGTTCCCGACCATCGAAACGGTGCATGTATTCGCGCTGGTGCTGGTGATCGGTTCAATCATGACCGTGGACCTACGCCTGCTGGGCTTCAGCAACCGAGACCGGCCCTTCAGCGAGCTTGCGGCCGAAATGCTGCCTTGGACGTGGCTGGCTTTTAGCTTCGCGGCGATCGCCGGCCTCATGATGTTTTCATCCAAGGCGATCATTTATTACGGAAATATTCCATTCCGATTGAAGATGTGCTGCCTGTTGCTCGCGGGCATCAATATGGTGCTGTTTCAGTGGGTGGGGGTGCGCCAACTCCACATCTGGGATAACGCTCGGCCGCCTTGGTCCGCGAAACTGGCCGGAGGTGCTTCGCTCGTGCTCTGGACGGCGATCGTAGCCGCGGGCCGATGGATCGGTTTTACGACTTGATTCGACATGCGCTGTGGCGCTGGCTGTGTCTTTGGTTTCGTCAGTAGGAGTTATGCGTAAGAACGGATTGGTCAACGGTGTGCTGGTGCTGCTCCTGCTCGCGATGATTGCCATTTCTCTTCTGGCGGGCCGCGTTTGGCTCCCGGTGGGAGAGGTGTGGCATGGACTCTGGTCGCCGGATGCCAACCTGGCGGGAACCATCATTACCCAATTACGGCTGCCGCGGGCCATCCTGGCGATAGCCGTGGGCGCCGCTTTGGGATTGTCCGGAGCGGTGCTGCAGGGTTTGACTCGCAATCCGCTCGCGGAACCCGGACTGCTCGGAGTTTCAGCGGGCGCAGCATTTGGCGCCGTCATCGCGGTTTATTTCGGATTTGCAAGGCAGTTCACGATCGCGGCCCCTGTGATGGGAATGCTCGGTGCTGTGCTTGCGAGTCTAGCGACCTTCGCGCTTGGCCGGGGGGGCGGAACAATTACATTGGTACTGGCCGGGGCCGCCGTGTCCGCCCTGGCTGCGGCCGGTATCTCCTTGGCGCTCAACCTTGCACCCAACCCGTACGCGGCGTATGAAATCATGACCTGGCTGATGGGCTCACTGGCGGACCGCAGTTGGCTTCATGTGCTGTTGGTGGCGCCCTTTATTTTGATAGGTTGCGCTATGCTCATAATGACCTCGCGCGGGCTCGACGCCTTGGCCCTGGGCGAGGCACAAGCCCATAGCTTGGGTATAGACCTTCGGCGCTTGTATGTGTTGGCCCTGTTTGGCACGGCTTTGGCAGTTGGGGCGTCCACTGCCGTCACCGGCATCGTCGGCTTTATCGGATTGGTGGCACCCCACGTGGTGCGTCCGCTCATGGGACATCAGCCGAGCCGCATATTGTTGCCTGCGGCGCTTGGCGGGGGATTGTTGCTGTTGTTCGCCGATGTCGCAACACGGCTGATCCATGTCGGCACCGAAATGAAGCTCGGCGTGGTGACCAGCCTGATCGGGACACCCTTTTTCTTCTGGCTCGTCGTGCGGTTGCGCAAGACAGCGCCATAACCCTCAAGGAGAATCGCCGTGACAGAGCATGTATTGGTGGAAAAGTCCGAAAAATTACTGGTTCTAACGCTGAATCGGACGGACAAGAAGAATGCATTGACTCGTGCCATGTATCAGACACTGGCCACGCAAATCGCGAGTGCGGACACGGATCCCAGTATTCGCTGCATCTTGGTTCTAGCCAACGGCGACATGTTTACGGCCGGCAACGATCTTTCTGATTTCGCGGCCATCGGTAATGCCGCTGCGGCGCCTACACCGACGGATGCCAACCCGCTTCTAGCCGCGCTCGCTCGCGCGCGGACGCCGATTGTCGCGGCGGTCAACGGCCGAGCGGTGGGAATAGGAGTAACAATGCTGCTTCATTGCGATATGGTCTTGGTGTCCGAAGACGCGTTGCTCACCACGCCTTTCGTCAATCTCGCCTTGGTACCCGAGGCCGCGTCCAGTCTGCTGATGCCGCTGCGCATCGGCCATGTGCGCGCGTTTGAAATGTTCGTGCTCGGGGAACCAGTAAACGCCGAAAAGGCCGTCAGCTGGGGTCTTGCAAATAGGACGGTGCCCGCCGCCGAACTGCGCGCTGCTGCCCGCGCCACCGCGGCCGCTATCGCAGCACGCGCGCCTGCAGCCGTTGTCTCCACCAAATCCTTGATGCGCGAGGACGCAGTGTTACTGGCACGTATGAGCCAGGAATCCGTGCATTTCGTCAAGCAGCTCAAGTCCGCAGAATTTAAAGAAGCCTTCACCGCCTTTTCAGAACGGCGCGCGCCGGACTTCAGCAAGTTCGCTTGACCATGGGCGGACTCTGGCGCATAGCGCTCGGATGTATATTGATGCTCGGCCTCGGCGCGACATTTGCCGCTGAGCCGGGCGAGGCGGGCCCGCGCCATGTCATGTCGCTCAGCATGTGTACTGATGATTTGTTGCTCGAGCTTTTGCCGTCGGATCGTATCGCTTCGGTCACTTATTACGCGAGAAGTCCCGCCAATTCCTACCAGTGGCCAGAGGCTGCCCACGTGCCCATCAACTCGGGCACCGTAGAGGAGGTGCTCGCCGAGAAACCCGATCTGGTGCTCGCAGGCACCTATACGACGCCGGCCGGTCGGGCGATTTTAAAAAAACTAGGTCTGCCGTTGTTGGAAATTCCGCCGGCGGCAAATTTCGACGAGATCAGACGGGTGACACGTCAAGTCGCGCACGCGCTCAAGCGCGAGGCGGCCGCAGAAGCGCTGATCGCGCAAATGGATTCCATTTTGCAAACCCTGGCCGACTCCAAGCCGCCGCAAACCATCCGTGTGGCTGCCTGGGGCGAAGGCGGTTCAATTCCCGGTAAGGGCACATTGTTCGATTCCATTCTCAGTGCGGCCGGCGGTGTCAACATCGCCGCTTCGCTTGACAGCGGCTACACTTCTTTCGACCTGGAGCAGTTGCTGATTGCGCATCCCGACGTCGTGGCGTACGCCAGCAATATCACCGATACACCGGGACTCAATACCAATCTGGCGCGGCACCCCCTGATTTTGAAACTCTACGCGGCGCGCACAGTGACGTATCCGAGCGCTCTTTATAGTTGCGGTGTGGTTGAGAGTGCCCAGGCCGCTGTGGCTCTGAGAGCCAGTTTGTTGCGGGCCATGCGAGCGGGCTCATGAGCATCATAGATGCCTCTCGGATTGTCGTGCGGCGCGGCCGCGTCATTCTGGACGAGGTTTCGCTGCACGCCGAGTCCGGGGACTTTGTCGCTGTCATCGGCCCCAACGGTGCCGGCAAGTCCACGCTTTTGTCGGTGCTCGCAGGGTTGCTCAAGCCCGATTCAGGCAGCGTGCTGCTGGACGGCGTTGACATTCACAGCGCGCGCGACTCTCTCTCCTGGATGAAACTGGCGCAGCGTCGCGCCTATCTGCCGCAGAATCCCCGTTGTGAATGGCCCATCTCCGTGGAACGCCTGGTGGCATTGGGACTTACGCCGACGCTGCCAGCCTTCGGCGGGCTGCCGCCCAGCTTTGGCCCCCGGATTACGCGGGCACTGGAAGCCTGCGACTTGCTCGGCCACCGCGAGCAGCCCGCGACCACGCTTTCGGGCGGCGAATTGGCGCGCGCCATGTTGGCGCGGGCCCTGGTTGCCGAGCCGGACGTGCTGATAATCGATGAGCCCATGGCCGGTCTCGATCCCAAGCACGCGCTGGATACGGCACGGCGGCTACAGCAGTTGGCACGCAGCGGCAAGCTGGTCGTCGCCTCCGTTCATGACTTGACGCTCGCGGGCCGCTATGCGAGCCGGATCTTTGCACTGGCAAACGGCCGGGTGCAGGGCGACGGGGCGGTCTCGAGTACGCTGACACCCGCTTTGATTCGCACAGCCTTCGAGGTCAATGCCTGTGTTTCCGGCGCCGAAGGCGCGTTGTATGTCGACTACGTTGGCTGATCGATGCGGCGGTCCCGTGACCGTGGTGAAGGCAGCCGTGAGTAGCAAGATGAGCATGCCTGCGACTATTTCGAGCTGGATCGATCGTCGAAAGCGATGCACCGGGTTGGCGTGGGTCTGAAGGAGCCTTGGGGTTAAGTACAGTCTGTTGAAACCCGCAAGGCCCAGCAGCACCGCGACGCTCAGCAACTTGAGGACCATCAGCTGCGCGTACCTGCTGCTCCAGAAAAGCGCGGCATCTTCGATCAGGGTCCAAAGCAGCGCCGTCCCCGCGCCCAACAAAAGTGCGACCAAGCCTAACGCTATCTGACCGAAGCGCACAGCGATAACAGCAAATTGCGAATCGGCGCCGCCTCGTGCGACGATCAGCAGCGGCGCCAATGCGCCCAGCCAAAAGGACGCACACAACAGGTGCAGGCACAGCAAGAGAGTAGGTAGCGCACCCGGCAAGGCATGCACGTGCCCTACAGCGGCGAACGACATGGTGGCAATGACCGCGCCAATGAAGGACAACGAGAACAGGCGGCGCTCGGTCGAAAACACGGCGGCCAGCGCCAGGCATAACCCCGCTGCCCGTGTGCCGATCGCGCGGCCTTCCCCCGCGCCCAAGATCATGGACACGAAACCGCTATCGAGCATCCCCGCAAGATCGCCGCTCATCGAGGCGCTGGTCAGCGCAACCCGCAGGCAGCTGGCGAGCGCTGAGACTAGAAGCAAAGTACCGATCAGGCGTCGTATGCGCGCGCGCAGCGGCTCCTGCAATAACGCTCCGCTGTAGGCGATAAAAAAAATCGCACCCGCCGCACCGAGTGTCGCTGCGTAAGTAATTGCTTTCGCGCACACCGCTGCGGCGTCCCAGCCGCTTAACTCCAAGCGTCGAGCCTCGAGTTCAGTGCCTAGCCCCTGATCGAGAAAGCAAAAGAACCTTTCGTCACGTGTCCGTCGTCCGCCGCTACGGCGGTCCACTGCACCGTGTAGTTTCCCGCAGCGAGCGCCGGCAGCGGAAAACTGAATGACTGGCTGGCTTTGACATTCTTGTCGATGGCTATGGGAATTTCCTTGCCGCCGTTGAGCAGCTTCAATACCGCAACTTGAGCAGCTTCATTGAAATTTAACGTCAACGTCTTGGGCGGTTCAGTCAGTTGTGCGGCATTGGCGGGCGAAGAGCTCTGCAGTTTCGCATGCGCCATGCATGGGCCCGCCAGCATCGCGCAGCTTAGGGCGGCAATCAGCATCGCTTGTTTGAGCATGAAATACCCTTCCTTACATTTGATTCGCCGTGCAATATACTCCGTTCAATGATCCTATACGGTTACGGATTGAGTTCGGCTTCTTACCGGGTGCGCATCGCCTTGGCGATGAAGAACGTGCCGTACACACCCATCACCAAGAATTTGCGGACCGGCGAGCATCGGCTGTCGGAATTTTTACGCATTAATTTGCAGGGATTCGTCCCGGCCTTAAGTTTGGATGATGGCGCGGTGCTCACGCAGTCGGTCGCCATCATGGAGTATCTGGATGAGATTTACCCTAATCCGCCCTTCCTCCCGGCGCAGCCCCTGGCGCGCGCGCGGGTGCGTGCCTTGACTCAGGCGATTACCAGCGACATCCATCCGCTCAACAACTTGCGAGTGCTGCGATATCTCGAAGAAAAGCTCGGCTTGGATAAAGAAACACGCGATTCCTGGTATCGGCATTGGGTGTCGGTGGGGTTCGAGGCGCTGGAGCGATGGCTCACGCGCGACGCCGCGACGGGGCGCTTTTGCCACGGCAACTCGCCCACATTGGCGGATATCTGCCTGGTGCCCCAGGTATTGAACGCGCGCCGCTTCGCCGTCGAGATGAATTCTTATCCACGGATTGTGGCGATCGATGCGGCATGCAAAGAGCTGCCGGCGTTTAGTACGACTGCACCTGAAGCGCCGCGGGACCGTCAGTGATTAGGGCCGTCGCGCGGTTCCTTGCGCTGCTATGCAGCGCGCCTCTCGCCATCGCGGCAGCCCCCGATCCGCCATCCGATACAGCACCCGAATCCCAATCCGTGTCGGCGGCAATTGTCGGGTTGGCCGACCCAGCCGGACTGCGGGCCACGGTATTCGGAACTCCTCCGCAGGACCTGGCCCCCTTACCGAAAAAGGTGCCGCTGTCGGAAATCAATATCGCCCTGCCCTGGAGACTTCCGGTGCCGGCGGTACTTTGGTTTGACGCCGAGTTGCGTGTTTGGTTGTCTGCGCAGAAAAAGCCAGCGCCCTTGGCCATCGTGATCGCGGGCACGGGCGGCGATGGCAATACTAAAACGATTTCCGTGCTGCGCGCAGCACTCTATGGAGCCGGATACCACGTATTGACCATGCCTTCGCCGACATTCCCCGGCTTCATCGTCTCGACATCGAGCACGGGGGTGGCGGGGGACCTCATGCAAGATGGACATGACCTGTACCAGGCCATGCAGCAGATTCTGGCTCATCTACCCCGCAAAGTACGAATCACCGACGTCGACGTGCTTGGCTACAGCTTGGGAGGGGCGAACGCAGCCGTCATCAAATCAATCGACGCCACCGAAGGTAAACTCAAACTCCATCGCGTGGTCATGATCAATCCACCTGTCAGCCTTTTCTCGTCTGTGGGCCGCCTCGACGTGCTGTTTGCGGCAAGCATCGGTCCCGGAGAAAGCGGAGTGGAGCTCCTGTATCGGCGTCTATATGCGCAGATTGCCAATCTGTACCGAGCGTCCGACCGGCTCGAACTCGACCAGAATTTCATTCTCGGCGCCGGCGCCTCGACCTTAAAAACCGATGCCGAGTTCTCGGCTGCCATTGCACTGACCTTTCGTCTGCAGCTGATCGACATGTTTTTCGTCGGCGACCTGTATGCGAAGACAGGGGTAATCGTCGATCCGAGTCATCCTCCCAAAGTAGGTGATTCACTTGAGGACATCCAGCGTGATTTGCGCGCAAGAGCATTCGCCGACTATTTTACTAAAGTCTTCGCGCCGTATTATCTCAAGCATCGTCCCGAAGAAACCAGCGCATCCCTCATCGCCGCCAATCGTCTCGACATCATAGGCGAATCCTTGCGCACCAACGGCGACTACTATGCGCAAACCACCAGCAATGATTTGATCTTGAGCAAACGCGAACTCGCTTGGCTGCAAGAGACGCTTGGTCCCCGAATCGTGGTTTACGATCACGGCGGCCATCTCGGTGAAGTCGGGGATCGCCAGCAAGTGGCCGACATGCTGGATATGTTGGCGGGCCGTTGGCCGAGGAGCTCCCCATGAAGGCTGCGTTTTCCTTCATCGCGATCCTCTTGGCATTGGGGGGATGCGCCTCGCGGGTCGTCTCCATTCGCACCGTGCCCTCCCAGACACCGGCGGCCGATAGCACCGCGGCGGCGGCCAATGCGGCGGCATTTTCCGAGGCCGTCGCTGCCGAGACGCAGGATACCAATGCCGCGGCGCCGTTATTGACACCTGCGGACGCGCCGCCGATGTACACCTATGATCCTTGGGAGCGGCTTAACCGGTTTACATACCGATTCAACGCCCGCTTCGATGAGGCGATCTTTGAACCTGCCGCGAACGCTTATCGACGTACGCCGCGGCTGCTTCAGTCGGGGGTGCACAATTTCTTCGGCAATCTTGCCGAGATCGACAGCGCCATCAACTACACGTTGCAGTGGCGGCTCAAATACGGATTGCGCAGTCTCGAGCGACTGGCAATCAACAGTACCCTTGGTGTCGGCGGTTTGATCGACGTTGCCACCAAACTAAAGCTTCCGGGCAATCCCACCGGCTTCGCAACCACGCTGGCAAAGTGGGGGATGCACCCCGGGCCTTATCTCGTGATCCCGCTGCTCGGACCTTCAACGTTGAGAGACGGGGTCGGTTTTCTGGCCGATTATGGGACTGAATACGGAATCAATGCCGGTGGCTTGTATCGCGGTAACGTGTCCTGGGGCGTAGGGGGGGCGAATGCGATCGATGAGCGCGCCAACATCGATTTTCGCTACTATTCGAGCAGTTCGCCGTTCGAGTACGAAACCATTCGCTTTCTCTATGTCCGCAAGCGATTGATAGAGGATGAAGGTCTCCGTGTCAAAGAGGCGCCCAAGAAAACTGCGGCCGATGCGCCGGCTGGCAAGTAAGCGCTCGGCGAGCCGCATTAGTGGGGAGTATATTTTTATGATGAGCTTGCTTCGCGCCTGTGGAATGGCTTTTGTTCTATTGGCAAGCGGCGCCTGCCAGAAAAGCGCGGTCGCAGTTGCGCCGCTCCCCGCCCCTACCGCGGATGCGTCGCCAACCGCGCCATTCCAACTGACGGCGAGCATCCAAGAACTGATGGACTCCGTGATCGACCCCGCCGCCGATGCATTGTGGGATTCGGTCAGTATCACCCAGACGCGCAAAGGCACGATTTTTCATCAGCCTCACAGCGATGAGCAATGGCATGAGGTGCGGCGGCGTGCAATCGCACTGATCGAGGGAAGCAATCTGCTCGCAATGGAGGGCCGCAAGTTGGTGGCGCCGGGCAGTGCGGTGCTGGACCAGGGTACCTCAGGTGTGCTCAGTGCTGAAGAGGGGCAGAAGCGCCTTGACTCACAGCACACGACTTTTGTGCAATTTGCGAGCGCGTTGCGTGATGCGGGCACACAAATGCTTGCAGCCATCGATAAGAAAGATGCGCTGGGCATGATGAACGCAGGCGCGGCAATGGACGGTGTTTGCGAGAGTTGCCACCTGACGTTCTGGTATCCCAACCAAGTGATACCGCCGTTACCCCCGGACTTCGGTGCATCGAAGTCAGCGCCGAAACCGCAGCGGATTCCGCTCAGCCCTTAGCCTGCGGGCCTAGCGCCCGCCGGCGACGTCAAGAATGGCGCCCGTCGTATACGAGGCGCCGTCGCTCAACAGCCATACGATCGCCTCGGCAACTTCTTCGGGACGCCCCGCTCGGCCCATGGGCGTCGTCGCGCCAAGCCGTGCCGCCCGGTCCGGCTGCCCGCCGCTGGCATGGATGTCCGTTTCAATGAGTCCGGGACGCACGGCATTGACCCTCACGCCTTGCTTGCCCAATTCCTTGGCCAATCCGATCGCCAAAGTGTCGATGGCCGCTTTGGAACCCGCATAATCCACATACTCGAAGGGCGAGCCCAGCCGGCTCGCCGCCGACGAGAGTAGAACTACCGAGCCGCCATTGCCGCCTCGGTCCTTCGACAAGCGCCGCGCGCTCTCGCGAGCGCAAAGATACGCACCATAAACGTTTACTTCGAACATCCGCCTGAGCCGTGCGCCTGTCATATCGGCGAGCGGCGAGGAGGGCGCAACAATGCCCGCATTGATTACTACTCCATCAAGCCGGCCGAACTTGGTTTCAGCTTGATCGAACATGGACAGCACATCTGATTCCACGGCAACATCGCCCTTGAACGTGGCGGCGTGACCGCCCGCTGCGCGAACCTCGCGGGCTGTCTCATCGGCCGCCGACTGGTCACGCATGTAGTTGAGCGCGACCGTCCATCCTTTCCTTGCGCACACTAAGGCCGTGGCGCGACCGATGCCGCGGGTGCCGCCGGTGATGAGAATCGTTTTCACTGAATCATCTCCACGACCCTGTTAGGCGATACTATTACGCTTTCAGCCTGACAGCGATCTGAAAGCGAGTGCGGTAATGGAAGTCGTCCGTATCGATCATGTGCAATTGGCGATGCCGGCGGGCGGCGAAGCGCAGGCGCGTGTTTTTTACGCCGGCGCTCTCGGAATTCCAGAAGTGCCCAAACCCGCCGATATGGCTAAGCGTGGGGGTTGTTGGTTTGAGCGCGCGGATGTGCGGATCCATTTAGGCGTAGATGCGGATTTTCGCCCCGCACGGAAAGCCCACGTGGCCTTCATCGTGAGCGGCCTGGCAAATCTTGAGGAGCAGCTCAAAGCCTCAGGATATACCGTAAAGCAAGGCGGGCCGCTCCAGGGCTATCGTCGCATCGATGTCGACGACCCATTCGGCAATCGGATTGAATTGATGGAAGCGAGGGAGACAGGCTCCTAAGGCACTCCGCGGTCCCTGAGGAATTCGCCGAGGATTCTTGCCGTATGGCTTTTTCCAGGCTTGCGCGCGATATTCTCGGGCGAGCCTTGAGCGACGATTCGGCCGCCGCCGGTGCCGCCCTCTGGGCCTAAGTCGATAATCCAATCCGCTTCCGCCATGACATCGAGGTTGTGTTCGATCACGACGAGGGTGTTGCCGGTATCCACCAGGCGATGCAACACGCGCAGCAGTTTTTCCACATCCGCCATGTGCAGCCCAACCGTGGGTTCGTCGAGCACGTATAGGGTGTGCTGCCCTTCGCGGCGGGCCATGTCCTGGCCCAACTCGTCGGTGCGAACTTTCGCCAGTTCAGTGACGAGCTTGATGCGTTGGCTCTCGCCGCCCGATAGGGTTGGACTTGGCTGGCCGAGGCTCAAGTATCCTAAGCCAACTTCCTCAAGCAGCCTCAACGGATGATGGATGCTGCGCTGCGCGATGAAGAATTCCAGGGCATTCTCGACGCTCATCGCGAGAATCTCACCGATGTTCTTGCCCTTGAACAAAATGCTCAAAGTTTCGGGATTGAATCGTTTGCCTACGCACACCTCGCAGAGCACCTGAACATCCGGCAAGAAATTCATTTCGATGCGCTGCATACCCTGGCCTTCGCACGCCTCGCAGCGACCGCCCGCGGTATTGAATGAAAAGCGGCTGGCGGTAAATCCGCGCATGCGTGCCTCTGTGGTTTCGGCATACAACCGGCGAATGGCGTCCCAGAACCCGATATACGTGGCGGGACAGGAGCGCGGAGTTTTGCCGATGGGCGTCTGATCCACCTCCAGCACGCGGCTGATCGCTTTCCAGCCGCTCATTGCCGCGCAGCCTGCCAGGCAGATCTCCGATTTGCGTGCGCGCTCGCCGCGCTTGGGCCGAATCAATAGCTGCTTCAAGTTGCGAAGCAGAACATCGCGTGCGAGCGAAGACTTGCCCGATCCCGAAACTCCGGTGATTACGCTGAGCCGTCCCACCGGAATGCGCGCATCAAGCTTGCGAAGATTGTGCAGGCTCGCACCGGTGATCTCGATCATCGGCGTGTCGCGCCCGATGGCGCGCCGCCTGGATCGGGAATGCTTGAGGGGGGCAGCAAGACAGCGGCCGGTCGCCGAGTTTCCGAGTTGGGCCAGTTGCGTCGCGGTCCCTTGTGCGACCAGCTGTCCGCCACGCGTGCCCGCTCCCGGACCCAGATCGATGACATGATCGGCGCGCCGAATTGTGTCTTCATCGTGCTCGACCACTACCAACGTGTTTCCCTTGGCACGCAGCCGCTCCAGGGTCTTCAACAGCGTCACATTGTCGCGCGGGTGCAAACCGATGGTGGGCTCGTCCAGCACATAGCACACCCCTTGCAGATTGGATCCCAATTGCGCGGCCAAGCGGATGCGCTGGGCTTCGCCGCCCGAAAGGGTGGGTGCGGCGCGGTCCAGTTGCAAATAGCCTAACCCCACATCACATAAGAATGTCGTGCGCGCAGCAAGCTCCGCCATCAAGTCCCGGGCGATTTCGCGTTCGCGGCCGGCCAACTTGAGCTTGGCAAGTTGCGCGGCAAAATCCTGAACGGGCAAATGCGTCAACGCGGCAATTGAGAAATCGCGAAAAAGCACGTTGAGTGCGATGGGATTAAGGCGTCGGCCGGTGCAGTCCTGGCAGAGTTGCTCGGCGGCTTTGTCCGTATCACGCCAAACGGCTTCTTCGCCGCTTTGATCGGCGTCGAATTCCGGTAACTGCAGTCCGGTGCCGAAGCAGCTCTTGCACCAGCCATGCTTTGAATTGAAGGAAAACAATCGCGGATCCAATTCCGGAAATCCGGTGCCGCAGTTAGGACAGGCCCGCTTGGTCGAAAAGACGCTGGCCTCGCCCTGCGCAGGGGCCGTTTGAACGTGCATCACGCCATGCCCATAGTGCAGGGCCAGGTCGATCTTCTCGCGCAACGCGGCTTCTGCCGATGCGCTGATGTTCACGTCGGCGACCGGCAGTTCAATATTGTGCTCGACGAACCGATCGAGCCGGGGCCACTTGGCGGTCGGCAGGAGGGTAGCGTCGACTCTCAAATGAGAGAAGCCTTTGCTGCGCGCCCATTTGGCCAGCGCCGTGTACAGCCCCTTGCGCGCCACGATGAGCGGCGCCGACAGTGTGACTGTCTTGCCGCGATATTCCTTGAGCAGACGCGCTGCGATGGCATCGGCCGACTGCGGCTCAATGCGCGCGTGACAATCGGGGCAGTACAGCACGCCAAGCTTGACGTACAGAAGGCGCAGAAAGTGATAAATTTCCGTCAGGGTGGCGACCGTGCTCTTGTATCCGCCGCGGCTGGTGCGTTGTTCAATGGCCACGGTGGGCGGAATCCCAAAAATGGCATCTACGTCGGGCCGCGATGAAGGCTGAACGAATTGCCGCGCATAGGCATTCAAGGACTCGAGATAGCGGCGCTGACCCTCCGCAAACAGAATATCAAACGCCAGCGTGCTCTTGCCGCTGCCGGACACACCGGTAATGACGGTGAATTTGTTGAGACCCAACTTCACGTCGACATTCTTGAGATTGTGTTCGCGCGCACCATGAATTTCGATGCTGACGGGCGCGCTGAGACGGTGAACGGGCGCATCGGCGTAGCGTGCTGCGTTGCCTGAGTCCCGCACCGCGTCGCCGCCGCGAACTTCTTCGCGCAGTGCGCGGCCGGTGTGCGAGTCGGTGCTTTGCATGACCTGAAGGGGCGTGCCGGTGCTTATCACGTGGCCGCCGCCTTCGCCGCCTTCCGGTCCCAAATCGATGATCCAATCCGCGGCACGGATGACATCCAGGTTGTGTTCGATCACCAGCAGCGAATGGCCGGCCTCGATCAATCTTCCGAAAGCGCGCAATAGCTTGGCGACATCGTCGAAATGCAGGCCCGTGGTCGGCTCATCGAATAAAAACAACGAACCGCGACGAGGTTCACTCTTGCTCGGTTTGGCGCGCACGGCACTGTCCGCGAGGTGACCCGCAAGCTTCAAGCGTTGCGCTTCACCGCCCGACAGGGTTGGCACGGGCTGCCCCAGACGCAGATAGTCGAGCCCCACTTCAGACAAGGGTGCCAGGCGCAGGCACACTTCCGAATCGTTGCAAAAGAAAGCCAGCGCTTCGGATACAGTGAGATCGAGGATATCGGCGATACTCCTAGGCGAATCATCGCCGCGCGCCAGTTTCACTTCCAGCACCTCGCTTCGATAACGGCGGCCATCGCAATCGGGACAACGCAGGTACACGTCCGACAGAAACTGCATCTCGACGTGCTCAAAGCCATTGCCGCCGCAAGTGGCACAGCGGCCGCTGCCGGCGTTGAAGCTGAAGGTGCCGGCCGTGTACTTGCGCTCACGCGCTTCAGGCAAACGGGCGAACAATTCGCGAATCGAATCGAACGCGCCAACGTAGCTGGCGGGATTGGAGCGTGTGGTGCGACCGATGCGGCTCTGGTCTACCATCACGACATCATCGATGAGTTCCGCGCCTACCAAAGCGCGGTGTGGCCCGGGATTTTCTGTGGGTCTGCCCTTGGCGCGCAGCAGCGCCGGATACAACACATCGTGCACGAGGCTGGACTTTCCTGAGCCGCTGACACCGGTTACGCACACCAGGCGCCCAAGCGGGATCGCGACATCGATGTCCTTGAGGTTGTGCTCGGTGACCCCTGCAATCCGCACAGTGCCCGAAGCCGGCGGTTTGCCATGCACGGCAGGTCCGGCCCGCGTGCCTTTGCGGCCGAATAAATAATCGGCGGTAAGCGATCCTCTAGCTCCCTTAAGCTCGCGCACTGGTCCGTAGAACACAATCTCGCCGCCGTGCTCGCCTGGTCCCGGCCCGATGTCGAGCACCCGATCGGCAGCCTGTATCACCTTCGGATCGTGCTCGACAACGACGAGTGTGTTGCCCGCATCGCGCAAGCGATGCATGACGCCGACGATGCGGTCCACGTCGCGCGGGTGCAGGCCGATGGACGGTTCATCTAGAACGAACAGGGTGTTGACCAGAGAGGTTCCCAGCGCCGTGGTGAGATTGATCCGCTGCACCTCGCCGCCGGACAACGTGCGCGACTGCCGATCCAAATTCAAATATCCCAGACCCACGTCGCAAAGAAACCCAAGGCGTGCCCGAATTTCCTTGAGCAATAGATCCGTAGCCTGGTCGAGCGGTGCGGGCAATTGCAGGGCCGCGAAGAATTTTCTGCAGTCATCTATCGGCAGCAGCATCAGGTCGCGAATCGTTAAACCTCTAGTACCTACTTGCCACAGCAGTGCCTCGGGCTTCAATCGTGCGCCGCGACATCCGGAACATTCAGTGTAGGAGCGGTAGCGCGACAGCAGCACGCGAATGTGCATTTTGTAGGCTTTGGTCTCCAGCCACGCGAAAAAGCGCCGCGCGCCATACCACACATTCTTGGTCCATTCGCCTTCCCCCTCGATGACCCACGTGCGCTGCGCCACGCTCAGTTCCCGCCATGCAATGTCGAGCGGCACGCCTCGCTTGCGCGCGAACCGCTCAAGATCGGTCTGGCATTCTTTATAGGATTCCGTCTGCCAAGGCTTGATGGCGCCTTGGCGCAAGCTCAACGACGAATCCGGAATGACCAACCCATAGTCGACGCCGATGCTGCGCCCGAAACCCCGGCATGTGTCGCACGCGCCTATCGGGGAATTGAAGCTGAAGGTACTTGGGGTCGGATCCTTGTAATTGATGTCGCATTCGGGACAGTGCAGGCCTCTAGAGAATCGCCACCGCGATCGCGGCGCCGGCGTCGCGCCATCGCCCACGGCATAGACATCAATGCGGCCTTGGCCCACTTTAAGCGCAGCCTCGATGGCCTCGCCGGCACGCGCTGCCTCGACCGATGACCAGCGAAACCGATCCTGAATTACTTGCAGGGTGGCGTCGATCTGCTCGTGGATGCGCGTATAACCCTGGCTGGCAAGCAATCCCTTGATTTCGGCTTCGGTGAAATTCTCCGGGATCGCCACGGGAAAAGTTAGAATCAAAAGCGGATCGCCATACTCGGCCGCGAGAGCGGCCAGTTGCTGCTGAATGCTTGCGGCAGTGTCGCGCTGCACGGGACGGGCGCAGCCGCGGCAGTGTAAAATCGACGCGCGCGCAAAAAGCAATTTCAAATGATCGTTGAGTTCCGTCATCGTGCCGACGGTGGACCGCGAGGTGCGGACCGGGTTGGTTTGGTCTATCGCGATGGAGGGCGGAATACCCTCGATGCGGTCGACTTGGGGCTTATCCATCCGGTCCAAGAACTGGCGCGCGTACGGCGAAAAGGTCTCGACATAGCGGCGCTGGCCTTCCGCGTACAGCGTATCGAACACCAGCGAGGATTTTCCCGATCCGCTGACGCCCGTCACCACGATCAACTCGTTGAGCGGCAGGTCGAGGCTTACATTCTTTAAATTGTTCTGGCGCGCGCCGCGAATGCGGATCGCGTCCGAACGAGGGGGATCGAAGGGTGACATGCCTGTTAGTTTACAGGACGTGTCAAGCTCAGCGGCCGGCGAACTGCTCCATCATGAGTCCGGTGCCGCCGCGGGTCACATGGGCGACGATGGCCGTGCGGCGATGTATTTTTGTAACTAAACCCAAGTTGATCGCGAAGGCCAGTTGCACCTGCTGCCCCTTACGCAGGCCAAGGTTTTCCGTTTCGACAAACACTCCGTTTGCGCTTAAGTTCTTTGCCTTGCAGATGCGGCTTTTCCGGCCGGACATCACCACGTACACAGTTGTGCGCGCTCGGTGACGGGTGTGCAGTCGACGCTCCATCCGTACGATCTCTTCGGTTGATTGTTGCGAGGAATGCCATTATGCACATTCCGTGCGGATAACGCAGCGCTCGACAATGAGCGCAAAGATATGTAAGGCGCAGGGACCGATAAGTAAAGTTCGACCGCAGAGCGGTCAGAAATTACAGGCGTTTACTCAACGTCCTTTCGGCAGATTTAAAGTTGCTCCGCAACGTCAATTCGCATTTTAATGCGGCGGCGGGTTGCACTCTAGTGATGGTGGCCGCCGGCGCCGTGCACGTGGCCGTGTTCCAATTCCTCCGCGGTCGCATCGCGTACTGACACCACCTGCACGTCGAAATGTAGGGTCTTATCGGCCAGCGGATGATTTGCGTCGAGCGTTACCATATCGCCGATGACACCCGTTACTGTGAAAAGACGCATACCGTCCTCTGTTCGCGCCTGGAATTGCATGCCCTTTTTGATTTCTCCCGAGCCTTGCAATGAGCGCTTTGGTACGCGTTGGATCAGCGCCGGATCAAATTTGCCGTAGCCTTCAGACGGTGCCACCGACACCGCGATGCTGCTGCCGTCCTGCTTGCCCTCCAGCGCTTTTTCCAGGCCTGACACCAAGTTGCCGTGTCCTTGAATGTAGGCCAGCGGGTCACCGCCCGCCGAGCTGTCAATCACGCCGCCGGCGTCGTCCTTGAGGGTGTAATGAATGAGTACGACTTTGTCTGCAGAAATTTCCACGGGATGTCTCCGAAATGAGTGCCGGTGCACCGGGTTACAACAATCAATTAGGGTTAATCAACCGCGCTTCAAGGTCATAGGCTGCGGCTGCAGTGATCTGCACGTCCACTAGAGAGCCTACTGACAGCGCTCGGCCGGCGCGTCGCGCGCCGGCGATGCGTACGGTGCCGTCGATTTCGGGGGCGTCACTGCTCGAGCGAGCAATGGCAAAATCGCCATCGATACGGTCTATAAGCACCGGCATCGTGCGGCCGATCTTTCCCTCAAGCCGCTCGGCGCTGATCTCGGCAGCGAGTTCCATGAAGCGAGCGCGGCGCTCAGCTTTCAGCTCTGCGGAAACGGGGGTTTCATTCAGCGCGTTGGCGGCGGCGCCCTCCACGGGCGAGTATTCGAAGCAGCCCACCCGATCGAGTTGCGCCACGCGCAGCCAGCCCAGCAACTCTTCGAAATCCTGTTCGGTTTCGCCGGGGAATCCGACGATGAACGTGCTGCGTATCGTCATATCCGGTACCACGCGCCGCCAAGCGGCGATGCGCTCCAGGGTATTTTCAGCCGCCGCCGGCCGCTTCATTAATTTCAAGATTCGTGCGCTCGCGTGCTGGAAAGGGATGTCGAGATATGGCAGCACTTTACCTTGCGCCATCAGCTCGATCACTTGATCGACGTGCGGATAGGGGTACACATAGTGCAGGCGGATCCAAACCCCCAGTTCGCCCAAGGCAGCGGATAGGTCGTAGAAGCGGGCGCGGCGATCTGCATTGCGCCAAGGTTGCGCCGCGTACTTCAAATCAACACCGTAGGCGCTCGTGTCCTGCGAAATCACCAGGATTTCCTTAACGCCAGCGCGGACCAGCTGTTCGGCTTCGCGAAGTACCTCGCCGATGGGCCGGCTTGCCAGGTCGCCGCGCATCGAGGGAATGATGCAAAAGCTGCAGCGATGGTTGCAGCCCTCGGAAATTTTCAGATAGGCGTAGTGCCGCGGCGTGAGCTTGATGCCCTGCTCGGGCACCAGGTCGAGAAACGGTTCGTGTTTGGCGGGCAGGTATTCATGCACGGCAGCGACCACTTCCTCGTAGCGCTGCGGACCGGTGATTTTGAGCACCTGGGGATGGCGGTCCAGAATTTTTTGCGGCTGGGCGCCTAAGCACCCGGTTACGATCACCCGGCCATTTTCCGCCAAGGCCTCGCCGATGGCGTCCAGCGACTCATCCACCGCGGCATCGATGAAGCCGCAGGTATTGACCAACACGAGGTCGGCTGCGCCATAACTGGCCGCCACCTCGTACCCTTCGGCGCGCAGGCGCGTCAGGATACGTTCGGAATCGACCAATGCTTTGGGGCAGCCTAAGCTGACAAAGCCCACTTTAGGGCTTTTGCGTTTGACGGATTTCACGCTATTTCAAGGGGTGGCGGGTTTCGGAGCGAAATTGTACTCCAAAACGGCGTTTCCCGGCCGATTAGAGCTCGACGGGGTGCATCGCCCCGATGGCGCCGCTCCCTGCATCGAATTCCTTGGGTAAATTCTGAGGCAGCCAATGCGCTGGATGCCGACGGGACGCGTCGATACAAAAAGCCCTTAGCGGGGGCGTGATACTCTCGGTGCGATGACCAGCATTTGGGTCGATGCCGACGCCTGTCCCGGCGTCATAAAAGAAATCCTGTTTCGTGCAGCGAAGCGTACCGGCGTAAATGTGACGCTGGTGGCCAATCAGGCGCTGCAAATTCCCAGAATCCAGAGCGTCCGCGCCGTCCAGGTTTCCCCCGGATTCGATGTGGCAGACGCTGAAATCGTAAAACGCGTTGTCGCGGGCGATCTGGTGGTCACGGCCGATATCCCGCTCGCGGCCGAAGTGATTGCCAAGGGTGCCGAGGCGCTCAATCCACGCGGCGAGCGTTATTCCCCCGATACGATACGCGGCGTGCTTGGCATGCGTGACTTCATGGACACGATGCGATCGAGCGGCGTCGTCGGTGGGGGGCCGCCGCCGCTCTCTCAAGCCAATCGCAACGCCTTTGCAGCCCAGCTCGATACTTGGCTCGCTAAGCGGCCGCTGCAATGATCGAAAATGAAGAAGCTCGGGAGCTGGCGGACGGCGAACCGGCGGCCGGCCAACCGGTGCACGTGCCCCACGCCGAGTTGTCGGCCGACTTGTTGCACGCCGTGGTCGAATCCTTCGTGTTGCGTGAAGGCACCGATTACGGCGAGCAGGAACTGACCTTAGAAGCCAAGGTGGCGCGAGTCATCGTGCAGCTCAAACGTGGAGAGGTCAAAATCATTTTTGACCCCGAATCCGACAGCGTGACAATCATACCTGGGCAATCCAATGGTGCGCCGAAGCGCTAGGCCCTCACGCTCTAAATTCGCACTCCTCGTCGCCAGATTTTGGCGCCGAACCAGGAATCGCGCTCGTCGCGTCAAGCGCTGGTGGCGACCGGCACCGCCAGTCGCGAAACTTATCATGGGCTTGGCCGTCATTTTGATGGTTTGGCTGGCCGTAAACTGGATATTTCAAGTGCTGCGCAAGCCCTCGGAGCTGTTCTTTCCGGTCAGTGGCACATTGAACAAAGCACCGGTGGAAACCTGGCGGGAGTACTCGCCCATCTTCAGAAAATATTCCACCAGCATCATCACGCCGGGCCTGTTGGCCGCCCTCGCCCAAGTGGAAGCTTCCGGAAACCCGGTGGCGCGCACCTATTGGCGCTGGTCGTGGAAATCCCAACCCTTCGAGGTGTATCGTCCGGCATCCACCGCGGTGGGCATGTACCAGATTACCGACGGTAATTTCGCGGAAGCAAGGCACTTTTGCATCCATGATCATAAGGTCGTGGAGGATGGGCCCTGGAACGATTGGCAGTCCTGCTGGTTCACCAGCTTGTATGCCCGGGTGATCCCGAGCGATGCGGTCGAATTGACATCGGCTTACTTAGACCACAGTGTCGCGGCCATCCTCGAGCGCCGCCGAATCGGCTCGGCATCGCTACAGCACAAGCTGACGCTGGCTGCCTTGATACATTTGTGCGGCGCCGGCGCGGGCGATGAGTTCGCGAGGCGCGGCTTTCGGTTGGCCGAAAGTCAGCGCTGCGGTGATCATCAGGCGCAATCGTATCTGGCTCGGGTCAACGAGATGAAAGAGGTTTTCGATCGCCTGCTGAACGGGGCGCAACAATGAAATCGCCAGGTCACGGTACCTTCGGGCCATGCCGCGAATCGGTGCAATTCGCCACGGCGCTTTTTATAGAAATTCGCGACACGCTGCCGCGCTGATAGTCCGTGAGCCATATCGCTCCGTGTCCTATCCCGAGTGAATCGCCGCCCTGACCGCTCCACTGGCACAACAGCGTATTGGTGTCCGCGTCGATCAGCGATAGGGGCATCTTCGGCATGGTGGTCCATACTCGATTAGCATCGAAAGCGATGTCGCCGCCGTGACCCGGCGTGCCTAATGCAATGGTAGCGGTATCCTTGGTGCGCACATTTGCACGCGTAACCGTGCCATCGCCCTGATTAAGAGTCCAAATGGCGCCGGCGCCGGCGGCGAGAAAGCGCGGGCCCGGCCCGGTGACTAGCGTGGCGATTACATTTCCGGTAAGCGCGTCCAGGCCCGTGAGCTCGGCGCCCTCAGCGTGCGAAATCCAAACCGTGCCATCCTTGAATAGGGGGTTGTATGAGCCCGGCGGGGCGTGCAAGGTATCGAGAATCGTGCCGTTGTTAGGATCCAGGCGCGCAAGATCGCCCTGGCCGTTCACGACCATCCACACGCTGCCCGCTCCGTAAGCAATGCCGCCCTCGGCAGCGGCAGGCCCCACCGCAAACGTCGCTGATAATGTATTGGTTTTTAGGTTCACCTTGGCCAGTGACGGGGGAGATGTACACATCGGAACCCAAAGGATGCCTGACCCTGCTGTCAGGCCGGCACATGCTTCGCCGGGTAGCGTCACGCTTGCCACTCGAAGATTGGTTTTCGGATCGATGTGGTTGACTGCATAGGGGCCGGTACTGCCAACCCACACCGAGTCGGCGGTAATCGCCACCCAGTCGGCGGTCTTACCTAGTTTAATCGTCGCCAACGGCTTAAGTTCGGTTATGGATAGGGACGCCGCGGCGGCGTTGGACGACAATGCGCACAGCGCACTCGCCAGAATCATGGACTTTTCGCGGTGCATTACCGTAGAGAGTATGGACCGACAGGCCCGCGATTTCGATGCGAGCTGGTGTATGCTTCCGAAAAATTGATTCCGCCCAGAATCGAGGGGTACGATCATCTTGCGATTCAGTCCGTTAGTCCTCGTGTTGTTCGCCGTCCAATTTGCGCACGCGCAGGCAGCTCAAACAGACATAGAGCCCGTTCAGCACGAATTCATCATCAAGGATTTCAGGACCGAGAGCGGCAGCGTGCTGCCCCAGGCACGGGTTGTTTACGGGACTTACGGGAAGCTCAACTCGAAGGGCGATAATGCGATTCTTCTGCCATCGCACTATATGGCCGAGATGCACGGCTACGGCTGGTTGATCGGCCCGGGAAAGGCGCTCGATCCGGGAAAGCTGTTCCTGGTCACCAGTGAACTGTTTGGCAACGGACGCTCATCCTCGCCGAGTAATACACCGGAACCGTTGCACGGCCCGCGGTTTCCCGTCACGAGCATCCGTGACAACATCCAGGCCGTGCATCGCTTGCTAACCGAGCAGCTCCATGTGCAGCACCTGCGCGCCGTCATCGGATTCTCCATGGGGGCGCAACAAGCATTTCAGTGGGCGGTAAGCTATCCGGACTTCATGGATGGGATCGTGGCGACCTCCGGCACGGCAAAAACTTATGGCCATGGCATCATGCGGCTCGAAGGTGAAATCGCGGCACTCACCGCCGACCCGACATTCGAGGGCGGCGACTACAAGGTGCAGCCGATCAAGGGCATTCAGGCTTTCTCCACGGTTTGGGCGGCCTGGTTATTTTCGCAGGAATGGTGGCGCCAGGAGCTCTGGCGCACGAACACGGCCTTCGGCAAGACCTTCGACGAGGTGGTGGAGCACTTCCGCACGAGTTTCATCCCCGGAGCGGATGCCAATAATTTAATCCTTCAGATGCGCAGTTGGGAATTCCATGACGTCGGCAAGACGCCGCCTTTTCACGGCGACGTCGAGGCGGCACTGCGTTCCATCAAAGTGCCCGTGCTTTACATGCCCTCCGAGACCGACTTGTACTTCCCCATTACCGATGCGCGATATGAAGCGGCGTTCATCCCGCATTGTACGCTTGCGATTATTCCGTCCCTGTGGGGACATCCAGCAGGTGCCGGTGTGACGCCCGCAGACGGAAAATTTCTCAATGACCACGTGTCGGCATTTCTTGCGGCCATCGGGAATACTGCGGCGCGATGACATTCAAGACGTGGTTGCTTTTCCTGGTCATGGAGAGTGCACTGTCTCTGTCCCCGGGCCCAGCCGTGTTTTACGTCGTCTCGCAAGGCGTACGTGGCGGGTTGCGGCGAACTCTGCCAGCCGCGGCGGGAATTCTTACTGCCAACGGAATTTACTTCGCGCTATCGGCCACCAGCTTGGGTGCGCTCATTGCGGCGAGCGCGAGGTTTTTCACGCTGGCCAAATGGGCCGGTGCGGCATACCTCATTTTTTTAGGGTTAAAGGCGCTGCTCGCCGCGAATTCGATGCGCGCCGTTGCGCTGGAAGAGGAGCTTTCGCAAAAGCCGCGCCATCTCGGCGTGTATATGGGGGCGTTTACCTTGCAATTGGCGAATCCTAAGGCCTTGCTGTTCTTTCTGGCGCTGTTGCCGCAATTTATCAACCCCGTAGCAGCGGTGGCGCCGCAAATGCTGATCTTGGCTGCGACATCCATGGTCCCGGAATTTTTTATCTTGGCCGGGTACGGCTGGCTCGCGCATCGCGCGCTGCGCGCTACGGTTCGATTCGGCATGCCTGGCAACGTAAATCGTTGGCTTGCGCGGGTGGAGGGCGCGGGGTTCTTGGGCTGTGCGACTCTGGTTTTGAATTTCAATCGCGGCAACTAGTCGTTGTTCCATTCGATAAGGTGAAGTGTATGAGGCAGATCTTTGCGGTTGCGGTTTTATGCATCGGTGTCGGCCACGTTGCGGCGGCGCAAAGCCCGTCGGCGGAACGACTCGTGCATCGATACCTGAGTGTTGAGATTTCGCCCGACGCGCAGCTAGTCGCTTCGGTCGAAGGTGATTCTTCCAAGAGCGGCGGGGCTCCGACCGTCAGAGATCTTGTGATCAGGCAGGCGCGATCCGGCGCGGCGATTACCGTCAGCATGCCCTGCGGCCGTGTGCCGCAGTGCTGGCCCGATTCGCCCACCTGGAGCCCGGACGGCAAGCGCCTCGCATTTACCTTGCGCACGCCCGGCACCCATGCACGTTCCGTGTACGCGGTATCTTCCAATGGCTCTTTGCTGACCAAGCTCTTGGAATTCAGCGGCACGATTGATCATTTACGATCCCTGCCGGATGGTCGATTGGCCATGCTCGCCATTCAAAACGCGACCAAGGAGGTCGGTGCCACGCAAGCAGGCTCGCGCATTGCCGGGGACTTGGACGTACGGCCACCGGAGCAGCGCATCGCCATCCTGGATAACGGCGATTTGCGCTGGATATCACCCCCGGATTTGTTCGTCTACGAATATGACTGGCGCGGCAAGGACAAGGGCTTTGTGGGAACAGCGGCTTCTGGGGACGGTGATAACAACTGGTGGACAGCGAAGCTGTATACGTTTCCTGAAAGCGGGCAAGGCGCACGCGTCATCTATGCGCCCACCGACGAGAGACAACAGCTCGCGATGCCTAGAGTATCGCGTGATGGATCCCGGGTAGCGTTCATTGCCGGCATCATGAGTGACTTCGGCTCAACCGGCGGGGATGTCTACACGCTACTCCTCGATGGCGGCACCGCGACAAATATGACCCCCGACATGCACGCTTCGGCCACCGCCGTTTCTTGGCTGTGCGACGGACACCTTCAGGCGGAATTTCTCGCAGGCGACAAAATTCAGTTTGCCAATTTCGGCAGCGGCAGTGCAAAGCCTCGCATCGTCTGGAGCGGCGAGGAATCCCTGGGCGATCGTGCCGGCGGGATTTCCACCGCATGCCCCTCGGGGATCACGGCCGATTCGCACGAATCGTTCACTCAAGCGCCTGAGATCGAGATCGGGCCGATAGGCCATTGGCGCAAGCTGACATCCGCCAACGCAGGATTGAGCTTGCCGGCACGCGTGCAGAGCGTGTGGTGGAAGAACGATGGCTTTGATGTGCAGGGCTGGCTGCTGCTGCCGGCGCATGGCGAGGGGAAGCTGCCGATGATCACCGTGGTGCATGGTGGGCCCGCGTCGGCGGCCACTCCAAGCTTCATAGGGTCTGGCATCTCTCGCACCTTGCTCGAGCATGGCTATGCGCTGTTTTGGCCGAACCCGCGCGGCAGCTATGGCCAAGGCGAGCGGTTCACGCTAGCGAACGTACGCGACTTCGGCCATGGGGATTTGCGCGACATTCTCGCCGGCATCGATGCCGCCGTGAAAGTTGCGCCCATCGATCCGGCGCGCCTAGGCCTGACAGGTGGAAGCTACGGCGGCTTCATGAGCATGTGGGCGGTGACTCAAACCAATCGCTTCAAAGCCGCGGTGGCGGCTGCCGGTATCAGCAACTGGCTGTCATACTACGGCGAGAATGGCATCGATGCGTGGATGATTCCTTACTTTGGCAAGTCTGCATACGATGATCCTGCGGTGTATGCGGCCTCATCGGCCATCAACTATATTCACAATGTGAAGACGCCCACGTTCGCCTATGTGGGGGAGTTCGATATCGAGTGCCCGGCACCGCAAACTCAGGAATTCTGGCATGCGATGAAAGCCATGAATGTACCCACCTCGATCATGATCTACCCGGGCGAGGGACACGGACTGCGCGAGCCAGAACATCTTGCCGACGCGGAACAACGTACGCTTGCTTGGTTCGACCGGTATTTGAAGTAAGTCGTGCGGCGCAGCGCAGGCAGCCCATGCGTGAAGCGGTCTAAATCATTCCGCCATTGATGGAAATAACTTGGCCCGTGATGTAAGCGGCCTGCCGAGATGCGAGGAACGCGACTAAACTGGCGACCTCATCCGGGGTGCCGGCGCGCTTCATCGGCACGATGTTGTCGATGCCCATCTTGTCGAAGGCGAACTTGGTCATCTCAGTGGAAATAATGCCTGGCGCGACCGCGTTGACAGTGATTCCGCGGCTCGCCACCTCCAGGCTCAAAGCTTTGGTCGCCGCGTTCAGCGCGCCTTTCGCCGCAGCATAGTTGACCTGTCCCCGATTGCCGAGAAGCGCAGTTACTGACGAGATACTTATAATCCGCCCCCACCGCGTGCGGATCATGGGCAGCACGAGCGGCTGCGTAACATTGTAGAAGCCGTTGATCGAGACATCGATGACACGATGCCATTGCTGCGGGCTCATTCCGGGAAAGACAGCATCGTCGTGGATTCCGGCATTGTTGACCAATATCTGAATAGGTCCTTCCTCGATGATTTTGTCCAGTGTGCTTCGCGTCGAGCCCGCATCGGTCAGGTCGAATTGTATGGCGCTTGCGCCGCCTCCGGCCGCGACGATATCGGCGGCCACCGATTGAGCTGCATCCATGCCGCGATGAGCATGCACGTAGACAAAATGCCCTTGGGCACTCAAGGCGCGACAAATGGCGCTGCCGATGCCGCCGCTACCGCCGGTGACCAAGGCGCGCGCGGCAGGTTCCATCATGATCTTGACCGGCTGGCTGCATCCAGCACCACCGTGGCGCGGCCGCTGAGCAGGCGTCTCTCTTGATCGCGTAATTCGAACTCATACAACGCCGTGAGATCATCGCCCGCAAGATGGGTGACCTCGCATATCAAGTCAGACTCGATATCGTCGAGGCGCAAGACGAACAGGCGCACGTCGCGCACGCTGGCCAAGAGTCCAACCTGCGAGACGCCACCGCCGCTCAAGGCACCGTGCAGTGCCATGGCTTGCGCGGCATATTCCACTCCGCAGGCGACTCCTAATCGTTGGTGCGCACGCAGCGGATTGTCGGGCGCACGGTGGGTGCTGGTGCGGCAGCGGACGCCGTTCGCATTCCACTCTATCACTTCATCCAGAAGGCACATGCGCCCGCGATGAGGGATGCGCGCCTCGATCCATTCGCGGTTCAGAAGCATGGCTGCACCTGCACAGAAGCGCGCGAGACATCGAGATAATCGAGAATCGCCCGCCCTGGGGAACCCATCGCGAGCAAGCGAAGCAGCGGCAAGGATCGCGCCGCAGGAATCGCAATTCGCAAAGCCTCTAGACCCTGATCCGGAATCAGGTCTGCACTCTCGTCGGTAAGGACCAGATCAACATGGGCCAACGAAGTTGAACTCCTTTCGGGCGTCAGAACCATCGCGACGCCAAAAGCATCCGGTATGGGACGTTTCGCGTACAGGGGCGGCGGATATTCCGTGTCATACGCGACCAGCAACACCGCCTGTTGGTCGACTGCAGTCTGAGCGAGCGCGTCCAATAAGCCCGCGACGAAGCTGGCATCGAAGGCGCAAAGGACATTCGCCTGAGCCATAGAGCCACTGGCAATGCTCCAATAGCCCGCTGCAACATTGTGCACGGAATTCGAAAATCGCGTCGGTGAGACCTCGCGGGAGGAAAGCGCCAAGGCTTGGCAGATTTCGTGGCAGATGTGGCCGTCGCTCCCCGACGAGCAGAATACGCTGGGTATTCGTGTGGCGTCCGCTTCGGCATTGGCGGCGGCTTCATACGCAATGGCCAACGCCAACTTCACGACGCGACCGGTGCGCCGTCGCTCCGCGGGCGGCAGCGTTTCGGGCGTGGGCAATTGGGTGGGCGCAGATCGGTATGGCTGCCGGCCTGCAAGTATTGAAGCGGCCTGCGGCCAATTGTCGAATCCCGGACCCAAGATGCCGATCCCGCCGATAAATGCGGACAATCTCATCCGGCGCGGCCAAATATCAAACTGCAGTTCGTGCCGCCGAATCCGAAGGAATTGCTGAGCACGCGCTTGATGGGCGCTCGACGATTGTCTCTGAGGTAATGGGCCGTCAGGGTTGGGTCGACCCGAGTGCTCGGAACGCCCCCGGGGATCAAGCCGTTCTGAATGGCAAGTGCACTGATCACTGCCTCCAACGCGCCCGCGGCGCCCAAGGTGTGGCCTGTTGCGCCTTTGGTTGAACTGCACGGCGTGGTAGGCCCGAAAAGGCTGGTAACTGCCTGACTTTCCGACCTGTCATTGCTGGGTGTGCCCGTGCCGTGCAAGTTTATATAATCAATGTCAGCGGGCTCCATCGAGCCTGAGCTTAAAGCCGCTTGCATGGCGCGTTTTGCGCCTAACCCTTCCGGGTGCGGCGCCGACATATGGTAGGCATCGCTGGATTCTCCCACGCCCAAAAGTAGCACAGAGTCGGCATCGAGATTTTCCGGCACGCGTTCCAGGACGGCGAACGCGGCGGCTTCAGCGACGGAAATACCGTCGCGCGCGGCATCGAAGGGTCGGCACGGAGATGGCGAAGAGAGCTGAAGCGAATGGAATCCATATAAGGTGGTAAGACAAAGCGAGTCGGCTCCGCCGACCAAGGCTGCATCGATGAGACCCGTCTCGATCATGCGGCGTGCCGCGCCGAATGCCTTGGCGCTAGATGCACATGCCGACGACACCGCCACAGCCGGACCTTCCAAGCCGCAACGCCGGCGCAGGTAGTCCGCGACGGAAAACGAGTTATGCGTGGTGCCATATTCGAAACTTGCCGGCAGCGCCCCGCTGAGCGGATCGCGCGCCCGGTAAGCGAGCTCGGTTTGCATGATCCCTGCCGTGCTCGTACCGATAAACACGCCGACACGACGCCGGCCCCAGCGTGCAGCGGCGCTTTGCACAGTCTCGAAGAAACCATCCTGCTGCAAGGCAAGCTCGGCCAACCGGTTGTTGCGGCAATTGAATATCTGCAATGCCATAGGCAGGCGCTGTGAATCGACCCCCGGCACTTCGCCGATGTGGGTGTCTATACTCACGGTTTCGAATGTGCAGCGCGTGAGTCCGCTGCGTTGCTCGATGAGACTCTGAAGCGTGGGCCCGATTCCTCGGCCGATACAACTGGTGGCCGTAAATTCCGCAAGCAGCAGCGGCCGCATGGTTTTCATGGCAATGCCGAACGCAGCGTGACGGGACTAAATCCTTTGGCATTCAGCATCTCCAGCAGGCGCGGCAAGACTTCCAGAATCACCGGTTTTCCGCTGCGGCTGAGCGCCGCATGCCCATCGTGCAACAACAAGATGTCTCCCGGGCAAAGCGGATTGGCCAAGCGCTTGAATACCGCATCAGGATCGGAATTTACGGTGTCGAAGCCGCGGCGCGTCCAGCTGGCAAGGCGCAATTTCAGCCGCACCAAAATCGGATCGAGAAAGGGATTGCGCAGACCGGCCGGTGCCCGAAAGAAAATTGGCGTGCTCGCGGTGACGCGATGGATGCTCTCTTGCGCGCGTGAAATCTCGGCGTGCATACCGCTGGGGCCCAGCAACGAAAAATTATGCCGGTGCCGTTGACTGTGATTTTCTATCGTATGGCCCTGCCTGACAATTTCTTGCGCCAAATCCGGGTAACGCAGCACGCGCTCGCCCACGCAAAAAAAGGTTGCGCGTGCCTCATAGCGCTCGAGCTGCGCCAAGACTTCGGGTGTGACGTTGGGCTCGGGGCCATCATCGATGGTGATGGCTACCCCTTTTGTGAGCATGCCTTGCGCAGGCAGCCGCGTCCAATTCGGACCGAGCAGCTGGCTTCGCGGCCAAAGGCCTGCCGCGGCCAATGCCACATGGTTCGCAAGCACCGCGCTAAGCGCCCAAGGCCAGATGCGCGGCCGCGCGATGAGCGCAGCGGCCGCGCCCAAGTGCAAGGCGCCAGTTGCGTACAGCAATGGCGAGGGCGTCCAAGCAACGAATAAACTGTCTTTTTGGTTCATTTGAAACGCGAATCCAGAAAATTCTCCCATAGCTTGGACCACGTGCGCCATTCGTGTCGCCCATCGATGACATCGATGGCATCGGGCGGCAGTGCTTTTGCGAGCAAGCTGTGCGCCGGCGAGAAGCGATCATCGCGCCCGTAACCCAAGAATAATGAGGGCCCGAGCGCCCGTGTCTTGAGGTGGCGCCATATTCGGCGCTCCGAGTCCGCTTCGGCGAGCTCGCCGGGCTCCCACGCCGCCAATCCGCCGGCCGCCGCAATTTCCTTGATCAACATGCGATTACCGAGATAGGGTGCCATCAGTAGCAGGCCGGCCAACCTGTCCGGATAAGAACTGGCATAGTCGAGCGCCAACGATCCGCCCAACGAGATTCCCGCCAGCCAAACCGACGCGCCGGACGCGAGTGCCGGCAATACGATGTCGGAACGCAGGCGCTGCAACGCCCCTCGATCGGTCATGTGCTGCATTTCGAGATCGATGAACGTCAGGTCCAAAGGGGTGTGACGGTCAAGAACAGCCTGGGCGAAGCCTGCCTGCAAGAAATCGCGGGCCGACTGATAGGCTCCGGGCAGCCATATCATTTGCGTCGTTGCCGTGGCGCCGGCGTTGGCCGCGCTAAGAAGGGTGCGCATGGGAGCTTGCGGCGCCAAAGCCGATGGCGGCGAACAGCAGCGCGAGGAATGCGCCTGGGGCCACCGTGATTCCCAATGCAACCAGCACCGGAACTTGCGAGAAAGACAGCAGTCCGAAACCAATCACGCAGCTGGCGTTGGCGATGAGCAGCGATGCGAGCGTGAGGGATTCGCTGGCCTGAACTCGCGGATCGGCTTGACGATCAAAAAACAGCGCATAGTTGGAACCGACGGCGACGATGAGCAACATGCCAACCAAGTGCAGAATGCTCAACTGCACGCCACTGATGGCCAATGCCGCTGCCACGGTAAGCACAGACAGTACCAGGGGCGCGAGCACGCGCGCCACCCGCAGTGGCGAGCGCAGCGCCGCCAGCAACAAGACGCTGAGCGCCAAGAATCCCGCCAGCGAAAAATGAATGGCCTCCGATAAATAGCTGGCATAGAGGGCGTCCGACTCCTGCTTGAGGTCGAGCACGCGTGCTTCAGGCAAATCCGCGTTGCGCAATGTTGCCACCACTCGGGCCATGTCGATGTCTTGCCCGACGGCCGCGGCACGCAACGGCAGCAACGCATTCAATTGCTCGCTTTGATGGATGATCAACGCATCGAAGCCCGAGTTTAAAGATGTACCAGCCAAGTCTCGCGGCGTGATCAAAGCCATGTGGCGCATCGTCTCGACGTCCTCGAGAAAGGGCTGCAAGCGATCGAAGCGCAGCGGCAAACCCTGGACCGCCTGTTGTAGATTGGCGCGCAACTGCGCCGGGCCCGGGAGGCTGCTGCGGCGCAGCTCCTGGGTCGCCATGCTGGGCAGGTAAAGGCTCGGGCTTTCGTAGCCGCCGATCACCTTGTCGTTCACCAACGCTTGCAGCGAACGGGTTGCGCGCTCAACGCTGCGCAATATCGATTGCATGTCGGGCCCGGACACGATGACCAAATCGCGAACGTCGGCGGCGCCGAGATCTGCGCGCAGCTTCGCGTCATAGTTCTGCTCTTCGATCGATATCGGGCTCAACGCCGAGAGTTCGCGATTCCAAAGCGCAGATCTATGCTGATACAGGACAGCAAGCGCCGCAATCGCCAACGCACTGCCTGAAAGCATCAGTCCGCTGCGGCCGAGGCGCCGGCACTTGAGCAATAGCCGCGCAACCGCGGCGCCGAAGCGGCTGACATCGTGGATGGCAAATCCTGACGGAAGCAAGGCCGGCAGCACATAGCGAGTCACCAGCGCGGCGGCGATCAGACCGCTGATCGAATACAGCCCCAGTTGCCTGAGTCCGGGAAATCCAGAAGGTAATAGCGAAGCGAATCCGCAAACCGATGTCAGCATGCCCAATCGAATGGTCGGCCACCAAAGCTGCCGCCACGAGCGGCCCGCTTCATCGGAAGGGGCCTGGCGCGACTGGACGAAGAAATATATCGAGTAATCGACCGATTCGCCGATCAGCGTAATTCCAAAGCCTAAAGTGATGCCGTGAACGACTCCAAAACTCAAGGCAACGGCCGCCACGCCAATCAATGCGCCGCTGGCGACCGGCAGCAGCCCCAATCCTAGTGCCGTCAAGGAACGATAGACGGCAAGCAGCAGCGCCACCACCAGAATACTGCTGGCGATGGACAGGCGAACCGCGGCCTTTTCAATTTTCGCGCGCGCCTGCATTGCAAATACGCCCGGGCCGCTGAGGTGCAATTGCAGATTGCCGGCCGCCCCGCTTTGCGATTTCTCCACCGCGGCGGCAAAGGCGGCGCGAATCGCATCGATTGCCCTGCTTTGGGCATCGCTGTCGGAGCCGGTCGCCTTAGTTTGCGCCACCGCCAAGGTGCGAGTTCCGTCCGCAGACACCCAAACTCCGCCGCGGCTTTCCGGCGCCGCGGACCGGGTCAGTTGGTCAAGAATATTGAGCAACTCGCCGGTCGGGTCGCGCGGCAGTAGGGACTTGAAGAGCACCCCCGCGGGCGAGGCCAGACTCTCGATGGTGTCTTGGATCGCGCCATGCAAGCCGGCCGCCGTGAAGCGCTCCGCATTGACCGACTCGCTGAGAAGGTAGCGGTGTTGAAACAGAAACTCGCGATCTCTTTGTGCCGCGATGAACTCGCCGTTACTGACGCTGGAGAATTGTGGGTCTTGGCGAAGACGGTTCGCCATGGCGATGGATACCCGAGTACGCGCTGTCGGGTCGCCGTGTTCGATGGCGATCAGGATCAGGCGTGAGGCGGGTCCATCGCGCAGCTGATCCACAAGCAACTGTTGTGTCGGGGTAGGATGCTCCGGCAAGAAGGCCGATAAATCCGTGATGTAATGGGCCCGCGCCACGACGATCGCGGCGAGCCCGATGCAGGCGACCCAGACGATGACTACGCGAGCTCGCCTCAAGATCATGGCGGAGCAGGGCGCAGTGTCATCAGCGAACGATCACCATCTGGCTGGCGGATTTCGACTTTCAACAACTGGTCACGCATACCATCGATGCGTACTTGGGTAACCGAATTCCTGACCTTGGAGTCAAGCGGCACCAGTGTCAGGGTCCAGCGCGCAACACTTCCGGTGAATTCCAAATGGAATAATTTTTCCAAGGCGCTGCGATCGCCTGCCAAGGTGGCGCGAATACTTTCGACGAAAGGCAGCACCTGCGGGTAAGCATACAGATCCATGACACGGCGGCTGTGGGCGCGCTGCATCGTCAAGGTCCCGTCACCTAAGATCAACGTTTCCGCACGCGGTTTGAGTGTACGTTTTTCGAGCCGATCAGGTGCGTCGTACCGCAATTCACCGGAGGATTCGATCGGATGGTTCAAGACGTGTAGAAATTGCTGCTCGACGAATTCGACCCGGCCGTGTTGCCGCATCGCGAGCACGCCCATGACCTCGTCGAGATCATTCAAAGAAGACGTTGCGGTCACCGGCGCGGCGGAGCGTGCCGCAGGAGGGGCGGCGCAGGCGGCGCTTGCGCCTCCCAGGCCCACCATCATCACCAGCAAGAGCGTGCGCGGCATTAGGTGCTCCGATTTTCCGCCGGCCGGTGCCAGAAATCGAAAAAGTTGAACCAGTTGTAGGGGTCGGTGCGGCAGTAAGACTCGAGCACCGCAGCATAACGCTGCAAGGCGGCGCGCACCGCGAGATCGCGGCTTCCCACAGCCATGGCGGAAAAGTCCGCGACGGGTTCGAAAACGACGTGATAGTTATTCTTGCCCCGATACAGGCCCACCATAAAGAACACGGGGCAGCGCAGGATGGCGGCGGCGCGCATGGGCCCAGTGGGCAAATGAGCCTGCTTTCCTAGAAAGCTGACCGCCTGCGTGGGTTCCGCGCCCAAGGTGCGATCCGCAAGAACACCGACGCAGCCGCCTCGGTCGAGGCGTTCGGCGATATTGATCATGGCATCAACCTGGCCAAGCGCGACGATATCCGGAACGGTGTGCGGATTGATGGCTGCGAGGATGGCGTTGATCTTGCGCGCATTCTCCTCGTACATCGCCATTGAAACTCGCAGCCCGCTTTGGCGCTGACCCAGAGAATGCATGACCGCAAAGCTGCCCATATGGGCGCCCAACAACAGCGCACCCCGGCCGTTGAGGACCTGAGCGAGCACCGTGGCCTCGCCTTGCAATGAAATGTTGAAATTCTCGAATTGCTCATTCATGAGGAAGACACGGTCGTGAATGGTGGTGGCGAAGCTCAAAATCTGCAGGAAGCGGTCACGGGCGGTGGGCTTCCTTCTCAAGGCGAGCCGCAAGTAGCAGCGCGAGTGGCGCCGGGCGCTGGGCCCGAACAGAAAGAAATAGAAGGCGATGCAGTAAAGAATGCTGCGGCTCAAGGTCCGCCCGCAGCGGATCGACAGAAACGCCATGAGCTTGAGCAACCACAGGCTGCCGCGCTCGCGATTTCTGACCCACTCAGCCGCTTTTCCTTGCTTAAGACTCATGCAGGGAGCCGCTTGCCATTTTTCGATTCTCGACTCGGATCGTGAAGTGAATCAAGCCCGCGGCAATAGCCTCGTGTTCCAGAAGAAGCGTGTCGCGGGGGCGCACAGCGTCGAAAAACTTCACGGATCCGATGTGCCAATCTTTAAGATCAATTCCTCTATCAAGTTCAATGACGTTGAGCATCTCGTCCAGCAACACGGCGCCGGGCATCACCGGAAACGCCGGAAAATGTCCCGCGAACGCAGGATGATCCGCGCCGATATCGATCGCGCTTTGCATCTTCATGGCGAGTCGTCTGCGCGCAATTGGCTTTCCGCGAACCCCTGCAGCGCAGCTTGCGGCAGTTTGCCGGTCGCATTGCGAGGCAGTTCCTGAACCATGAGTAAAGGCCGCGGCAGAAACACCGGGTCTATCTTTTGCCTCAGTTCTTCGATGAGCGTCGCAACACTCATGCCCGGAGCAACCACTACGGCGCCCAATCGGTCGATGCCGGTAGATCCGGTGGGACCTTCGCGCATGAAAAACGCACCGTCCCTGACCCCCGGAATGGCGTTGAGCTGGGCATTCAAATAGCCGAATGAGCTGCGCTTGCCGGCCACGTTTACCAGGTCGGCCATGCGACCATGCAGCAAAAACTCTTCCTCGCCGGTGATCTCGATTACATCGCACATGGGCGTCAACTGCTCGATGTGGCCGCCTTGCGCGAAGACCTGATCTTTCGACATGCTGAGGCGAACGCCCGGCCACAGCCGCCATGCGAGGGTGTCAGCCGTGCGGCGGATGGCTATTTGGCCCGTCTCGGTCGAGCCGTAAATTTCCAACAGCGGGGTACGGTATTTTTTTTCCACTTCGCGCGCCAGCGCTTGGCTCAAAGCTGCGGTCGCACAGACCACCAGATCCACCGGCGGGAACCCCACATTGGAGCCAAGGAGCGTGCGCAGGTGAATTGGCGTGGTAACCAGAATTCGAGGACGCGGAACCGCCTCGACCGCGGCCGCGACGTCGGCGGGATAAAACGGCCGCTCGGCACAGAAGGCATTGCCGTTGAGGAGCGCGAGCAGCACCGTCGATTCAAAGCCGTACATATGCTGTCCGGGCACCGTGCCAACTATCGCGTGGCTCCTGCCGTCCACCAAACCTAAGCGCGGCGCGCCGCTTTGAATACAGCGCGCCAGCAGGCCCCAGGTTTTTTGAAAGGGCATGGGTACGCCGGTGGAGCCTGAAGTGAACACGATGGCGGCGAGCTGGCTGGCCGCGATGGCCGGAACGCGGAAGCTCTCCTGCAGCTCCGAAGAATCAGCTACCGGCATCTGAGCAGGGAAATAAAACTGCGGCAATTCGATATCGCAGTGCGCATTGTCGGTGAGACAAAAGGCGTCGGGCGCGAAGGCAGAGAGATGAGCGATGACTTGAGGTGTGTGGGTCGAGGGAAGGAGGCTCACCCGCTGCGACATGAGGCAAGACGCCAGTCCTACAGTGAAGTGATACCGATCGGCACAAACATTCAAAATATGCTTGGAATTGGGCAGGCGTTGCGCCAAGTGGCGAGCGTCCGACAAAAATTGTCGCACGCTCACCGGGATACCTGCGCGATAAGCGACCGTCGCGGTCGGTGAGGTGTGTGACAGCAGCGCGATGGCGTCCATGAGATTAACGCGGGTTGGAGAAATAAACGCGCAAGGTATCAATCAAGCTGCTGCGCTTCACCTGGGGCAAAACGCGGCGACGCACGGTGTACTCGATCGCAAACATCAGCAGTATCATGGGCAGCATCAAAAAGTTGACGTACAGGGACCAAATCTGCGACGGGGCGAACTCAAACAAGAGAAACATCAACGCCAGATTCGTTAGAAAAAAAATTGCCCATGCGACAGTGACCTTGCGTGTGTAGCTAAGCTCCAGTGCCGACAGCGGTCCGTGCACCTTATCGGCCAGCTGGGTGCACAGCGGCACCCGTCCTTTGAACAGCGAGCGTGCGAAGCTCCAAGCCATGATGGCGTAGAAACCGCACTCTTGGATCAAATATACAAGGGAGAAATTCTGGGTTACCAGAGACCAAAATTCGTGCAGCAACCAGGCGAGGCCAGCGGCAACGAGCAGCGCCACGAGCGCGCCGCTCCAGCGCCATATCAGAACCAGACCGAGTGTGAGCATGGGCGCAAAGGAGAGGACGGCTCCCAAATTCTGCGCTTTTGGATGTGAATTGCTGTAATGCGACAAAACCGAGTAAGCGATGAAGAACACGACGACCGCAGCAAGCTGCAGTCTACGCCCCGGGACCATGACTATTTGGTTCTCTGCGCCGCAATGTACTCTGCTAAGTGCCTCAAAGACCGGAAGATGTTCTGATTCTCTTGGCTGTCGGCCCGTAAGTGGATGCCGTACTGCTTGGAGACTATCAGCGCCACTTCCAGGATGTCGATGGAATCCAACCCCAGCCCTTCACCATACAAAGGAGCCTCAGGATCGATATCTTGAGGCTGCACCTCGAGGTTCAGCGCTTGTACAAACAGCGCGGCAAGTTCCCGCTGGAGACCGACATCGGTCAGCGGCGCCGGCTGTTGCATGAGCGACGCTTTGTCGGACATAGGCTTAAGCTTTCGATTGGAGTTCTAAGAAGCCGCATTATATAGGTGCGAGCCGATGCGGCAACTCGGCGGGCACAGTAGATGTGCAATCCGTGCGCTGCGACTACAAATTCAGCGCTGGGGCGTGCGCAGGCGTCGCGCCGCCAACTGCGGAAGCCTGAGGACCAACCCCCAAAGCAGGCGGAAATGCATCCAAGTGAGCAGGGCATTGTCGCGCCAGTAATTGAAGTGGGAGACGCCACCCTCTTCGGGCTTAAAATAACGCACCGGCACGGGCAAATTGATCGGCCGGACGCCTTGCCAGCACAATCGCACCACTGCCTCGACATCGAAATCGAAACGCCGCATCCACCGTTGACGCCCCATGATGGCGATGAGGGGGTTGATCGGATAAACGCGAAAGCCAAAAAGCGAGTCCCCGATGCCTCCCCCTAAGGTCTCAAGGTTGGCCCACCAGTTCGAAATCTTCCGACCGCCCACCCGCAATGCGGGTGCACTGCTGTCGAATTGAGGGGAACCTAAGACCATGCAAGCGGGAGATGCGGATGAGATCTGCATGAAGTGACCGATACTCTCAGCCGGATGTTGTCCATCTGAGTCCATGGTAAGCGCATGGCTATACCCTAAAATTTGCGCCTCACGCATGCCAAACAGTACCGCGGCGCCCTTGCCCCGATTCTGCGGCAGAACCAACACGCGCAGATTCGATTCACGGGCCGCAATTTCCGTTAAGCGCTCGGCCGATTCATCCGTGCTGCCGTCGATGACCACCCAAACGGGCGCCCATTCGTTCAGTGCGGCTCGTACCGTTGAAAATACCTTGGGGCCCGGGTTGTAGCTCGGAATGAGCACAAGATGGGTGCTCGAGGGAACCATCATTCGTGTTTGAGCCAACGAGCCTGCAGAGCGCCCTCGAGGGCTTGGTGGTAATACCCTTCGAGTTCAGCCGTAAACGCCGCGACGTCTGTAGGCGGGTCAAAGCGCCGACCCAGCCGGACCCGGTACGTGATGGGCAGGTCCGGCCGCTTGAACAAGGGCCAACCCTTGCTCAAGAACGGCGAGTCGGTCTCGATGATCAGGGTTTGCACCGGCACTTTGGCATGTTTGGCAATGAGGCCTACGCTTCCTACCAGGGGATTCACGGGCGCTCGAGTGGTGCGGGTACCCTCGGGAAATAGCAACAGCACGCCGCCCGCGCTCAAATGCGCCACGGATTCCTTCACCATGTGCCGCGAGGAATCATTTCTCACATAGCGCGCGAGGCGCGAGCCGGCGCCGAGGAAAATATTTTTCATGAGCGCCGATTTCATCACGCAAACCAGATTCGGATGGCGGGTCAGAATCAGCAGCGCATCGATCAGCGCCGGATGATTCGGGGCTAGTATCAACGGCGGGCCGCCCCGTAGGGAATCGATTGCGCGCAGATCCAAACGGTAGGTGCCTGTGATCGACAAGGACCAGGAGTAGAGGCGAAAGCCTGACATGATGCCGCGCCGTCCGACTGTGGCGCCCAGCCGCGCCGGCAGGATGAAATAGAGCGGCAGGGCAAAAATCGACCAGGTGAGGCAAATCAGACCCAGGAGAGTGAGGGAGCTGTAAAGCGCGAAATATTCGTAAGTTGTTTTAAAATAACGCGGCATCGGCGTCAGTCTGGCAATTCTACGACCCGTGAGGATGTTGCGATCATACGAGCGAACCCAAAACCCGCCGTCCAGTAACTCTTCCGTTGCACCAACGGGCTGTCGGCAAACGCGGCCCCCGCCAGCGTGTCGTAGCGAATGTAGGCTCCCACCCAAAACTTCGGGTACCGCTTCGACATCGCCGCCAGAGTCTGCGTTCCGGCATACCCACCCACGGCTGCGAATGCCGGCCGCGCTGCAGTTGCAAATTGGGGGGCAACTGAATAAAAATAAGAATGGTAGCGATGGTTTGCAAATAAGGGTCCGGCCAGCAGTCCCAAATTCCAACCCGGCAGCCCAAATGGGTCCCTAAGATCCACGTTGAATCGGGGGCTGAAGGTCCATCCAATCACGTGCGGCGAGGTTTCAACCGTGGCCGCGGCCCGCAGCGGCATGCGCAAATCCAATTTTACCCTGCGATCGTCGCTGCGGAATACGTGAAAGTCGAGCGACGGGCCAAGCTCCACCGTGGACTTAAGGTTCGGCATGCCGCTGCGTTCGCGGTCGTTGCGCACCGGTGTCGTGAGATTGAAACTCAGGTTGACTTCGAGCCAATCCTGGTTGAACAAGACGCCGCGTGCGCCGTCCCGGTCGGCTCTGAAGAATTTGCCGTTATAGCGGATATATGGCACCGGCAAGGGGTACGCGTGGGTGGTATTTGAGCCGCGATAATCCTCGAAGGCGATCGCCCCGGCACCCAAGCCGAATTCCCACAGCGGCTCTTGTTTCGCGTCGGCAGCCCAAGACCCGCAAAGGCTTAGCAGCGCTGCGGCGATGGCGCAGGATGGACCCCCGGTCACACGCCGGCGCGCAACCCCATCCATGTCAACCTCGGGCATGCCTACTTCGCCTTTTAAGGGTCCGCGAGTGAACCCGAGCGACCGCATCCTAGTCTAAGATAGTAGGCCATGCATATCTTGATTGTCGAAGATGATGAAGTCGCGCGCGATTACCTGGCCAAGGCGCTGCGGGAGGCGGGCCATACGGTTGATGTCGCAGGAAACGGTCTGGAAGGCCTGCACATGGCCTCCTCGGTTGCCGTTGATTTGGCGATCGTCGATCGAATGCTGCCGAAGCTTGACGGACTCGCTTTGGTGCAATCGTTGCGTGCCACGGGGCGCAAGATGCCTGTACTGATCTTAAGTGCCCTGGGCGATGTGGACGACCGCATCACGGGCTTGCGCGCCGGCGGCGATGATTACTTGACGAAGCCATATCATATGGCCGAACTTTTGGCGCGCATCGATGCGCTCGCCCGCCGCGGCGATGCCGGCAACGGTGAAACCAGCACCAAACTGAAACTAGCGGATTTGGAACTGGACCGTATGACGCGCCGAGTCATGCGTAACGGCAAGAAAATAGAGCTCACGGCCCGCGAGTTTCAATTGTTGGAGTTCATGATGCGACATAGCGGGCAAGTCGTCACGCGGACTATGCTCCTCGAAGGCGTATGGGACTATCATTTCGACCCTCAAACCAACGTGATTGACGTGCATATAAGCCGTTTGCGCCAGGCGATTGACAAGGATTTCGACAAGCCTTTGCTGCACACCGTGCGCGGCGCCGGGTACAGCTTGCGCGAAGACGAATAACGGGCCTAGCGGCTCGCGCGGATTACTCAGACAGCCTCCTAGATGGGACCCGATCAGCGATTTCTCGGTATTCTTGATACATCGCCGTTCCGAATCGCGATCGTCTATTCAATCGTGTTCGCCATCGGCGCGGCCACACTCATCTATGCGGTGGATTTTGCGGTTTCGCGGGTGGTCGACGGCAGCACCGATAATCTGATTGAAGCCGAAGTACAGGGGTTGCGCGAGCAAATGCTGGTGCTCTCGCGCAGCGACTTCATCGAGTTGATCGAACAGCGCTCGCAGGACCAGGATGTGCGCGGGGCGGTTTATCTGATGGTGGATCCTCAGCTGCGGCCGGTTGCGGGCAACGTACCAGCCTGGCCGAAAATCGGCTCGAAACAGAAATGGTTCATGTTTAAAGTCTCTGTGCCATTCGGCGATGAGACTCGCGAACACGAAATGCGGGCGCGCTACTTTGCGCTGCCCGGCGGCTATCAAATGCTCGTCGGGCACGATGTGCAGGATCGCCAGGACGTCAAGAGCCTTATGATGCGCGGCTTAATCACCGCCGTGATGCTCACCTTGCTATTGGGCTTGGGCGGCGGCTTTTGGATGGGGCGGCGCATTCTCGCCCAGGCGGGCGCCATATCCGCGGTGGCTACGCAAATCATGAACGGGGATTTGTCGCAGCGCCTGCCCGTGCGCAAAGCCGACGACGAAATCAACACACTGGCACGGGAGATCAACGGCATGCTCGATAAGATCGAGCAGCTCACCCTCGGCATGCGCACTGTTCTTGACAGCGCGGCGCATGATTTGCGTACGCCGTTAAACCGCTTGCAGGCCAGCGCCGAGAGCGCCATGACATCATTGCTGCCTGGTTCACCGGAGCGGCGCGTTCTCGAAAGAGTGAATACGGAAGTGGATCGCATGCGCAGCACATTGGACGCACTGCTGCGCATAGCGCTTGCCGAGACGGGCACTGTTGCACGCGAGCCGGTGGATTTGTCGGAACTTGTGGCAAGCGTGGTCGAATTGTATGCGCCGGTGAGCGAGGAACGCGGCATCGCGCTGGAAAGCACCGTGGCGCCGGGTGCGCAAGTGCTGGGCAATCGGCAGCTTCTGGCGCAGGCGCTCGCCAACCTGCTGGACAACGCCATTAAATTCACGCCCGATGGCGGCCGCATTCGTGTGGTGCTGGATGGGTCGGGCCGCGCTCCGCAGGTTATCGTCGAGGACAATGGGCCTGGCATACCCGCCGATAAGCGCGAGATCGTTTTGGGCCGCCGCGTGCGGCTGGATGAAGCGCGCAAATTTCCGGGATCAGGCTTAGGTCTGTCTCTGGTAGCGGCGGTGACGAAGTTGCATGGCGCGCATCTGGTGCTTGATGACGCAGGTCCTGGCTTACGGGTTTCTTTGAGGTTTTGATAGTGAACAACAATTTTTGCGGAGAACGTATGCGGAAGTTTTCTGTCTGCATGATCGCCCTGGCGGGTTTGGCGGCTTGCGCCACCCCTCAGTCGCCGGTCAACCCCTCGGGTGCAGCTGCCCCGACATTGAGTTCAGGAATCGATCTTCAATATGTGGACAGCTCGGTGCGGCCTCAGGACGATGCCTACCAGTACTTGAACGGCAAGTGGCTACGCACCTATCAGCTGCCTCGCGACAGGGGCGCGGTGGGATCATTCACGGCAGTCGAGGATACGACCGAGGAGCAGTTGCGCGCCATCGTCGAGAGCCTTGCGGGCGCAACGGCCCCCGGCGCAACAGCTGGCAATGGAGACCCGGACGCAAAAAAACTCGCGGACCTGTATGCCAGCTTCCTGAACGAGGGTCAGATCGAGATGCTCGGCTTAAAGCCGCTGCAGGCTGAACTCGCAGCCATCGACGCAATCAAGGATACGAATGGGCTGCCGGCCTTGGTGGCGCACATGAACGCCCTGGGTGCCGGCGCTCCCTACGGACTGCAAATCAATCAGGACGCGAGGAACTCTACCCAATATGCCGTCACCCTATTTCAGAGCGGACTGGGAATGCCCGATCGCGATTACTATTTGAAGGATGACATCAAGCTCAAGGATGCGCGCGCCGCGTACCTCAAGCACATCGAGAAGATGTTGAGCATGGCGGGTGAATCCAAAGCCGCAGAGCACGCCGCCGCGATCCTCAATTTGGAAACCTCGCTGGCCAGGATTCAGTGGACTCGAGTAGAGGACCGAGATCCGATTAAGACTTACAACAAGACCACACTGGCAGAGCTGCCGGCGCTCATGCCGGGCTATGAGTGGCAGCGCTACGTGCGCAGCTCGGGTGTTGAAGGCAAGGTCGACTCGGTGATCGTCAGGCAACCCTCCTATTTCAAAGCACTGGGGAAGTTGATCACGGGCACGCCGCTGCCCGTGTGGAGGGAGTATTTCAAATGGCGCGTGTTGTCCTTCTCGGCGCCTTACCTTTCGAAGGCCTTTGTCGATGAGCGCTTCGCATTTACCGGGGGAGTGCTGCGCGGTATCCCTGAGAATCAGCCGCGCTGGAAGCGAGGCGTCATCCTGCTCGACGCGAGCATGGGCGAGGCACTCGGCAAGCTCTATGTCGCCAAATACTTCCCGCCGCAGCACAAGGCGCGCATGCAGGTTCTGGTGCAGAATTTGCTCGAGGCGTACCGTCGCGACATCGATACCTTGGACTGGATGAGCGCCGAGACCAAAGTCGGTGCTCAAGCCAAGCTTGCCAAGATGCTTCCCAAAATCGGGTATCCAGACCACTGGCGCGACTACAGCGCCCTGAAAATCGTGCCCGATGATCTTCGTGGGAACGTCATTCGAGCCAACGAGTTCGAATACCGCCGCAACCTCGCCAAGCTGGGCAAGCCCGTCGATCACGGCGAATGGCGCATGCGGCCGCAGACCGTCAATGCCTCCTATAATGCGACCGCCAATGAAATAACTTTTCCGGCGGCAATTCTGCAGCCGCCGTTCTTCGACGCTGCGGCAGACGATGCGGTAAATTATGGAGGCATTGGCGCAGTCATCGGCCACGAGATGAGCCACGGCTTCGATGATCAGGGCAGCCAGTTCGATGCCGATGGCAATCTGCACGACTGGTTCACCAAGGCCGATCACGAGAAGTTTACAGCGAAGACCAAGGCCCTGGTTGCGCAGTACGACGCCTACGAGCCGGTGCCCGACTACCACGTAAATGGCGCACTCACCTTGGGCGAGAATATCGGTGACAATTCCGGGCTGGCGATTGCCTACAAGGCGTATCGCATCTCGTTGGCGGGCCACGAAGCGGCCGTTATCGGCGGGTTCAGCGGCGATCAACGCCTCTACTTGGGGTGGGTGCAGGTGTGGCGCGGCAAGGTGCGCGAGTCGGAGGCCATCCAGCGCATCAAGACCGATCCGCACGCGCCGCCGGCCGTCCGCGGCACCGCGCCCTTGAGGAACCAGGCGGGCTTCTACTCGGCTTTCGGCTTGAAGCCGGGCGATAAGATGTATTTGCCGCCCGATCAGCGCGTGAACATTTGGTAAGCTTCAAATTCTCCGCGCTTGAAGGAAAAGCTCTCCTCGGCACACCCGCGTCATCCGCTCAGGCGTATCAATGAAGTATTTCGTGTCTATGAGTTTGACGGCGCTGTGTGTCGCGAACTCGGCGAGCATAGCCGCTGATTCCAACGCGGCTACGCCGTCGGGGCTTTTGGAACAAATCATGGCGGATCCAGACTGGATCGGGCCGCCAGTTCGGGATCCTTTCTGGTCGGCCGATGGCCGTGCCGTGTACTACTCGCTCAAGCGCAGCGGCTCGCCGATCGTCGATCTACATCGACTCGATCCAGTCAAGCACCAGGATCAAGTGATGGACGGCACCGCAATGGCCGATGCAGACGCACCCGCGGTTTACGACCGCCCCGGCAAGCGCGCCGCGTTCATCCGCAGCCGCGATGTTTTCGTGCGCGACCTGTCCACTGGTCGCCTGACGCAGATTACGCGCAGCCCGCAACCGAAATCCTCGCCGCGATTTTCCGGGGACGGGAAACTCTTGAGCTTTCGCATCGACAGTGATTGGTACGTGCATACGTTCGCGAGCGGTGTGACCTCGCCGGCAGCGGTTATCAAGGCGGACAAGGATCCGCATGAGGCGCCCGCCGCGGACGATTTGCGCGACATGCAATTGCGCACGTTCTCAACCTTGAAGAAGTTGCATGATGACGCCGAAACCTTAACGAAGCACGATGAGGCTTTGCAAAAAGCGGACGCTTCGCGCGCGGCAGCGCCCTTTTATCTGGGCGATGAGGTGATCATCCGCGGCAGCCAACTATCCCCGGATGCGCATTGGCTGCTTGTGGTTACGGAGCCTAAATCCCACCTCAGAGGCAAGCAAGGCCAGCTCACGCGCTACATAACAGAGTCCGGCTATGAGGAATTCGAAAAGGAGCGGCTGCGAGTCGGGCGCAATCCTCCCGCACCGCAATCCTTGATCCTGCTCAATCTCGTGGACCACACCATGCACCCGCTCGCCGTCGACCGGCTGCCCGGTCTCGATGAGGACCCGCTAAAATCGGTTCGCGCGGAAAATGCTAAGGCACATCTAGGCACCGATCCGCAGGAGGGCGCGGCCGGCCAGAAGAAGCGGGGCGTGTGGGTCGTCAAAGACGAGCCCGATGCAGTCAGCGGCGGAATGATTTGGAGCCTCGATGGAAGCGCCCTCGGCATCGAACTTTATGCCATCGATCACAAAGATCGATGGCTGGTGAGCGTTGATTTTTCCAGCTTTACGCTCGTTCCAGAGCATCGTTTGACAGATGGCGCCTGGATCGATCGCGCCTTCAACGAGTTCGGCTGGCTCAACGACAATCGCACCCTGTGGTATGAATCCGAGGAATCGGGTTACGCGCATTTGTATACCAAAACGAAAAATGGCGAGGTGCGCTCTGTGACTCAAGGTCAATATGAGGTATCTCAGCCGCAGCTGTCCGCCGACGGCCGCTGGTTTTATGTGCTCAGCAACGCCACGGCTCCGTATTCCTACGATGTGTACCGGGTCCCAAGCAGCGGAGGTCCGTTGCGGCGGCTGACACGGCTCGAGGGAATCGAGAAGGCGCAGCTTGACCGCAGCGGCAAGCAACTGCTGCTGAGCTATTCGACCTCTTACATGCGTACGCAAATTGCCGTGGTCAAGGCCGACGGTTCAGGAACGCCGCGTGAATTGACGGATACCCGAACCGCCGATTACAAGTCGTTGAGCTGGATTCAGCCCGAAATCGTTAAAATTCCCTCCACGCACTTCGGCGGGGTGGTCTACGCCAAGCTCTACCGCGATGGCAGCAGCGGCGGAGGGGTGAAAAAACCTGCCGTGCTATTTGTCCACGGCGCCGGGTATATGCAAGACGTGCATTTGCACTATTCCTATTACTTCCGCGAGCAGATGTTCAATAATTTGCTGGCGCATCGAGGCTACGTGGTGCTCGATTTGGATTACCGAGCTTCCGCCGGTTACGGCAGAGATTGGCGCACGGCAATCTATCGGCAGATGGGTCATCCGGAACTCGACGACCTGCTCGACGGCAAGAAATGGCTGGTGGAGCAGGCGGGCGCGGATCCCAAACATGTGGGCATGTATGGCGGTTCATATGGCGGCTTCTTGACTTTGATGGCGCTGTTCCGCGCCCCGGGCGAATTCGCCGCCGGTGCGGCCCTTCGTCCGGTAACTGATTGGATGCAATACGACGACGGCTACACGGCCGCGATTTTGAATGATCCGCAATCCGATCCGATCGCTTATACGCGGTCATCGCCGATCGAGTTCGCGTCCGGCTTGCAAGATGCGCTGCTGATCTGTCACGGGGTCATCGACGATAATGTGTTATTCGAAGATTCGATGCGCTTGTACGAGCGCTTAATCGAGCTGCATAAGGACAATTTCAGCCTGTCGCCTTACCCGTTGGACCGGCACGGATTCACAAATGCCGACTCTTGGTTGGACGAATACAAGCGGATATATCGCTTGTTCGAAACGAACCTGAAATAAGCGTTACTTGCCGGTAATTTCTGCCGCAGCGCGGGCAAGAATCGCTGCGATTCGCTGCTGCTCTTCCGTCGAGCTATGCCATTTGGCGAGCAGCGCAAGCCTAAGCTCTCGCCTGGCAGCATGCAGTTCGCGCGCACCGCCGCGCTCTTGGCGGATGCCGGGATCCTCCCCGGTCTCTTCGGCGCCCAGTGCACGGCGTACCCGATCCATACGCTCCCCTACACGGGCAAATTGCACGATCAGCGCATCGGCGGCGGCCGCATGCTTGGACAGATGTTCCTTGCCGGACTTCGTTATGCTGTAAAGCTTGCGCGCCCCCTCGCTGGCCACGGTGGCATGGCCCAGCTCTTCCAGATAGGTGAGAGCGGGATAGACCATCCCGGGGCTGGGAATGTAGAAGCCTCTAGAGCGTTCCTCTAGCTCTTTAATAATTTCATATCCATGGCGCGATTTTTCATCCAGCAGCTTGAGTATGAGGAGCTGCAAATCCACCGATGCGAGCTTGCGCCCCGCGCCAAAACCCCGACCTCCCATACCGCCGGAGAGGAATCCGCGTCCGAAATGGCTGAAGCCCGGATGGCGATGGCGCCCGATGCACTGATAAAACCCGTGTCTCATGATCGTTCCCGGCAATTGAAAAACATATCTTAAGATAGATATATCGTAAGATAATGTCAAGCAGCAGGAAGTGCCTGAAAACCGGCAGAGGGGATTTACGGGTTTGACCCGAACTTACGTTGACACACGGTCAAGCGCACCGCAAAATACGCGGCTCATTTTAAGGAGGGGTACCCAAGCGGCCAACGGGGGCAGACTGTAAATCTGCTGGCTTATGCCTTCGTAGGTTCGAATCCTACCCCCTCCACCAGCGAA
>JALYIT010000112.1 GCA_030775645.1 Pseudomonadota bacterium | reverse complement strand
CCGGTCGATTGGACCGCCCAAGTGGAATGTGGGAATCAGTACATGCGGGCGAAGAAGCGATTCGAGGAGCAGTGGGTGACGCGCCAGGGAACTGCGGCGGAGCTGGATTTGGGAAATGGATCGGGCGGGGGATTGCGGAACTAGGTTCGCGACGCGAGTGCTTGCCGCAGGAAGTGGCAACGGACTTCCGTTGCAGTCTATTGCGCACGAAAAAGGACGTTAGCATTGGCAAAATCATGCTGCGATCTTCGCCGGCCCAATTGCCGTCTCTGGTCTACCTAGGCTAGATTCCGGTTACCTGTCGTTCAGCAGCGCTAACACTGCTGCCAAGAGTTGCCGTTGCCACCCGTACCTTGATGTCCACCGTCCCTTCACAAGCCACGATCAATTGGATCGCCGCCGCCCCCTCGGACGCTGGCCTACACCACGATTCCCGCACGTTGAAATTCCTGCCCAGAAATGGCCGCCTCGCGGTCCGATTACTCGACGACCGAATGGTCACGAAATGGCGATCAGGCATATTGGACGATCGAAAGAAGATTGCCGTCAGGATCGCGGAACCACGCCACTCTCGCGCCGTCAGGCGTAACTAGGACGCCGGCTGCGTCGTGCGGGAAGCCCGGGAAGCGTTCAAAATTGATGCCGCGTGCGTTCAATGCCGTGACGACTGAGCTAAGGTTCGAAACCCCAAAACCCAGCACGGTATGAACCGAAGGTAGGGTCGATGGCACGGGCGATACACGGAGGTCACCGCCGCCTACCTCGTAGACCAACGCACCGACAGATTTCCCTTTGAAGGGCAACCCGAGCACCCCGCTATAGAACTGCTCGGCTTCGTCGATGCGTGAAGTCCAAATGATTGTCTGCAACTTTGACGATGCGAGCATGATGAGATCCTTCGATTGAAGCTGTCGTTCGTCCGCGCCATAAAAAACAAAGCCGCGATCAAACTCGATGTGAGTCTGCGCAGCCGTTAGAAACAGAAAAGCCGCAACGAGTGCGGCTTCTAATCTGAGAAGACCGTATACCGCCAGGTCTATGTCTGTCAAGACCTGTTAATCACCGGTTCACGGCGGCGAGCAACCGATTTGGGCGGCACAGCCACCTTCTGAGGATATCGCGGGCCCGTCAGTCGGTCGAGGGCGGGTCGAGCTTTGGATCAGCCGTCGGAAGGTGGCTTCAAATCCGGGTCGTACTGATCGGGCCGAGACATGAACGACGTCGATGATTTGTTGGACTTCCCAAGAATTAGTGGACACGTCGGCGCCTGCGTCCTGCGGTCTCAAAGTCCCTTAACCCTCGAAAATCATCGGGCCGGGGCGGCTGGACCCAGAGGGATTTCGGCGGGCGCCAAGTCGCCGTCGGCGATCATATTAATAGCTGACCTTGAAAGTCGGGGAGTCTTGCGGCTTCATTTTGCGTCGATCATAGATCCGCGTCGTCGCGATATTCGCATGTCCCAGCCATTCCTGGACTTTGGCGATGTCGGCTTCATGGTCCAAGGCATTGGTGGCGGCGGTGGCGCGCAGCGCGTGCGCGCCGATTTTGAGACCGAGGGCGAGTGCGTACCGTCGCACGAGTTTGTAGACGCCGTCGGGCGTAATCGTGTTGTCGAGCTCGCCGGTGCGATTGTTGCTGACGGGGCGAAAGAGGGCGCCTTCAGTGTCCGCAGCGTGCCGGGCTTCATCCAGGTAATCGTTGAGCAATTCTTGCGTGCCGGCGTGCAGTGGAATGTAACGGGTCTTGTTGCCTTTGCCATGCACGCGCAGATGCGGCACGCCGCGGCGGGGGTGGATGTCTTTGATCTTGAGGCGGCAGAGTTCTTCGCGCCGCAATCCGTGGTAGAGCAGAGTGGCGAGCAAGGCGCGATCGCGGAGGCCCTTGAGGGTCTTGTCTTGCGGCAGATTCATCAGCTGCCGGGCCTCTTCGTCGGCAATCGCCGGCGTCTTGCCTTCGTAACTGTCGACCTTGGGACGCTTTACACCTTTCACGGGATTCGTCGGCACGGCGTTTTGGTCGGTCAGATACTCATATAAAGAGGATAGCGCGGATAGTTTTCGCCGAACCGAGCCTGAAGCGAGTTTTCTGATATCCAAATCTTTGCGCCAGGCGATCACGTGGGCTCGGGTGATCAGACGCAGCTCGATTGGCGTGCGGATACCCGCGAACGTCATGAACTCTTTGAGGTCGTTGCGGTACGCGCGACGCGTGTGCGGGTTGTCGATGTTCGCGAACCACTCGGTTTCCGGCGGTACATCCTCAAGCTGGGAGAATTCTGCGCTGGTTAATGCCCTCCGGGGCAGCGTAACGGGCTTGGTAGTGAGCCGTCTATTGATCTTCATGGCTTGAATCCGCCTTGCTCGGCAACGGCCGCAGCATCGCGGGCGCTATGCAGCACGCGCACGCTTACGAGCTCGCGGCCGGTGGGCAAATAATAAATGGCGTAAGGAGAATGAAAAATGACTCGCAGACCCGCTCCCAACTGCTCGCGCGGCGAGCCCATCAAGGGCGAGCGGAGCAGCGGATAAAATCTTCTCTCGATCGCGGTCAGTATACGCGTCGCAATGGGTTCCGAGGCTTCGGCGGCGAGGTAAGCCCAGATTTCAGCCAAGTCCGCCTCGGCTGTATCGGTTAATCGGAGGATGAGCGGCTGGCTAATAGCTTTCTCCCGCGCTCAACAATTTTCTTCTTGTCGAAATTCGTGACCCGTCCGGCCGCAACGTCCGCCAGCCCTTTGTCAATATCGGCCTTCAAGGATGCAATCTCTTGAATTTGAATGGCTCGCTTCATCTTCCATTCGCGCAAGGCGTCGCGAACCACTTCGCTGGTCGAGGCATAATCACCAGAATCGACCGCGGCTTTAACTACCGAGGCCATGTCGGCGGGCATTGTAATTGTCATGCGTTCGATGGTGGACACAGTGGGCGGCTCCCGATGCTGAAGTGAAGGATCATATTTAATCATACTTATGACGCTTAACGTAACTACTGGTTTAGAATAGGGAATCACTCTGTTTTGGGCCGCAATATTATCAAGATAGGAATGACAGATAGCGCCAAGCGCCGTGCTACGCTGGCCTTGTCGACGCCGGGTGAAAACTGCTCATTCTGGATTGCGGCATAACCCCGTCGAAGATTTCGGCTGCACCCCCAGTCGGTCCGCGCTCATCTTGAGTCCACGGCGGTCGGCGAGCCGCAGTGTGAATCTTAGTGGACTTTAAATTTCGTTTGCTGAAGAAGGCCGCTTTCGTGCCGGGTCTGGCCGTTAGTGCCCGGAAAATCCCTAAATAATGCGTCTAGCATTGCCGGCATCACGGGAGCAATGACCCCAGAGGTTCCGAAACTCACGACGTTCGCTTGGTAAACCAGCCGATCTTTCTTCGAATCGACAGAAGCACGATCGGCAATTGATAGCCGCAAGATGCGCGAGTATTTAGTGACGTTGATGACTGTGCCCGGTCACGCCGAATGTCGGCTGAATCGTGGTGGTACCCTGAAAGTTGCCAAATGAATCGACCGTTCCCGTTGTGGAGGCGCCCGATATACCGGTTTGACCATATTCGGCAATATCTATAGTTTCAACACGACCGTGGTCAATAGAGTACGAGAACGAAACGAGTCACTGTACGATTCCTCCGGCGCCTTCGACCCAGCCGTCTGCGACTAGGTGTGCGCGAATATAGTTCTGGTAAGTTTGGTACTCAAGATCGCTTTCCTGCCCCTCTAGAGGAACGAAGGCAAAAGTTGTGCCGGCGGTTGCGCTTTGGAGAGTGTGGAAAACCGTTACGGTCGATGCTACCTGCGGTGCTGTCGCACACCCTGCAAGCAATAGAACGCTAAGTATGGGTGGCGCACATACTCTGAGAAGAACAGTCTTGAACATCTCGCACTTCGTATTTAAGTTGGTTAGCCATTCCATCAACTTGGCTTCACCAAAGGCGTGTCGAAACGCTCAATACGGCGTATCGGGGTGACTCAATACGGACAGTGCAGAGTGCGGGTAGCTCGTGGTGCGGCGATGAGGGCTTCGATGGCCCCATTAGACCAGGTCCGAAAGATGGGCGATGCGTTCGATGGTCTGAATCGCGAGATATTCAGCGGCAGCGTCCCAGCGGTGAATGCCCATATATGGGCCGATCTCGATCCCGGTGCCCGGGTCGCGTTTGCCTCGGATACGACCAAGGTCACCCCTAAGAGCCCCATGCGCTCGGCGATATGATGCACGACGAGATTTGGGGTTTTTTCCGGTGCAGGAAACCGGGCGAGAATCGCAAAGGCCTTGAGCCGACACAAGACCTAGCCGAGCCTCGGGGGAACTGCTGGTCTTCCAGACCATCGAATTTCATCAGGAGGGGTAGACCCAACAGTGGTGTCACCAGGTGCCATTTGGCCAGCCCTTAGGCGAAGCTAGAGAGAACTCGTGGTGATCCGCCGGGGACGGAATGCCCAACGCTCGAGTTAGTGACATGCAGGCTCCGCCCGCATGGTGTCGAATTGTACCGGCTTGGAGGTTTTGGCAATTAAAAGCAGAGCAATGGGGTGACTCGTGATTTGAGTCAAACCATAAATCTTGTCGCCGCAAGGTCTTCCGGGTGGGCTGACCGCGACCAGCTTGACCGTGATGCTCGAGGGATTCTCTGTTACAGATTCCACTGACAGAGAGTAGCCACCGGTGGGCTTAGTCCCGAGCGCCGCGACAAGCAGTGTCTTTCGAGTGAAGTCGATCCGCGGAAACGGGTGCGGCGCCTTCTGACTCCTATCTTTCGCCAACCGAGGCTCTAACGTCGCCCAGAGCGCCCTCCACGCGGGTTCGGATTGAACGGTGGCGAATGTTGCAGTCTCGGGGCCGTCGTTTCCCGTGAAATATAAACTCGGCAGGAATGCTTGATACTCGATCAAGTGTGTGTCTGGTTTGCTCTCCACATCACTCGCGGTAGAAGTCCCAATTGAACTTAGCAAGATCAAGCAAGATAGCAGGGCTGCAGCCATGGGCGAAATGACTTGAAGTTGACGCGTCATCGTGAACTACTGTTCGATTGATAGAGGGCAAGATCTTCGGAGCTGCAGAGGTAATGTAGGACCGCGCATTGAGGAAGGTAATACCGCTCAACACGTAGTGATCGCCAGAGCCCCAATACTTCAGCTCCCGATAGGACCAAAGCAAAAGCACGTCCCCCTCCCGAAACAAAAGAGTGGTCAAAAGATACGGTCGCGTGCTCGTAGTCTGATTATCACAGCTGTTCGAGGGTCCTGCGATCCAATTCGCCACCGAAATATTTCGTCAAGGCGGCGGTAAACACTTCTTCGCCATCGGAGGCCTTCGCAAACAAGGTCATCGAGGAATGAAATTTTAGGTGATCTGGGTAGCCGAAGATCTCTTGGATGGATCGGTTGCCGATTCCGTTGGCGAGCTGAGTACATTCACGGAGGCGATACCCAAGGAGGGGGTGGCCCAAGTAGGCCTTTGCTTCGTCGATGCCTTGAATCGCGTATTGTCGAGCCGCGGGGCTTGAACCTAAGCCTTTGATCTGGGGGAAGATGAACCACATCCAGTGACTCTCTTTCTGGCCACCCTGGAGTTCATCGCGGACTTGACCGTAGATCGGGTGCTGAGCGTCGAGAAAGCGCTGAAGATTGTAGGGGTCGGGGGTCATAGGTGCGCGGGGTTCTCACCGTGTTCGGGTCTATGAAAGCGTGGCATGCGGACAATTTATAAGACCGGTGACGCGGCTTGTCGAGAGTGCGGCTGGGTTATTGCCCGGTCTTGAAGTCCACGGGTGTCAACGCTTTCGCAGCTGGGAAAAAGGTCTCACCAGCGACCAGGTTTACCGGCGCTGGCGTAATGACAGAGCCGGTCCCAAACAGCAGGGTTAATATCCAATTCCACATTGATGCAAACACCCCTTGCTACTGTTACTGCTTAAAGCACGCCGGGCAACTCTCATGAGCCAAGTAGTTCTGCTTTGACTTCGCAATGACATCCCGCGCCCATGACTGGCAATTTCGAGCTCCCGCAGCTTCTGCGGCTAATCCCGATAGCCCAAACTCAGCGCTTGCGATAGCGCAGTAGGTTGGTTGGCCTATCTCCTGGGCGGCAGCTAAGACGTAGGCGTCGAACTTGTTGTCGTTGCGGTCGAATCTTAGCGAATCCGCAAATGCTCTCCGTACTGGAAGAGCTTATATGAAAAAAATGTTTCACGAGTGAGGGCGTAGGACGGATGCATTGAGTATTCGCCAGTGATCGATTTAGAGGTAAGCCCGACACCAGTCGGTCAGATACCGGTATGTGGTACTGAACCAATACCATGGCGCTCGAGTGTCTTTAATTGCTAACGCATGGCGATTGCCGCAGTATGGCTCCAAGTAGTAAAGAGCCTGTCGATGGTCGAAAGCGGGCAATCACAGATGGAAGCTGGTGCAGCGCCTAGAGGTGCGGCGAGGGCCGTGTTCATCAGTTATGCATCGTGATTGGCTAGGTGCAAATCAGCTGGGGGCACCCAGCATTAACTGTTATTTAACATAATATACATTATGCGAAGTCGCTATGTGATAGCTAAATAGAAATGTCCTCTTTCTCCCAGATAGAAATGTCCCCTTTGGTGTTCGTCCGGTCCAGTCTTTTGGCTCCCCAAAAGGACTGGGAGGCCGGCGATGTTTCGGATACCAAGGGTAAGCATTTCTATGCGAGAGCTGGATCGGCTTAAGTGCATTCAGGGATTCATCGACAAGCAACTTAAACAGAAAGCCGTCGCCGAGCGTCTCGGGCTGACGGTCCGCCAGGTTCGGCGACTGGTTGAGCGTTACGAGCTCGAGGGACCACGAGGCCTCATCTCGACGCTCAGGGACCGGCCAGGTAATCGACGCCTGAAGCCTGAACGTGCTGAAGAAGCCTTTGCCATCATCCGTGCCCAGTACACAGATTTTGGGCCGACTGAACACGCTAATCTCTTGTGGTGTGGGAGACGCGGGAAGCTAAGACGCCATGCCCGGTGCGAGGGAGAATCTCCTGGCGCTTGGAGTCCCATTTTAAGGCCGGCACTCGAATCCCCGGCCGCCAAGCACTAGAACTCTTCCAGCTAAACCTCGACGGGGCGAATCCTCGCAAAGCTTGCTGGCAAGCGCGTGCTGGTAATCGACTATCCGGATAATCGGATCAAAATCCAATACGAAGGGCGCAACTTATAATACCGACAATTCGACAAGCTGACTCACACCCATCTGGGCGAAGTCGTTAGTCACAAGCATCAGGAGCGATGCTCACTCTGCTCAGCGATAACCGTGAGAAACGAAGCATCAAATGCCCTACTCGCCGCTACCCTACTCCCGCCGAGCTAACCTAGCTGGATATGCGAGGTAGGCGCTGCCCAGGTCAAGAGCATCGCGGTCAAAACATGCAAGGTTCAAAATTGATCGCAGTAGATTTGGCGGGAAATGCGTCAACAGACTTGAGTTAAGAGTGTCTTGATTGAGCGTGGCGGAACGATTGCGTGTGGAACCTGGGGAGGGGCCCATGTCGAAAGAGAATGTGGCATTGATCAAAGGAATTTATGATGCGTTCAGTACCGGCGATGTGGCGGGCGTCCTTGGGCGGATGAGCCCGTCCATCGTCTGGAATGACGCCGAGAACTTCCCTTACGCAGATGGCAATCCCTACGTTGGGCCGGAAGCGGTCGCCAACGGCGTTTTCGCGCGCTGCATTAGTGAGTGGAACGGGTTCACCGTCGCAATAGAAGAAATCCTTGACGCTGGTGATACGGTGATTGCTCTGGGCCGCTACCTCGGCACCTATAAGGCAACTGGCAAGTCGATGCGCGCGCAGCTTGTCCACGTCTGGCGGGTCGTCGACGGCAAGGCGGTTCGTTTCCAGCAGTATGCAGATACACTC
>JALYIT010000111.1 GCA_030775645.1 Pseudomonadota bacterium | reverse complement strand
CTGCAGAGAAATCGGTTAGGTCCTCAGTACAAAATCGATGGTAGATATGCACCGCTTGGTTCGTGGTAGAGACCCGTACTCATCAATGTCATCTGAAAGACTAGCTTCAGCTTGAGGTTCAGGCACCATTCGAAGACGTCATGATTCCGCGTGGGTAACAGAAATCCCGGACCAGGAAATTCCGTTGCTGCGCCAATTAGAGCCTTTAAATCTTGATTTGTCCGGGCGACGGTGTGGGCAAGGAAGCCAATCGCCGTTGCATAGCCCGTGATCTCCCCCAAATGTTCCACCACGCGCGCCGAGCGTGTGCGAATCGCTTCGCGTAGCTCGCGATGCCGGTCAAAGCCGTGAACTTCGTGGCACAGCTTGTTACATCGTTCGACGTCGCTCTCCTCGGCCGGCCGAACATCGTAACCGGCGAACTTCACGTCGAGCTTGGGCCCCTGTAGAAGCGAGAGCGGTTCGCGAGTGACAAATCCGAGCTTCGTGTAAAGACACAGCGAACGATTATGGTATCCCGCTTGTACCAGGCGGGTCCCTACGGCTCCTCGTGCCGCTGCCCGATCGAGTACGGCATACATCAGGCGTTTGCCGATCGCGTGATTTTGCACGTCTGGTGCAACAGAAATAGGACCAATCCCAAAAATAGGAGAGCGTTCGTCCATGAAGTTGCTGCCGACTATCTTCCCAGCTTCTTCCGCGACCACGCCGTAAAATCCTGGGGTGTCGATTAGCATGGATACCAGACCCGTCGCGACTTCGGAAGAAGGAAAATCTGACGGGAAATTATGTTGTTCAGCGAGACTTTTGAAAGCGTCATAAAGGATTTGGCCGCACATGTGCTGATCAGCTTCGTTAGCGTCGCGGATATTCATAATCGAATCGTCAGCCTGGCCGAAGGTTTCAAGGGGGCTTCGAGTCCGCGTTGCAGCATCTTAGCCTCCGTTGATCCGCGTCGAAGCTTTTGTGCGCAAGAATAAGCACATTGCACCGTGAGCATACCTCCGCTTAGATCACGATATAAAGGTATAGCCCCCGTCAGCGTTGCTGGGCGTCTACGCCAACCGACGCACGCGGGCGCAACTTATCCGCATTGTGGCATGCTCTCAGTTAGTCGGCTGACTGCCGACCACTTACAGTCGGATATCGAGTGACAACGCAACAATCGCTAGAACGGATCGTTCCTGCCGAGCCGACAGTGTGCTCAAGCAATCAGCTGCATCGCAAACTCTCGTCGTTTGGCGTTCTGTTACTCACTTTATCGTGTCTCTCACCGGTTTATTCGATCTACGGAATCGGCTCTGATGTTCTCTTGCACGCGGGCACCGGGGCGGCAGCCCTGTTCATTTGCGGCATCGGCGCAGCCCTTGTTTGGGCGGTCGTCTATGCCGAATTGGCTTCTGCTTACCCGTATGCGGGAGGTGATTACGTGGGCGTCGGTGCGATTCTCGGTTCGTGGGCAGGCTTTGCTAGCCTGACCGTGTGGACGGTTACCGCTGGGCCTGCCAATGCCTTTCTCGCGAGGACAATCGCCATCTATGTCAGCGAATTCGCGCCGACCGCGTCGCCGCTCCTCGTCACATTCGGCGCGCTCGGCGCGGCGACTGCCATTGCTTTGCTCGCAGTACGCGCGAGCGCGCTCGTAACCGGCATGTTTCTCGGCGTTGAGATGCTGGCTGTAGGCGCTCTCATTGTTGCCGGAGTTTGGCGACCGGCGCGTAGCATTGCCGACGTCGTCTTTCATCCTGTGACGCTGGGGTCTGCTGGAACCATCGCTCCAGTAGCGTTTGGGGCAATGGCGTTGGCCGGCGTCAGCGCAGCCTACGCCACTTGTGGCGGCAATCAGGCAATTGCATTTGGAGAGGAACTAGCGGAGCCCCACCGCCGTATGGGCGGAGTGATCCTACTCGCGGGTTTGATTGGAGCCTTTGCTACGGCTCTGCCGATCGTTGCAGTCGTACTGGGAGTCCGCGATTTGTCATCATTCCTGAAAAGTCCAGCACCGCTCACCGAGTTTATCGCGTCTGTTGCCGGCCCTGCCGCCGGGCACGCTCTGAGCGCAGCGGTACTAATGGCAATTTTTAACGCGCTAGTCGCTCAGATGATGTTTTTCGCGCGCCTATTTTTCAGTTTGGGCCGAGACGAGATCTTTCACCCGATCGTGAACGCTGTGTTAGCCCGGGTGCACGCCTCCTCGGGAGCACCTCGCATAGCGACAGTAGTGGTTGGCGCGATTTCCGCGGCTTGTTGCCTCCTGAGCACCCACATGCTAATCGCCTTCATATCGGGCCTCACCGTGTACGTCCTGCTGTTAGTGAGTTCTGCCGTTCTCGTCGGACGTTCGCGGCGCTTGACGGGGCAACCTGGATATTGGCGATCATGGCTTTTCCCTTTGGCGCCGATTCTTGGTCTTGTACTAGCGGTGACATTTGGAATCGCGGATCTGCTCGACGCGGACGTTGGTCGACCCAGTATTCTGATACTCGGAGCGATGATCGGGGCTGGAATTCTCTGGTATTGCTGTGTATTGCGTTCACGCGCGGGCGGATGGGTTCCACGCACTGAATCACAAGCAGCGCCGCCAAACGGACTTCCAAAAACTGCATTCCGATAACGGGCTCAATTGGTCATAAGTCCGTCATGATCGCTTTGAGACGGAGGCAGTTCGAGTGGCGGATCGACTCAAATTGGACTTTCCAAGATTAGTGGACAAGTCGGCACGTGCGTTTTGCGGCACCGTAACGGGTAACTCGCCCAGTCGGGCCCCTCTATCCTTTACGGTCCGCTCCCACCAGAGTTGGACAGCGAGGCACAGGTTACTCCGCTTTAAGCTCCTCGAGCTTCTTGCCGTCGATGTGTTTTTGCATGCCGGATATCGCGCTCTTTACTTCGGGGCTCGAGAACAATTCGCCTGCCGCGACCTGACCAAGTACTTGGAAGCTCAATTGGATCGTTGCTGGGCCTTCGTATGTTAGTGCCTTCTTGGTTTTGTCCTTGCAAGAATCTGTCAACAGTCTCATTACGAGAGCACCCATTGAAGAATTTGCATCATCCATTGTTTGAGGAGACACTTTTGCGATCGGAGCGACGGCCGGATTTGATGCTGCAGCAGCGAACATCCAGCGTACTAACGCGAGACGGTCTTCTTTGGTCGTGGATTCGACCAAGCACTTTGCCATGTCATCACCGTACGGCCCTGCATGGGCAGCGCTAGAAAAGAAGAGTGCGATGAGAGCGACTTCCTTGAGACGCATAAAGACTCCCTTTTAAATACGAAATCATTCGTGTTTTTTTTGGCGCTTTAGTATTGGACATAAGACACTCTAACAGGCGTGAGCTACTCCTCAAATAGCTGCCTACCATGGTTTATCCACGTGTCTCACGGTCTAACGGATCAACTGGCGACTTAAAAGATTCCATCCAGGTTGTCCGCTTTCAGGCAGCGATTAATAGATGACGACGAGGCGCTTGTGGCCGCGTGCTGACTGATTGGCCCCTCCAAACCTGCCATTCAGCACGTCGAACCAGGGACCGTCTACATCCGGCAAATCTAGACCCAATCCGGCCGCTCTCCAATGACTGCCATCGGGCAGCTCAGTTGACTGTTTGGCCGGTTCTTTAGGGATAATTTGAAGACGCTTGTGCTCTTAGTTCAATCTGGCTGGCTCATCGCGTCGTAAGCATCGGCGAGCTTGTGCAGAGACTCCCCGCACCGGGTCCGCGTTGATGAGCCGTGCATGAGCGCGAGCATCTGCGGCTCGAGGGCGGCAAGACGGCGGATGGTCGATGCGGTTGCGGCCGAAAGTGCAGTGGCATGAAACATCTGCTCTGCGGCGAGCGCGGGCCCGACGATATCATCGTCAGTAAGCGCCGGTCCGTCGCCGGTCTGGGTGAAGAGATCACCACAAAATAGGGTCTTAGTCGTTTGCTCAAAAATGAGCCGCGCTTCCCAGTTGTGCGGAACGTGTGGCGTATCGATGTGCCGAACCTGCTTGCCGCCCAGGTCAATGATCTCGCCATCGACCAGCCTGCGCGGTGGTCGATCGCACAAATCATCGAGCGAGACCATGCAGCCGATGGCACCGTGCGCGACTTCGGCGTTTGGCGCGGCAGCGAGGAATTCGTTCATCGAACCGCATTCGTCGGATTCCACGTGTCCAAAGGTAATCCAGCGAAGTCGCTTGAGCGGAATGATACGGCCGATTGCCTTCGACACGAGCGGGAACATGCGTCGAGGGCCAGTATGAAAGAGGAGCGGATCGTCAGCATCGACGAGAAACTGATTGAAAGTGAAGCCACCAGGCGCTACCTCCGGGACACAAGTTGACAGGCGGAAGATGCGATCGGCTATCTCATGAGTATTGGTTTGCATGGCTTATTTTCCTGTCCTTGCCGCCGGGCCGATCCAGCCAAAGCTGGACCCATTGATTTAATATTAACCAAATTGTCGAGCATATGTTCAAGCGGAATGTCCGACGCACGTAGTGACCGGTTTCGACCTTGACGACGGTCCGGTATAGAGCGGCGAATTCCTCTCTAAGTCGGGTCGTCTGGTGATGCCAGTATCTCCGTCGCGTCTATCCGGATCCAAAACGCTGCTCCCAGAATTAGCACCCCGGCCATTGACAAAAGCACGGCGTCGTAGCTGCCGGTGCTATGAACCAAATATCCGAAAATCAGCGAAGAAAAGAGGCCGCCGATGGCAAAGGCCGTATTCATGCAGCCGGCCACTGCGCCGGCGTTCCGTTTGCCGATTTCGACGCAGGTGGCGAAGACCGCCGGCTGTTGAAATGTAATTCCTCCGTAGCACAGCGCCAGCCAGGCGAGAGCTACGTAATTGTTCACGCTGGAAAATGCGGCGAAAGCCGACAGGGCTGAGGTTACGAGTCCCGCAATTCCGATAACCCGCGTACCCCATTTCAGCCCCCAGCGTCGCGCCGCCACATCGCGGGCGAATCCTCCCGTCAAATTTGCCATTGCTCCGAACACAAACGGGAGCGCAGACAGTTTTGTTTCGCCCTCGGTGAAACCGCGCGCCCGCACCATGTACGTTGGAAGCCAGAACAGAAAGAAATAGTACGAATAGGAGTAGGCAAACGCTATGCTGATGATCGCCCACACGCTCATATTTCCTCCCATCGCTTGCCACGGAAATCCATGCGGGCGCGTATCCACGGGTGGTCCAATCTCCGCCAGCTCTCCGGCGGTTATACCTGTCTTGTCCTGCGGTCGATTGCGATACCAGCGCCACCAACCGCTAGCCCATGCGACTCCAAGAACTCCGAAGAGGTAGAAAGATGCCCGCCACCCGAAATGCACTTGAATGGGCACAATCAGCAGCGGCGCGATCGCGCCTCCCAACTGGCTTGACAAGAGGACGATGCCGAAGACGCGCCCGCGCTCAACCGCTGGAAACCACCGAAAGACGCTGGTGGAAGCAGTCGGGTAGGCTCCCGCTTCGCCGGCGCCGAAAAGAAAGCGGATGATCATCAAGGGCCACAGCTTAGAAGCGAACCCTGTTAGGGTAGTAAACACCGACCACCACAGTACGATTCTAGTGAGCATCGCTCGTGCGCCGAATCGATCGGCTAAGTACCCACTCGGGATTTCAAACAGTGCGTATGCGATCGCGAATGCGCCGGTAACCAGACCCCAATCCTGCGAGCTGAGGTGGAGTTCATTCTGGATCCTCGGTCCGGCAACGGATATGCAGACGCGGTCGAGATACGTTAGAACCGACAGCGTGGCCAGCAGAATGAGCACGCGATGGCGGTACTTCACTTGTACGTCCCTGGAATGTAGCGAGATAGTTCGAAACGATGCACAGCACAGTTTGGGGCGGCGGCGGCTCTCGAAGCAAGAATTCGGCGTGTGATCGGTTGAACGCCGCCGGCCTGATGTGAGCCGCTCTTAGGCCGACGGCTCCGCCTTACCAGCTAACTAACGAATCAGCAGGGGTGCGCGCCAAGCGAGATGTTCCGAACGGCCGGTTCGGGGAAGGTAAACCCTATCATCGAATGTCTGTAAGTCGCCGGAAGTCGTCCGTCAGCCACCCTACCCCACGGACGCGCGGCCGCTGGAATGGTTACGACGTTTTCAATCTTTCAATCTGGCGAGAATGGGCGACTGGGGAAACCGATGCGTGAGATTTTAGGTGCAAGCCACAGAAATATTGGCATTCTTGTCTAACGAAAGGCGTGTCGCATTGTGAGTAGTGTCACGATTCCGCGGACTGCGGATTGGATGTGCGAGCGATCGGAACTCAGCGATGCTCTTAGCGCCTACCTGGCAGATTCAGACCGACCAGCGGTCTTAGCGGAGCCTACGACCGCCTTACCGGGGATGTCGCGCTAGCTCAGCGGCACGGCAGTGTCGAATCGAGTATGTCCCCACTGTTGACGATCTCCAGACGACCGCCCCGGCCGACCGTTCGTTCGTTCGTTCGCCCGATAGCCGATACAAGACCGAGCAGCCCGCCTGCGCCCCATCGAGCGAAAGGCAGCCCCTGTGCCTCTTGACCTCTCCGGGCGCGACTAATGCGCGCGTCATCAAATCAAGGCCGCAGGTTGAAACGCGCGCCAGCGTAGTAGTACCGGCCTAGCGGCGAGATCGGGATGTTGGTGAAGTAGGAGGCGGGGTCGGGCTTCTGATCGGTTAGGTTGTTAACCCCGACGTAAAATTCATAGCGTTCCTGAATGTTGAACTTAACCTGCGCATCATGCTGCCAAAGTGCCGCCAGACGACGATACTGGGGAGCGGCGATGTTCGGGCTGGCGTCGGTCGCAGCGCGAGGGAATGCGCGCGTGGCATCGTTCCACCGCAGGTTGTAGTTGAGGGTGACGGCGCCAAACCTCCATGTCGGCGAGAAGTTTGCAGTCCACCGTGGCTTGAAGGGCTGATCGACTTGGTTCTCAGCCACTGCGCCCGGGATACCAACGCGGTCCAACGTGTGGAGGAAGCCGCCGACCAGCCTTACGTCGAATGTACCGATCTGCTCGGTCCGGATCAGATAATCCATATTGATGTCGAGACCAGCGGTGTGGAAGAGGGCGACATTCAGCGGCCCCACGACGAACTTGTTGATGATGCCAGTCCCTTGCGCGCGCGTGAATTGGTTGCAGAATTGATTGGGAACAGTTGGCTGATCGACGCATAGCGTGGCGAGAGTACCGGCGTCGATCGTATTGATAGCGTCCGTTAGATTGATGTCGTACCAGTCGAAAGAGGCGTTAAACCCGCTCAGGAAGCTCGGACGCAGCAGTATGCCCGCAGTCCAAGAGCGCGCGACCTCTGGCTTGAGATGCTGGTTGCCAGACGAAGTCCCGGCTACGAAATTGCCGGTCTGCAGTCCCGGCGAGACGACAGCGCCGACCGCCGCGAGTGTTGCCACGCAATTAGCCTGACGATATTTGGTGCCGTTGTTGATCTGGGCGGGCGTGCACGGATCGGTGAAGAAATTCGATGCGCCGAGCGTCGGCTGGAACAGTTCGCCGATGTTGGGTGCACGCACCGCCTTGCCATAGCTGCCACGCAAGGCGATGTCGCTGACGGGCGCATAGGTGACGTTGAACTGCCAGGTGGTGGTGTTGCCGATCGTCGAATAATTGGAGTAGCGGCCGGCGGCGCCGACCGATAGCACGTTGGCGAAGCGCTGATCCTTCAATATCGGCAACTCGATCTCGCTAAACGCCTCCTTAACGTCGAAGTGCCCGCGAGAAGCGCTTACCACGCTTGGCTCATCGAATTGAAAAAATCGTCCATTGACAAGATCGGCGTTTGGATCGAAGCGACTCGCTTCGCGGCGATACTCTCCACCAACGGCGTACTTGAGCGGCCCGCCGGGCAGTTGGAAAAACTGCCCTAAATCACCGCTGATGCTCGCGCTGGCCACCTGCTGCTCGACCGTTGCATGACTAACGTTGTTGGTGCGGAAGTAGGCAAGCTGCTGGGGCGTTATCGGGCCGGGGCCGAACAAGCTGACCGGGATGCAGCCCGGTCCCGGATTATTCGCGGGATTACAGACGATCTTACCCGTCACAGGGTCGCGAACGGCGTCTATCGCGTCGGTGTATTGCTTCGTCAGTCGGTCGCCGATTTTCGTGATGGGGTCTTTCGTCACTCCATATTCGACATAGGCGTCCCACGTCGCATGATCCGAAATCCGCCCCGACGCGTCGATCACGCTGCGAAAAGTTCGCCGTATGTCCTCTTCGCCCGGACGGCCGTAGTCGAGGTTGTCGCGACTGACGAACAGGCCAGAGGCCCCGCGCGCGAGCGCGGCATCGCGTATCGAGGTTGGCACGAACGGGTTGCTCAGGCTTATTGGGTAGTTATAGGTTCCGGTATATTGACCTAAGCTGCCCGTGTGGTTTTCGACATACTTCGTCTCGACCGATAGCTTGAAGGCGTCCGAGAAGTCGTAGTGCCCGAGCAGGTTGACGGCATGCCGCCTGGTTTTGGGAAACAGGTCGCCCTGGTAGAAGCCGGCGACCGGAGTACCGACGCCGCCAACTTGGTAGTAAGCGGCAGGCCTGCCGGGATCATAGGGACGCCCCAGGCCATCGAAACTGGGACTCCCCTCGTTACCCACGAAAACCGCACCGATCGGTGATTCGTTCACATACCTAAGGCCACCGACGAGAATATTTTGCGGTGCGCTGAGATCCCCGGCCGCGTAGGCGTCATTGGGAATAATATATTTGCGCTGGCTGAACCTGAGGAAGGGGCGATCGTCGTTAGCCACCGCATCGTCGGCGTTGTACTCGTAAGCCAGCGTCACATTGCCGAGCCCGCCGCCAAAGTTCTTGCCGGCGGCCAAAGAAGCGAAGCGATTGCCGGCGTCACCATAGTTGGAGAGGCCTAACTGGGCCCTCCCGGTGATACCCTCGAAGTCCCGCTTGAGAATAAAGTTGACAACACCGGTCACGCCGTCGGCACCGTAAATCGCCGAGACCGCACCGGTCAGCACGTCGACGCGCTCGATCAGATCAGTCGGGATGCTGTTGATGTCCACCGCTGCGGTATTCGCCTCGCCAGCCACGTGCCGCCGCCCGTTGACCAGCACCAGCGTGCGAGCGGTGCCGAGACCGCGCAAGTCGAGTTCATTCAGGCCTGTCTGGCCGAAGGTGCCGTAGGTGCCGTTTCCCCCCGAGGTCTGCGTGCTGTCTTTTGAATTCGAAAGCGCCGGAACACGCTCGAGGAAATTGGTGAGATTGGTGTTGCCCGATTCCTGGATGTTGGTCGCGTTGAACGAAACGATCGGATTCGGCGCCTCGAAATCGGGTCGCGCGATGCGGGTGCCGGTGACCACGATCTCGGGGGCTGACGCCGTGCTCTGATCGGTAGTCGCCTGCGCGGCAGGGGGAGCGGGCGCAACCGTTGCCTGGGCGGCGGGCTGTGCGCTGTTGGTCGCCTGCGCGAAGGCGCTGATCGGAAATATCGCTACGCCGGTAAGCAGCAGCGCGCGCGAGGTATTGGCAAGCAGCATGGTATCTCCCCTTCTCGTCTTCACCGCAGACCGCGGCCTATCAAGATTTCGTCGACTACGCTGTCGATTTCCCGGCCCGCGCTCGGAGGCGCTTTTGCTCAGAATATCGACCGTTCCCCTTTTAATCTCCAAGTAAGGCCCTCTTGCCTCTCATCCAGCACGAATGCGTCCCAATTGTCCAACCATTCGCCCGCTATACGTCATCTCGTCATCCGACCGGACATGCACAAAGTGCTCAGGCGATGCGTCCTCGGCCAGCCTGAGACCCTTTACCTGCCTGAACGGTCGCGAGGAAGCACCGTCGGCTTCCCCCTCGCAGTTGATCACCACCCCTCCGGCGAACGAATAAACGCGCAAAGAGACAAGGTTAGAAAAGCCGGTACGGGAGCGATCGATGTCAATTGACCGAGGGCACGGACCCGCGCCCGGCAGACCGATCCAGCGCTCAAAATCCGGCCCGACGATCAACATGCCGTCCGGCCCGCGCGAGCCGAGGCCCTTCGACGCCGGTCCGGCTCCAGCGGAGTAGTTTGCGCCAGCCTCACGCGAGCTGCGGCAGGTGCGCGCGATGCGCGTGGATCAGATCATTGCGGAGCGATCGCGCCGTGTCGGGGTCTTCAACCGCGCCATCGGCGAGGAGCGCCTCGAGCACCTGTTCGTGCCTACCCGTCAGCGCCGCGCCCCGGAAGTGCTCCGGATAGAACTCAACGGCATGACGGTCCATGGCGCAGGGGAAAACCGAATATTGCCCAGACACCCCCCACGAGAACGGATCGTCCGCGTAGCGCGGCACTCGGCCTTCGACGATGTTCATCCCGATGTTCTTATGCGCGAGTTCGTCGTTGAGTCCGACTTATGATGAGACATATAAGACCGTTTTCCCACGCTGTAGCGACGGCTGTTAATCATCGTAACCTGTGATCGCGGGCTTCGCAAGATCGTGCAGAGATTTCCTTTTTGGGTCATTTGAAGCGATTGCTTCTGAGGAGGATTGCTTTGTTCATACAGGGCTGTATTGATCGCTTATCTCCTATGCCCCATTGATCTCAATCGATTTTGACCACTGTACCCTTCTGGTCGCGAGTGCGGTTCGCAGGAGGGTTTTCCTGTCATTGTAAGGTTTGACTCGGTGATTGACTGGGGCGCCGAGATCGGAGTTCATACGACCATTAATGGCCCTGGCACATGTCCGTGTATGACGGAGATGGGCGTCGCGTCGGCCATGGCGCTCATTCGTTGCACTGACAAACCCTATACGATTCGACGTTTCAAATGTCGAACGTGACTGCACCGCATCGGACGCGGGCGTCCGCGAAAACGCGCCTTTCACTGCCTCGTCATGGTACGCCGTTGATGTCATCACCACGCGCGGATTTGCTGACGTCTGACGAACCTGCAGCCTTGAGCAGTTCACCACCCGTCGGTACTGTGCGACGCAAAAACGAAAGGGCGGCATTGCCAACCGCATCGTTGCGGTCTCCGGCTACCATATGGCCAGCGCCAGAGACGTGCACGTATTCGCTTCGTGGATACATCGATAAAAACTCTTGCGCGCTCTCCTCGCTTAGCACGTCGGATAGGCCGCCGCGCACGAGCAACGTAGGCATGGTGAGATGACGTGCACAGGCCGCCAGACGTTGCTCGCGCCGTACCAAATCGCGCCCTCCGGCCATAAACCGTGGATCCCAATGCCAGTGGTATTTGCCGTCGGCACCCAAGCGCACGTTTTTCACCAGCCCGTCATGATTAATCGGACGCTCTCGTTGAGGTTGATAGCTCGCGATAGCCTCGGCTACTTCTTCAAGAGTGCTAAAAAGCTAGTGCCCCCGCCCATTGACGCACCCACAAGCACCGCGCGCCGGCCGCCGAGGGCGGCGATTACGCACCGCAGGTCCTCGACCATCAGGTCCTGCGAGTACTCGCCATCGCTGGCCCATTGAGAATCGCCATGGCCGCGAGCGTCAAAGGCAACGGCGTGATATCCCTCCTCGCCGAATCGGGCGCCCGTGCCTCTCCACGCGTGTCGGGTTTGTCCCCCGCCATGCTGCAAAATGACCAAGGGCCCCTTTGGATCACCCCAGATGTCGCCTGCAAGGAGAATGCCGTTCGTTCCCCGCCAGTGATGCGTTGGACGCGGAGTTCCGGGAAGGTTCGTACCAGCAGTCATGCACTTTTCACCAAAGGCTTGAATGCATTCGTACAGGCGCGCGGCCAGCCTTTCGGTTCGAGACCAAAACATACCCTCGTTTTTGGCCCCGCAAGCGTTGTCGGTCCGTCGATCAAGGGGCAGGCTCTAGCGGAGGCGGCGTGTTTCACCAGAGACACGATAATGGATCGAGACCACGTGCGAAAATCCCCACTCGCCTCTTATACCATTCGTCGCGGAAATTTCTTAAAATTTCTACGGGTGGTGGTATCGCCAGTCGCACCGACAGATGTGCACCTTTGAACCAATCCGCAGTGGCAATGCGGTGGAAAATAGCAGGATCTGAAACACTCTCATTCCAAATACCTTCTATCGTAGCAATCTTGGGGTAGCGCGGTGCCCAGTGCGACGGCCGCAAATGGCACAGCATGCCGGTCCGGTAAACAAGTTCATTATCTGTACCGGAGGCGTGAGGCCTGCGATTGGAGGAGCAAGACTATGTACAGACGTTCATGCTTAGATGTGGCGTGCGCGACATTAGCTTTTGGCATCGCCACCTTCTGCGTGGCGCGGAATTCAGATCTGCCACGAAAATCAAGCACGCCCAACAGGGACGAGTCGTATCCCGGTGTCACTGTGCAGTACGACACCATTGGGGATTGCTGTGGCAATCGACTTCGGCTCATCGTAACCCACCCGCAACGGGACTCAGGTCGGATTCCGGCGATCTTTGTCGTAGGCTGGCTGAGTTGCGACAGCGTTGAGGCGCCTCCCGGCACGACCGACGCGACACAGCTCGTGTTGCAGGCCGTCGCGAAACTTCCGGGGTTTGCCACCATGCGCATGGATAAGGCTGGCGTGGGGGACTCGGAAGGCAAATGCGGATCGACGGACTTTACCGCGGAACTCGACTCCTACCGGCGCGCGTTCCGCAAGCTCAGGGACTATCCGTTCGTGGATACCAATCGAGTATTCGTCTTCGGCATCAGCAACGGAGGCGGCTTTGCGCCGCTGGTAGCTGAAGGGGCGCCCGTCAGAGGGTACGTCGTCGACGGGGGCTGGATCAAGACATGGTACGAGCACATGCTGGAGATTGAACGGCGCCGATTGAAGCTATCAGGCCATCCTTCGTCCGAAATCAACTCCATGATGAAATCGGTTGAAGCGCTCTATAGCGCGTACTTATTGAATCGCGAGAGTCCCCAGCAGATTTTCGAGAAGAGCCCGGAGCTTAAGAAGCTATGGGAAGGCGAGCCCAACCAACAATATGGCCGACCGGTCGCCTACTATCAACAGCTGCAGGATTTGAACTTGATGGCCGTGTGGTCGCACGTCAAGGAGCCTGTTCTCGCGCTGCACGGGGAGTTTGATTGGATCATGAGCCGCAGCGATTTGGAGTTGATGGCCGAGCTCGTCAATCGCAATGCACCCGGCGCTGCGGAATTCGTGGAATTGCCGGTTACCGGCCACACGTTCGAACACTATTCGTCCATGGAGACCGCTTTCTCCGGAATGGCGCTGCCGTTTGACGACCATATTGCTGTACGAATCCGCGAATGGTTCAAGAAACACAGAGAGTGACAGCATCCTTCGATAAGCGCCGCGTTCCTGGGTGACAATGCAGCTTCATAATTGCAGCTTCGTAACACAGCTCGGGGGTTGCCGTCAGTTTTCCCATCGCGCCCGGCGGCGCCCTGAAAAAACTCCAAACTAGGACCGGCATCGACCCCATGGAGTAGCCTGCGAAGCTCCAGCAGTTTTTCTCATCTCGTGATGCAGAATCTCGTCCCCATGTTCGTCCCTTCATCGCAAGTGAGGCTGGATGCTCTGATCGCGGAAATAGCGGTCAAGAACGCCGGGCATACCGGAAGGTTCGGCAATTGCCACGTAGGTATCAGGTCTCAGCAGGTAGAGCGCGTCGCGCGCTAGGCCTGCTGCCTCGTGCTCCCCTCGCCACGCGAAGATTTGGAGCGAGACCGAGTGGTCGGCACACCATGCGACGAGCTCGGGCGTGGCCAGCCCATAGACATGAACCTGCCAAGTCATCGCCGCGAGGGATGCGAAATTGTCTTCTCCGTCGATCGACGCCCAAGGCAGTCGGTCCCCACCGTGAACATCGCCCGCGGCACCGACGCTAAGCGGTCCGCCTCGATAGTTGAGGGTAATCTGCGAGACAGTGCGGAACATGAATTCGCGCACCGCCTCGAACGCAAGGGCCTTGGACAGCAGGACCGGGGCCACGCGCGTGCGGACGATGTCGGCGATCCTGCCATCGGCGGTGACGAAGCTGAACACGCGGTCAGTCGTGGCTACCAACCGGCGTGCGAAGCCGATTCGCTCGGCCTCATAGCTGTCGAGCAGGTTGTCGGGCGCGCGACCCGCCAGGACCGCCGCGAACTTCCAGGCCAGGTTGATCGCGTCTCCGATCCCGGTGTTCATGCCCTGACCACCGGCGGGACTGTGGATATGGGCTGCGTCGCCCAGCAAGAATGCGCGGCCTTTGCGGAAATGGTCGGTCACGCGGTGATGCACATGGTAGGTCGAGAACCAATTCACCCTCTCGATCTGCACCTTGAGGTGGTTGATTGCGCGATCGCTGACGTCCTCGAATTGAAGGGTATCGGAATGATCGGCCCGCTCATCGCGAACCGTGCCGATCAAGCGCGCCCGCCCCTCTCCGGCCAAGCCAAAGACGGCCAGGAAATCTGCCTCGTCGAGATCGAGGTGCAATTCGCCATTGATTGTCGGGCCCGTGGCTTGCACGTCGGCAACATAGAAGAGCTGACGATACGTACCGCCAGGGAAGCCAGTCACCATAGTCTGGCGCACGATCGAACGGGCGCCGTCACAGCCCGCGATATAGCTTGTTTCGCAGGTAATTTCATGGCCGTCGGGCGCACGAAGGCAAGCCCTGATGCGATCGCCTTCGTCAGTGAACCCCACGAGTTCGGTACGTCGTTCCACCGATACACCCAGAGCTTCGAGCCGCTCGATCAGCAGTCGTTCATGCTCGTCCTGCGGAAATATCTGCAGGAAGGGATACGGAGTGAAGTCCGCACCTACGGTTTCGAAAGACAGCCGCGCTGCCGGTTCGCCCTTTACCCAGAGATTGACCGCCGGTACCTTGTGGCCGAGCGCGACAACGGGATCGGCGAGACCCAGCTGCCCGTAGAGCTCCAAGGTGCGGGCTTGAACCGCCAGCGCACGCGAGGTCGTCCCCGGCGCCGCGGTCTTGTCGATGATGCGCACCCTGACCCCGAGCTTGGTTAGCCAGAGCGCCAGGACCAAGCCCGTTGGGCCCGCGCCGATGATTAGTATGTCGCTATTCATCATATGGGCATCTCTCTATTCGCTCCTCATATTAGCTGTTTCTGGCGTGGGCAGAGAAAAGCTGTAAGCAGCCATGAGCGCCGCATCGGTGGGGTGAACGGACCGATGGTTGCAGGACACTTGCATTCCGACAGACGAGAGTCCGTCTCTCCGCAGGGGGATATCGACAGTGAGCATCGCACGCTGATCTGCCGCCAACGCTGTCGGCACAGAGCGTCGCATCCTGGCGACAGCTTCTCGTTGAGGCGTGAATGCATTCACAATTGAGAGTCCTTTGATTCACATCGATATCAATCGACCCCACATCAGCTCAAACGTAGGAAAAGAAATGAGTCATTCGGCGAACGCTTACTCGGTGTTGACGTGCCTGCTCGCAGCGATGGCAACTTCGGCCCTGGCTCAACAGCCACCTGACCCGGTGAGAAGCGACTCCATGGCGAATACCGCGATGGGGAGCAACGCGCTGCTCAGCGTCAAACTTTCGGAGTCCGCGTGCCACAACACCGCGAGCGGTGAAGACGCACTGTATTCAGATACCAGCGGCAGCTATAACACCGCCACCGGATTCAGCTCTCTTTTCTCGAACAAGACCGGTAACAACAACACCGCGGCCGGATACGAATCGCTGTTTTACAACTCGAGCGGGAGTAGCAATACGGTCAGCGGCTCCCAGGCCCTGTATACGAACACGACCGGCTCCTACAATACCGCCCTTGGAGAAGGAGCACTCCGTTCCGCAAGGACCGGCAGCAACAACATTGCCGTGGGGTATGAAGCGGGCTACAACTTGACGAACGGCGTCAACAACATCGAGATCGGCAATAAGGGTCTGGCTGCCGATTACAACGTCATCAAGATCGGCGTGGAGGGACTACAGGCGAAGACCTTCATCGCTGGCATCTACAAAACATCGGTCAGCGGCAGTGCCGTCATGGTCAACTCCAGCGGGCAGCTCGGGGTCGTGGTCTCCTCAGAGCGTTTCAAGACCGATATTGCGCCGATGGGCGCGCACTCCGCGAAACTACAATCGCTGCGCCCCGTCAAGTTTCACCTCAAGACCGACCCGCATGGTGCTCTTCAGTACGGCCTCATCGCAGAGGAAGTGGCGAAGGTCTATCCGGAGCTCGTGATTCGCGATGAGACCGGGCGGATCGACGGCGTGCGCTATGACGAGCTTGCGCCGATGCTGCTCAATGAGATGAAGGAGCAGCAGAAGGTCGTGGACTCGCAGTCGGCGAAGATCGCTGCCCAGGACCAGCGTGCTGCAGCCCAGGACACAAAGATTGCGCGACTCGAGCAGCAATTAGCTGCCATCCAGGCGGCGCTCGTGAAGCTGCAACCCGCGGATCAGCTCGTCGCTCAACGCTGAGCGAATCGCAAGCCCCGCAAGAGGCCGCCAGCTTGCTGCGCAAGCCACCTGATTGGCGGGCGCAAAGTGACGCGTGGGTAAAGCACCAAGTTCCGACCGCCCAACCACTGCTCTTCAAGGCGTCTTGGTCCGGGCTCCATTGTCCCGATAAATGCGGGTCAGCAGTTGATGGAAAGCGGACAGGCGTTCCGGCGCGGTCGGGCCAATCACCCCCTGCTCCTGCAGGATTGCAATGAGCTTGGTCGGGGCCACGCGCTTGTCGCCGACAATCTCAACGTGGCCGGCACGCACCTCCACCCGCCGTGCGCGTATATCAGCCTCCACAGTCTGATTACGCTGTTCAGTCAGTGAAAAAACGTTGTCCTCCTCCACGCAGCGCCCGCCTTCTTCGCGCCGGCAAGTCCCGCGTTCGTCGGTATCGATCTTCAGAAACATGCTGACTTGAGGAACCAATGTGCCAGGCCCGCGGATGAAGTGTGATGTGTGAGTGATGTCTGCCCATTTGGCGCCTGTCACTGCATAGCAGCTCAGCGGCAGCAGGCCCAACGTGAGCGGGTAAAGCCAGGATCTGCCACAGGTTTGCGCCACTGCGATGCCGTCGAAAGGGCCTGATATCGTCACCAGACGCAAATCGGTCCGGTGGTTCGGCGGCGGACCAGGAGGTAGATCGGTGAGTGCCTTGTGGGCAATCAGCGCGCCCTGACTGTGACCGATGATGGTGATTTGAGGCGCCGCGGTCTGCTCGGCCAGCACATCGACCGCACCGCGCAGCTCCGAGGCGCTGCGTGTGAGCTTGGCACGGTCGTCGTACGTGAAGCAGACCGTCTGCTGGCCATGGAATGCCAATACCTGGGCCAGGCCGCGAAACTGGCCTGAGGAGCCGAAACAGCCGTGTACCAGCACGTGAACGGGCTGCCGGGAGCTCAGATGAAGGCTGTGATCCGGATTGTCTGTGCAAGCTGTCAGGCCCGCTATATTGAGCGTAATGTCTGTTAGTGGGAGTTTGCCCGGCGCAATCTGGTAATAGGCCGGGTTTGCAGGCTCAGTGCTGGCGCACCCGCCGAGCAGCAGCAGAAGAACAACGGCCGTGGCGATTAGCATAGTGGGGGGCGTGCCGAAACAAGAGAAATTCAGTTTATCCACATTACGGTGCACGGACAATCAACGTGGAGATTTCAGGGCAATTCGCTGTCTGGTGAAGCGCACGCCGCAATTCGTCCAGCACACGCGTTGACATCGGCGAGCGATTCTGGCCGCTGCTGGTATCGGCGCCGATTTGTCCATTGGCACATGGTCTTTGGAAGGGACTCGCGGCACCGAAATGGATTTCGCGTGCTTGCAACCTGCATTGAGTTGCCGCACACTTTCACGCAATAAAAATTCGCTCAACATTCCGGGCGACTTCGTTTTTACAGGGTAGTTTCCAGACACATAAGTGCAGTTTTGTACTGCATGAAGTTGGGAGTGAGGGATCATCGCTTGGGACTATGCGATCCGGACACTGCGCTTGACGCTGCCCCTGGCCTGCGCAATGGGTGTAGCGGCGTGTGCGGCCCCCGCCCGAGAAGGCCCGGGTGTCCCTGTGACTCGTTTGCCGCTCAATATTCAAGATAAGCCCCTCAGCCTGCGCGCGGAATTGCGCGAATTGACGGGCCACAGCAGCAATTTAATCATCTATGTCATCACCAGCACGCCCATCGCCCACGCGACTGTCGATGTAAGTTCGACCAATCCACTTTTGCAGCTCCAGCCCACCAGGTGTGTATTCCATGAGCTCATTCCCCCTGCGCTGGTTCACTCCGACGGCCCGCCTTATGCACTGCCGCACGTACCTCTTTGCAGCATAGTGCTGGGCGCTCCAGTCAAGGCGAATTACCCGTTGTTGATCCGCGTTCGAGATGCAAATGGCACGGACCTGATAAAGCCGATTCAAACCGATGTTGACATACGAGAAGGATCCTCATGAAAAACGCATTAGGGTGGACTGCGCTGGCGGTGGTTGGTTTGGCAGCCGTGGCCGGCAGCGAAACAAATTCTTCTCGAGTCACGACCCGGAGTCGATCGGTAAATGCACGCGCCGCAGCGGTGTATCGGCTAAGGTCACTCAGCGATCCCGACGGACAATACGACGGGCAGCGTTACCAGGCTGCTCTAGCGGCTCGAGCCACAATGCTCGAGCAGCAGCGACGCGTCCAGCTCCGATCATCGTTGCGAGGGAGGGCTGCGGCGGCAGTTTCCTCGGAGATCAATTGGACCGAGCTGGGACCGGGCAATGTCGGTGGGCGCATCAACACGATCTGGATAGATCCGAACAGCGCACAACACATCATCATCGGCGCGGCGGGCGGCGGACTGTGGCAAAGCCGTGACGGTGGCACCAGTTGGACGGCGATCGGGGAGTTTCCAGGATCCCTTGCCGTAGGCGCCATCGCGCAGCTCCCTAACGGTACCCTTCTGGTTGGGACTGGCGATTTTTTCAATCAGTTGCAGCCCGGCGACGGTATGTTCTCTTCGAGCGATGGAGGCACCACCTGGTCGCCAATCGCCTCTACGGCTCCGCGCTCGAACAACAGCGTGTGGAGTTGGATCGATTCGATCACGACCAACAGCAACGGTGTCGCATTGGCAGCGACGTGGGGTGGCATTGCGCGCAGCGCGGATGGAGGGAATACATGGGCATTCGTATGGCCCGGCGCCGGCACGGCCACCGCTAGCCGTGACGTCGTCTTCGATCCCAACAACCCCAGTGTCGCGGTCGCAGACGACGAGAATGGCGCAGCCATTTACTCGGTCGACTCCGGCCAGACGTGGACGCTTGCGACCGGGCTGCCGGGCACCCAGCATGCCCGCACCGCTTTGGCCTTTGATTCCGCAGTGGCCGGTTCGGTATACGCCCTGGTAGACAACAACAATGCCACGAGTCCGAGTGGCGAGGTGTTCCACTCAACAGACGGCGGCAAAACATGGACATTGCTCGCCGGCACGGCGGCCTTCGTCAATCAGCACAGCGGCAACGGGAATGGCGCGCTGTGTGACGATTCCCTCGGCGGCAAGGTGGAATGCCAGGGCAACTACGACAATGTGATCGGCGTCGTGCCACAGGGTGGCGGGAAGCCCCCATTAATCGCGGTGGGCGGCATCGACATCTTCATTTCCACCAACGGCGGGGGGACCTGGGCTGAAACCGGATCTTGGTTGCCGAGCGACACCAATTACCTGCACGCCGACCAGCACGCGTTCGCGTTTTCCGCCAGCACCGGCACTGCCTACGTTGGGAACGATGGCGGCCTGTACAAAACGCCCGTCGCAGGGGGGGCGTGGACACCACTGAACAACGGCCTTGCGATTACCCAGTTCTACAGCGTGGCGGGTCATGCCGGAGTCACCGCCCCTGGCAACAAGGTGAATGGCCTTGCCATCACCCCCATTTTGGCCGGCGCTCAAGACAATGGCATGTTGCTGTACGAAGGTTACCGGCCCTTGGGCGCCCCGCAGCCCAACAACTGGGTGCAAGCCATCAGTGGTGACGGCGGCATTGCTCTCGTAGATCCGGCCAATGGCAACAATATATACGGCGAGTACGTGTTTCTGCAGCCGAGTTTTTCCACCACCGGTGGGCCGAACCTTCAGGGCATGTCACCCTCGCCTCCAGATAATGGTACGCAAGCCGCGAACTTCATCGCGCCCATGACGCTCGTACCGAACGGCACGAGCGCCTCCACGCAGATGCTTGCCGGCGGAGCCACTTTGTGGCTAGGGAACAATGTTCAGACCGGTGCTCCCACCTGGTCCTCCGTCAACAACAACACGTTGCCGGTCGGGAGCAACGGCAACTTCATCAGCGCCATTCAGTTGGACCCTGCCAGCAACAACAATATCTGGGTGGGCTTCGATGATGGACAGGTTTGGTATACAACCAATGCAACAGCTCAGACGGGCCCGACCTGGGTGCAGGCAAACGTCGGTTCTCCAGCGACGAAAGTCACCAGCTTCTGGATCGTTCCCGGCCAATCCACCACGGTGTACGCGACGTTCGCGGGACTCTCGAACACGAACGGGAGCGTGTTCGCCACCGCGGATGGCGGTCAAACCTGGTCCGGTGTCGGGGCGGCTCTGCCAGTCGGCCCGGTTTTCTCCCTGGTCACGCATCCGGCCTATGCGCAAATTTTGTATGCAGGAACCCTGACAGGGGTCTACTTGAGCAACGATGGGGGTCGAACATGGACAACGAGCACGCAGGGTCCTGGAAACATTGCGGTCAACCAACTGAGTTGGTTCGATGTCTCGACGCCCAACCAGCCCGTGCTGCTCGCCGCCACGGACGGGCGAGGCGCGTGGATGGGCTCGCCGGCCTACCAACCGACGCCGACGCTGACCTCGCTTAACCCGGCGCAGGTGACCATCGGATCACCTACGCTGCCGGTCGTGCTCAATGGTACGGGCTTCACCAACTCGAGCTCAGTGACGCTCGACAGCGCCGCCATCGCCGCAACGTATGTGTCGTCCACGCAGTTGCAGGTAATGCTCGCGTCGACGGTGCTCTCCAAAGCGGGCGCGCACACGTTGGTAGTCACCAATCCGATTCCAGGAGGGGGCACATCGGCGGGCGCAACCTTCACGGTCGCATACCCGTCCCCGACGATCACATCGATGTCACCCAACACCGCTACGGCGGGTGCGGCAGGTCTCACCGTAGATATCATCGGCGCCGGATTTGAACCCGTCTCGATCGTGCAATGGAACGGCACTGCGCTCGCCACGACCTATGTGTCCGCGACGGAATTGACCGCGATGGTGCCAACCGCGAATCTCGCCGGTGCCGCGAACTCATCCGTGACGGTCGTGACGCCGGCACCCGGCGGGGGCGCCTCGGCGGCGCTTAGCTTCACGATATCGGCTCCAAGCAGCAGCCATGGTGGCGGCGGGGCATTGGGTGGGGCCGAGCTTCTTCTTGCGTTGGGGGTGATCTGTCTGCGCGGCGTAAGGGCGCGCTTTCGCTCATCAGGTTAGGCAACATGTGTCTTGCATATTCGCTGCGCTGGCGGGGCGCGCTGCGAAAAACTCAACGGTTGGAGTCTGCGTCGCTGCGATTGCTCATCCGCAGGCTCCCGCTGTCGGACGGTTAGCCATGCTTTCACTCCCCACCACTCAGCCAGGCTTGACGCCTTCTGTGATCAGTGGCGCCTCGGTACGCCGGAGTTCAACCGCCACGTTTTCCATTCGCCTCATGGCGCGCAGGTGGTTGCGTCCCGCGATCTTCAGGACGTCTTCGTCGGAGTAGCCGCGTCGCAGAAGCTCTGCGAAGAGGTACGGATAGCGGCTCGCATCTCCAAGCCCGCTCGCCATATCGCTGACATCGGCGTGATAAAAATCCGCACCAATGCCAACGTGGTCGATACCGGCCACCTTACGGATGTGATCGATGTGATCGGCGACGTCGCCGATCGCAGCGCGCGGCGGGCCCACCGACGTCTCCCAGGCAGCGATGGCGTGCTCGATAGCCAGATCGTCGCTGAGCTTTCCGCGCAGATCGCGAAGCTGATTCTCGCGGCGGCCGCCCCAAGCCTGTCCGTCCGGCGACACAAAGGGACGAATAAAATTTACGTGGACGACCCCGCCATTGTCGCGAACCAGGCGAAGTATGTCATCGGGCACGTTGCGCGGGTGGGGGTTCAAAGCATACGCATTCGAATGGGAGAAGATAGCCGGAGCACGGGTGACATGTAGTGCGTCGCGCATCGTGTCTGCGCTGACATGTGACAAGTCTACGAACATGCCAAGACGATTCATCTCGCGGACGAATTGCCGGCCGAGGTTGGTCAGGCCAAAGTGTTCAGCCCGGTCGGTCGCCGCATCGGCCCAGTCGACGTTGTCCCAGTGAGTCAGCGTCAGATAACGGGCGCCGAGTTCATAGAACACCCGAAGCGCCGCGGGCGAATTCTCGACCATGTGGCCGCCCTCAACCCCCATCAGGCAGGCTATTTTGCCGGAATGGTGGATGCGTTCGATGTCCTTGGCCGACCGCGCCTGTTCGAAGCTCGGCTGACCCTGCATTAGCCGCAGGGCGACATCAAACTCGCGAAGCGCCTGATGCAGCGCGACGTGCGACCGCTGAGTCGCGGACTCGACGAAGATTGACCAGTACTGCGCCCCGACGCCCCCTGCCCGGAGCGCTGGAATATCGGCACACAACTTGGGTTGCCGCACACCAAGATCGAAGTTCGTGAGATCTCCGGCGCTCTCGTCGATGAGCATTGACGGCAGATCGTTGTGCGTATCGATCAGCGGAGCCTGTCCAAGCAGCACCGCAGCACGCTTCAGGAGGCTCGGATCCACCGAAATCGCTTCGCTGGCCGGCGTCGATGCCACTATCGCCTGTGGAGTCGCAGCAAGGGCCACTGTGGCAACGGCTGTTTGGGCCAAAAATGTGCGGCGTGTAGTCATCGAAGATCCTCAATATGGGTTCACGTTGGCGTAATGATAAAAAACGCAATCAAGAATGATTTCAATGCCAGCGTTTCGGAATTTCACAAGTGACTGCCCCCTCCTCCAGGGAAGCCTTACCGCGCTGAGGGGGGAATGTCACGCACGTCACTGATGAATTCGGCGATCTCTTCGGGGGTATATGGCGAGCGAACGCGTGCCTGCGATCCGGGCTTCTTACTCACGCATATCCCTGGCCGCCGCTCGGTAGCCGGCCTGATCGGGCGCGGCTCGAATCCGCCGCCGCAGTTCGGGCACACATTCGCGAGCACGTGGTCGACGCATGCAGCACAAAAAGTGCACTCAAAACTGCAGATGCGTGCCTCTCTGCTGGCTGGTGGTAAATCCTTGTCACAATATTCACAGTTCGGTTTTAGTATCAGAGCCATGCGCCGGTTCCATGATGCGAAAGCTGCCACACCGCTCGAGCGGCAAGGAAAAGCAATCCGGTTCAACCATGTCCCATTCCATGCGAAGACGCCCGGCTCCGGGCAGAGGATCGGGGCTGCTCTCCGTGGCGCACGAGCTTCGCGCAACAGTCGTTTTGAACTCGTGGTGCTGTCGGCGAGGCGGCACTGTCCTCTGTGCGATCCAGAAAGGCGCTGATGATGGGATTAAGCCAATCCGGCCGGCCGGAGAACGTGGCATGATCTGTTCCCGGCAGCACGCACAGCTCCGCTTTGCGCAGGGCGTGGAAAATCTTCAGAGTGTGCTCGAGCGTAATTGCATCACGGTCACCGGAGATCACCAGCACCGGTTGAGTGATCGTTGAAAGCAAGGGCAGGCTCAGCTCAGTTTCGGTGGGAGAGGTCAGCCACAGGCGGGCAAGTTTCTCATCGATCGTCTTCGGTTTGGGGATCTGCGAGGCCCGCAGCTCTTCGAGATCATCTGGATTTAAACCCTCAGGCGCAATATTGACGCCGCTGATGACCAGGCGTCGCACCAGTTCCGGATGCCGCACCGCGAGCATCAGCGCGAGAATCCCGCCATCGCTGAACCCGACCACATCCACATGCTCGAGACCCAGCCGCTGTAAGAGTGCCGCTGTATCCTGCATCATCGAAGTGTAGCTCAGGGGCCCCTGCACATCCGGCGTGTGTCCCTGGCCCACCTGATCGGGTGCCACGATATGATGATGTTGCGAGAATACCGTGAGCTGACGCGCGAAGGAATTCTCGCTCGAGTCCCCACCGCCATGTAGGAATACGAGAGTCGGACCATTGCCGCGCACCGCGTAGTAGATCTTGTGGTCGTGAATGGACGCCCAATGCCACTCCGAGGGTGACGTGACGGCCCTGGCGCTGGGCGAGGACACACACGTCCATCCCAGCAGCAGGGACAGGATCATCGTGCCACGGGCCGGCGCGCTGTCCCGCCACTCCCGGTTCAGCAAAGCCCGGCCGCGATAGCGCTTCGGTGACGTCGGGCCATCGAACGCCCCCTGTAGCGCCTCCACCCCGACCCCGGCCTGGGGCGTATCGACTTCCGACCCCTTAGTCATCACGGCCCCAGACTCCGCCGACCGTTCTTTCAAACATGCGATCTCCACATTTTCTGGGCATATGTTGGTCGATGTGCCTTTGCTTGGCAACCAACGCATCATTCCGACCACTCACGGTTAAGCCAGATTGGAACAGCGGGTGTAGTCAATGAGGCCGGCCACTTTGGGCTCAGGATGCCCGTGGCGGCGTTCCACGGAACCCGCGCAGAATTCGAAACTTCACGGCCGGTTCAAGGAACCGGCTGGACTGATCGACAGAGTGACGCTGCGCTGCTCGCCGTTGCGCAACAGCCGCATCTCGACGCCTTGACCCACACGCAGCAGCGCGAGCCCATTGCGCAGTTGCGCAGCGCTCTCGAGCGACACGCCATTCATGGAGAGCGCCACGTCGCCTACTTTGATGCCCGCGTGATCGGCCGCGGAACCTGGCGCGACCTCATGAATCTCCACGCCGCGTGCGTTTACAAGCTGCATGGACTCTGCCGCCTGCGGGGACACATCGCGCAACTTGATGCCTACAATTCCGCGCCTTACCTCACCGTAAGCGATGAGCTGATCCATGACGGACTTGACCATATTGACCGGGATGGCAAAGCCGATGCCGATATTGCCGCCTCCCTTGGAGAGGATCGCTGAGTTGATGCCAATCAACTCGCCATTCAAGTTCACCAGCGCTCCGCCTGAATTGCCGGGATTGATCGAGGCATCTGTTTGGATGAAGTCCTCGTAACCGTGCGGATGGATTCCGGTGCGCCCGAGAGCACTGACGATTCCGGCCGTCACGGTGTGTTTGAGGCCGAAGGGATTGCCGATCGCCACGACCCATTCGCCGACTTCGAGGTGTGATGAATCGCCGAGCGGCATCTCTGTCAAATGCGTTTCAGGGGCCTTGAGCACCGCAATGTCGGTGCCCTCATCGCTGCCGACCACTTTAACTTGAAAATGTCGGTTGTCGAGCAGCGTCACGGTGATTTCACTGGCATTCTCGATCACGTGGCGGTTGGTGACGATGTAGCCGTTCTTCGCGTCCACGATCACGCCCGAGCCGGCGCTCTGGAACTGCCGGCGCCGCACCGCCCCGCCCTCCGGGAGGTTGAAGAAGCGACGAAAATACGGGTCCTCGCGCAGCGGATTGCTCGACACCGGCTCGGTCAAGGTACCGCGGGTCGCGATGTTAACCACCGCCGGTGAGGTCGTTTTAATGACCGGCGCGAGAGACGGTAGCAAAACGCCCGCAGCACTCGCTCCCATGTCGGGCATGAGGATCGACGACATGAACGCGATGATCAACGCTCTAACCATATGTACCGCCGTAGGGGACACTGGTAAGGCTTTCCAGCAAGAATATTACCAATGACCCAAGAGCTGTACGCCGGTCCGACCCGCCATGATCAGTCGGCAAGTGCTTTTCGATCACGTGATCCCACCCGCCGCCTTAAGGCCTTTGATCAACTCGACAGAACCCGTCTATCATGATCTTACACGACGCCGCTATCCGTCGCACAACACCCGCCCGACTGCATCGGTGGACACTTCACCGATCCATACGAGCAAAACACGCAACAATCACCTCTCTTTGGGCGCATGAGAGAATGACAGCGCGAACACTCGTGGAAGTAGATACAGGCGTCGGTCGGCATCTTTAGAACACTCGTAGCCCCGCACTGCGGGCAGGTAAGCATCGAATCAAGAATTAGCGTCAGCGCCATTCCGGGGTCTCAACGTGTTTCGCACGAGATCTGCGCCTCGGTGCTATCCCGCTGCAGGGCCAACCCGTCGCCTCTCGGTGCCCGATCCCGTTGTGTCATGCTGAATCTCCCGATCCCGTAGTGATTTCCATTGTATTGGTCCTGCGCCGATTCCCATAATTTGTATGGTGAAATCACATGCACGAACCCGCCACACCGATCAAGAAGCGTATTGCCAGCGGCGTCTAGAAAGCGGCGCGCGCGGTCATCAACCAGGTGTGGTTAAACGTATGAAATGAGCTCACCGTCTTTTGGTAACCGCCGCCGACGATCAACCTGACTCTCGGCGTCAACTCGAATCGTCCCAATACCAGCCCTGTCGTGAGCGATATTTGAGTCTTGCCGTCGTTGGGGCCGCCTTTGTAGTGAGTATAGGTCGCTTCGATTTCTGGCCACAGCTTGTCGAGCAGATGGCCTTGAAACGCAGTGTTCCAGATGACCGGTTCTCCCAAGACCTTTTTATCTCCCATCGGGATCGCAATCCCCAGCGTCGACTGAATGTCGAATCCCGAGGAGCGCGAGCCCCAGCCCTTGCCGATCGCCAACGTGGGAGTGACGATTGTTTTGTGGTTCGTGAACATACCGCTGCCGGTCGGGAGGCTCACACCGAGAAAGCCGGTCGCGATATAGTTTCCGTGCTCCTCGTTGGCCGTAGCGACCCGATACTTGAGCAGTAAAGTCTCATCGGCCCACCCTTCCATCCGGCCCTTGGGCGCGCTGCGAGTTTGCCAAGCGGGTACGCCGATTATCAACTCGCTATTCTCCGTCGGAATCAACTCGAGCCCCTTACCTCCGCCGTAGCTATTCAGCTCGGTATTTTTCGGGCGGTTCTGCCACGTCTGGTCATAGCGATATTCTTGCTCCAGACGTGGCGTAACAGTCACTACCGGCGTCATCCAATGAGGTTGCTCTTCCTTGGAAGCATCGGAGGTCGTGAGCCAATTATCGAGCAAGCTGCGGCTGGAACTTTCCCCGGCAAACGCCACCGAGCCAAAGAGGCAGACTGATATTTCAATGGCGAGGATGCCAACGAGAGCGTTGCTCTTGCTCGGACCTGTTCGCAAATGCATCTTCGACACGCTTTTTTCCACCAGAAGATAAAGGGATGAGTGTTATATATGGTCGGATATTACGCGTTAGCGCCACGAAAGAGAAGGTGCCCGTCATCACAGCGCTCGCGCAATGACAATCCTTCGAATCTTTTATCGAGCGCTGCAGGAGCCGGCCCGGCTCCTCGTCGCCATCGGATACATGCTCAGCGCTGCTAGTTGGCCCCATAGTGCTGACTGAGGTACTCGACGATCGGCGCGACATCATCCTCCGGAATCGGGGCACCCATGACCTTCACCATCTTGCGAACTTCAGTTTCCCAGGCAGCGCGGTTCAGGAAGGGGGAATTCATGACGATGTAATCCAGGCTATGGCACATGGAGCAGCGTAATTGGACGAGATCCTTCTGTGCGCCGTTCGTGAGTTTTACCGACGCCTCACCGCCGTACACCGATGTCGCTATGCCGGTACAAAGCAGAATCCCTCTGAACCGCCGCTTTGGTTTCACGCCACCATCCTCAGACGATATCGATCGCGATCTTTTGCACGACGTTGTTGTGATAACCCGCGGGATTGAAAATGAGTTCACGGGGTTGCGAGGTGCCCTGCGCATTGCTTGCGCGCGCCATGATGGAAATGCGACCGGCAACTCGCGGGCTATAGGCGAACTGCCACGTGCGGACCGAATAATTTCCCAGGTTGAGGCCAAGCTCCGCCGTTTGCCAGCTGACCCCCTCGTCAACGGAGACCTCCACGACTCGGATGCCGTACCCGCCATCCCAGGCAATCCCCTTGATCAACATGGGCCGGTCCGCCGCGAACCGCTGACCCGCCGCGACATTGGTGATGAGCGAACTGACGAGAATCTCAGTGATTGGCGTGGTCTTTTCCGATTCCTGCGAAGTGAATCGGTCGATGATGGCAAATTTCCCCTTCGGAATTCGATACGCCGTATTCATCCAAAAGCTGGCGAGCGGATCAGACAGCGCGCGGATGCTGACCACCTGCTTCATCCAGTAGGTTGCCGTCCATCCTGGCACCACAATTCGCGCTGGAAATCCGTTCCAGTGGGGAAGCGGGGCGCCGTTCATTTCGTAGGCGATCAACGTGTTCTCATCCATAGCTTTCCAGACCGGAATACTCTTTACGAAAGCGGGGGTCATCGCGAGCGGCGCGCGGTCGCTGCCATTGAAGGCGATCTCTATGGCCTCTTTGTGCAGGCCGGCGCGCACGAGAATGTCTCTCAGCCGCACGCCTTTCCAACGTGCGTTTCCCATCGCCCCGTATCCCCACTGCACACCGGGAACGTGCGGATCCGAAAGACCGCGCCGATTGCCGGCACATTGGCAGACGGCCACGACTTCCACAGGGGTGAAGTCGCGCTGCAGCTGCTCCATGGTCAGCTCAAAGCCCCGCTCGACGGAATTTCCGCCGACTTGTAGCCGCCACGAATCGACACCGATGCGCGGGATATCCGAAAGATGCCACCGGACGAAAAATCGATCGTTCGGCGTGATTGCGTCGTCGAAGGATTCGATCGGAGATTCATAATTTGGCGGTCGGAATGATCGCTTGATGAGCGGCTGCTTGCCAGGCAACGTGTTGAGAACCGCGGACTCCACGGATCCTTGCGGGAGTTGCGCCTGCGCCCGCCGTGCGATCAATCCGGCATTGGCGAGCGCGATGCCACCACCGATCGTACGGAGAAACGCACGTCTAGTTGCCATGGCATTGGCGAGGTGCGTCGTTGGATTCATTCATTGGCGGATACGGCCGTCGGGCTCACTCCATATTCCCTGGGTTTACTTATAGCGCCGATTACCGATTCCAGCAATTCAGTCTGCTCTCGGGGCGATACAAAGGAGCGGCATCGTTCTCGCTTTGTTCGGCTGAATTTCGCTTCGCTCCGCTCCCGGCGTGAGCATCACAGGCGGTCAGAATGCGCTCCAATGAAGCCGGTCCCGCTTCTGCAGTCCCGAATCCAGAACCTATTTCTTTATCGTTGCCATCATTTTTGCCCACTCCCGGCCCACGGCGGCGCATTTTTCTGGCGTAAAGAACGATTCGTGTTCCGCGATTTCTTTTTTCATCATGTCCCATCCCTCTTGCATATACACCGATGGATCCGCCCCCTTGTTGAGCGCTTGCATTTTTTCCAGAATCGATTTGGCGATTTCCTCCGCGCTGCGATTGCGCTTGCCCAGAAACCCTTTTCTAACGCAAAGATCGAACTGCGAAGCTGTCCCACCAAAGAAAATCCCGAGCTGCCGCGCTTGCGCCTGCTCGGCGGTCAAGGGTACGGACATCGAAGGCTCGTCCGCATCAGCCATGGAGCATGTGAGCCCAGCGAGCGTCAAAACGAGTAGCGTCCGTTTCATCAATGCCCCCTCTTCATCCCCTATTCGTTCGGGTAAGACGGTCAAGTTCATCGTATGTAGGGGCCCTATGGACGCCGGCCCATCGCCTGACGGCGTCGATGCCGCCCCGCAGGTGAGCATATCGACATACACAACGACCCGTGGAGTTCCGGATTGTAACAAGCTCCTTGGTTATCGCACTAAAGCGTGGGGCTGAACGGCGAGGACAGCCCGGAGACAGTTCGGTCAGTAAAGTAGCACTGTTTCGCGCTCGCTCCGCCAGCGGGCCTCGTCGTCAGCCGTCAACGCCTCCAAATCTGCGGGCGTCGCCCCCGAATCGTCCACCCAGCGACGCAGCAGATCGCTCCCGTTGATCACGTCGATCGCGGGACGCCCCTCCTCGTACTCGTAGGGAAATTCCCGCCAAATCTCGTAATCCGGGCGCAGACGCTTCAAGGCTTTGAACGCGAGCGCGAACAATCGCCAGGGTTTGAAGCCCTCGTGATGGTAATACGCGGCATCTTCGACATGCACCTGGATACCCGCGCAGAGCTTTCCCGCGTGCTTATGGAAGGTGGGCTCAAACCAACAGGGGCGCAGCAGGCAGCCATTCAACCAAGGCTTGGCCAGCGAACCCATCTCCGACAACAATGCATGCACATCCAGATCCGGCGCGCCAAACAACTCCAGCGGCCTGGTAGTCCCCCGTCCTTCCGACAACGTCGTTGCTTCGAGCATCACCGAGCCCGGATAGCAGCGTGCCATCCAAAGATTCGGTGCATTGGGACTCGGGTTCACCCAGGTGCGCCTGCCGAGCGGCCAGCCATATCCGGGTGCTCCATGGGGGTCCCAACCCTCCATCGGCACGACGCGACAATCGACGTCGAGCTTCAGAGTGCCCACAAACCACCGTGCAAGCTCCCCCAGGGTCAGACCGTGCCGCATCGGAATCGCCCCTGCGCCGACGAAGCTTTCGCAGCCGGGCCTGAGCGTCAGTCCTTCCACGGGCCGGCCCACCGGGTTCGGGCGATCCAAGACCCACACCTCCTTGTGCTTCGCCGCAGCCGCTTCGAGCACGTAACGCAGCGTGGTAACAAAGGTGTAGATCCGACACCCGACGTCCTGTAGATCGACGAGCAAAACGTCAAAGCTATCCATCATTTCCGGCGTGGGCCGGCGCACTTCACCGTACAGGCTGAAGACGGGTATTCCGCGCACGGGGTCGGTGAAGTCCTGCGACTCTACCATGTTGTCCTGCTTGTCCCCGCGCAGACCATGTTGAGGACCGAACGCCGCGCTCAGGCGGACGTCGCTGAGCCCCGCCAACGCATCGAGGGAATGGACCAGGTGACGTGTTACGGAGGCGGGATGCGCCAGCAGAGCCACGCGCCGTCCCGCCAGCGCCTTGCGCAGCTCCGGCTCTTCGAGCAGTCGGTCGATTCCAAACTTCATGAGCGGTTAAGTTCCAGTGCGAAGGCATTCGGGTGGTGAAAATCCGGCTTGCCTGGCGGGTGGCGCAGCCCCCAGTACGAAAGCCTACCATTGTTGTCTTCGATGACTGCGGCCACAGCGAGCCGCAATCGACGCGCATCGCGCAGCTCCCCGAGAGACCCCAGGCATACGGCCGACTGTAGCTCGAGCCCATAGTCCCCTCGGCGCACGCAGATTTGCGGCGATTCAGCACTTTCTGCGGCCGTCATTCCATTCCGGTAGGCATTGAACCGGTAAATCGCCCAATCAAGCGAGGGGGAGAAATTGAACTCGTGGTAGCCAGGAGAATCCGCTGGCGCAACGAAAACCTCGAAGCATGTGTGCTTCCACAGACCATCTGTCCGGCAACCGAAACCGCGGGGCGGAACGAGGATCCGGCTCATGTCCGCGTCCAAGGAATACTCGAGCACGAGAATGTCGGGTTTCTCCGCTCGCACCTGAACACCCAGGCTGCACACGGCGTCTGTGGGGGTCAAAGGATGGCCCAGCAAAAGGGTCCGTTGCGTAGGAAGGGACGACATACCGCATTGTATTCGTGACCCGCACGCCGGTCACACGGGCGTACGTAAAAGCGCGAACCACGTGTGAATTCCCCTGTCCATAGCAAAATTCAGCACGCCTCAAGAGAGCTCATGGCACTTCTTTGGGCGTCACATCACGCGACGCTTCCCTTGCTTTATCCTTCACCATGAAAACCAGGATTTTTGCAGGAGCCGTACGGCTCGCATTGGCGGATACCTGGTGTATATCGTTGGGGCCCTCGTAGAAAGTCTGGCCCGGCCGAAGCGTCACGGGCGTGCCACCCTTGAGTTGCATCGTGAGTGCGCCTTCGAGAACGTAAACGAACACCTGCGCATCGTGGCGGTGGGGTAGCGACGCGCCGCCGGGAAGATACGTCACGGTAATCATCAGCACCTCCTTGCCGCGAGCATCGAGCAGATCTCGGCTCATCAACTGCGTGACGGTCTCCGTGGCGACCGATGTGTTGTCCGCCGCGCAAGCAAACATGGAACTCAACCCGTATGCAGCAGCCCACAGGGGTGCAGCGGTCATTACGAATGCACGCCTGAGGAGTCTGTGATGCTTTTCAGCGCAGCCAAGCACTGGGTTGGTAATACTCGACATGTGATGCTCTCCAGTTCCGTGTGCACAGCACGCGCTCACTCCTACATTCAATGGTGGGCTTCGCTTACGGAGATATTCGAGCCCACCGCTACACTGTGACCCGGAATCTTGCTGGAAGTGTGCCATGGCTTCGGTGTCGGTCGAATCGAGGGGCCATCGAAAGCCGACACGCAAGGCGAATCAGTCGGCTGATTGTACTCCAACCCCGGATGGTCGATATTTCGTGGTAAGGGCACGTCTTTGGCGCTTGAGTAACCCGGCGCTCGATCCTGAAATACATCAGCGCCTTGTGCGGGAACTGATGGCCGCGAGGCGCGCCGTACGCACTGCCACCCCATCCGAACAGAGAATTGCAGCGCGCCTCAAAATCGACGCCGCAAAAAAAGCGTTGGGGGAACGAGGCGAGGTTTGGTGGGATGACGGGGCGCCGGATTATAATCGTTGTCTTGCCGTCAACACACCCTATGCCGCATGGTTCAGATCCTTGACGTCACTCGCATGAAGCGCGCGCAATGAGGACTGCCCGCGTGTAATGGATTCGCGTCGATCATCCGGTGACAGGCGCTGAGCGGCGTGAAAGTCATTTGACATATGTCGTTTGGATGTCTCTACCTCGACACGCTCCTGCCTGCCGAAAGCGCGCATTATCCAGCGATGTCGGAAATCGAATCAGCTCGGCGCACCGAAGCTCTCGATCATGTATCTCAGGCTCTCATGCTGCTTGCGAAAGTTCAGATCAGGTGGCGCCGGTACGCTGACACTGTTGCCCTCGCCAACGCTGCGGCACCCATCGAGATGATTCTACGCACGGTTGAGAATATCCTGCTGATTCGCACCGACGCTCATCTAGCCGATACAGCGAGAATGCTGTCAGGGATTCTTCTGGCTCTGCGAAAGATCAACCGTGATGAGTTGCGCTTGGTCATCGAAAAAACCCAAGCCGCGTACGAATCGGTATTGGAACGACGGTGACGTGGGTGGGACGCGCCCAGAATCGATGCCTGCGGGAGTGCAACCGTCCCGCGTTGCTTTATCCTCGGACAAATCGTATTGTTGCAGTGCAAGATTTGAATTCTGCGAGCTCTTTTTTCACCTCAGAACCCTCTTGAAATCACGCGCCGTTTTTCGCTAAATTTAGCGCCGGCTTCATAGCGCCAGCGTTGTTGTCGCTGAGCCCGCAAGCATTTTTCTACACAGGAGACCTCTAGATTTAACGTTCGGAGGTAATCAGCATGTCACTTGCTGACACGATGACACCTTTGCTTTCAGCGCCCTGGTTCGATGCCGCAGGCCGCCATCTTCCGGTTCGAGTTCTACCGGGGATTCGTCCCGAATTCATCCAACCCTCCGGATGCTCGAGCCACTTCGGGCCCGCGTTGAAGGAATTGCTCACGGCGTGCTCCGGACTTGATGGCACAGCCCTCGGCCTCATCGACTTCACAGGATGCCGGTTTCCCGAAGAGCCCTGCCGTGTGTTCAACCCCTGCATCACTCTTGCGATCGATGACGCCGGACGGCGCTGGATAGCCGAGTTGACTGATGGCAATTTGACGGGTCCGGTCTGGTGTATGTTTCCTGATCCCAAAGTGGCGGTGTACGTGAGTGACAGCCTGGTAGGCTTTATTGGCACCCTGCAGCGCTGCGCGCGCCGAGCAAACACGCTCGAATGGCTGCAGGACCTCTCCGCCCAAGCCCGCATCGTGTGGTACAGGCGCCAAGCCCTCGCGCGGCGTCCGCACGAAGTACATGAATCGGATGAGCAGATTCGCAGTTGGCTCCTAGCACTGCCGTCCGATGCGTATGTGTATGACCTGCGCAGGCCGATGATAGCGCGAGGCTGGCCATACGGACTCGCCGGGCCATCCGGCCGACTCTACCGGTGTGCACGGCTGCCGGTGTTTGCCGTGACTGGATCACCTTCCGAAGGCTGCCGCCAAGTATCGAGTGCGACCATTCCCCCAGCGGACCCGGCGGCGAAAGCGCGTCCAGTCTTGGTCCACCCAACAGCCCGGCGCGTCCCTCGCAGGTCTCGATCGCAGCCCATCAGTGCGCGGCGGCCCCCCTGCGGGTACGACGGCGCCGAGCGCCGAAGTACCCATTCCTCCCGCCCACCGCGCGATGTTTCGCCCGAGCGCACGAACTTTCTGCGAAGAAAACTCGGAGTCGCCAGGATTTCACTGTGGACTTTGGGCACTCTATCCTGGTGCGCTGTGATGCCTGAGGCCGTGGCGGGTGATCTACTTCAGACCGCCTCGGGCCTCTGGGCTGCTCCGGCGGCCGCGCTGAGCCTGACCCTCCTGACTGCGGTGAAGGGATCGCAGAGGTAGGATCGAAACCCACCGGCGCAAGGTGGCGGGATCGCAGGCGTCGTCTCACCCCAAGGCAAGAAAGCTGAATATATCGTCCAAGCCACGCCCCTCTGCCGTCGGCACGACGCCGAGCCGATCGACTGGTTCTGCGGTGCGGTTGACCCACAGCGTTCGGTACCCAAACGCAGTGGCGCAGCAAGCATCCCAGCAGTTGGATGAGACAAAAACAAGCTGCTTCGCGGGGTGCCCGAACGCGTTGACGCCGAGCTGATACACCTCCGGCGTGGTCTTGAACCTACGAACTTGGTCTGCACTCAGAATATGCGTGAATAGGCCCGACATGCCAGCGCCAGAAATCGCGCTCTCGAGCATCGGCCGGGTTCCGTTAGATAATACAGCAAGCGCAAATCCTTGCGCGCGCAGCCGCTGGAGCGCAGCACGCACCTCCGGGTAGGCCGTGAGACGATGATACTGCCCAAGTAAGCGCCGACAGTGCTCCTCAGGGAGTGTCAGCCGCAGTCGATCACACGAATAGCGTAAAGCGTCTTCCGTGACACTCAAAAAGTCGACGTATCGATTCGAGAGGGTCCGCAGCCTGCTGTAATCGATTTGACTGTCTCGCCACAAAGTGGCCAGTGCGGCGCCACGACCGGGAAATAATTCCTCCGCAAGCGCCTGAATTGAAGAAACATCAAACAGCGTTCCATAGGCATCGAAAAGAATACCGGGAGGTCGGGTTTCGGCCATGGCTATTTGGCCTTTACTCGAGCCTTCTCGGTACGAATCAGGGAGATGAACTGAAGCGCATTGTCCCACGCAGCATGGCGAGCCGTGTTGTCAAACATGCACCAGGCCTCTTTTGCCGAGGCCGTCTTCACTTGCATGGCGAAGGTCGCGAGCTGTTTGTCGGAATACTTTGAGTAGTACATTTGCGGCGCGCCATGCCACCGGAAATATGCAAAGTGAACCGCCCCGCCTGGGACATCGGCTCCGACACACCGGGCGGGGTTCGCAGCGGCCCGCGCTACCTCCGCGCGACGCAGTGCCTCGTCCGCTGCCTGCGAGAACCAACTTTCATGCCGGGGTTCGCAAGTTACCTCTGTCCGATGTAAGCGCGGCACGGCTTTAAAGAAAGAACGAACGAGGGCTGAGCTAAATTCCAGGCTGGGCGGCAGTTGCACCAGGACGGCTGCGAGTTTGGGATGCAAGTGGCCAATTTCCTCGTAGAACCGCGAAACATCGGCTGCAGTGCGCCGCAAGCGGCCTTCGTGGGTGATGCTGCGTGGCATCTTAACCGAGAAACGGAATTGCGCAGGAGTCTCCTCCCTCCAGCGCGCATAAGTTGCGGCGCGAATTGGCCGATGGAAGGAGGAATTGATCTCGACGCAGGAGAAGTGTTCAGCATAGTAGGCTAGATGCGATTGCGCTGGTTGACGGTCAGTTCGCGAAGCGGGCGGGTTGCTCCATCCAGCGATACCGACGCGGATTCGCCCAGGGTCGGTCATTGTGCACCTGGCGGACTGATTCGCCTTGCGCCACTTTGTTGCCTATTTACGCTGTACAAATCGAGGTCTCCGCGAGCTTGGCGTCGGGACGGGTTGCTCGGTGCGCCAGTGATGGAACGACCGCCGAACTCTACCGCGAACCGGGCTTGTAACGCGCGCCTCTGGCGTGGTCATTGCCCCATTTCCTGATTTCCTGCGGTTTCGCACCTGGGGCGGGTGTAAAATGCGGTGGTGACTGGCACCATGGATGTCTCCCCCAACCGATGACGAACTCCCGCATCTTATTAATGCGTCATGCTGAGAAAAGCGCAGATCCAATGGACGCCCACCTATCTTCGGCTGGCTATGCCAGAGCCGCCAAGCTTGCCGACTACATTCCCGGCAAGATCGGTGTCCCCGGTTTTCTATTTGCGACCTCGAGGTCCAAACACAGCGTGAGACCAATAGAAACGATCGAGCCTCTTTCGGCGAAGATTGGCGTCAGCATCGATTCCACCTACGCCGATCAAGACTATGGCGCCCTCGCCAGTCAGCTCCTTCACGACCAACGCTTTGCGGATGCGATGATCTTGGTCTGCTGGCATCACGGCAACATACCTTCAATGGCACATGCCTTGAGAGCAAAGGCCGGAGATTATCCCGATCCTTGGGACGGCCAAGTTTTCAACCAGATCCTCATTTTCGTCTACTCGGGGGACGACGTACCCAGCGTGGCGACGCTGACAGAGCCTTTCTGAGTTTTCGATCGGGTGGCGTTGGCCACTAGATGCCCTGCACGATCAATCAGCTTCTGAAGACAGACAAATGACAAAACAATTAGCGAATGCGTCCGCTTCCACGCGAGGCGTCGGGCTGATTTGCCTCGGCGCCGGTGTTTTTATATTAGCGGTCGCCGGCGGCGCAATTGCCGTTCCGTCCGGTTCTGTGCATGCTCCGCATTGGCTTCTGGGTTGCGTTGGTTTTGTGTTCCTGTTTACGGGAATTTTGGCGGGCCGCTGGATTTCCGGGAACAGAATGAATACCGCGGTGGCAGCTGCATTACTCACGCTCTTCGCAGTCGTCGGAGGGTGGGTGGCCATTTTCGGTCAGTCCGATGGGTTTTCGGTCGACTTCGGGGGACATGAAACATCGCTTGCTGCGAGTGCAGCGTGGCCGGCGCGGGCAGTGTTTGGATTCGGTGCGCTCGTGACGTCGATTTGTGCCGCATTCACCTGGCGCAAAGTCTTCCGGCAGCAACCGTAACTCGCCCTTGTGGCGCGGGTTGATGAAACCGTGCAATGCCGCTGCCATCCCTGGAAGGAGCCGGATCGAGCGCATTCGCGCACCGGGTATCCCCAAGCGGGGCATCGATCGAGCCGCCAGAATCAATCTCGAGATGCCGGTTCCTGTCTTTTGACCTGGTTCATGTCATGCCGCACCCGACTGATGCGCTCATAAATCACTTTGCGCAGTCTATTCGTGACGCCTAGCGGCTTGTGTTGCGGCAATGCATGCCAAGGAGTGAAAGACAGATTTTCACAAAATTCGTTTTGTTCCGGCGTGTCGAAAATCTGTCGCCTCATGTGTATTGTTGCCACGGGGTAGAAAGGAGCTTGCGCCTCCTTCCACTCCGTTCTCGAATCCTCGACGTCCATGCTGTTCGATGTTCTTGGCTGCACCAAGAATTCCATGCAGGCATCGCCATTCTGCAGAGTGTCCCGCAGCGCTCCCCGCAGAAAATCGTGATCAGGATTTCCTGGAATTGAGTCACGGGCCGCTGAGCATGCTCGCGCCGAATACTTGACAGCTTGGCGGCCTGAACCAGTTCCTAACTGATAAGGAACCATGGACCAATAGCGGGTCTGGAGAGGATTGGAGATCTTGGAGCTGCGCGTTTGCAACGCGATCAGCGTGCCTTTAGCGCCAAGTGCGAAGGGAATCAAGAGTTTGGCATAAAAATGACCGCTGTTTGCCTCTTGCATGAATGATAGGTAGCGGGCCGGATCGGTAGCGAAGAACACAGGATGATTGATCATGATGAAATCCTGCGTCATCGCCTCATCTTCGTCCGCCAATAACTTCATCCCGGGTACGCCCAAGACTTTGATGGCCATCCCGCGAGCGTCGCGTTTGATGTCTGCCCGGGTTGGATCACTGGAACCGTTTGAAAAGCGAATCCATGCCTGATAGGTCCTGCCTGGAATGAAAATTCCTTTTGCGAGTGGTTCCGGCAGCGTGCTGAGAACGCGAATTTCCGCCTTTACACATCCGTGTGCTTTTGGGTGCGCATCGCGGCGGGCGGTGCCGACCCCGTACTGTCTATGGATGGATTGCTCGATGATGACCGACAGCTCCTTCGCGACGGATTCCTCGCCGGGATAAAGACGCTCGCCAAGTTCGGCATCAACGACCGCATTCGCCGCCGCATTCGACGCAGTGGCTGCTTCCGGATGCGCTTTTTTTATTTGGCCGGCACTGCAGGCGGCGATCATCAGGGCGAGGCCGCAGTGCAGGCCGAATACTTTTCGACACAAATGATCGGGCAAGTTTCATCTCCGGCACGTGATTGCTCCTCTTGGCGCGGTCAGAGGCTTACATCGAGACGATGCGGCTGAACGGCCATGCTGTCATTAGTGCGGGAGCGTCACCCGTGGTAGTCCCATTCCTACTCCGGCGAGCCACCGCGGGCATCCAGCTCGAGTGAAGCGATAAGCACTAACTGCGCCGCGATAGCTCGCTTGGCCAAAGCACAGCCGTCACCTAGCGATCAGCGTCTTCCCGAGCGCGCCACGGAGCTGCGAATACACCCCCCAATGACATGCGAGCCGGATAACACGTTTGAGTGAATGTGTTTTTGGTCTATCATAAACTGGTGGTGAATTCTCCAGCGACTATTAAACGGGCTGTGGGCATCCTTGATCTTTGGCGGGAAGCGCGCGGCGCAGTCCTTCGCAAGGAATACGAGGACATTATGGAGCGGCTGTGCGGTGCAAGCCCCTCCGCTAGGACGGCATTCCTAAACCACGTCCACCAGACGATCGACCATGTGATTGGATTTTACTCGTCTGCTTCGGTTCCTTGTCGTAAAGCGTTTCTTGAGAAGATGCGCAAGTCGTCTCTGCAATTGTGGAAGAGTGGCGAGTGGCCGGTAGCACTAGGCATCGGAATTTCGTGTCTCAATGCGCAGAGCCGGTTCGTTCCCGGTACGGATGCCGCTTACGTCAAGGCCGAGACCGACCGCATCATCAAGGAGGCAAGTGACGCCGCATAGTCCGGCCCGCAGCGTAATGACGCAGGCGGAAGTTGTCTCCAAAAACTCCGCGTACGCTAGGCCGCCTCCCGCCGCAAAGCCTGTGCCATGCAATGAATTCCACCGCCTGTTTTAGAAATCTCGCTCATGTCGACTTCAGCCACCTCAAATCCGCTGGCGCGCAGCTTCTCGATCAGAGTGCGGCTGGATTTAGGAGCAATAACGCGGTCTCGCCCCAGCGACATGAAATTGCATCCTAAATTCATGGTGTCATGGAAAGGTACATCGATGATCTCGTGGCCCTTCGACCTCAACCAAGTAACCAGTGCAGGTTCGGTGCAATCCAAGCAGACTGCTGTCAGCTTTTTTGCAATCGGCACCACCATGAGATCGATGTGTACGTAGTATTCATCGAAGAATGCCACTCGAACCTCCCACCCCTCCCGCTTGAACCAGCCCTCGACCTGGCGCGCCCCTTCTTCCTGCGTCCGGGCGCCGCCGCAGCCGATCAATACGCAATTTTCCTCGATGACATTGAAGTCACCGCCCTCGAATGAACCAGCGGTCACCATGTCATAGATGGGAATACCCAACCGCTCGTAGTTGCGGATCGCGGCATAGTTCTCGCCGCGCCGCCACCAATTCGACATGGCCGTGATGATGGCACCGAAAGGCGTCATGACGCTCGAGTCGCGGGTATACACCTGCATGGGTAATTCCGGTTCTACGGGAACTGTGTGAACGCGCACTCCGAAGTGTCGATAGGCTGCGGTCAACTCGCGATGCTGCGACTTTGCGATCTGGATGTCCGCCGGATCCTCGCGCAGGAACTTCCGGGACAGGGAGCTGGTCGCGAGGTGGTGCAAGTGGTCTGGCGACGCTAATAATACGTCGGAAAGGGGATCGGTTTCATTCGCGAAGCCCCAGTATTTCAGCCGCGGGGTACTTCCGTTGAAATTACGCCGTTGTAGAGAGAACGGTTCGATCGCCGGCTCGTGCTGTTGGGCCGGGCTGGATTTGACTTTATTTAGCATGGGTCCTCTCTTAACTCTTTGAGGGCTACGGCAGGCTTGGAGTCGCCTGTCGACTTCACATCTAGATTGACACGCAGCTTCTTCCACCGTCCGCGAACTTTGCGGTAGCCCTTTGCAGACAGCGTCCGAGCCCGCACCGCGGCGCCTGTATAATTCTCCGCCAACATTCCCATCAAGAACAATGTCTCGGCCGAAATACCCTTGGGTGGCGCGCCGGCAAGGGACCTGAGGCGGCGGCACGCCACGGCTGCATCCTGCTGCACCCCCAGCGTGTTCTGCCAGCGGCGCAACGCTCGGAGCATTTCATCGGCAGGTTTCCCGTAGATGACTGCCACTGACTCCAGCGCGTACCGCAACTTCTTCACGCGGCCGCGCACCTCGTGATACGCCTCCACGGAAGAATTCGGCGCCAGGAGGTCCGCGTACTTGCGCACCTTGCGGTATCGTCGTCGTATCATCTCCGGTGCCGCCGTCAGCGTCATGCCCGCTGCGGAAGGCGTCGACGCCGCACCCGGAGCGGCCAACAGCGCCGTTAACTTTGACAGATTTCTTTGCACCGAAACCGCGTCGAGGACGGCCAACATCCGGGTGCGAGCCTGACTGCGCTCGCGCAGGAGGTGCTGCTTGAAGGGAGCTACGCTCTCGCGATCCGATACAGACAATTCGCGGCTGAACGTCTCCAGCCCGCCTAGGGCGACATCGAGATCACGCGCATCACCGAGCGAAGTCAATACCCTCTTGAGCGTGGGCCGAATCCGCAGAAGCGACGCGGGTAGAAACGATCGAAACTCGCCCAGGATGGCGTCCAACCGGCGCCCGGCGACCCGCAAGTCGTGCAGTTCTTCCGGACTGTCCCCCAAACGAGCTGCGGGTTCGTGGAGATACCAGGCAGATAAGTACCGACGGAGATTCGCGAAGGCGACCTCCCGCATGGTCATGGAAGCGTCCACCGCTATCGGCGCGAACTGGGGTGCTGCCGCGGGAGCCAAGCCCACCGACTTCAGGCCTTGTGAGTACTTGGTGTCGGACGCCGCTTCTAGCGCGCAGTCGTGGCGCAGGGTATTGACAAGCGACTGCAGCGGTTCATGGGATTGAGTAAATGCCTCGACCTCGACTCGTTGCATGCTCTTACGGGGTTCCCCGTGGGGACGCGAAATCACGGTATCATCGAGGGCGATCTCGCCCAACTGATGGCTTTCGTTTTCCTTGTGGATCGCGAATCTCTGCCTCGACGTGCGTACTTCGAACAGCGGCACCAATGCGTGAGCGCCGCTCACGGCCTGTACCCGCGAGCCGACCGGGCCGATGGAGTGTCGAATTGATTCGCTCTCGCCGTTCTCTAGTGTTTCACTGAGTTCGCGGCGGTCTGCGAACTCGCCGCTCGCGGAATGAAGGGACTTGAGCGTCACTTCCGCTTTTCCCGCCCCCGAGCGTATGCGCAGCGCGAAGCCCGCACGGTGGATTCGCCAGTCATCCGTGTCCAAGTATGTATCGCAGATCCGCAAGGTAGAACGCGGTTCCAGGACGAGTCCGTCGATCGTGCCATGATCGGCCAGCCAACGGCGCACGGAGCCGAGATCGGTCGACGCGAGTTGCCATTCGACCTCTCGACCCTCGCTCTGGGACTCTTCCTGTGCTGCGGAGGGGGTGCTGGACATGGCAGTACTACAGTCTAGAGCATCGCAGTGGAAAGCATCGCGGAAGAATTGACAAGCCCTTCGCTGTCGCCTCGGGCGTATCGCTGGGCCAGTCAGGCAATTCAAGCAGGACGGGCAAGTTTCTGAGGCATCTTGAGAGCATACCGAACGAGATGCCAGCGGCGTGGGCTTCAATTCACCTCACCGTGGGACTGTACAGAATTACAGTGGTCTAAGATTCGGTGGACGCCGCTGGACCCTGGCCGGATAGTCAAGAACCGGCTTTGTGGCATAAAATTGTGGCGCGTTGGAATCCATGCCGTACCTGGTAGATTTCAGAGGTCTGCCGCATGTCCGAGCCGTTATTACGGTTTCCTGTAATCTGTCCCATGTGCGGGCGAGAGGAACTCGCGCTATTGCCGACCGCGTATGTCGCCGCGGCGCTGCTCAAGGGCAGTCTGATTCAACTCTACGCGAGTTGTCACGATGTCTACTGGGACGCGAAATATCCCGAGGTAGAACAGCTTCGACAGTATCTCGGCATCGCAGGAATAAATATCTCGACGGGTGACGCCACGACGCCTTCCAATGCTACCCGCACCCCTGATGTACCGGTCGAACCGTCGTCTGCGAATGGCAAAAAGTTGCATACCGGTGAGCAGTTCGACGCGCCTGGTTGAATGGGGTCTCTCTCGCCGTCAATCGGCAGGAGATCCTATGAGTTCACAAGGACGTGAAACCCAGCTCGTCAAGTGCGCGGTGCAGTTCGCGGGCACCGGCATACACGCGCATAGCACCCGCGTTATACAGTTCCTGTTCTCCGAACCCTCCTGTAAGGACTCCGACAGCTGATATTCCGGCGCGCCGGGCGGAATGAACGTCCCACACTGCGTCGCCCACTACCAGGCATTCGGACGGCGCGATCCCCAATTCATGCTGGCACTGCAAGAACAAATCTGGATCGGGCTTCGCCCGTTCGACGGAGTCGCCGGCGATTACGATGACGTCGGACCCTACGGCGAGTGCCTTCAGGGAGTCGCCTATTTCCACCCGCTTGCCGGAAGTCGCGATCCCGTGCGGAATTTGGGCCCGATGCAGAAACCTCAGCAAGTCGCATGCTCCCGGAAGAGGGGATGCCGAGGGCGTGATCTCGCGAAATATGGCACTGTGTCGACCCTCGGCTTTTTCTATCAAAGCGTCGCTCAAAGTGCGCTCCTGCTCGCGGGCAATGCTCTTCGCCAACAGTTTTCCGCTGATGCCGATGCGGCGGTGAATCTCCCAGGCCGGCGTCTCAATCCCCACTTCTTTCAATGCACGCTGCCAAGCCAGAGTATGTGCATACACAGAATCAATCAGCGTACCATCCAAGTCGAAAATGAGTGCTTTCATAACGTATCATTATACGTGGTTTGCTACGGGGTACCGCCTCCTGCGCCGCTCATGACGACACCTTCATTGCGATGGCAATTATTTCCGGTTAGATCGTTTTCGCTTTTTTAAAGCAGGGAATCCATACCAGAGCCAAGTAAAAGCAAGGAAAATGGCGCCGCCGATGATGGCACTCAAAAATATGTCGCGCAGTACGACGAAAGCCACCAGAGATACCTCGATCGAAAGCGCGATGAGAAGTGGCGCCATGGCAGTCGCAATGAGTCGAGACGCATAGGTGGCGAGATAGCGGGAAATCGACCCCCGCTCGACTTGGCGATGATAGGCAGCGGGCGCCATTATCAGCGCGATGGCGGCGGCGGTAAGAATGACCGCCCCAAGATGCAGCTTTTGAGCCCCCTGTCCCAAAACATCATCGAAACGCGGGTTGAACACGGCGATCAATTGAAAACCGAATAGCGCCTGAATCCCCGGCAAGACCATACGGGACTCTTCCAGAATATGTTCGACCTCCTGCTCCAGCGTCTCTTTTTTAGTATCGTCGGTCATCGCCGCCGCCCCTTCATTAGTTTAAAAAGCACGAACAATGCCGTGCGCGCACAGCGCTGAAGGGTGCATCGTTGCGGAGCAAGATGTGGATTTCAATATGCCAATGATGGTTTTTGCCCGAGTTCCGACCGCTTGCAGGAAAACAACGCACGAGCTTGTCTTTCAGTTTCGCACGCGGCAATTTACAGTGTAAAGGTCCTCAGGAGGATGCCCGCGATGCCACTCATTAGAACCTTCGGGCTTTTCACGCTGACGGCACTCGCGGAGATAATGGGTTGCTTCTTACCGTATCTGTGGCTGAGAAAAGGCGGCTCCCCCTGGCTTCTTATCCCCGCTGCAGTGAGCCTTGCATTGTTCAGTTGGCTATTGTCCTTGCATCCTACAGCCTCCGGTCGTGTCTATGCCGCCTATGGCAGCGTGTACATCTCCGTCGCACTCGTTTGGCTTTGGCAAGTGGATGGGGTTCCATTAACGCGCTGGGACATGATCGGGGCCGCAGTAACTTTGAGCGGCATGGGAATTATCGTTTGGGGCGGATGGCGCGCGTCGTAACACCCCATTTCCCCGACCGCATGCGGTCGCCATCAGCACCGGATGATGACTTGCGTCGCCACCCCCAACGCTGCGTACTTTGCAGTAGATACACGATTTAAATCAGTTTATTAGATGATTATATAAGAAATCAGATCATCATCAAGCCAGGCATTGGTCGAGAAGTAGTTCGGCGGTTCATCTGCGTGGTGAAGACTTCGCCCGTCTGGCCGGTCGCCCTCATATGACTGCACTGAATAGTGCCGCTATATACTAAAATCTCGCAGCACTCTGGCGGCACGGATTGCCGACAATGCCTGCCGACGCGGCAACGACAACTTGGGAAAAGCCTTGGGGAAAGCAATGCGCGTGGGCCTGATCACTCGTGAATACCCGCCTAACGTCTATGGCGGCGCCGGCGTCCACGTTGAATACCTCTCGCGGGAACTGGCCAAAAAGATCGAGGTTGAGGTGCACTGCTGGGGCAATCAGCGCGAGGATGCCGGCGCTCTTCATGTCCGTGGCCTTGAGCTACCGTCCGGGAGCAGCGGTGACTCGCATCAAAAGTTCAAAGGTGCCGTGGACGCCTTCGCCATCAACTTAGCGCAGCTGCGGGAACTCGACGCCATCGAGCTCGTCCACACACATACCTGGTACGCATCGATGGCTGGCTTCCTGGCAAAGAAGCTCTACAACATCCCCAGCGTCCTTACGACGCATTCGCTGGAACCGCTGCGGGCGTGGAAGGCCGATCAGCTGGGTACCGGCTATGCCCTGTCATCGTGGATGGAACGCACCGCCGTCCTCGACGCCGATGCCATCATTGCCGTTTCGAACGGCACCAAAGCGGACATCATTAAGGCCTATCCTGAGGTCGATCAAGAGCGCATCCATGTCATTTACAACGGCATCGACCTAGATGAGTATCGGTACACCGAGGACATCACCGCACTGAAAAAATATGGCGTCGACCCCGCCCGCCCATACGTTCTCTTCGTTGGGCGAATTACCCGCCAGAAGGGCGTCACGCACCTCGTCGATGCCATTCCTTACATGCCCCCGGGGACTCAGGTAGTCCTCTGCGCAGGCGCGCCCGATACTCCTGAGATAGCGGCAGAGATGCGCCAAAAGATAGCCGATGTACGTCGCGCCGCAGGCGGGTCCGTTGCGGTCGTCTGGATCGAACAGATGGTCACCAAGAGAGAGGCTATCCAGCTCTACTCGCACTGTGCCGTATTTTGCTGCCCATCGGTCTACGAGCCTTTCGGCATCATCAACCTCGAAGCGATGGCTTGCAATGCGCCCGTGGTCGCCTCCGCAACCGGCGGTATTATGGAGGTCGTCGTGGAGGGCAAGACTGGCCACCTGGTTGCCTTCGACCCGGATCCTAAGACAACCTTGCCGGCTGAGCCCGCCACGTTTGCGCGCGCACTCGCGGTCCAGATCACGGATCTTCTCAACGATCGCGCCAAAGCGAAGCGCTACGGAGAAGCGGGCCGCAAGCGCGCCGAAGAGAAGTTCGCCTGGTCTGCCATCGCCGATCAGACCATCGAACTCTACCGCGAACTGCTGATCAATGAGCGGCGAACCGCGAAGAAATGACGGAGACGAAGGCAACCGCGTCCGAGCCCCGGCAATTTCAAGCAGGCGCATCCAGCCGAGCGCGCACCTGCGATGCGAGTTCATGGAACGAATAGGGCTTGCCAATCAAGTCGATGCCGGGATCGAGGCGTCCGTGGTGCACAATTGCATTACGTGTATAGCCCGTGGTGAACAGCACTTTGAGACCCGGCTGCAGTCTGATTGCCTCGTCGGCCAATTGCCGGCCATTGACCCCGCCCGGCATGACGACATCTGTAAACAGCAGATCGATATCGCGGTGCGCGCGTAACTCCGCGAGCGCGTCAGCACCGCTTGCCGCCGCAATGACTCTATAGCCGAGTTCATTCAGGATGTCAGTCGCGTGGACGCGTAGCGCATCGTCGTCCTCCACGACCAAAATACATTCAGCTCCGATGGCTTTTGGCGCTTGCACTTCGGAGACCGTCTTTGCAGCTTTTGCGGCTTCAAAGTGGCGAGGTAGATAGAGCTTGACGGTGGTGCCCTCGCCGCATTCGCTATAGATGCGAATGTGGCCGGAAGACTGGCGCACGAAGCCGTACACCTGACTCAATCCGAGACCGGTGCCTTTCCCGACTGCCTTGGTGGTGAAAAACGGCTCGAATACCCTCGAGAGAGTCGAAGCGTCCATGCCGCATCCCGTATCCGTCACGGCGATCATGACATACTGTCCTGGCGTGACGGGTTCCGTGAGTCCGGTGACATAGGCTGCATCCAAGGAAGCATTGCCGGTTTCGATGGTCAAGCTACCACCAGACGGCATTGCATCTCGGGCGTTGACCGCGAGATTGAGCAGGGCATTTTCCAGCTGATTGCCGTCGACAAACGTCGGCCAGAGGCCGCCCGCCAGGACCATTTCCAGGGACACTTGCTCTCCGAGGGTGCGTCTCAGCAGGTCTCCGATCCCGGCAACCAGCTTGTTGGCGTCCACGCCCGTCGGGGCCAGTGGTTGTTGGCGCGAGAATGCAAGCAGACGGCTCGTGAGCGATGCTGCACGCCGTACTCCCTGTATCGCCATCTCTTTTGACCGGGCAATTCGGCTCGTTGCGGCTGACTGCGGCAGGTTCTGAATCTGCCTGCCGATCGCCTCCAAGCCCCCCAGGATCACGCTCAATAGGTTGTTGAAGTCATGTGCCACGCCGCCGGTCAGCTGACCGATAGCTTCCATTTTTTGTGATTGCCGGAGCGTCTCCTCGACCTTCTGGCGAGCTGCATACTCAGCTTCCAATTCCCGGGTGCGTTCCCGAACGCGATCCTCCAGGGTGTCAGTGAAGGACCGCAGCTGCACCATCGCGCGTTTCTGTTCGGTGACATCGACGTTGACACTGACAACGCGGACAGGTTGCCGATCGGCGTCGTAGAAAGCCAGACTGCGCGCTTGAATCCACCGGATGTCGCCATCTTTCGGGCGCTTGACGCGGAACTCCGTGGTGAACTCGCGATCGCCCGACGCCAATGCCGTTTTAATTAGATCATCAACCCGGATCCTGTCTTCTCGGAATATCGCTTCGACCCATGTTGCGTAACGCCCGTCGAATTCGGTCATCCCGTAGAGTGAGAGCAGTTGCGCCGACAGCCAGATACTTCCTGTCGTAACCTGCCATTCGAAGATTCCGATACCGGCTGCTTCCTGCGCGAGATCGAGTAACTCATCTTTTTCGCGCAGCAGCGCTCTCGTTCGGACGGTCGGTCCACTGTCATCATTACCGGGGCTCATGAGTATGTGCTGCGCAGCTCACCATGTCCCGAAGACATCAGCCGCCGAGCACCCGCTTGGCTTCCCTCATCGCTTGCAGTTTTCCGAACGCAGTTTTTTGCGGCAAATGATTGAAGCCGCAGGAACTCGTGATGATGGTCTGCTCGGGAGTCAACCAGCGGTAAGCGAGGATACGCTCGGCGACCAATTCGCCCGTTTCCACTTTCGGATCCTGTACGTCGACAGCTCCGACTCCGAGCTGTCTGTTCCCAAGAAGCCGTTCGTAGTGGTGTGTCATGTCGTGCTCCACCAGAAAGGAGGAACAGCGAATACCGCATATCTTATCGGCTTTATAACGACCATGATCGAAATATCGATGCCCGATCTGGCCGTCGTATTCCTTGCCGACGGCGTAGTTGCCTTGGCAAACGTGGACGGAAACGTGCACGTCGCCCGGCAACCCCTCGATTGCAAGATTGATTGCCTCGACAGCAGCGTCAGCCTCCGCCTCGTTCGCGATTGTAAATAAGGGCTCGTCGAGTTGGATATTGCGGCACCCCGCCGCCGCCAGTTTCTTGAAGTTTCGATTTAACAGCTTGCCCAGGTCCAACATCATCGAGCGGCCATTGCCATAGTATTCGTCGAAGGCGACTTTCGACAGCATCAGCGGACTCGTCATTGTGATCTTGACCGGCCGGCGAGTGATGGCCGAGACGGCCTTGAACTCCTCAACAAGACCCAGCTCCACGGTATCCTCAATCTTGGCTTTGCAGGTGGCTGCCGGGTGAAAAACGTCCTGGTCGTGTGCAGTGATGGGCTTAGGCCGTGTGGCTCCTTGAAACGCGGGAATTTTCTGCCAAAAGAAATTGAGCATTGCGTTTGGGGGCGAGTGACGATTGTGCGTCCGTCGATGCATCTCGCCGCCCGTCACCACATCGATTCCGGCGAGTTCCTGATCGAGTACTGCGGCTTGCGTAGCGCGATACTGGGCGTCAATCATTGCGCCCATATGCAGTTGACCGACTGCAATCAGGCGATCCAAAGCTTCGAACCAATCCGGGACGCTGTGGGCGCCGACGACCGTCGTCTGATACTTCAAATAACCGCCCATTTCATTGGCACTTCTGGCGCTGGCATACGTTTGGGCGATGATAATACAACCACCGGCGGTTTCACACGAAGATGCGTACGTGGGCGGAACTCAGAGCATGGGCAGGTGATTATCTGCCCAGACCTGGCCATTCCCTCGGTAGGTCGAGGCCCACCTCCACCTTGCGGTGGCGGCGCGACCGGTTTCCCGGCACCGCGTCTTCTGCGCTCCGCTGCATTTAGCGATGCCAAAATTTCCAAACGTAAGCCAGTCAGAAAGAAACTCCATGAAAAAAACGCGTTGTATTAGGCTCTGGCCTTCTTGCCCGCGCCGCTGCGGCAGTGTCCGCGGCATCACTCAAGAATCTTTGTCTGAGAGACTGCTGTTGACCACTAAAGCTTCGGGCCGCTTCACCTCAATTTCCACGAAAGCAATAGGGTGAGAGGATCCGTTCATGACGTCGTGTGTGATGCCGGCAGGACGCATGTACGCTTGCCCTGCGGCCAACACGACCTCTTTCACGTTTGTGCCATCATCGATGCGAAGAGTGCCGGCCACCAGCATGGCGACAAAGTAGGGCCAAGCGTGCTGATGGTGGCCGGTGACAGCGCCCGGCTCAAAATCCCACTTCGTAATACGCAACACGTCGTCGTCCTGTTGCACTGTACCGGTGGCCAAAATATCAGACGCAAAAGCCATGTTTATCCTCCTGAAAAATCATAGAACTGCAGCGGCGCCGCTGCGAATATCATCCCCGCCGAGATCAATCCCCAGGTCAGCTTGCTGCGCGCGATCCAACTCAGTTCCCCGAAGCGCATCAGCAATATATTCGAGGGCACCTCAAATAGCGCGTAGCCAGCGAAAAACAGTCCGGAGCCCACTCCATACACTGCCGCGCCGAATCCCAGATCCGTGTTCATCAGGAGCGTACCAGGATGATGCTGATCCGCGGGCCGCACCGGTGGCAACGCGTTGGAACGAGTCGGGATCGGGAGGGACATAAGATAGCGATATTGTCTTACATCTTCCGCTAGACTTTGGCCCCACCCTGCCCTGCAGTGCGCTGCAGACGGTCGTGGCTCGGGTAGGGGTGGCCTAGGTCAGGGATCGCCGTTGTTAGTGGGAGAGTAGACATGCGACTGGACGATCAGGGTGAAAGCCAAAATGTCGAAGACGTCCGCGGCTCGGGCGGCTTCCGACCTATTCACGGAATAAGTCTCGGGGGCATCGCGCTTGCCCTCATCGGCGGCTGGATATTCCACGTCAATCCGCTTGTGCTACTCGGATTGATGAGCGGGGACGGTTCAGCTTCCCCACCCGCACAGAACGCGGCGGACCAGCCGGCGAAGAGCCCACCAGCCGATGATCCCGAAGCCAAATTTGTATCGCAAATGCTGCGCAGCACCGAGACGGTGTGGACTGCAGCGTTCCAGGAGCGCAACTTAACCTATCATGATCCGAAGCTGCGTCTGTTCCGCGATACCTATCCGACTGCATGTGGCCAGGGTGAGGCGGCGGCGGGACCGTTCTACTGCCCCCAGGATCGCGTCGTTTATCTGGATCTGGGTTTTTTTGATGTCATGACGAGGAAACTCGGTGCCCCCGGTCAGTTTGCACACGCTTATGTGATCGGCCACGAAGTGGGACACCATGTTCAGAATCTCCTGGGTATCTTGGGTAAAGCCGATGCTCGGCGGGACCACGCTTTCGGAGCAGAGGGCAACACGATCAGCGTACGGCTGGAGCTGCAAGCTGATTGTCTGGCCGGCGTTTGGGCGAATCGTTCTCAACGAGAAAAAGGTTGGCGCCTAGAACCTGGTGATATCGAAACTGCCCTCCATGCCGCATCGCAGATCGGAGACGACACACTGCAAAGGCGCACAAGAGGGACGGTGGTTCCCGAATCCTTTACCCATGGCAGCAGTGCGCAGCGGGTTGCTTGGTTCAAGAAAGGCGTTGACTCTGGCAAGATAGAGGCCTGCGATACGTTCGCGCCCAGTGAGCCTTAACCCCACAGATGTGCGGGCGAACGCGTGAACCCACCGTCGAGAGGGGACATGATCGAGAAAGGGCGGGCTGACGATCATACAAAAGATTTCTTGTGAATAAGAAACATAAATATCGTCTTTAACATGTTGATAATTAATTAGTTTTCAACTGACAAAAACCCCCGAGCCGCGGCAGTGAGCTGCAGATTCCTAGTCTGCATCCGAAGCGCGGGAATCAACTGGTGAGCGCTTGAAAAAATCACCCCGTCCCCTATATGCAGTGGTAATGGCAAAGCGCCAGAGGCACTTCAAAAAACGGGAGGTACAGATATGAATATGTCGCGCTATGAACCATGGACCGTCCTCAATCAACTGCAGCGCCATCTCAACACCTATCTTGATGGCGAGAGGAGCTCTGATGACAATGCGAGTTCTTCCGCGACTGCGGACTGGATCCCGCCAGCAGACATTGAAGAGTACGCCGATCGCTTCGTGCTGAAGATCGACATCCCCGGCGTCGATCCCAACACGGTGGATATCACTTTGGATCAAGGCGTACTGTCGGTCGGGGGAAACCGCGGACGCGATGCTGCCGAGAGAGATGTCCAGCGGGTTCGCAATGAACGGCCGGACGGTCGCTTCCATCGGCGCTTCTCGCTGCCAGAAACGGTGGACTCCAATGCCGTGCGTGCTGCCGGGAAAAATGGCGTGCTGCAAATCGTCATCCCGAAGCAACCCAAAGCCCAGCCGCAACGAATCAAAGTCGCATTGGAGGGATAACATGGGTGACCCCTGGCAGGTTTTCAGTGGGCCTGCGGGGGTCACATTCCCGAGGTTACGTTCCCACGCGGCTCAAAATCGGCGCGCGCGAGTCTGCGCCGCTTCTTCAGCGATCGCTTGCGACAAGGTGACTGACGCTTGGGCACGGCCAACGCGCATGTCGCGGATCGAGTCGGTTTCCAGATCGATCGCATAGGAGACGATGCCGAGCAGCGTGGCTTCGGTTTTGCCGAGCAGCAACCCGGCAGTGGTATAGGGGTCGGTCTGCACTTGGCCTTTGACATCGACTTCGGAGACTCGCCGCGCGATCAGACACGCCTCCCTCGGTTCGCAGCCGTTTTTGGAGAGCATAAGGATCGTCCCAGGCCTCATATCGCGAAGGATGGGGTGTTCCAAGATGACCAATACGTTTTCGCTCGGTACTTGATCCGTCGCCAATGCCGAGCCTACCAATAGAAGCTGGCCGCGCCCTGCAGCGACCAGAGATTTGGCGTCCTCTATGGCCGCCAAGGCCGTGTGAGTTTGGTCAGGGCGCAGATCCGCGCGGGCGGATGCAGATACTTGTATCCCCACCAGCAGGGCCAGGAGCGCTAAAGCGTGCCTCACGAATTCACCTCCCTGGTGGAGACCCGTGCCGAAATAAGCGGCTGGTATCATCCGTTAAGGAGAATTGAACCCGCAAACCGCGTTTAAATCTGTGTCGCCGGTCCGAAAAATCGATCTGTGGGTACAGGCGAAAGTTCACATGAAGGTCGACGCCACAGCCGAAAAGGAACCGGCCGCGCCGGCCTGTTCGGCTGCGAGGACTCTACTTGCGCGCTATGCGGTCGGAATCATCAGCCTTAGCTCGCGCGCCTGCTCGCTTCTCGGCTTCCTCTAGCTCGGCTTCTTCGCCGGGGCGGGCCTGCACCCCTTGCTCAATTTTCTTCTTGCCGCGTTCAGATTTGACGAAGTCGCGTTCCGCGGTATTGAAGCGCTCGGCTGCCTCCGGATCTCCCTCGCCGTGATTCGGTGATTGCTTTTCCATCCGTTGCCTCCATTGGTTAAGTGTCAAGTCCCATACAAGACTATAGTTTTGACGCCCGCTCACCAGTCGTCGGCTGGACGAGTGCTTGTAGGGAAAGTCCGACTGTCAAAACCTCACCAACTCCCAATCGAGGCTGAAAGGCGTGCGTCCCATTCCCATCTGTTGTGCGAAGTGGTCAGGGGGTATTTCGTCTGCCGCGAGCTGCGGAAATAAACCTGTGAGCCGCCCGGTCTCTCACATGTGTACCATTTCGTCTTCAGCGTCCGCCCCATGGGCGCAGAGCCAGGCTCGAGAAATTCCGGGAGCAATCATGAAAATATTGGTACGGTGGTTGATCGACTGGCCGAAACACGTTGCGCATCATCTGAGCTGGCTGGCTCCGTTGTTTGCCCGTATCACGGTAGGATGGGTGTTTATGTGGAGCGGATGGGGCAAGCTGCAAGGCCTACATCAGGTGACGGAGAATTTCGCCAGTTGGGGGATCCCATTGCCGCAGGTCCTCGCTCCGTTTGTATCGGGAGTGGAGTTTTTTGGCGGAATATTCTTGCTATTGGGATTCTTCACCAGGATTTCCGCGGGCGCGCTCGGAATCACCATGATCGTCGCCATTCGATCGGCCAAATGGGGAGACGTAGATTCGCTCGAGACCTTGCTCGGCTTCGATGAGTTCGAATACTTGGCGCTGTTCTTGTGGCTCGCAATTGCAGGAGCGGGTCCGCTATCGCTCGATCACTTGCTGGAAAGATGGTATCGGGGTGCAAGAGCACAGCCGGCTTGAGACCTGGCATCGGCGCGCGGTGAGCCCGGCGGTGGCCGCCTGATGCGAGCGATCATCCGTCTGCCAAAGGTTGTGCAACGTCATATTGACGAGACTATTGATGCTCTGTTGCGTGCTGAGCCAAACCGGACCATCGATTTCAGGCGGCCGTTTCGGGAGGAGGCTCTGGTCGGGCCAGATTCGACTTCATGGCGCGTTTTTAAGAATCCGATTGCTCTTTTTGTGGGCGGGGTCGCCGCTGTCATCTTGGAACTGGCCGAACCCGCCGTATGTGCCGGGATATGGAATCATTCGACATTTCGCAAAGACCCGCTTGGCCGCTTGCGGCGGACGGGATTAGCGGCGATGGTCACGGTTTATGGAGCCCGGAGCGTCGCCGAGCCCATGATCGCAGCGGTGGTCCGCAAACATGCGGCCGTCGATGGCGAGACTGCTGCGGGCGTTCGATATTCGGCAAACGATCCGCGCCTTTTGGGCTGGGTGCAGGTCACCGCCGTATTTAGCTTTGCAGCAGCCTACAACCTTTATGTCGAAGCTCTCAGTCCTGCCCAGTGTGATGCGGTATATCGCGAAGGCGCGCCCGCCTCCCGTCTTTATGGCGTGCTCGACGCTCCGCAGACAGCCGCCGCAGCTCAGGGATTTTTCGACTCCATGCGCGGCAGGTTGGATAGGTCGCAGGTGGTGTATGAGTTTCTGCAGATCATGCGTGAAACCCCCGCCCTGCCGCGCCCGCTCCTTTGGTTACAGCCCGTACTGGTGCGCGCAGCAGTGGATCTCGTCCCGGAGTGGATCCGCCTGTTGCTCGGTCTCACGGAAGCCTATGGGTTAAAGCCTCGCGAAAAATGGCTGGTTCAAACGGCCGGAGGCCTCTCAAACCGGGTCGTTCCGCTCACAAGTCCCGCCACAGAGTCCTGCCTGCGGCTTGGCCTGCCGGCGACTCACCTTTACACCTGAGTCGGCCCCTCGGCCGGGACTTTGTACCGCGCTATTTGGATACGTTGCTGGCGACGGCGGGTACGTTTTGGGTGTTGAGGACGAAGCGTCCTTTCATGATGCTGTAGTGCCCTGGTGCGGAGCAGAAGTAGCTATAGCTGGTGCCCGGTTGCAGCTGAGCGGTGAAGAAG
>JALYIT010000110.1 GCA_030775645.1 Pseudomonadota bacterium | reverse complement strand
TGGTTGCGCACCAAGAACGCGCTGCGACGCTCGCAGCTCGGGTCGCCAAATTGGTCGCACTGCGCCGCGCCGCGCGCCGCGATCGCAAGATCGGCTTCGTGTTGTTCAACTTTCCGCCGAACGCAGGCAACACCGGCACCGCTGCATTTCTGTCGGTGTTCGAGTCCTTGTATTTGACCCTCGAGACCCTCAAACGCGAAGGTTATTGGGTCGAGCTACCGGCCAATGTCACTGAGTTGCGCGAAAAAATCATCAATGGCAATGCTGCCAAATTCGGTTCGATTGCTAACGTCTACAAGCGCATCGCGTCGAACGAACACGTGCGCCGCGAGCCCTTCCTCAAGGAAATAGAGGCGCAGTGGGGGCCCGCTCCAGGCAACCAGCAGAGCGACGGCACGTCGATTTTTGTGCTTGGCGAGCGGTTCGGCAATATCTTTGTCGGAATTCAGCCGGCATTTGGATTCGAGGGCGATCCGATGCGGCTGCTGTTCGAAAAGGGTTTCGCGCCCACGCACGCTTTTTCGGCATTCTATCGCTTTCTACGCGAAGATTTCGCAGCGCACGCCGTCCTGCATTTTGGCACGCATGGAGCGCTGGAGTTCATGCCGGGAAAGCAGTCCGGCATGAGTGCAGCCTGCTGGCCGGATCGACTGATCGGCGACATGCCGAATCTGTACCTATACGCCTCCAATAATCCATCGGAGGGCACGATTGCCAAGAGACGCATCGGCGCTACGCTCATCAGTTATTTGACGCCGCCCGTAGCCCGTGCGGGACTGTACCGCGGACTTGTCGACTTGAAGAATTCCATCGATAGCTGGCGTTCGCTCGAGCCGGGAGCCGGGGGCTGCGAACCCTTGGCAGCATTGATTCAATCTCAAGCCGCCGCACTTGATTTGGCGACGCCCGAGCCGGCGTGGGGCCCTAATGCGGAAGCCCGCGTAAGCGCGGTCGGAACTCAACTACTCGAGCTCGAGCATACGTTGATTCCTCATGGCCTGCATGTGGTCGGTAGATCCACGGCACCGCCCGCGCGGATCGACTTTCTGCTGGCCATGACGGACGGCGCCGATGGCGCAGCGTCACCGGCCGCTAATCGAATTGCAGTGCGCGCGCTGGTCGAGGGAAGTTCCTGTGAGCGCGCCCTCGCAGAGGCTGGATTGCCGGTATGCGAGTCGAGCCTCGCACGCATGCACGAACTTGAGCACGTCAATCGACTGCTCGCGGACAACGCGGAGACCAAAGCCATCGTACGCGCGCTCGACGGCGGCTTTTTGCGTCCCGCCCCGGGAGGCGATGTCGTACGCACGCCAGGGGTGTTACCGACGGGACGCAATTTGCATGGATTTGATCCTTTTAGAATCCCCAGCAGTTTTGCAGTGATGCAGGGTGCGCAGCAGGCGACGCAGCTGATTGCCCGCCACATCGCCTGCGGCAACCCGTTCCCGGAATCGATCGCACTGGTGCTGTGGGGTACGGACAATCTCAAGACCGAGGGCACTCCGATCGGTCAGGCCCTTGCCTTGGTAGGTGCTCGCCCGCGTTTCGATGCCTACGGAAGAATCGCCGGTGCCACGTTGATTCCGCTCGCTGAACTCGGTCGTCCACGCATCGACGTAATGGTCACTCTGTCGGGAATCTTCCGTGATTTGTTGCCGCTACAGATCAAATTGCTCGCTGAGACTGCCTTCCTTGCGGCCTCGGCCGATGAGCCGCTGGAGCAAAACTTTGTCCGCAAGCACGCTCTTCGCTATCAGCAGGAACACGGCTGCGATTTGGAAACCGCCGCACTGCGTGTTTATGGAAACGCCGAGAGCACCTACGGATCCAACGTCAACCACCTGATCGAGAATGGCCGGTGGGATGCTGAAGATGAACTTGCCGAGACCTATACGCGACGCAAGAGCTTCGCCTACGGCCGCGCCGGCAGACCAATCCAACACGCAAAGTTACTGCGCAGCGTGCTCGCCGATGTTCACTTGACGTACCAGAATCTCGATTCTGTGGAACTCGGTGTCACCACCGTCGATACCTACTTCGACACTCTGGGCGGCATCAACAGCGCGGTGCGCCGCGCCCGAGGGGGAATTCCCGCCCCTGTCTACATTGCTGACCATACGAGCGGCGACGGCACGATCCGCACGCTCGCGGAACAGGTTGGATTGGAGACCCGCACCCGCACCCTGAATCCTAAATGGTACGAGGGTATGTTGGAGCATGGGTACGAAGGTGTGCGTCAAATAGAGACGCACGTGACCAACACCATGGGGTGGTCGGCAACCACTGGCGAGGTCCAGCCCTGGGTGTACGAGCAAATCACGCAAACCTTCATACTGGATCCTGAGATGCGCGAGCGGCTGGCGAAGCTCAATCCTACTGCTTCGACGAAGGTCGCGAATAGACTACTGGAAGCTTCCGATAGAAAGTACTGGCAGCCCGACGAGACCACGCTGGCTGCGCTGCGCGCGGCCGGAGAAGAACTCGAAGATCGATTGGAAGGCATATATCAAGGGGTAGCCGCATGACCATTGCCACTGTTCCGGTTTCGGCGCTCAAGCATCGCCCCATTCGGCCGCCCGATGGCGAGGGCAGCGTTCAAGTTCCCTTGGATCCAAACCTTAAGATCGGCAACGCAAAAGTCTTCGCTGTTTACGGCAAAGGCGGGATCGGCAAAAGCACAACGTCCTCGAATTTGTCGGTGGCATTTTCGAAGCTGGGCAAACGGGTGCTGCAGATCGGATGCGATCCAAAACATGATTCCACCTTCACGCTGACGAAACGTCTGGTTCCGACGGTGATCGATGTATTGGAATCCGTGAATTTCCACTCTGAAGAGCTGCGCCTCGAGGATTTCGTGTACCCGGGCTATAACGGCGTGATGTGTGTGGAAGCCGGAGGGCCGCCCGCCGGTACTGGTTGCGGCGGCTATGTCGTCGGCCAGACGGTCAAGCTGCTCAAGGAACATCACCTGCTCGAGGATACCGACGTCGTGATCTTTGATGTCCTGGGCGACGTCGTGTGCGGCGGATTCGCGGCGCCTTTGCAGCATGCCGACCGCGCTCTAATCGTCACAGCCAACGATTTTGATTCCATTTTTGCCATGAACAGGATCGTCGCCGCGATTCAGGCGAAATCGAAGAACTATGCCGTGCGTCTCGGCGGCGTGATCGCCAATCGCAGTGCCGGCACCGACCAGATCGACAAATTCAACAACAAGGTCGGATTGAAGACCATGGCCCGCTTCCCGGATCTGGATGTCATACGGCGCAGCCGCCTGAAAAAGGCGACTCTGTTCGAGATGGAAAGTTCGCCCGAGCTCGACGCCGTTCAAACCGAGTATCTACGCTTGGCCCAAGCGCTTTGGGACGGCACAGATCCGCTGATCGCCGAGGCGATGAAAGATCGCGACATCTTCGATTTGTTGGGCTTCGACTAATGTCAAATCCAAGCTATCAACAACGCCGGGGCGAGCTTGAAATGTATTTCGACCGAACTGCCGTCGATGCATGGGCGCGCCTGACCTCGGCAGCGCCGGTGAGCAGGATCCGCGCAACTGTTAGAGCCGGCCGTGACGCGATGCGCGGCACACTCCTCTCCTGGCTGCCGCACGATCTTGAGTCGGTGCAGGTGCTCGATGCCGGCTGTGGAACCGGCGCGCTCAGTGTGGAAGCGGCACGACGCGGAGCGCGCGTAACGGCGGTCGATCTGTCGCCAACTTTGGTGGCGCTGGCACGCGAGCGGCTGCCGCCGCATCTCGGGGCGGGAAACATTGATTTCCGCGTCGGCGACATGTTCGATCCAGCTTTCGGGCAATTCGATCACGTGGTTGCGATGGATTCTCTCATCCACTACACCATGGCCGATGTGCTGCGCGTCCTCGCAGGCTTCGCGCCCCGCACACGGCGCTCGATTATCTTTACCTTTGCGCCAAAAACCCCCGCGCTGGCGTTGATGTGGGCTGCAGGCCGTTTGTTTCCGCGCAGCGATCGCGCGCCGGCGCTCGAGCCGATTTCAGAGCCTGCGATACGCAGAGCGATAGGCGTCGAGCCGCTGCTCCGCGGCTGGCGCATCGGACGCACGCAGCGTATCGCCAGCGGTTTTTACAAATCCCAAGCCCTGGAGCTGGTGCACTCATGAAGTTGATTCGCGGTCAGTTTGCGCGCCGATGGATGCGGATCGGCACCGAGTTCTTGCCCTTTGCAGATGCGGCCAGCGCCCAACTGCCGATGTCGCGGCTACTACGTCTCTCGCTGTTTCAGGTCTCCGTCGGCATGGCGATGGTGCTCTTGATCGGCACGTTGAATCGTGTGCTAATCGTCGAGTTGAAAGTGCCCGCTTGGCTGGTGTCGTTGATGGTCGGATTACCGCTGGTATTCGCGCCCTTCCGCGCATTCATCGGGTTCCGATCGGACAATCACATATCGGCGCTCGGCTGGCGCAGGGTCCCCTACTTATGGATGGGCACGCTGTTGCAGTTCGGCGGCTTGGCGATCATGCCGTTTGCGCTGCTCATTCTCTCGGGAGATACGCACGGCCCGATTTGGATCGGTCAGCTCGCCTCAGCATTGGCGTTTCTGCTTGTGGGCGCCGGACTGCAGACCACGCAAACGGCGGGGTTGGCGCTGGCCACTGATTTAGCGCCGGCCGAATCGCGCCCGAGCGTGGTTGCACTCATGTATGTGATGCTGCTGCTTGGAATGGTCGGTGCCGGTATTGCGTTCGGCAAATTGCTCGCCAACTTCAACGAAATTCGTCTCATCCAGGTCATTCAAGGCGCCGCCATGGTGACCATGGCGCTAAACATTGCGGCTCTGTGGAAACAAGAGGCGCGCGGTACGGCGCGCACTCTCGTTGTCGAATCGAAAGCAAAATTCCTGGATTCGTGGCGCGAATTTACCAAACACTCCCGCGCGCTGCGCTTCCTGGTAACCGTCGCGCTGGGCACGGCCGCCTTCAATATGCAGGATATCGTGCTCGAACCCTACGGCGGGGAGATTCTTCACTTGCCGGTGGCCGCCACCACGACGCTGACCGCGATGCTCGCGGGCGGAATGCTCGCGGCCTTTTCAATTGCGGCGCGATTCTTGGTGCACGGCGCCGATCCGTACCGCGTGGCCGCTTACGGTCTACTGATTGGATTGGCGGCATTTGCGGCAGTCATCTTTGCCGCCCCGATGGATTCGCCATTGATGTTTCGCCTGGGAGTTATTCTCATAGGCTTTGGCGGCGGATTCTTCCTGGTGGGGACGTTGGCCGGCGCAATGGCCCGCGAGCGCAACGGCGAAACCGGATTGGCGCTTGGAGCGTGGGGCGCAGTGCAAGCCACGAGTGCGGGTTTCGCCATCGCGCTGGGCGGCGCGGTGCGCGACGGCGTCACGGGGTTGGCGATGCACGGATCGCTTGGCCCGGCGCTGGTCGGTGCAGCCACCGGCTACGGCGCGGTCTATCAAATAGAGATCCTTTTGCTGTTTGCCACTTTGATAGCAATTGGACCTTTGGTGAGGTCCGGCGCGAGCGCAAGCGTTCGCTCCAACGAGTACGAACTGGCTTGAATGTTAGATTTGAATATTTTCTAAGGGGATAGCGTGATGAATACTGGCGCTGTTACGGGTTATTTCGACGTCGCTCAAATCGTCCTTTATGCTTTTTGGATTTTCTTCGCGGGGCTGATCATTTATCTGCGCAGGGAGGACAAGCGCGAAGGCTATCCTCTGGAGTCTGATCGGGCCGATCGCTCTGGTGGACGCGTTAAAGTGCAAGGCTTCCCCGCCATTCCCGCTGCCAAGACCTTCCGTCTTGCAGACGGCAGTGTCGTCATGGCGCCGCGCTCCGAGCACGACACGCGCCGCATCCTAGCCCGGCCGATGGGCTCGTATTTGGGTGCGCCTCTCCTTCCCGAAGGCAATGCCATGTTGGATGCCGTTGGACCTGCCGCCTACGCAGAGCGCTCCAACACACCCGATCACACCATTGACGGCCAACCGATGATCGTGCCGCTGCGTGTCGCGCCTGGCTTTACGGTTTCCAGCAAGGATCCTGATCCTCGCGGCATGACCGTATTCGGGGCCGATAGCGAGGCAGGCGGCGTTGTGCACGAACTCTGGGTCGACCGTGCCGAGCCACAAATTCGTTACCTGGAAGTCGATACCGGTACGCGCCGGGTGCTCTTGCCGATCACCTTTGCCAAGATCGACGGTGCTCGCCGTTG
>JALYIT010000109.1 GCA_030775645.1 Pseudomonadota bacterium | reverse complement strand
TCTGCAGGTTCTCGCACTTGAAGTACAGGCGGCTCCCGGCCAATCGGTCCAGCACCTCGCTGGTCATCACCGGCGTGCGATGAATTTTGTCGCGAATCCGTGCGTGGGCTTCGCGGATCGATTCCATGCGAAGCGTGGGCTTTGGGCTTGGGCTACGTGTATCCATAAACTCTATGCTAAAACTAGCAGATGAAATCGCGTCTCACTTGGTTCGTCATTCTGGCAATGATTGCCGGACCCTCGGCCGGACTGCTGCTCCACCAAACGCTCGGCACCGGCCCTGCGGCCGATGATACCGCCGCAGGATTATCGCTCGTCACGACGAGTTTTTTGCGCCTCATCAAGATGATCATAGCGCCATTGGGGTTCTCGACGCGCGTCGGCGGGGTGGCACGCATGGAAGGGGCCGCGTCCATAGCGCGAATCGGCGCCAAAGCGTTGGGATGGTTCGTCCTCGCGACCCTGATTTCGATGAGCATTGGCGTCGTCGCGGTACAACTATTCAAGCCGGGCCTTGGCCTTACCGCTTCCGCCGTCCCCGGCACCAGCGTCCCCGGTCCGCTGCAGCTGAGAGACATACTCGATCATGTCATTCCCAGCTCCATTATCCAGGCCATGGCCAGCAATGAAGTGCTGCAAATCGTGGTGTTTTCCGTTTTGTTCGGGGCGGCGGCATCCAGCCTGGGAAGCAAAGTCAAAAAACTCGTCGACGCCCTCGATGAGATCGCCGCCGTGATATTGAGAATGACCCGGTACATCATGGCATTGGCACCTATCGCGATTTTCGCGGCCCTCGCCGCGACGGTTTTAACCCAGGGCGCAAACGTATTGCTGGTTTATGCCAAGTTTATCGCGAGCTTTTACGTCGCTCTATTGCTTTTGTGGATATTTTTCGCGCTCGCACTGTATTTGAGCATTGGCCGGCGCGCTTTTGAATTGCTGCAAGCCATCCGCTCGCCATTGCTGCTTGCTTTTGCCACGGCAAGCTCCGAAGCGGCCTACCCTCAGACGTTGGAACGCCTGGAATCCTTTGGCGTGAGCACGCGTATCGCCTCCTTTGTCCTGCCCCTCGGATATTCGTTCAATCTGTGTGGCTCCGCCATGTATTGCGCCTTCGGCGTCTTGTTCATCGCTCAAATCTACCGCATTGATTTGAGCGTGAATCAGCAGATCATGATGCTTCTCGTCCTCATGGTCACGAGCAAGGGCATCGCCGGCGTGCCGCGCGCCGCATTGATGGTGATCGCCGCATCGCTCAGTTATTTTGGCTTGCCGGAACAAGGCCTGGTCTTCGTCATCGCAGTCGATCACGTGCTTGATATGGGGCGCACTGCCACCAACGTCATCGGCAACGCCGTTGCTTCCACGCTGGTCGCAAAATGGGAAGGCGAACTCAATGAAAGCACCGCGGGCGCCAGCGCACTGCCCTCCGCAAGCGCTTAGCCAAGCTAGCCGCGGCCCGCGCTGAAAACGGCGAGCATATCCTCTTCTTCTTCCTTCACGGGCGCCGCCTCGTTGCGCAGCAATTTCAGGATTTCATCGCCGGGCATGGGCCGCGCGAATAGGAATCCCTGACCCACCGTGCAGCCCAACCTTCTCAATATTTCCACCTGTTGGTAGGCCTCGATTCCTTCGGCGATGACCTCGATGTGCAAATGCCGGGCGATCGCAATGATGGCGCTGACAATGGCCAGATCGCTTGAGTCAGTTACCAGGTCTCTGACGAAGCTTCTGTCAATTTTTAGCGCGTCTACCCGCCAGTTCTTCAGGTAACTTAAGCTCGAATATCCGGTTCCAAAATCATCGATAGCGATTTTGATCCCCAAATCGCGCAGCCGCGCCATCGTGTCCTGGCGATTTTCGCCTGCCGGAGAATGCGAGTCGAACACGGCGCGCTCGGTCATCTCCAGTTGCAACAGCTCCGGCCGCAGCCCGTGGCTTTTCAGCAATGTCGAAATGGTGGATTGCAGCTCGCCGCGCTGCAGCTGCGCGGGGGCGACGTTGAGGGAAACCGGTACCAGCGCGATCCCGGCCTTGCGCCATGCGCTCATGTTTTGCATGGTTCGATGCAGCACGAAATTGCCCATCGGCACGATCAAGCCGGTTTCTTCCGCCACTGGAATGAACTGATCGGCGGGAATCATCCCATGCACTGGATGCGACCAACGCATCAGCGCTTCGACCCCGACTATTTTGCGCGTGACCAAATTGACGAATGGCTGGTAATGTACGTCAAGCTGCTTAAGCCGCAGCGCTTCGCGCAACGATGCCTCCACTGCTACGCGATGCTTGAGCTTGCGGTTCATGGCATGACTGAACATCTGCACGTTGTTTCGGCCGCGATCCTTTGCCTGGTACATCGCCGTATCCGAATGCTTGAGTAGTTCAACCATGTCAGCGCCATCACGCGGATACAAGCTGACACCGACGCTGCCCGTGGTCTGCAAGGAGTGCCGATCGATGATGATCGGGCGATTCAGGGTCTCGATGATGCGGCCCGCGCCGAGCGTTACCTCGTCATAATTCTTGACGTTACGGAATACGACCACGAACTCATCGCCGCCCATGCGGATGACGACATCGGAGTCGCGCACGCAGGCGCGAAGCCGGGTAGCGACTTCCTGCAGGAGCTTATCGCCGGTCTCATGGCCGCGTGTATCGTTGATATGCTTGAAGCGGTCCAGATCGAGGAACACCACGCCCAGCATGGTGTTAGCGGCCTTAGCCTCCGCGATTGCCTGCGGCAGAAAGGAGGTCAGATAGTGGCGATTGGGCAGGCCGGTCAGTTGATCGTGATGCGCCATCTTATCCAGGCGTTGCTGATTCTCAATGAGCTGCTGTTCTGCCTTTCTGCGCAAGGAAACATCGTGCGTCACGTAGGCGAGGACGTCGCGTCCGTCAACGTCGAGCGCATTGCAGCGCACCTCGGTGTCGAGGAATGAACCATTCTTGCAGCGTTGCTGCATTGTCACCGCCATTTGAGAGTGGGCGTCGCTGAGTCTCGCCACCACGCTTTCCGGGGTGGCATCGCCGTCGGCAAAGATATCCGACAGAGTGAGTGACTGGGCTTCCTCGTTGGTATAGCCCAAGCGACTGAGAAAGGCAGGATTCGTATACAGCACCTGGAGGTTTTTAGTGTCCACGATGACGATGCCGTCGTTGGCTTGATCGATGAGGGCCTTATAGCGGGCGTCAATAGATCGTTGTTGACGAACGTAGCGTCGCGCCCCGATGGCGATGACGCCCAACACAGCCGACAGCAGCGCGGCGGCCCATCCGTATCCAAGGCCGGCGCGCGCAGACTCCGACGTTACCCAATCGGCGCTGGTTCCACCGCTTGGGCTCAACCGAAACCCTCGCACTGCCCGCCCGCCGCCGTCGCGCACGGCAATGAGACCTGACGACTGATCGCGCGACAGACTCGTGGTGACACTGAGTGGAGCAGCCGCTTTCATTGGGGCGGGGTCGAACCCCTTGAGCGGCTGTGCAGTCAACGATCCTCTCACCGAATTGGCCAGGCTGGCGAGGAGTGCCGGCGACAGTGATCGGCTCACCACCACCCAACCGAGAAGCGAGGCCGATGCCGAATGCCCGATGACAGGCCGTGCCACAACCCATCGGTCATTTGCAAAGGCCGCTATTTGTGAGCTACGGTTGGCAGATTCTGGAAGATTGAGCGCCTCCACGAGCTGGATCAGTGATGGCTCCGGCGCTTGCTCGTTCGGCTGACCATCTGTAAAGGTGACATTCAGACGCGCAGCGTGGGACGCGGTCAGCACCAGAAGGGTGTCGGCGCCCCCGTGCGCCATATCCGCAAGTTCCATGCGATCCGCAGCAGCATCGGTATTGTCCTGAACCAGACGAATGACTGCCTCGGACTCGGCGAGCTCGCGAGCGCGGTCCGCAAGCTGACTGGATTGGGCGGTCAATTCACGCGCCAGTTGAGCCAACTGCAAATTCAAATTTTCGCGTCGAAGATTGGCCGCCTGCTCACGCCAGTTTCGCTGACTATTGATGGCACCGCCCAGCGCCGCCACCAACACCACAGCGCAGCCCACGACCCACACGGAACGTCCTCGCAGCGATGCTTGAAGCCAAGCCAGCCGGCTCATGCTACCGCAAGACCCGGCCGACCAGGAGGCTGCACAAATGACTGAGGATTCGACATAATCACGTACAGATTTAGTTACTTACCCAAAGTATCTGTGATACCTCGTTAAGTAACCGATATGGGGTCCACACTCCCGTGTAGGACTGCCGTGGCGTATGAAACAATAAGCCATGGACGTTCGCCTTGATACCAGTCTTGAGCTATTACTGGAACGCGCTCCCGGATCGAATCCTTCGCGTGTGCTCGCGACGGTAGTTGGCACGGCAGGATCTACGTACCGCAAGCCGGGAGCACGGATGCTGCTCATGGCCGACGGCAGCTATATTGGTTTGCTCAGCGGCGGTTGTCTTGAGTCTGACCTGCAGATTCATGCGCGAAAGGTATTGGACAGCGGCATCGCACAGGCCTTTGAATACGACACGCGGGGGCCGGACGATACGCTGTTCGGCGTCGGGGCCGGCTGCGAGGGCAGCATGCGCGTCCTTCTGGAGCCCGCCGGGTCCGGAACGCGGGCCGAGACCGCGCTTGCTCTAGCCGGTTGTGCCACGCAGAGGGGGGAAACCGCGACGTTGATCATGGTGCATGATTCGACCCACGCTCTCCTCGGCACCTATCACGCGGGACAAACCCTGCCGCCGGCGGAACTGGAGCGCGCGTATGTACAAGCTTTGGCCCCGCCGCCGCACCTGCTGATCTGCGGAGCAGCGCCCGATGCACAACCGGTCGCGAGCACTGCGCGCGCCTTGGGCTGGCGCGTTTCGGTTATCGATCATCGGCCGGGGTATGCGATTGCGGCGCGCTTTCCCGGCTGCGATGTGCGCGTTGCCAACCCCCGATCGTTGCGCAGCGAGGTTGATTTGTCCCGCTGTCATGCGGCCTTGGTGATGAGCCATCATCTACCGTCGGATGAAATCTATTTGCGCGGGCTGGCACAAGCAGGCCTTCCTGCCTACGTCGGATTGCTCGGTCCGACAGCCCGTCGCAGCCGCCTTGCAAAGAAATTGGGACCGTTGCACGAGAAACTCGGCACTCGAATTCGCGGTCCGGTGGGCCTCGACCTGGGAGCGGTGTCGCCCGAAGGTATCGCGCTGTCCATCATCGGTCAGATCCACGCATGGCTGGCTGGGCGTGAGTACAGCGAGGCGGTTTTAAGCTAGCCTTATGGACCTATGGCAAAGGTAACTGCTCCAAAGTGCCGCTGCAGCGGCGAACCGGCCGATTGCGCCACTATACTCACTGCGGCCGTCGCACGAATTCACCAAGCATATGAGGCGCTGGCGTGAAGCTGCTCGGATTATTGCTCGCGGCGGTCTGTGCATACCCATGGCCGCCGCTTGGGCAACCTCGCCGGCGGCTCCGGATTGGCGGGCGACGGTGCGTGAATTCGCGGCGAGCCACTTCAAGCATCCGGCATGGGGTTATTCCCACAGTGTGCGCGACTATGCGCTCGCCCGGGAATTGGCGGCCGCCGATCAGGTGAGTCTGGATGACGATGTGCTGTTCGCGGCTGCGTACCTGCACGACATCGCCGCATTTGCGCCTTGGGAAGACCCGAAAGTGGACCACTCGGATGTCGGTGCGCGCGTCATTGACTCGGTATTGAAAGGCAGCGGCTTTCCGATGGAAAAAATCGACGCGGTGCGTGGAGCAATCCGCACACACATGTACTACCGAGAGCCGCTCGGTCCGGAAGCCCTTTACTTGCATGACGCCGACGCTTTGGACTGGTTGGGCGCGATAGGCGTTGCGCGTGTTTTTGCGTTGGTCGACCCGCATGGCGCCAATCCGAACGGGCCGAAAGCGCTGGCGTTGTTGAGCGACAATTTGAACAAGGTGCCGGAACACGTGTTATCGCCTGCCGGCCGCGCACGGGTTGCGCAACGCAAGTTGGAAGTTGAGAAGTTTCTTATGGATCTACGGCGCGAGACGGACGACCTGCACACGCTATAATTAGCAGCGGCCGGCGCGAGGCGGGGGGTGTATCGGGTCGATCCAATAGACTTCCTCGAATCTCTCGGCGGCGTCGATGTTCAGATTAACGACCACCGATTCGTTATCGCTGCGCACCAAGACACATTCGAGCGGAGCATCACTTAAAGCATTGATCTCTTGGTGCGGAACGTAGGGCGGTACGAAAATAAAATCGCCGGCATCAGCCCTCGCGCTGAATTCCAATCGATCGCCCCAACGCATGCGCGCCGCGCCGCGCACGACGTAAATAACACTTTCCAGCCCGCCGTGATGATGCGCGCCGGTCTTGGCGTTGGGTTGAATGATCACCGTCCCCGCCCACAGCCTCTGTGATCCGACGCGGACCAAATTTATCGCCGCGGCGCGCAGCATTCCCGGCGTTTGCGGCGTATTGCTGTCGAGGCGGTCACTCTTGATGACCCTAACGCCGTCGTTGCGCCAATCCTGTGTCGACTTCAACTATTTGCCCCGAGAGGTTATAAGGGGCGGAGAATAACCGATTTCATGACGACCAACATCTTAGCTTCCTGGCGCCGCGGCCTGCCTGAACTTCCCCTGTGGACCATACTCGCCCCGGTGCTTGCGGGCATCGTCTTGCTGCTGGCAGGATACGATTTCGGGTTGGGCGGGATCTGGGTGACGTTGCTTGCCTTGAGCTTGGCTGCAAGCGTTTTCGCAGCCGTGCATCACGCCGAAGTCGTAGCACATCGAATCGGCGAGCCCTATGGAAGCTTGGTATTGGCACTCGCGGTCACTCTCATCGAAGTGGCGCTTATTGTCTCATTGATGGTTGCGGGAGGCGCGCAGGCAGCGGCATTGGCGCGGGACACCGTCTTCGCTGCGGTGATGATCATCCTCAACGGGATCATAGGCCTGTGCTTGTTGTTTGGCGGCCTTAAGCATCGTGAACAGGCTTTCAGCCTCGATGGGGTGAGCGCAGCGCTGGTCTCCCTTTCCACCATCGTCGTTCTAACCCTGGTGTTCCCCAACTTCACGATTACCACTCCGGGTCCGTATTACTCGCGCAGCCAACTGGTGCTGATTGCACTCGTGTCGCTGGCCATTTACGGCGGCTTTGTTTTCGTGCAAACGATCGGGCATCGGAAAATCTTTCTTCAAGACGCCATTGATGAGCCATTGCCGCAACATGCGAGCCTGCCGGGCAACGCAGTGACTGCCGTCAGTGCCATTTTATTGCTCGCCTGCCTGGTCGCGGTGGTATTGCTGGCGAAGAAGCTCGCGCCCAGTCTTGAAGCCGCAGTAATCCGCGTCGGGGCGCCCAATGCCGCGGTCGGCGTCATCATTGCAGCGATCGTCTTGCTGCCTGAGGCATTGGCTGCTGTGCGTGCGGCGCGGGCCGATCGCCTGCAAACCAGTCTCAATCTAGCATTAGGCTCGGCCCTTGCCAGCATCGGCTTGACCATCCCCGCGGTCAGCGCCCTCTCGCTCTACATGCACACGCAACTCATGCTGGGCATCGACTCTAAATCCACGGTGCTATTGATTCTTTCGCTGTTCACAACGGCCATTGCACTGCGCACCGGACGAACCATCGTTTTGCACGGCATCGTGTTGCTAGTCATTTTCGTGGTTTATTTGTTTACAACGGTCATCCCTTGAGAATCGCTTGCCGCGTTTTGGGCGGCCGAGTGAATCGCAGCGCGAATGCGCGGATAGGTGCCGCAGCGGCAGATATTGCCGCTCATGGCGGCATCGATGTCTTCATCCGTGGGCCGCGGCGTTTGCTGCAGCAAGGCGCAGGCCGACATCAGTTGCCCGCTTTGGCAGTAGCCGCACTGCACCACATCGATATCGGTCCAAGCTCGGCGCAAAGCCTCGATTTGCGCTCCTTGTATCCCCTCGATGGTCCGCACCTCCCGCGCGCCAATATCGGCGATCGGCATCACGCACGAGCGCACCGCCTTTCCATCCACGTGAACGGTACAGGCACCGCACAGTGCCTTGCCGCAGCCGAACTTGGTGCCCACGAGCTTGAGCTCGCCGCGCAGAACCCATAGCAGCGGCGTGTCGGGCTCGGCCTCCACCGATGTGATCTTGCCGTTGATGTTGAGCGTGGTCATTGCACTTACGCCATTTTCAGCGGCAGGCGGCGAAGCCGCACGCCATTGAGCGCATACACGGCGTTCGCCACCGCCGGGGCGATCGGCGGCGTACCGGGCTCGCCCACACCGCTGGGCGTTTCCCCGCTCGGCAGGATGGTTACCTCAATCACCGGACACTCGTTAAGTCGCAGCGGCTGGTAGTCATGAAAATTACTTTGCTGTACCTGTCCCTCTGCGATGGTGATCTCGCCGTGCAGCGCCGCTGACAAGCCGAAAATGATCGCGCTCTCCACTTGTTGCCGGACCAGATTTGGGTTCACGGCAACGCCGCAATCGATCACGCAAATGACGCGATGCACGCGTATTGCTTGAGCTTTTGTCAGCGACACTTCCGCGACTTGCGCAACGACGCTGCCGAAGCTGCCATGAATGGCAATGCCGCGGGCGCGTTTTGCACCGTCGGCGGCAGGCGTTAGGGGCTCGTGCCAATTGGCGAGTTCGGCCGCTCGCTGCAATACACGCAGATGCCTCTGATCCTCCTTCAGTAACGAGGCGCGAAATGCAACGGGATCTCGCCCCGCGGCGGCGGCGCATTCGTCGATGAAGCTTTCGGTAAAGAATGCATTCTGCGAGTGCGCCACAGAGCGCCAGATCCCCATGGGTATCGCGGACTCCACCTTGATGTGCGATACCCGGGCATTCGGGAAAGCGTATGCCGAATTTGCCGCACCATCCGCTGCTTTGTCGAGAAACGATGGTGCACCCAAGCTCGAGCCGGCGGAAGTCGTCTTCCATGCCAGAAGCGTGCCGCTGCGGTCAAAGCCCGCCGTGCAGCGCGACAGGTAAGTAGGGCGGTAGTAATCGTGGGCTATATCCTGCTCGCGCGGCCATAGCAGCTGCACGGGCGCGCCAGCGGTCTCACGCGCTAGCAGTGCCGCTTGCACGATGAAATCGGTCAGGAAACGTCGGCCAAAGCCGCCTCCCAGATACGGTACTTTAATTGTCACGCGAGCCGCGGAAATACCCAATGCTTTAGCGACCGCTTTGGTCGCAAAGCCCGCCGCTTGCGTGGGCGCCCATACCGTGGCGGCGCCATCCTTGAACTGCACGGTGCAATTCATGGGCTCCATCGTTGCATGGGCAAGGAACGGCACTTCGTATTCGGCATCTACAATTTTAACGGCGGATTTGAGGGCCGAGGTCACATCGCCTTGCGTGAGATGAACCTTACCCTCTTGTGTGTCGAGCGCATGCGACAAGGCAGCATGGAGGGACGAGCTCGAGAGAGCGGCGGCTGCGCCGTGATCCCACTGCGCCTCAAGCATGCGCAACGCGCGTATGGCATGGAATGGCGTGTCGGCGATGACTGCGACGCCGCCCGATGTGGTGCCCCGCATGATGGCGCTGCCGGCCACAGGATCCACTGCGATCACCTTGCGAACCCCCGGCGATGCCTGCAGCGCTTCGCCATTGAAGCGCAACACGCGGCCCCCTACCGTCGGACACATCGCAATGCTCGCGTACAGCAGCCCCGGTGGCAGCACGTCAATGGCGTATACCGCCGAGCCGTCGAGCTTGGGCGCACTGTCAATACGTCGGATCGGCCGGCCGATCAATTTAAACTGCTGCGGGCTTTTGAGGGAGACTTGCTCGGGCAACGGCAGGCGCGCCGCCCGTGCGGCAAGCTCACCGAACGAAGAGCTCCTTCCGGAAGCATCTAGCACGTTGCCGTTCTCAGCATGGCATTCGCTCACAGGTATCCGCCAAACTTCCGCGGCGGCGCTGATGAGCATGGCACGAGCGATGGCGCCGGCCTCACGCATGGGCAGCCATTGGTCCTTGAGACTCGACGATCCACCCGTCCCTTGCAAGCCGGATACCTCGCGCAGCAATTTGCCCAGCAGGTGTTGGGAGGTCCGCTTCACGATGCCATGATCGTTCGTCGCAAACGGCAATGAATCCAACAGCATGGCTTGGTTGTTATAAATGGCATCCAGCGTCGATTGCTCGACCTTTACCTTTGCCCAATCCGCATCCATTTCATCGGCCAGCAACATGGCAAGTGCGGTGTGTACGCCCTGCCCCATTTCCACCTGCGACATCGTGACGGTGATGGCGCCGTCGGTGCTGACCTTGACCCAACCATTGAGTGCGACTTGACCCGGATCAACAGCCAGAGGGTGCTCGGTATTTAATCGGCGCCGCTGAGGAGTGGCGGACCACCCGATAGCCAATGCGCCGATGGTTGCCGCCGCACCGAGGATGACGTGGCGGCGCTTGAGGTTGAGCATGGCAGAGTAAGGTAGGGTTCATCGACAGCTGTGTCAAACCAGCGCTAAACCGCTACTGGCTTGAAGGCGAAGGCAACCACCACGGCTGCAATCAGCAAGGCAAAGGAGAGGGCATAATTCCAGGCCATTTTCTCTTTCAGATAGAGAACCGCAAATACCAGAAAGACAGTCAGCGTTATCGCTTCTTGAATGATCTTAAGCTGGAAACCCGTGAAGGTGCCAAAGCCCAGGCGATTGGCAGGAACAGCCAGACAATACTCGATCAGCGCAATGCCCCACGATACGAGAATCGCTTTCCACATCGGCCAATCGTGGCCGTACTTGAGATGACCGTACCAGGCAAATGTCATGAAAACGTTGGAAGCGAACAGCAATAATATGGTCATGGCCAACCTTGAAACGAGTAAAGGGCGAATTCTCAGCCGCACGCTCGATGTGTACAATCAGCCGTATGCTAAATATTCTCGTTGGTGCATTTTTTCTAGGCTTCGCCGCAACCAGTTTCGGGTCGCCGCCGACCCTCGACAATGAGCGCGTCGCGGTCTGGGATGCCAGGGGTGCGATGCCGCGGGCCGTGAATGACTTCATCGCCGTACCGCTATCGCGGAAAGGCACCGCCTATTTCGGCCACAAGGGCGACGCGCCCGGCAAGGCGGGGGCGCGCACCGTCGTCATCGAATTGAAAGACCACTCTACAGCGCCCATCCCCAACAACAGCGGCTATCCGCTCGCCTTTCCGCGGCCGAGCGCCAAGAAATTGTTTGAGAATGACAAGGTCATCGTCTGGGATTACACGTGGCGGCCGCACGAGCCCACCCCGATGCACTTCCACAACAAGGACGCGGTGGTAGTTTTCGAGGCTACGGGCGCGTTGCAATCGACGACGCCGGATGGCAAGAGTGTCGTCAGCGAAAACCAATTTGGCGACATCCGCTTCAATCGCGGCAATCGCACCCACACTGAGCTTCTGTTGCGCGGCAACGCCCGCGCCGTGATCGTCGAGCTGAAATAATCATGAAAGCCCTCATTGCTGCCTACGCGCGCTCGCCTCAACATTTCGCACGCAAGGGCCCGCTGGCTGCGGTTCGTCCGGATTCCATGGCCGCACAAGTGGTTACCGGCCTGCTCGAACGCACGAAGCTTGATCCCGCTCTGATCGAGGACCTGATTCTGGGGTGTGCTTATCCGGAAGGGCCGCAGGGATCGAATATTGCGCGGATCGTGGTGTTGTTGGCGGGCTTGCCTCTCGAAGTCGGCGGCATGACGGTCAATCGCTTTTGCGGTTCATCGATGTCGGCCATTCAAATCGCGGCCGCGCAAGTCGAGGCGGGCATAGGCGAGGCGTATCTTTGTGTGGGCGTTGAGTCCATGAGCATGGTACCCCAGGGAGGTTTCAGCCGATCCCCAAATCCAGAATTGTCGAGCCGTTTTCCGGATGCCTATATCAGCATGGGCCAGACCGCGGAAAATGTGGCTAAGGCTTACAACATATCCCGCCGCGACCAAGAGGTTATGGCGGTCGAGTCGCATCGCAAAGCAGCGCAAGCCCGGGAGCAGGGCCGCCTGCGTGAAGAAATCGTGCCGATCCGACTCGAATCCGGCGAAGTGGTGACCGAAGATGGCTGCATCCGGCCCGCCACTTCGCTCGAGGCACTGGCCGCGTTGAAGCCCGCTTTCGCTGCCGATGGCGTCGTGACGGCCGGCACCTCATCGCCGCTCACCGACGGCGCATCCGTCGTGCTGGTGACCAGCGAGGAATTTGCCCACCGTCGCGGCTTGCATCCGCTCGCTCGCCTGCGATCGGCGGCAACCGTGGGCTGCAACCCCGCCCTGATGGGCATCGGACCGATTTCCGCCACTCGCAAAGCCTTGGCGCGTGCGGGCTTAGGAATAGACGCGCTGGATGTGATCGAGATTAACGAAGCCTTTGCTTCGCAGGCGCTCGCATGCATCCGGGAACTTGGGCTTAATCCCGCGAATATCAATCTGGACGGCGGCGGTCTGGCGCTGGGACATCCGCTCGGCGCAACCGGCGCGCGCATCACGGGCAAGGCAGCCGCGCTGCTCGCCCGAACAAAGGGCCGTTACGCCTTGGCAACCCAGTGCATTGGCGGCGGGCAGGGAATCGCTACTATCATGGAAGCGCTTTAAGGCCAATGCTCACCGGGCAATGGTCGCTGCCCATGACGTCAGGATGAATCTGCGCACTTGTGACTGAGTCGCGCAACTGGCCCGACACCAGGAAGTAGTCGATTCTCCACCCAACATTGCGCGCTCGCGAATTGGCAAAGTTGCTCCACCAGGAATAATGGCCGTTGCCCTGCGTGAACATGCGGAAAGTATCTACGAACCCCGCATCGACCAAAGCTTGAAATCCCGCCCGCTCTTCGTCGGTAAATCCCTTCTTACCGCGGTTGGGCTTCGGGTTGGCAAGGTCCAGTTCGGTGTGCGCCACGTTCAGATCGCCGCAAAATATGACCGGCTTAACTCTCTCCAGTTGCTTGCAGTACGCGAGGAAGGCCGGGTCCCAATGTTTGTGTCGCAGCGTCAGCCGGCTCAAATCGTCTTTGGCATTGGGTGTATACACCGTGACGATATAAAACTTGGCAAATTCGGCCGTGATGACCCTCCCCTCGTCAGCACTGTCGCGCTTCAATTCGTCGGCAAACGTGAAGCGCTGCGCAAACTCGGTCGGAAACCCGTTTATGATGCACAGCGGCTCTTCCTTGGTGAAAATTGCGGTTCCGGAATAGCCTTTTTTAACCGCCGAATTCCAATATTCCCGATAATTCGGCAACTCGATTTCAATCTGACCGCGTTCGGCTTTGGTCTCCTGCAAGCAAAGAATATCCGGCTCGTGCGCCTCGAGAAACGAATGGAATAGTCCCTTCTTGTGCACGGCGCGAATCCCGTTCACGTTCCACGAATAGATTTTCATTTGGGTAACGGTGCTCCCCATCCGGCACCTAAAGCCTTATAAACGGCGATGAGCGAGGTGGCCGCATCGGTGCGGCTTTGTGAAAGCAGCAACTCAGCGCTCAACGCCGTGCGCTCAGCATCTAGCACTTCAAGAAAATCGATCAAGCCTCCCTCGAAGCGCTTTTGAGCCAGCTCGGCCGCCTTGTCGCTCGCCGCCGCAGCGATTTGCAGAGCATCGCGCCGTGATTGTGATCGCCCATAGCTGATGAGCGCTCCCTCCGTATCCCCGAGCGCACCGAGCACTGCGCCTTCATAGGCCAAGAGCGCCGCATCGGTTTGCGCCCTGGCGGTACTGATGCGGGCGCGCACTCGGCCCAGATCGAAAGCCGCCCAAGTAATACTTGGCCCGACGGAATAAAAACTCGCCTCAGCAGTGCCGAGTTGGCCTAAGGTGGGACCAAAATAGCCCGCTTGACCGGTCAGCGTAACTTTTGGGAACAGATCTCCCACCGCCACCCCGACGCGTGCGGTTGCCCCCGCGAGCCTGCGCTCCGCAACGCGAACGTCGGGACGACGCCGCAACAGCTGCTCGGGCGTACCGATGTCGTTCAGGTCCGGCAATGCGGGTGCCGGGGCTTGCGCTGAGAGAGTCGGCGCGAGCGCCGTCGGTTGGCGGCCCGTCAGCACACTCAAGCGATAACCTGTGGTTGCAATCGAGGTCTGAAGGCTGGGAATGGATGCCAGGGTTGTCTGCCATTGCGCCTCGGCGCGCGCGGTATCCAGTTGATTCCCTCTGCCGGCCTCCAATCGGTTGCGTGTAAGCTTCAAGGTATTGAATTGATTGTCGGCATTGCGCATCGTGAGGGACAGCTGGTCTTGCAATCCACGCAAGATGAAATAATCGCGCGCCGTTTCCGCGATGACGCTGACGCGCGCATCCTGGAGCGTCGCCGCGCTCGCCCCCACATCCGCACGCGCCGCTTCGACATTGCGGCGGACCCGTCCGAACAAATCCAGCTCCCAGAGACCGTCAAAACCCGCTTGTGCCACGTTGAATTCGCGGTTACGCCGGCTCACTCCGGGCAATTGTTCCTGGGCGTCGAGAATGCGCGAATAGCCACCCCTGGCCGTAACCGTGGGATAGAGGTCAAAGCCGACCAATCGACGCTCGGCACGCGCGGCGCGCAGGTTTGCCTCGGCGACACCGAGGTTTTTGTTGTGCGCAAGAGCGTCCTCGATCAAGCCGCTCAACGCCGGATCCGCAAAGCGGGTCCAGTACTGTTCGATCGCAGCCGATTCTGCAAATCCAGGCTGGGCGGCATTGGCAAAATGACTGTCTACGGGGGTTTCGGGCCGATGGTAATTCGGTCCCACCGCGCAACCGCTCGAAGCGACAATAGCCGCGGCGCTGAGCCAGCAGCTACGCACGGCGAGGCCCCTCGTCCGCGGACACCGATGAGTATTCCTGCGACTGATGACGATAACGCGCCAGCCAGCTTTCTATCGTAACGAAAAACACCGGCGTCAGAAATAAGCCGAAAGAGGTGACGCCCAGCATGCCCGCAAACACCGCAATACCGATGGCCTGACGCATTTCGCTGCCGGCGCCGCTGGCGATGACGAGGGGAATCACGCCCATGATGAATGCGAAGGATGTCATGAGTATGGGGCGCAGCCGCAAGCGGCAAGCTTCGACCGCCGCATCGACGGGCGCCATTCCGTGCTCCACGCGCTCCCGCGCGAATTCCACGATTAAAATCGCATTCTTGCAGGCCAACCCCACCAGCACGATAAAGCCGATTTGCGTCAGGACGTTATTGTCCGATCCCTTCAGCCAAACGCCGGCCATGGCCGACAACAGGCACATCGGTACGATGAGAATTACTGCGAGCGGCAATGCCCAGCTTTCGTACTGCGCCGACAGGATCAAAAACACCAGCATGACGCAAAGCGGGAAAACCAACAGCGCCGTGTCGCCCGCCGATTTTTGCTGGAAGGTCAGGTCGGTCCATTCATAGCCGAAGCCGTTGGGCAGCGTTTCCTGCAACACCCGCTCCATGGCGGCGGTCGCCTGGCTGGACGACACGCCCGGCGCACCCTGCCCGTTGATGTCAGCGGCGAGGTAAACATTGTAGTGCGACACGCGATCAGGGCCGGCTTCGAAGCGAATATCAGCGACAGCGCCCATCGGCACCATGTCGCCGCTGAGGTTGCGCATTTTCAGATTGGCAATGTCTTCCGGCTGGTTGCGAAATTGCGGTTCCGCCTGAGCATAGACCCGATAAGTGCGCCCGAACTGGTTGAAGTCATTGATGTAGACCGATCCCAAATATGTTTGCAGGGTATCGAATACTGCGGACAGGGGCACGCCCTGCCGTTTGGCCTTGACTCTGTCGACGTCCGCGAACAGTTGCGGCACGCTGTTTTGAAAAGTGGTGTAGGTGGCATACGGATTCAATTGGTGGTCCTGTCGCGCCCTGTTCAAGACCTCGCCGCTGACCCGTGCCAATTCATCGTAGCCGTGCGCGGCGCGGTCTTGAAGGAATAGCTTGAATCCTCCCGTGGTCCCGAGCCCTTGAACCGGCGGTGGGGGCACGGCAAAAATGGTCGCATCCTGAATGCTCGAGAATTTCTGGTTCAGCGATTGCGCGATTGCTGCCGCAGACAAGTTCTTTGTCTTGCGCTCATCGAAGGACTTCAACGGAAAGAACAGCACGGCTGCATTGCTCAAGTTGACGAAGCCTTGCACCGACAGGCCCGAAAAGCCGATTACATGGTCAACCCCGGGCGTTTCCTTCGCCATCACGGACATTTGCCGCACCACTTTCTCGGTACGATCGAGCGATGCGGCATCGGGCAATTGCACGATGCCGATCAGATACTGCTTATCCTGGGGTGGAATGAAACCCCCGGGCACCAGCCGGAACATTCCCCAGGTGCCGAACAGCAGACAGGCGAAAACGCCCAATACGACCAAACGGATCCCAGTGAGCCGCCGCACCGCGTGGCCGTAGCGCTGAGACGCGCGCTCGAAGCCGCGATTGAACAGCCGGAAAAATCCGCCCAAAACTTTGTTGATGCCACGCTGAAACACATCGGGCTGCGAATTTCGCGGCTTGAGCAGCAGAGCGGCCAGCGCCGGCGACAAGGTCAGCGAATTGAAGGTCGAAATCAGGGTGCTCGCTGCGATGGTGATGCCGAATTGGCGATAAAATTGGCCGGTGAGGCCGGAAACGAACGCCACCGGTATGAATACCGCGCACAACACCAAAGCGATGGAAATGATGGGCCTCGTCACTTCTCCCATGGCGGCGTGCGCAGCCGCGTGCGGGTTCAGCCCTTCCTCGATCTTCCGCTCGATATTTTCCACCACGACGATGGCGTCGTCGACCACGATGCCCGTTGCCAGCACCAATCCGAACAACGTCAGAGAATTGATGGTAAATCCGGCCAGCAACAACACCGCGAGCGTGCCGATGATGGCGACCGGTACCGCCACCAGGGGGATCACACTGGCCCGCCAGGTTTGCAGGAACACGACGACCACCAGCACCACCAATAAGACCGCCTCGAATAAGGTATGAATGACCGACTCGATGGAACTGCGGACAAACACCGTCGGGTCGTAATCGATTTCGTAACTCACGCCCTCCGGGAAGTTCTTCGCGAGCTCCTTCATCTTGGCGCGAACTGCATCCGAGAGCTGTAGCGCATTCGCACCCGGCAATTGGAACGCAGGAATGGCGACCGCCGGACCCCCATCCAACATGCTGCGCAGGGCATAGTTGTCCGGACCAAGCTCCAGGCGGGCAATGTCGCGCAAATAGGTGGTCTCGCCATTGGCGCCGCTCTTGACGACAATGTTTCCGAACTCTTGCTCGGTCTGCAAACGTCCCTGCGCATTCACGATGTATTGAAACTGGGTCCCCGGCAGCGCCGGCTGTCCGCCGATTTGTCCGGCGGCCACTTGCACGTTCTGCTCACGCACCGCCGCCAGCACTTCATCGACATCCATGTTGCGCGCTGCGATTTTGCCTGGATCCAGCCACAATCGCATTGCGTAGTCGCCTGAGCCGAAAACCCGCACATCGCCCATGCCTGGAATGCGCGCCAGTACGTCTCGAATTTGAATGATGGCGTAATTGCGCAAGTACAACGAGTCGTAGCGTCCATCGCCCGACTTCAGAAACACCACCATGGTCAGGTCGGGGGAGCGCTTCTGGGTGACCAAGCCGATTTGGCGCACCACGCCGGGAAGCCGTGTCTCGGCCTGTGCCACCCGGTTCTGCGTCTGCACCTGTGCGATATCAAGATCGGTGCCCAGCCTGAATGTCACGGTGATGGAAAACGTGCCGTCCGGCGTCGCGGTCGAGTTCGTATATATTGCATTTTCCACACCATTGATTTGTTGTTCTAGCGGCGTTATCACGGTCTCCGCGATGGTTTTGGGCGAAGCTCCCGGATATTGGCCGCTGACAACGACAGTTGGCGGGACGATTTCGGGGTATTCGCTGATGGGCAGTTTTGGCATCGCCAACAAGCCGCCCACCGTGATCAAAATGGCGAGCACGGTGGCAAATATAGGCCGCTCGATGAAGAACGAAGAGATGTTCATCGGGATTCTTCAGGACGCCGTAGGAGCCGCAGCGCCCATGCTCACTTTCTGCGGAGTTACGGTGACTCCCGGATGCACGCGCTGTGCTCCGTTCACCACGATAACATCGCCCGCCTTCAAGCCTTCACGCACCACCCGCAGCCCGTCGATCACTCGTCCGAGTTTGACCTTGCGATATTCGATTTGATTATTGGCTCCGAGCACCAGCACGTATTTCTGGCTCTGATCGGTGTTGACCGCGCGATCGTCGATCAGAATTGCGGAATACTCGGCGCTGCCCAGCAGCTGCACGCGGGCAAACAAGCCGGGCGTGAATTTTCCATCCTTGTTCTGCAGCACAGCGCGTGCGCGGATCGTGCCGGTCTGCGGATTCAATTGATTGTCGACGAAATCCACGGTGCCCGTATGGGGAAACCCGTCTTCGTTTGCGAGCCCGACTTGCACCGGCTTGCCGGAGTCATGCGAGTTTTGGGAATAGCGCAAGTAGCTTTGTTCATCCGCATCGAAATACAGGTATATCGGATCCATCGAAACCACCGAGGAGAGCAGTGTCCCGCCGTTGTTGCCGCCCGTTACCAGATTGCCCCGTGTCACTTCCGCGCGGCTGACCCGCCCATCGATCGGGCTGGAGACCTTGGTGAAATTCAAGTTGAGCGCGGCCGCTTGCAGGGCCGCCTGCGCGCCTGAGACGTTCGCTTCCGACTGCGCCACCGTGCTCTTACGCTCGTCTAATTCTTCCTCGGACACGGCGCCGCTCTCTTTCAATCGCTGCACGCGCACCAACTCAGTGCGGCCCAAATCCAGGGCGGTCTTGAAGCGCTTCAGGTCCGCGGCCGCCCGATCGTATTCAGCCTGATAGGGCCGGGGATCGATGACGAACAGCAGTGTTCCGCGTTTGACCACGGTGCCCTCGGTAAAGGCAACCTTGTCGATGTATCCCGAAACCCGCGGGCGTATCTCCACGGTTTCCACAGCCTGCAGCCGACCTGTGAATTCGTCCCAGTCCTTGACCCTCTTCTCCAGTACTTGCGCCACACTCACTTGCGGCGGCGGAGGGGCTTGTCCAGCGCCCCCCGATTTCCCGCAGCTCAAGCTCAGTAACGATATACATATTACCAGAGAAATGTCTCTTAACAGCTTGATTATTAACATTTAACAATCTCTTTATCGGCCAAATCTTTGAACGCCGCGGGCGCAGAATTTCATAACGGTATTTCATCACATCGAAATGTGGTTCGACATAATGAATCAACCTAAGCTTGTAGCATTAAGGGATGGCGTTTATGTTAATCAGAGGGAGAGACACATGGGCAAAAAAATACTCATCACCGTGATCGCCATCGTCGCGTTGCTTGCCGTGGTGGGATTGCTGTTGCCGCGCCACGCTCATGTACAGCGTTCCGTCACCATCAATAGGCCTGCTAGTCTGGTCTACGCGACTGTCAATTCATTTGTCCTGTTTCCGAAATGGTCGCCATGGCAGGACTTGGATCCCAACATGACCCAGCTGACCGAAGGGCCGCGGGATGGTGTGGGGGCCAAATTGGTTTGGAAGGGGAATGACAAGGTCGGCTCGGGAACGCAAGTCATTACGGCCTCCATACCCAATCAATCCATTGCCAGCGATCTGGATTTCGGCAGCATGGGCACGGCGAAGTCCGTTGTCACCTTGACTCCCGAAGGGAGTGCGACGCGCGCCACCTGGGCGGTAGATTTGGACATGGGCGCCAATCCCATCGGCCACTACATTGGATTGACGATGGATGGAATGCTGGGCAAGGATTTTGCCAACGGGCTCGGCAAGCTCAAGTCCTTGGTCGAGAGCATGCCGAATGCGGACATCGCGGGTTTTAAAGCAGAGCCCGTGAACCTCATGCCGACCCCCATTTTGATTGTGAAACAATCGGTGCCGCCGGCAGGTATTGGCATGGCCTATGGGGAAGCCTTTGGGCGAATCGGCAAGTTCATGGCCAAGAACAAGCTTCACCAAACCGGAGCACCGTTAGGAATCGAAGGTGAAATGACAGGCGGTAACAGCAACTTCGATGCCGGCATTCCCGTGGATCGCAACGATGTCGCTGGCGCCGACGGGATCCTTGCCGCGCAAAGCTATGCGGGCAAGGCACTTAAGACAATTCACGTAGGTACCTACGACGACTTGCCGCAGACCCAGGCGAAACTGCGCGCTTACCTGGCTGCCCACGGCTATGTGCAGAAGGGCCCGGTGTTCTCATTTTTCATCGATGATCCGAGTGCAACACCCGTGGAAAAAGTGCGCACGGAAATCTACGCGCCGGTGGACGGTTCTTAGCGGCATTAGGCGCAAGGCGGATGCCTCGGACACGCGCCGCTCCGCGGACAGATGACGCTGGCCTTGGTACTCAGCGCATCTGCGACCCAAGAGATGGTGAGAACCTGCGAGGCTGCGCGGATGGCAGCCGCAGCTTCGGCGGGTATCACGCCGTCGCCCCCGCCGCGGCGGCACGACTCCGCAACCGCGCTCACGATGTCTTCGCCGGCAAACCCTTGGGCATCCAATGCGGGCAATAAATCCACGCCCACCGATAGGACATGCAATTCATCCGAGGCATCGAGCGTGAGGAGGGAATGACAACAATAGAGGCGCGCCCGTTTGCCGTCCTGCATGACCGAAATTTGCGATCTTGGCCTCTGCGCAGACGGAGATTCGGGCGTCTGATGCAGCAGGCGAAACACCGCCCATCGCGGACATGGATCGGATACCAAGCTCATGTTGCCCCAAGGTAGTGGAATTCCATTGCCGCGATAAACCGCCCGCAGGTAGCCGGGAGCGTACGCATCGAAAAAGTGCCAATGTCGATAGGGGGACACGGCAGTCATGCGCCGCATGACCAGCGCCGGCGTCACCCCGACCTTGCGGCATGCGCTGACACTGTGGGCTTCGCGAATCAAGAAACGGCGAAACGGAATGCGCGGACACAACAACGCGCCGGCAAAAAAACTGCATTCGAAATCTCGCCACGCATACAGCACATCCTGCGCCCCCATGCCTCCGGCGGAACCGGTTGATTCGACGTCGGCGTATTGAACCGCACTGTGGGGCGAGATCATGCCGTCGCCGTTGTGGAGGATCTTGTGGCCGATGAAGAACGCCAATTCGTATTTCAGCCGCTCTTCCTGCCGGCGCAGGCGCTTGTTGACGAGTACCGTTCCGGGCGCTTCAAAGCGCGAACGCACCAGTGCACCGCTCGGTTTGCGTCCATCACCGTCGAACCATTTGATGTTCAAAGAATGGCGCGCGCAAATTGCCAGCACTGCATCCAGCGTCAGGGGCATCTGGCGCTGGCCGCACTCCTCTGCCGCTCGCTCGATATCGGGGAAATTATTGTGGCGCGTTTCTTGCCAGACGCGGATGAGCAATTGAGCAAATTGCCGGCCGGTGGTACCGGTCTGCGAGAGAAGCTCGGGCAACGCATTTTGTAACAACTCTTGCGAGAACAGGAAGGCGGGTTCGAGCGGCATGGCCTCCAAGCCGCCGCGCTCGCGCTGCGGCGGAGCGAGCTCGGCATCCGTGTTCTCATCCAAGAACCACCTTGCTTGCTTGCCGAAGATTCCCGCCAAAATGGCCAGCATGGCGGTCGAGGGCATTCGCTTGCCGGTTTCCACCATGCTCAAGTAGGACACCGACGGCGCGCCGCCGGCATCGACTTGGATGCAGCGCGCGGACAGCTCATCCAAGGTCAAGCCATTGCGCTTGCGCAGCGCACGCAATTTAGCACCGAGAAAATGCCCCTGCCTTAACAGTCCTGCCATGGCGCCTTGTGAAATTCACACTGTGAAATTTCTAATGTGTAAATATGCCGGTCTTACACTCTATGCTTGCTTGATCTCAACAATCAAGCGTATGGCAAAGGAGACATGACTTGAACGCACAATTGAACGAGCGATGGCATGGCGTGCAGCGCCCATACAGCGCCGCCGACGCAGCACGCCTGCGTGGCTCGGTGAAGATCGAATACTCTCTGGCACGCCTGGGTGCCGAGAAATTTTGGCGCTTGCTGCATACCGAGCCGGTGGTATCCGCACTCGGTTGCATGACGGGCAATCAAGCCATTCAAAGTGTTCAAGCCGGCCTTAAAGCCATTTATTGCTCCGGCTGGCAGGTGGCCGGCGATGCCAACTCAGCGGGAGAGGTTTATCCGGACCAGAGCCTCTATCCGGTCGACTCGGTGCCGAAAATGGTCGAGCGCATCAACAACGCCCTGCTGCGCACCGACCAAATTCATCATATGGAAGGCAACTCGTCGATTGACTGGATGGCTCCCATCATCGCCGATGCAGAGGCGGGGTTCGGCGGCAACTTGAACGCCTTTGAGCTGACCAAGGCGCTGATACGTACCGGTGCTGCTGCGGTGCATTTTGAAGACCAGCTGTCGTCAGCGAAGAAGTGCGGCCACTTGGGCGGCAAGGTACTGGTGTCGACCGCCGAGGCGGTAAACAAGCTGGTCGCAGCGAGACTGGCGGCCGATGTCATGGACGTACCCACGGTCGTCATCGCGCGCACCGACGCCGATGCGGCGGATCTGTTGTTGACCGATCATGACCCGCGAGATCGATGCTTCCTGACCGGTGCGCGATCGAGCGAGGGATTTTTCTATGTCAAGGCGGGGATCGAGCAAGCAATCGCGCGGGGCCTCTCGTATGCGCCCTACTGCGATCTGCTCTGGTGCGAAACCTCCAAGCCCGATATGAACGAGGCGAAGCACTTCGCTGCCGCCATTCATGCGCAATTTCCGGGCAAATTGCTCGCCTACAATTGCTCCCCGTCATTCAACTGGGCGGCAAAACTCAATGCATCGGCAATGAAACAATGGCGCGAGGAACTGTCTGCGCTCGGCTACCGCTTCCAGTTCATCACCCTCGCCGGTTGGCATGCATTGAACTTGTCCATGTTTGAATTGGCCTGCTCTTACAGCGCGGACGGCATGCTTGGTTATTCGCAATTGCAGCAACGCGAGTTCGGCCAAGAAACCCATGGTTACCGGGCCACGAAACATCAGGCATTCGTCGGCACCGGCTACTTCGATGCGGTGCAAACGGCGATCAGCGCGAAAAGTTCGACCTTAGGCCTGGCCGGCAGCACAGAAACCGAGCAGTTTACGGCGGCTGCAATGGCGGCCAAACGCGTGGTTGCTTAATGTCAGGAGTACCGATGCGGGCGGACTTCGCCGCCGCGGCCGGGCACATAGCCGAACACTTCTGCTCGTACAACCAGGAGTTCGGGCGCATCACCCGGCGCGCGGCAAGAAATTTCCTCGCCGAGGACTGGCATGCGGCGCAACGCGACGCCGTAGAGCGCATCGAACTCTATGAACAGAGGGTGGCACGGTGTGTCGCATCGATTGGCAGTGAGTTGCAAGCGCGGCGTACCGACGTCCATCTGTGGACCGAAATCAAACGCGCCTATGAAAGCTTGGTCGCACGCCGGCCCGATAGAGATTTTTATAGTACGTTCTTCAATTCGGTGACCCGGGATTTGTTCGGCACGGTGGGCGTCAACCGGGATGTTGAGTTTTGTGCCACAGGCGCGGGGCGCGCCTCCGGATCGGTTCCACTGCGCGTTTATCATCTCGCCGGCTCCCTGCCCACGGCGGTGCGTGACATTCTCTCCGACCTGCCCTTCGGTGCAGGCATAGGCGACATGGACGGCGCGGTACATCGCATCAGTGCGGAAATCGGCCGCTATTTTGCTACCGGCCGGCCGAGCGGCGCGCCTGAATCGGTGGAGCTGATCGAACCGGTATTTTATCGAGGATTGCAGGCATTCGTCGTCGGCCGACTGATTGGCGACGGCGCGATTACCCCGCTGGTGCTCGCCTTCACCAATCAGCAGAAGAACGTGAAGGTCGATGCGGTCATGCTGTCGCGAGCCGACATCGGATCGCTTTTTGGTTATGCGCGAAGTTACTTTCACGTTGATCTGCCCGTGGTCAGCGCCGCGATCACGCTGCTTCGCTCATTCATGCCCCGCAAGCCCGTTGACGAGCTCTACACCGTGCTGGGCCGCGCGAAGCAGGGCAAGACCGAACGCTTCTTCGCGCTGCAGCGCCACCTGGAGCGGTCGATCGACAGTTTCGTGCATGCGCCGGGCGAGCGCGGTCTAGTCATGATTGTCTTCACTTTGCCCTCTCACGATTTGGTGTTTAAAGTCATCCGCGACAAATTCGGAGCGCCGAAAACCACGACGCGCGCCGAAGTCATCGAGCGCTATCAGTTCGTATTCCGGCACGATCGGGCCGGCCGGCTGGTGGATGCTCAGGAATTCAAACGCTTGAGACTTCCTCGCTCGCGCTTCATGCCGGCCCTGGCCGATGAACTGCTGCGCGAGGCGAGCGAAAGTTGCCGCATCGAAGGCGATGATCTTATCATCGAGCATTGTTACATCGAGCGGCGCCTGCGCCCGCTCAATCTATTTCTGCGGGAAGCGGAGCCTGCTGCCGCCGAGTCGGCGATCATCGACTACGGCAACGCGCTGCGCGACTTGGCGGCGAGCGACGTATTCCCGGGGGACTTGCTGCTCAAGAACTTCGGCGTCACCAGCCACGGCCGCGTCATTTTTTATGATTACGATGAGCTATGCCTGGTATCCGATTGCGTTTTTCGGGATCTGCCCCGTGCGCGCAACGAAGAAGAAGAAGCCAGCGCAGAGCCGTGGTTTCACTGCGGACCACGCGATGTGTTTCCAGAGCAATGGCTGCCGTTTCTGTGCATTCCCCCGGCCTTGAGCGAGGTGTTCAAATGCCACCACGCAAGCTTGCTGACGGCCGCGTGGTGGCGCGCTCAAGCGGCCCTCGCGCCGGCAGCGGCGGCGGCATTGATGGCTCAATCATCGAACGCCGCGTAAACCAGGTCGCGAAACAAGTTTCGGAAATAGTCCCGCTGCCCCGGCGCCTGAATGAGCAGGATGGCGAAAAGCTGCTCCTTAGGATCGACCCAAAAAGTGGTTCCTGCGAGTCCGCCCCAGAAATACTGCCCGACGGAACCGGGCACCGGCGCAACCCCCGGTTGCAGTCGGACGGCGAAACCTAAGCCAAATCCGTAGCCCGGCAAGAGCAGATCGGATGCGCCCGTGATGGGTCCGAGATGATCCGAGGTCATGAGCTCGATGGTCTTGCGGCTCAACAGCCGCACCGCATCGAGCCGGCCGCCGTTCAAAAGCATCTGCAGGAAACGCGCATAATCCGCTGCAGTTGAAACCAGACCGCCGCCGCCGGATTCGAATTTCGGGGCATCCCGAACATTGATCAACTGCACGCCGTTGCCGGTGTCGGGATCCTTCGCAAAGGCCTCCGCAAGGCGGCCGTGCATATTCGCCGGTACGTGAAACGCGGTGTCGACCATGCGAAGCGGAGTCAGAACGCGGCGCTGCAAATACTCCCCAAGCGTCGAACCAGACAGAACTTCGACCAAACGGCCGATAACATCGGTAGAGCGGCTGTACTCCCATTTCGTGCCGGGCTGATCGAGCAACGGCATTCTTCCCAACGTGGCAACCTGATCGGCGTTGCTTTGATCCCGGATATAAATCCTCGCAGCCGTATACATTTTATGCACGGGCCCGCTGCCTCGAAACTCATAAGTCAGGCCCGAGGTATGACGCAGCAAGTCCTGAATGGTGATGGGGCGCTCGGCGGGGGCCAGCTCGATTTCCGCGCCGCGCGCCACCGCTACCTTCGGGTTGGCGAGTTCCGGCAGATATTTTCCTATCGGGTCGCTAAGCAAAAAGCGCCCCTCCTCCCACAGCATCATCGCCGCTACCGAGACGATGGGTTTCGTCATCGAATAGATTCGAAATATGCTGTCGTCGGCCATGGGTGCCTCGCTCGCCGGGTCGCGCACGCCGAAGCGCTCGAAGTACGCCACGCAGCCGCGCCGGGCCACCAGCGCTACCGCTCCGGGAACGCGGCCACGCGCGATCTCGCCACGAATCACGTTTCCCAAGCGGGCCAGACCGGTACTGGAGAGCCCAACATCTTCGGGAACAGCCTGAGGAAGTGTAGGTAAGCTCATGACAATCCTTTGTTTTTAGGTAAGCGCAAAGCGCGGATCATAGTCGGTGGATTGAACCGGCGGCGGCAACAATTTATACATTACCGGCGTCACCAGCCGCGCCAGCAAAGTCGATGATATCAAGCCGCCGATGATCACGATGGCGAGCGGAGAGTAAAGCGCAGAACCTTGCACGGCCAGCGGCGTCAATCCGCCAATTGCCGTGGCGGAGGTCAAGAGGATGGGCAGAAAACGCACCTCTCCGGCTTCTCGAATTGCCTGATCGAGCGGCGTGCCGCGCTCGCGCAATTGATTGGTAAAGTCGACCAACAGGATAGAATTCTTTATCTCAATACCCACCAGCGCAATCATCCCGATGATTGAAGTGAAGGACAGCGTATAGCCGCTGACCAACAGCGCCAGCAAAGCACCGGTCAGCCCCAAGGGGATGACACCGGCGACTATGGCTGTTGAGCGAAAGCTGCCGAACTCCAACACCAACACAGCCAAGATGCCGAAGATGGCCACTAAAATGGCAGGCAGCAGCCCTCCGAAACTCTCTTGCTGCGCCTCTGCATCGCCAGCCACGACGAAGCGGTAGCCGGGCGGCAAACCGATGGCGCCCAGACGTTTTACCACCTCCGCGGTCACGCGTGCGGTGTTGAAACCTAAGCGAGTATTGGCGGATACCGTCACCTGCCGCTCCCGGTTGTAGCGTGCGATGGAGTTCGTCGCGGTCTCAAAGTGCGGCCTTGAGATCTCCCGCAACGGAATCTGACGGCCGTTTGCAGTGCCGATCTCGATGGCATCAAGTGCTTCAATAGTCGGCCGTAAGAGCATCGGTAGCCGCAAAGCAATATCGTACTCATCGCCGTTGCTGGCGCGAAAATGGCCCGCCGACAAGCCTGCTACCGCGAGCCGGACAGTGCGATTGACCTCGAGCGCGGACACACCCAATAAGCCCGCTTTCTCGGTATCGACACCTAGGTTCAACTCGGTGCGCAGCAAGCGCGAGGGATTGGTCACGTCGCGCGTTCCGGGCGTGCCCTTAAGCACCTGCTCGACTTGAGCCGCGTACTGCCGCAGGCCTTCGATTTCTGGGCCCACGACGCGAATCGCCACCGGCGCGTCCACGGGCGGGCCTTGTTGAAACTGCTTCAGCGAAATTCTCGCCGCCGCGTACTCGCTAAATCGCGCTCGCAGCGCCTCGAATAGTCGCGGCGTTTGCTCGGGATCGAACTGATGCAGTTCCACGAATACTTCACCGAGATTCGCCGTGAGCCCTTGAGAAAAATAATTGTAGTAGACGAACGGCGTCCCGTGGCCGACGTGCGTATACCAGCGTTTCACTTCGGGTCGTTCGGACAGCCTCGCCTCAACGAAACGCAGCGCCCGATCAGTTTCCTCGACGCTGGCCCCGTCCGGCGCATCCACACGCACCACGAACTGCGGTATGTCAGCACTCGGAAACAAGCTGAATCCGATCATGGGAATCGCGGCAGCCACGAGGACGAACAATCCCAATGCTGCCATGAGTGTGGTCTTAGGCTTGGACAATGCCCATTGCAATGCAGGGCCGTAAACATTGTGAATCGCTTGCATGACCCGATGCAGCAGCTTGTCGGCGATCATGTCGAAGCGCGCAATAAGCCTCGCTGCCCAACTTACCCGACTCGGCGCCCTGACGGTATTGTCGCGCAACATGCGGCTCGACAAAAACGGAATGATGGTCAAGGCGACAAACAAAGACGCCAGTACGGTAAACAAAATGGCCGCGGGCAGCGATCGTATGAACTCGCCGGCCCCTTCCGGAAGAAACAATAGCGGCAGAAATGCCAGCACCAGCGTCGCGGTGCAGCCGAGCACGGCAAGATAGATCTGGTCGGTAGCGGCGATGGCCGCTTCCATGCGGCTGTATCCGTTGCGCACATATCGGGCAATGTTTTCCACCACCACGATAGAATCATCCACCAGCAGGCCGAGCGCGACAACGAAGCCCGCGATCGACAATTGGTTGAGACCAAAGCCGGCCACGTAGAGAAGAGCCACACCGATGGCCAGCGACAGCGGAATTGAAATCATTACCACGCCCGCTGCCCGAAGCCCCAGCGGCAGCAGCGTGAGCAACACCAGAGCAATAGCGATGGCAAAATCTTCGCCCAGTTGATCAAGACGGTTGGAAACGTTTTTTGATTGATCGAACCCGCGCTCGAGCTTGATATCCGCGGGTAGAGTCTTTTCAAATTGCGCGAGCTTTGCGTAGATACCGTCTCGCACCTTGAAAATGTTGGTGTTGTCTTTTTGGTTGGCCGTGATGAATACCGCGCGTTTACCGTTGAAACGGCCGGTATAGGACTGTTCCTCGGTTTGCCACGAGACCTCGGCAATATCTCGCACTTTCACTTCTCGGCCGCCACCTGCTCCCACCACGGTGTCGGCGATCTGCTTGAGCGATGTGTAGCTCCCGGAGGTTCGCAAACTGTATCGCCGCAACCCCACGTCCACAGAACCCCCGGGTATATTCTGGTTCTGTCCTTGAATCGTGCCGATCACTTGATCGAGGCTGACTCCTGCCCTGCCGAGACGCTGCAAATCAATGGCCACTCGGACTTCAGGATTTGGGAATGCCCAGGTTTCCGCTGTACGCACGCCTGGAACCGCCTCAAACATATCCTTTAAGTTTTCCGCTTTCTCCTTCAGCTCGCGCCAGCTCGCCGTATCGCTCACCAGTGCCATTTGCACGATACTCACGAGGCCCGGACTGTCTTTGCGAATCTCGATCTGCGTAATATCGGCCGGTAGCGTAGAGCGTATCCGGTTAAATTCGCGTATCACTTCGTCTTGCTTCTTTTCCGGATCACCGCCGTAATAAAATTCGGTGTGAACGATAGCCAGCCCGTCGAATGCAGAGCTCTGAATCTTTTTGACGTTCTCCAGTGTGTTGACCGCATCTTCAATCGGCTTGACGATCAGTCGTTCCATATCGGCGGGGCTGGCGCCGGGCCAAACCACGCTGATGTCGGCCGCCGGAAATGGAAACGAGGGATCTTCTGAACGGGCGATATTGGCAAAACTGGCCAGGCCGAGCGCAATCAACATGGCGAACATCACCAGCGTGAATTGCCAGCGGCGGACCGCGAATGCCCAGATGCTCAATTCAGGACCCGCACTTTCTCGCCGTTCGCCAAGAATGCCGCCCCATCTGTTACAACCTGTGCGTCCGGGGCCAGGCCGTCCAACACTTCAATCCGCCCCGCACTCATGCGGCCGATCTGAATGCTGACGCGGTGCACGTCATGCGCGGCCTCGTCCAGCACAAAGACGCCCGCCTCCTTGTCGTTCGCTTCGAGCAAAGCCTGCACGGGTATCACTTTGACCTGACCTTCGCCTTGCATCGTGAGCAACACTTTGGCGACCAGTCCTTGAACGAAGTGCGCGCTTCCCGGAGTGACCTGCACTTCGACCGTGAACGTGCCCGTTGCCGAATCGGCCGCAGAGGAAATGTTGCTCACGCGACCGGCGAACACCTGCCCAGGCCAGGCATCAAATTCGATGCGCGCCGCATCGCCAACGCGGGTTCGCACAGCATCGCGGTCCGCAAGCCCCACGCGTACCACCCAGCCGCGGCTCGCGCCGCCGAGTATCAGCACTGTTTGTCCGGCCTGCACCAGCTCGTTGGCCTCGGCAAGTTTGCGAAGCACCACGCCATCGGCCGATGCCGCGATGCGTGTATGCGCGGCGTTGAACTCCGTGCCCCGCTGCGCAGCGCCGGCCACGCTGAACGCCGTCGTCAGATCCTGCACCTGCTCTTCCGTGGTCACGCCATCGGCAAGCAACGCCTTGCCCCGATCCAGATCGCGTTGCGCCTTGGCGGTGGCCTGACGCGCCTGTTCCAAGGATGCGCCAATCTCCGCTTGCTTGAGCACGGCGAGCACCTGTCCTGCTTTAACGGCTTGGCCCTCTTCGACTTTGATCGACTCGATCAGACCGGCCACCTTGAAGGACAGCCGCATTTCGTCTTTGGGTGTCAGTAGTCCTACCGCCCGCAGCGTGTTATCGAGTCCCGAGAATTGCACGCGCGTTACTTGGACTACTCGTGGCGCAACGGCGCTCGCGGACCCCTTGCCCGTACATCCCATGAGGCCGGACACTGCAGCGGCGATCGTGGCTAACCAAAAAATCAACAGATGCTGCGTCATGGCTGACCCTGCGGAGGTGCGTGATGTGAATCGGCGCCGAGCGCGTATTGCAGTTCGGCAAGACTGCTAAGCGCTGAAAAGCGCGTGACATTGAGATTTGACTGCGCGTCGGTCATGGCGCGCCTCGAGTCGATGAATTCAGCTTGATTGATCTGGCCCAAATCGCGCTTGCGCGAAGCAATGCGGAATGCACCGGCAGCGGCCTCGACGCGCTTCGCGGCGGTACTGAGCGAAGCCTGCGTGAACTCGAAATCCTGGAGGGCTTGCTGGACTTGAAAGCGAATTTGCTGCTCCTGCATCGAGCGATTCGCTCGCGCTTGCCGCTCCGCAGCGCGCGCGCTGGCTACGCCTGCTTGGTCGGCACCACCGGCGAAAAAATTGAATTTCAAGACCACCGAGGCCAGCAGATAGCGGTCCGCGCTGGTCAGCGCGTACGTCTCACCTTGCGCGCCGATATCGAAAGCGAACGCGAGCCTCGGCTTGAATGCGGCGCGTGCAAGCTGTTCGCCTGCAGCGGCGGCCGCCGCGATTGCATCGAGCTGGCGCAATTCGTAGCGTTGATGGACGGCGGTTTCTTGCAGCGCCGTCAATCCCAGAGCCGGCTGCGTGGTCATGGCGTTGCGCAACCGCTCGACGTCCGGATTCTCGAGGGCGACGCTCGGCAGCGCCCGATCGAAGGGGGCGTTTCGGATGAGATTCACATAGCTCTGCGCCAGTCGTTCGGCATTTTGGGCCCCTAGCTGCGATTGCTGTACTTCCAATTGATCTGCTTCTGCTCGAAACAGCAGGTCGCGCGTGATCTTGCCATTGCGCAGCAAGCTTTCATTGACGCGGCGATTTTCCGTGGCCAGTTCCAGCGTTGCATCGAAGATGCCAATCTGCGCGCGCGCCTGCAGCCACCGATAATAGGCTTCTCGCATATCGCGTTGTATGCGGCAGGTAAGTGCGATTCGGCCCGCCGCCGAAGCATCATATTGCGCCTGTGCGGCAAGGCGGCCGGCGCTGATGCGGGCATCGTACAAAGGTTGAGTGAGGGAGAGCCGTGTGTCCTGCTCGCGGGTTCGTTGAAAGTTGATCTGTTGATTCTGGACCACCGGAAAGCGCGAGTTGCCGGTGATTTGGTTCAAACTCGCGTACACCGGATTGAGCAAATCGCCGACGGGAAAATCGATTGTGCGGCCGCCGTCGGCCCTCGTGTAGCGCGCATTGAAATCCAAACTTGGCAGATACAGGGCACGCGCCTGTTCAAGCGCGGCAAGCCGCTGAGCTACCCCCGCTCCTGCACTCTCGATTTCCAGGTTCGCGAGCAGCGCCTCGGCCACCAAGCCATTCACAGCTTCTTCGACCGACGCGGCCTCCGAAGAGACCGCGGTGGCCGCGAAACCCAGTGCCGCCAGCCCCAGCAAAATACCGCATAGATTGGCGGAGCGGGATGTTTCACCTGTGCATAAAGTAGACATGTGTCAAACCTAAGGCAAAAAATTAGGTCGAATTGAGAGCCGGCAGCGGCGGCCCTTGCGCAACCAAGCGCAGCAGTCCAAACCCATAGTCACTCAACTCAGGTATACCTATTTGGTAACGCGCCAATTCGTTTCCCTTGGCCATCGCGAGCTGAATGAGGCCGTGGGTAAACGACCAGAGCGAAACTGCCAACATGATCGGGGCGCCTATCGAACTGCGTATGCTTCCATCGCGAATCCCACACTCGATCGCTTGTACCACCGCCTGTATTACCTGGTCGCCCGCCGCTTGGCATACCAAATCATTGGAACCCGGATCGGGCGCCGAGGAGTGCGCCTGAAATCTCGAGCAAAAATCGAAATAATGTGGAAACTCAAAGGCATAAGCCATGTACGAGCGACCGATAGCTTCGACTTTTTCGATCCCGAGCTTCTCAGCCGCCGACGCCGCGATAAAGCGGTCGCGGAGCGTTCCCATGGCGCGCTCGCCGATCCCGAACAAAATGTCGTGTTTATCCTTGAAATACACATACACAAGGGCGCGGGACAACCGGGCTCCGCGGGCCACCTGGTCGACAGTGAGGAAGTCCCAGCCTTCCTTGGCGTAAAGCGCTTCTGCTGCATCGAGGATCTCGGCGCGTCTTCGTTCCTTCTCTTCCAAGCGACGTTCGGCGATGTAGGACATTCAATGAACGATAGACAATAATTGACGTATTGTCAATAATAAGCGGATCGTCAGTGGACTATGCTCGAACACCCGGCCGTGTCATAGCCGATGTAAGCAGACCGCATCTCTTCGTTAATCGCTCGCGAGCTCGGACTATGAAGGTCCGTGCCCGCCGAAATCGGCGAGCACCATGCTCACGCATTCCGTCAGGCGCACCGCGTAGCCAATATGCAAAAACTCGTTGGGTCCGTGGGCATTGGAGTGCGGCCCGAGAACGCCGGTTACGAAGAATTGCGTTTTCGGAAACCGCTCGCCGAGCATTCTTAAGAATGGGATAGTGCCGCCGCCGCCCAAGCTCACCGCCTCACGCCCAAAGACATGTTGTGATGCGCGCTGCATCGACCGCTCAAACCACGCAGAGAACCTCGGGGCATTCCAGCCTCCCGATGATGATTCAGGCTCAAAGCTCACTTCGGCGCCGTAGGGTGCATTGCGCTCGAAAGCGGCCCGCACCGCATCGCTCGCCTGCGATGGATCCACGCAAGGCGGCAGCCGTAGCGAGATTTTCAACGTAATTTCCGGAAGCAATACGTTGCCGGCGGCGCCCAAGGAAGGCAGGCCGTCGGCACCAGTCACGCTAAGGGTCGGTCGCCAAGTATTGTTGACCAGCAGTTCCACCGAGTCATTGGCCACGGCCTGAACGCCCGGAGCGAAGGGAATTTTATCCAGAACGCGAGGGCCCAATACCTGCGCCGCTGCGGCGATTTGCGAACGCCGATCTTCCGGAATGGCGGCCTGCAATTCCGGGATCAAAATCTCCCCCGTCACGGGATTCTCGACTCGTGCCAATAGTTGCTGCAGCACCCGGAACGGAGTTGGCGCGATGCCGGATGCAAGACCAGAGTGAGCGCCTTCGGTCAGCACGCGCACTTTGAGCTTGCCCACAAGATTTCCGCGCAGCGAGGTGGTCGTCCACAGCTGATCGAAATTGCCGCACTCCGCGTCCAGACACACCACCAATGCGGGTTCGCCGATGCGGGTGCCAAGGGCATCTAAGTGCGCAGGCAAATGCACACTGCCGCTCTCCTCCGACGCTTCGATCAGCAATAGGCAACGCGGCATAGGAATGGACTGCGCCTTCAAGGCTGCGATTGCGGTCAAGGAGCTGAATACGGCGTAGCCATCATCCGCGCCGCCTCGGCCGTAGAGCTTGCCGTCGCGAATCACCGGCTCCCAGGGGCCAAGCCCAGGCAGCCATCCGGTGAACTCTGGTTGCTTGTCGAGATGTCCGTAAAGAAGCACGCTCTCAGGAAGTTCGCCGGGAATATCGACCAGCAGCAAGGGCGTGACGCCCGGTAAGCGCTGAATCTCGACACTCGCGCCGCGCAGAGCCTGGGCGCGGCACCATTCAGCCATCAGTTCGATGGCCTGGTCCATGAATCCGTGGTGTTCCCACTGCGGATCGAAGGCGGGCGATACATTGGGAATGCGTACGTACGCCTCGAGCTGCCCGATGATGGATTTTTGCCAGAGGTTTTCCACAAATTGGCGCAAGCCCGGTAAATTGATTTCGACGTTAGGCTCCTTTATAAATATATGTCGATTGTGCAGGCATGACCGCGCTCGGTGGGGCCTGCGAAACGGATGCCAGCACCAGCGCCCACTCACCGTGCGGCAGCGGCACAGGTTGCGCGCGACCGCTGAAATTAAACACAGCGAGCACGCCGTTGTGAACGAAGGTCAGCCATTCGGCGCTGCCATCAAAGTTGACCGCGGCTTTATCGGCCGCGACCGCGCCTTCGCCCGGGACCACCACTTTATCGCGCCGCAGCCGTATGAGTTTGCGATACCACTGGGCCAGCTCTGCGTGGCGCGGCTCGGCCAGCTCAGCCCAGTTGAGCTTGGAGCGCGTGAAGGTCTCAATGTCCTGAGGGTTCGGAACTGCACCCTGCCAGCGGAAATCTCTGAATTCTTTGCTCCTTCCCTCGGCAACCAGGCGTCCCAATTCAGGATCCTGATGGTCGGTAAAGTAAAGAAAGGGCGTTTGCGCTCCCCATTCCTCGCCCTGAAACAACAGCGGGACAAACGGCGACAGTATCGTGATTGCCGCGACCGCTTTGAGCTGCGGCATTTTGAGAAGCATGCTCAAGCGTTCGCCCTGCGCACGATTGCCGACCTGATCATGATTCTGCGCACACACCACCAGCTGGTGCGGCCGCGCCCCAACGGGTGGTCTGCCATGCCGGCGCTTGCGGTGCACAGAGTACTGGCCTTGGTAAACGTACCCATCTCGCAGCGCGGCCGCTACATCCTTGAGACCTTCAAAATCAGCGTAATAGCCATCGGTCTCGCCGGTAAAGTAACGATGGATGGCATGGTGAAAATCATCCACCCAATGCGCATCCAGGCCGTAGCCGCCCTCCGAAGCGGGATTTATCATACGCGGATCGTTCAAGTCGCTCTCGGCAATCAAGACAAAAGGCCGTCCGAGTTGCTTGCTCAATTCTTGCACGGCGCTCGACATTTCTTCGAGAACATGAACTGCTTCGAAGCTGAATATCGCGTGCACCGCGTCCAGGCGCAAACCATCAAAGCCATAGTCCCTAAGCCACATCAGCGCATTGTCAATGACGAAGCGGCGCACTTCATCGCTATCTCGCCCATCGTAATTGATGGCAGCGCCCCAACCCGTCTTGCAGCGGTCCGTGAAGTAAGGGCCGTACTGCCCAAGATAATTTCCGTCGGGTCCCAAGTGGTTGTAGACCACATCCAGCAGCACCGCGAGCTTAAGCGCATGACAGGCGCGGATGAAGGCGGCGAGTTCCGACGGCGTGCCGTACGCAGGAAATGGCGCGTACAGATCGACGCCGTCGTAACCCCAGCCACGCGCGCCCGGAAAGGTCGCCAACGGCATCAGTTCCAGATGGGTGACGCCAAGCTCCACCAAATGCGGCAGCTTCGCTTGCGCCGCCGCGTAAGTTCCTTCGGGGGTGAAGGTGCCGACGTGAAGCTCATAGATAACAGCTGCCTCCAGAGGCGCCGCTTGGAAGTACTTTTCACCTTCCACTCTCACATCAAGCGAAGCGGCTGCCACCGCATGCGAAGGGCCATGTACGCCCTCCGGCTGCCAACGTGATCGGGGATCCGGCATGGGAGCCGAGCCGTCCACCGAAAAAAAATAGCCGTGGCTCATCTCGGCGGTTGTATCCGTTTGCCAATAGCCCCCGGTCGTTCTTTCGAGCGCTATCCTCTGCTCCCCCAGCACAAGGTCGACTCGCTCCGCCTCGGGCGCCCACACGGTAAGAATCATGTGGGTTCTCGTATCAGCAACGCCACGGGAAAAGATTGGAATAGTTCGCCGGGTGAAATCTCGCGCTGGACGATTTGGTCGGTAAAGCAGTTGCGCCAAAGGCCGCCGGGCAGCGGCAACCGTGTGTCCTCCCATGCTCCGGCGAGCGTCAAGGTGAAGCGAGGCACAACACAGATCAGATTCTCGCCGCGACGGAAAGCCAGTAAGCGGCCCAGATGACTGCCCTGGGCCACCAGTGGCTGATACTTGCTCTGGGCTGAAAAGTCCTCGACCCGCTCGCGGCGCACTGCAAGAAGGCGCGCCATCAGCCATAGTTTGGGCATTCCCGAGTCCCATTCCCTTATAGCATCGGCCGCCGTTAAGCTCCGCGTACGCTGCATCAGCTGCAAACGAGAAACAAAATCCACCGGACGCCGGTTGTCCGGATCGACCAGGCTCAAGTCCCACAACTCGGTACCCTGGTAGAAATCGGGCACCCCCGGCGCCACCATTTTGATCAGCGTTTGCGCCAGGCTGTTGATGCGGCCCGGCAGTATCAGCGGCTCTACGAATCGCTCGAGGCTGGCGATGAACTCCGGCGTGTCATATACGCCCCCTACGAAGCCGCGAATTTTTTCCTCGAAACTAACATTCGGCTCGTGCCACGAGGTATTGATTTTCGCCTCGCGGCAAGCCTTCAGCATGTACTGCCAGGCACGGTCCCGATCGATGGGCCATGCGCCAATCAGAGTCTGATACAACAAATACTCGGCATGCCGGTCCGGCAAGCGGTTTTGCCAAGCGTTGGCGTTGAGTTGCGACCACAGATGCAGCGCTTCCGACCAGCGCTCCGGAATTTCCGAGATAATGGAAATGCGCGAGCGCACATCCTCGCTGCGCTTATTGTCATGCGTCGAGGTCGCGAGCATGTTGTTAGGCCATCGATCGCTCAAGTAGTGGCAGAACTCGTGAAATCTGTCCGCGGAAATCCCCACCAGGGAAGCTTGTGAGCCCACTTCGTTGCACGAAACCAGCCGGTCAAAGCAATAAAACGTGGTGTCCTCCACGCCCTTGGCCATCACCGCGGGCGTCAATTGCTGCCACTTGGCGATAAAATCCGCCTCGGTTTCGTTGAGCGGCAACTTTGTGAACAACCCTGTCAAAAAATCAAATGCGGCCGCCTCGGCGTCGGGGGATCCAATGCGCGCACTCTGCAGGGCCTCGAGCAAAACGCGCTTATCCTCCTCGTGAAGCGTATCCGCTGTGCGATAGGTGCGGTAGATCGGCAACGCGGTGATCAATCTTTCCAAGGCCACGCTCAATTGGCGCGGGCTCAAGTCGCGGGTCCGCCAATCGCTGCGCGCAATTGCGAGCGCCATCGCAGCCAGTTCCTGATGAGCGGCCGAGAATGTGGAATCGATGATTTCGCGCTTCTTCGCGCGCACCAGCTTGCCGAAGTCGACCGGCTGGCCGGTGAAATCCGCATAGGTGGCCGTCAACGCATCGATGCGCTGGTCGTCCATCCACAGGCGATTGACCTTTGCTAGGAACTCATAGCCGACGGTTCCATCGATCGGCCAGTCACCGTTCAGCCGCTCATCGTTCTCGAGGATTTTTTCGATATAAATCCTGCCTTGGGGCAGTAAACGGCGCATCCGCTCGAAATACTGCAGCGGTTCGCGCAAGCCGTCGGGGTGATCGACGCGCACGCCGTCAATCTCATCGTTCGCAATCATTTGCTCGATACGCGCATGCGTCGCCGCGACTACCTCGGGAAGCTCCGTCCGGATACCAATCAGCGTGTCGATGTCGAAGAAACGCCGGTAATTGGTGAGCTCGCCCGCAAGCTTCCAGTGATGAAGCAGGTAAAACTGCCTGCGCAGCACTGCATCGAGCAAGCCTTTGTCGCTCTGCACCCTGATCATCGCCGCTTGCAGCCGCCCGCTCTCTTTCGCATGGTTCAAGAGCTGCTCGGCGCTCGACGCGCTGCGTCGATATGCGGTGAGATCCTCCTCAGCGGGCGCTGCGATGCCCTGCAAACGCTCCAGCTCGCTGAAGCAGCCTTCAGCGCCCACGCCAAGCAGCACGCCCCATGAGTTGGGAGCCAGCGGCCACGAATTTTCGTAGTGTTTGACGCGCGGTTTGCCGTCGATCATCTCGATGACCAGTTCGCCGGCATCCAGGGCTGCGCCGTAGGCCTTCGCGAGTAAGCACAAATGCACGCAAAACGGCGCGTCCACAAGATTTCTGACGTCAAAAAACTCCGCGTATTGGCTGTACGGTCCGTGCTGCAGCACCTGATCCCACCACGGGTTGTGATGCGAGGCGGACATATGGTTGGGGACGATATCGAGCAAGATTCGAAGGCGGAAGGTTCGAGCTGCCTCTACAAAGCTTGTCCAGGCGGCCTCGCCGCCGAGATCCCCGCTGACGCGACTCGGGTCCGCGACGTCGTACCCATGTTGACTTCCCGGAACACCCTGCAAGCAAGGCGACAAGTAAACATGGCTTATGCCTAAGTCGGAAAGGTAGGGCAGCACAGCTTGAGCCGCGCTTAGAGGAAATCCCGCGTGCAGTTGCAGGCGATAAGTCGCGATCCACCTAGCGCTCATGGCTTAGAAGTACCAACGAGCGAGCCGCTAGATTGACCAGCCGATTGCGCTTCACGGTTTCCTTGCCGATCTCCAATGTCGGCCGTTCCGTATCGAAGGCTATTCTCCATCCGCCGTGATATAGCTCGTGGGAAATACGAAAGGGCACAGGCTCATGATGCGAGTTGATGAGCAGCAGAAAATCTGCGTCGTCGGTGCAATCCCCTTGAGAGTCGCGGATTTCCGATGCCATGCCGTTAAGATACATGCCGAGCGTGCGCATCCACCCGCCGACTTCCCAATCCTTGCCTTCCATGCGCTTACCGTCCGCCCTGAACCACACGATATTCTTGTCCGGGTGTATCGCGTCAGGATCTGAGTCATAAAAGGCATTGCGATGAAGATTGGGATGTTGCTTGCGGTACTGGACCACGCGCTGCGCGAAGTCAAAGAATTGTGCATCGTCGGCAGGCAGGTGCCAATTGTACCAAGACAATTCGTTGTCCTGGCAATACGCATTGTTATTGCCCAGTTGCGTGCGGCCGATCTCATCGCCGCCGCTGATCATTGGCGAGCCTTGGGCGAACATCAGCGAGCACCAAAAATTTCGCTGCTGCTTGGCACGAAGCTCGAGGATGGCGGGGTCGTCGGAGGGCCCCTCGACTCCGCAGTTCCAAGGGTTGTTGTCATCCGCACCGTCGCGATTGCCCTCGCCGTTAGATTCGTTGTGTTTATGCTCGTAGCTCACGAGGTCCTTGAGCGTGAAGCCGTCGTGCGCGGTGACAAAATTGACGCTCGACGAGGGCGGACGGCGCGTGGCCTCGTAAAGGTCGGCACTGCCGGCAAGGCGCGTGGCGATTTCCGAGTGCAGTCCCATGTCGCCCTTCCAGAACTTGCGCACCGTGTCCCGGTACTTGCCGTTCCACTCCATCCAACCCAGCGGAAAATTTCCGACCTGGTAACCCCCCTCTCCCAGGTCCCAGGGCTCCGCGATCAATTTCACCGGCGCCAAAGTGGGGTCCTGATAAATGGTGTCGAAGAAGGCACCCAAATGATCGACGTCTTTGAGCTCGCGCGCCAACGCGGATGCCAGATCGAACCTGAACCCATCGACATGCATTTCCGTTACCCAGTAGCGGAGGCTATCCATCATCAGCTGGATGGAATGCGGATGAACCATGTTCAAGGTATTACCCGTACCGGTGTAGTCCATATAGTGACGCGGATCGCCTGGTACCACCCGGTAGTACGCCAGATTATCAATTCCCCGGAAGGAGAGTGTCGGACCGGCGTGGTTGCCTTCGGCCGTGTGGTTGTAGACCACGTCCAGAATGACTTCTATGCCCGCATTGTGCAGGATTTTGACCATGCCTTTGAACTCTCGGATCACCTCCTGCGGGGATGACGAGTTGGACGCATAGCTCATGTGGGGCGCGAAAAATCCCAGCGTGTTGTAACCCCAATAGTTGCGCAAGCCTCGATCCACGAGATGGCGGTCGTGAGTGAAATAATGCACGGGCATGAGCTCGAGTGCAGTCACGCCCAGCTTGTGGAGGTGTGCAATAACCGGCTCGGACGCCATCCCGGCATAGGTGCCGCGCAGATGTTCCGGAACATCTGGGTGCATCCGGGTCATGCCCCTCACATGAGCCTCATAAATGAGCGTTTCATGTGCCGGATGGACAGGCCGCTGCTCGCCGCTCCAGTCGAAACTCGAATCGATGACGGCGCCCAGCGGAGCGAAAGGTCCGCTGTCCCTATCATCGAAAGACAGATCGCCGCTGGGATCGCCAAGGTGATACCCAAACAATTCGTCCGACCATTTCAGATCGCGCCCGATGGCCTTGGCATATGGGTCGAGCAGCAATTTGTTCGGATTGAAACGCAAGCCGCTCTCGGGAACATAGGGGCCGTACACACGGTATCCGTACCGCTGACCCGGTCCGATACCCGGAACGTAAACGTGCCAGGCACCGTTGGTGCGCTCGCGGATTCGGATGCGCCTTTCCAAGTTCTCGGGGCCGTCGAACAGGCAAAGCTCCACCGACTCGGAGGATTCCGAGAACAGTGAGAAATTGACACCTCGCCCGTCCCAGTTGGCGCCTCGCGGGAACGGCGATCCCGCAGCCTGTTTCGACCGTACTGAGCTACTGGAAATTTCCGGATCCTCGAGACGCGGGAATGCGCATTGATTATTGTTACTGCCGCATTATTAATCTTGCGGCCACAGGCGACGTAGTCCGAGCGGCGGACGAACTGTCGGTACCGGGCTACAGGGTTTGTAGGACAAGTTGCGCTAGGACTGCCAGTTCCAATTCTTGATCTCCGGCATATCCTCTCCGTGTTTGCGGATGTACTGCTTATGGTCCACGAGTTTGTCCTGCAGCCGTTGCTTCAAATGATCGCCGCGGCTGCCGATCTGCGGCATTCGATTAATTGCGTCCATCACCAGATGAAAGCGATCCATGTCGTTGAGCACAGCCATGTCGAAGGGAGTGGAGATGGTGCCTTCCTCTTTGTAGCCTCGGACATGTAGGTTAGCGTGATTGTGGCGGCGGTAGGTCAAACGATGAATCAGCCAGGGATAGGCGTGAAAGGCGAAGATCACCGGTTTATTCCTCGTAAACAACGCGTCGAAGTCGTAGTCGCTCAAGCCATGCGGATGCTCGGATTGGGGCTGAAGTTTCATCAGATCGACTACGTTGACCACACGCACTTTCACCTCGGGCAGTTCTTTGCGAAGGATGGAAACCGCGCCCAGTGTTTCCAGCGTCGGCACATCGCCGGCGCACGCCATCACCACGTCCGGCTCGCTGGATTGATCGCTGCTCGCCCATTGCCAGATGCCGATGCCCTCGCTGCAATGGTTGAGGGCCGCTTCCATAGATAGCCACTGGGGCGCCGGGTGCTTACCTGCCACGACGACGTTGACGTAGTGGCGGCTGCGCAAGCAATGATCCATCACCGACAAAAGACAGTTGGCATCTGGGGGCAGATATACCCGCACGATTTCGGCTTTCTTGTTGATGACGTGATCGAGAAACCCCGGATCTTGATGGGTGAAACCATTGTGATCCTGGCGCCATACGTGAGAACTCAACAGATAGTTGAGCGAGGCGATCTTGCGCCGCCATGCAAGGCCGGCGGTCACTTTGAGCCACTTGGCGTGCTGATTGAACATGGAATCGACGATGTGGATGAAGGCCTCGTAACAATTGAACACGCCGTGCCGCCCGGTCAGCAGGTAGCCCTCCAGCCACCCTTCGCACTGATGCTCGCTCAACATCTCCATCACCTGCCCGCTGCGCGCCAGGAACTGATCGCCGTTCCTGGTTTCAGCCATCCACTGCCGGTCGGTGACTTCGAATACCGCCTCCAAACCATTGGAAAGCGTCTCATCGGGGCCGAAAATTCGAAAATTGCGCGGCGCTGCATTGAGCTTCGCCACATCTCGCAGAAACTTCCCAACGATATGCGTATCGCCGATGCCCGGGACTCCAGGCCGGGGAACATCGACTGCGTACGCGGCGAAATCCGGCATGCGCAGGTCGCGCAACAGCAATCCGCCGTTTGCGTTGGGATTCGCGCCCATGCGCCGCTCGCCGCTGGGCGCAAGCTCCGCCAGTTCCGCAATCAGCCGGCCGTTCTCATCGAACAGTTCCGCGGGGCGGTAGCTGCGCAACCACTCTTCCAACTGCCTGAGGTGCTCTGGATTCTTTGCCGGATCGGTCAACGGTACCTGATGCGAGCGGAAGGATCCCTCCACCTGCTTTCCATCGACCAGCTTTGGGCCCGTCCAGCCTTTCGGCGAAATCAGCACGATCATAGGCCACTGCGGCCGCGGCATCGTACCGGGGGAGCTGCGTGCTTCGCTCTGAATATTAAGGATCATTTCAATCACCGCATCGAGCGCGGACGCCATCGCCTCATGCATAGGGCCAGGCTCGTGACCCTCGACGAAAAAGGGCAGCCAGCCGTAGCCGTGCAATAGCTGCTGAAGCTCATCCCGGGAAATGCGCGCCAATATGGTGGGGTTGGCGATCTTGTATCCATTAAGGTGCAGAATCGGCAATACCGCGCCGTCGCTTGCGGGATTCAAGAATTTATTGGAATGCCACGATGTCGCCAGGGGGCCGCTTTCTGCCTCACCATCGCCGATTACGCAGGCCACGGTGAGACCGGGGTTGTCGAAGACGGCGCCAAACGCGTGGCTCAAAGAATATCCCAGTTCTCCGCCCTCGTGAATCGATCCCGGGCATTCTGCCGAGGCGTGGCTCGGAATCCCTCCCGGGAAAGAGAACTGGGTAAACAGGCGCTTCAACCCCGCCTCGTCCTGACTGATGTTCGAATAAACTTCCGTGTAAGTTCCTTCGAGATACGTGCCACTCACTACCGCCGGTCCCCCGTGCCCCGGCCCCGACATATAAATCATTCCTAAATCAAATTTTTTGATGACGCGGTTCAAATGCGTGTAAATGAAATTCTGCCCAGGCGTGGTACCCCAGTGCCCGAGCAACATCCGCTTGATGTGGCGCACCTCCAGGGGCTCTTTGAGTAAAGGATTATCGCAAAGATAGATTTGGCCGACGGATAGGAAGTTCGCAGCGCGCCAATAGGCGTCCATCTTACGCGCCATCTCCGTATCGAGCGTCGCCTTGCCGCCATCTTGTTTCATGTGTCCACTCCTTGCGTCATGCCAAGTAAACGCGCAGTCATCTCGGCAATCACCGATTCCTCATCGGTTCGAATGACGCGTACGGCGACAGCGCCGCTCGAGATGCGCGGCGCATGCTGCTCGTTCAGAGCGGCATCGATCTCGATGCCGATAAATTCCAGTCCTCCGCAGATACGCCGGCGCACCGGGGCCGCGTTCTCTCCGATGCCGCCCGCGAACACCAAGGTGTCAACGCCGCCCAAGCCCGCGGCAAAAGCGCCAATCCATTTCTTGGCCTGATAGCAAAAGATATCGATTGCCTCGCGCGCGCGCTCATCGGCCCTCTCGGCCCCTAACAGGTCGCGGATATCGGCGCTGGTTTCAGAAATTCCGATAAGACCCGATTCGTGATTGACCATGGTTTGAAACTGCGCCGCCGTCATGGACTCGGTACGCGCAAAGTAGCTCATCAGTCCCGGATCCAAATCGCCCGATCGAGTTCCCATCACCAGCCCTGCAGCCGGTGTGAAGCCCATGCTCGTGTCGATGCAACAGCCGTCGCGCACCGCGGCCATGCTCGCTCCGCTGCCGAGATGCGCCAATATCACGCGCCCCCGCTCGGCGGCGGGATCTCCCAGCCGCTTGAGTTCCCGCATTAGAGAAGTATAGGACAGCCCATGGAAGCCATAACGTTGCACGCCGCTCGCCGCGTAGCGGCGCGGGATCGATAATCGCGTTGCCACGGCCGGCATCTGCCGATGAAATGCCGTGTCGAAGCACGCCACCTGCGGCACACCTGGAAAGCGCTCCTGCAAAGCCTCGATCAGCGCAATTTCCCGCGGCAGGTGTTCCGGGTCATACGGCGTGATGCGCTTGAGCTCCCGAAGCAACGCGGGCGTCACGCGTTCAGGTTGGGTGTGCAACATTCCATGCACCACTCGATGGCCGATGGCCCGCGGTACGGCCGACGCTCCTCGCAGCCTTTCCACCAACCGATCAGCGCTCGCACCGGCCGATTGGCCGCCGATCCGCTCAAGTTTCTCTTCCATCAGGCGCGCAAGCCGCGCGCCGCTCTCAAAGAGAGCGAAGCGAATGCTCGATGAGCCTGCATTAATGGTCAAGACGTGGGGCATCGTTAAGATAAACACCGACAGCGGATCACACGCGCACCGGGCAGGAGCATACAATGCGCGTATTCGCTTTCAAGGAGATGACAATGTCACATTACCACGCCGTCGTTTGGATAGACCACCAGAAAGCGACCGCATGGCACTTCACGCCCTCAGAACAACAAGAAACCGTCGTGCATGCGAAGGACCAGCATGAGCGCGTCCATAACCGCAAGAGCACGCACGGCGGCCACAAGTCGGCTGCCGATCATCATTTCTTTGACGACGTGGCGAAAGCCCTTAGCGGCGCGCATGAAATTCTAGTGATCGGTCCTGCGCAGACCAAGCAAGAGTTCGCCGCTTATCTGCGCGATAAATTTCCGCCGCTCGGGAAATCCATCGTAGCAGTGGAGAACGCGGACCACCCTACCGACGCTCAAGTGTTGGCGTTTGCCCGCAAGCATTTTCTTGCGCTTGACCGGATGCAGTGACCGCGGCTTGCACCAGCTTTTCCAGCCCTGCGATGCTGGCCAGCAATGCTGCGGGAAATCCGTGTCCACTTTGCAAATGACCTGGCGTAATGACGTGCCGTATTCATAGTTTGCTGTCTACTTTTTCTCAAGTGAAGAGGTAGAGGGTGGAAGCATTTTTGGTGTCGATTACGACGATCTCCGTTGCGGAGATCGGCGATCGCACTCAGCTTTTATCCCTGGTCCTTGCCGCACGCTATCGGCGGCCCTGGCCTATCATCGCCGGCATCTTGTGCGCGACCTTGGCGAATCACCTAGTCGCCGGTATCGTCGGGGTATGGTTCGGCAGCCTACTTAACCCCCACATTCTTCAGATCGTGGTGGGCGTGAGCATGATCGCGATGGCAATTTGGACGTTGAAGCCGGACAAGCTGGATGAAACCACCGGAGCAAGCAGTGCCATGGGCGCTTTTCTGGCCACGCTCACCAGTTTTTTTATCGCCGAAATCGGCGATAAAACACAAATTGCCACGCTGGCCCTCGCCGCCGCCTATCCCAATCTGCTGGCCGTCGTCGCAGGCACCACGGCGGGGATGATGATCGCGAATATTCCAGTCGTGTTCTTGGGCAAGGCCTTTGCCAGCCGCTTGCCGCTCAAGGCAATTCACTACGGCGCCGCGGTGTTGTTCGGCGTGTTGGGAATTATCTTTTTGCTGCGGGCGTTTTTAAATCCTATCGCGTTGAGCCATTAGCGCTCGCTCGTGTACCATTAATTTGCACGACGGGCTTGCGCTTACCGTCAAGATGTCCGATAAGTTAGCGCTGAGTGTCGGCTGCGGCATCACGGACAACGCGAAACCTCCTGCTCCGCTCACGAAACTCAACACGGTGGCAACTGTGAACTTGTTTTGCTTTTTTAGACAAATCACGTTTCGAGGGATACGACATGGGCATGTTCGACGGAGTATTGGGCGGAGTAGTCGGCGCCGAAATGGCCGGAGTGATCAATAACCTTATTCAAAAACACGGCGGCGTGCAAGGCATCGTCGCTCAGTTGGAACAGCAGGGGTTGACTGGCACAGTACGATCGTGGATCGGCACCGGTGCCAATCAGCCCATTTCGCCAGACCAAATTCATCAGGCCTTCGGCGTTGACACCTTGAAAGAGTTGGCCGCCAAAGCGGGGCTGTCGCCGGACGTGTTGGCGGCCAAGCTTTCTCAGGCCCTGCCTCAAGCCATTGATAAATTGACGCCCACCGGCGCGGTCCCAAAAGCTTAAAAGGAATTGTCATGTATAAAGCCTTAGCGATTCTAGCCTTGAGTTTCAGCGCCATGGCTGCTCACGGCGCCGACGCAGAACGCACCTTTATCACGTCCCCCGGCACTGATCCGAAAACGGCCGCTCCTTACAGCGCCGGCGTAATGGTCGGTGGGACCTTTTACGTAGCCGGTCACTTAGGGCTCGACCCGGCCACGGGCAAAATTCCGGCTGATGCCGAAGCGGAAGCTCGATTGGTGATGGATGCCGTCAAGCAGACTTTACAAAACGGCGGTTTGAGCATTGCCGATCTGGTGTCGGTAACTATCTACTGCACGGATCTGGACTTGTACGACAAATTCAATTCAATTTATCGTTCCTATTTCCACGATCACTATCCGGCGCGCGCATTTATCGGCGTCCCCAAACTCGTGCGCGGGGCGCGCTTTGAAATCGCGGCGGTTGCAGTCAAACCGGCTACCCCTCGATAAGTTTTTTCAGCAGTTGCAATTGCTCGCCGAGAACTTGATCGACCCCTTTCGCAGCTGCTTCAAAACCGTCCTTGCCATAGCCGCCAACCGCATAGGTCACGGAGATATCGGTTGCATTGGCGCTGGCCCTCAAGCTCCAAGTCATGGCCCCTTCCACGCCCGATCCCTGGAATGGCCCGAGCGCGCCTCGCAAGCGCAACGTGTTGCCGGGCGCGACGTAAACAACACGCATATGTTCGACGGAACCGCCCTCGGGCAAGATCTCGCACCAGCAGCCGCCCGCTTTTGCGTCCAAGGTGATATTTGCAGCGTTCCCAGAGAATGTGTGGCTGGAACTCCACCACCGGGACGGTTGCAGCAGCGCCGCGTAAACCTTTTGGGGCGTTGCCGAAACGCGCAGGGTCTCCCGGACTTCGAAACCATTCTGGCCGCTGCTCAGCACCTCCGCTGCGCCTTGCCGAATGAACATGCAGGCAGCAAAAGCCCCACACCAAGCTATGCATGATCTAATCTTCGCCATCGTCATGTTTACTCTCCTAAAAGTTCTGCGGACTTCTTGAAAGCATCGAGGAGAGCGGCCCAACCTCCCGTCGCGTCGATCATGGTCCGGACCTGAGCGCCCTTGTCCCCCATGCGCTCCAATCGCCGATGTTCCAATTCAACCCGGGTTCTCCCAGCGCTCTCGGCGATAAATCGAACTTCCACTTCGGTAACGAGCGCCGGATCGAATTGCCAGTCCGCGCCCAGTTGCCATGCAAGCACTAGTCGCTGTGGCGGTTGCCATTCGATGACGTAACCGGTTTGCGCGCTCGAACCATCCTCGCCGACCGCATACCATCGGCCGCCTTCCTTCGGTTCGACGGCATATTCTTTGAGCGGCGATTTTAAAATTGAATGCGTTTGCGGCCACCATCGCGACATGCCTTGGGTGAATACGTCAAAAGCGCGCTGTCGGCTCGCGTTGACAAGAACTTGCTTACGTACCGGTTCGATGCCGATCATTGATCCTCCTTTTTCAACTCGGCGGCAAATGCCGTGAGGGCATCTTCCCAAAATCCGTCGAGCCATATTCGAATAGCGGCCAGTCCATGCAGATCTATGTAATAGACTCTGCGTGTGCCCTCGGCGCGGTCGCGCACCAGTCCTGCTTTCTTGAGAACGCCCAGATGTTGGGAGACAGCAGGTCGGCTGACGGGTATTCCGGCGGCAATCTTGCCGACGGATTTGGGACCGCCTCGCAGCCGCTCGAAAACGTGGCGCCGGGTCGGGTCAGCGAGAGCGAGAAATGCTGCTTGGTAAGCCATAACTTACCGTAAGCCATAACTTACGGTAAGTCAACTTTAGTCAGCTCCACGAATTAAATTACGGAACTTAGGTCGTGCGTGTCTGCGCGAGCATCTTGTAGATTTTCAACACCCGCGGGACATAGGCCATGGTTTCACTATAAGGCGGGATGTGCCTGCCATTGCGCTCAACCGCTCCTTCCCCTGCGTTATAGGCAGCCAGCGCTAAACGGATATCGTGTCCAAAACGGTCCATGAGGAACTTCAAATAACGGGCCCCGCCGTGCACGTTCTGCTGAGCATCATAGGCATTTCGAACCCCAAAGCGGCTCGCTGTCGCCGGCATCAATTGCATGAGACCCACGGCTCCGCGCTTTGAGACAGCCCGAGAATTAAATCCCGATTCCACAACGATAACAGCTCGCAGCAGATTCGCTTCGATGGCGGCCGACACTGCGGCGTGCTCGATAATTGAATCATACTGCGATGCTCTTGCGAGTCGCCGCAGATCATAGCGCTCACCGCTCACGGTTCGATCGTACGGGGATAAAATCAGCAACCGATAGCGATTGCTGTCCGGAACATCGGTGTAGTGACGAACCCCTTGTGCGTCCAAATAGGTGTAAATTTTGGAAGCGGCAAGTGCCCCCGAAGCGGCGATCATTGTTGCAAAGAAAAGTGCAAGTCGCAGCATGGTGGCGATCCTTCGCATGCAGGGTATCCCGGGGCACTTTCGTACGCTGGGACGTGCATCAAGGAATGCTCAATCCCCTGTTTGCAACGGTTATAGCAGCCGCTTGCGTTGTGACAATAGCCATCGCTCGCGCTGCTGAGTTGCGGGCATTCGTCCCCTGGCGTTATCGACTTCGGGCATCGGGCGTTTGCGCGAGGGCTACGGGCACCTGTCCCTGCCGATCCCGACGCCGTACCCGGACTGGTACGGTAGTTAACAGATATTTAACGCATTTTCTCGAATATCGGCACTGATTTACAGCCCGTCGTCGATAAACTCTGACTTGGCTGAAGACTCTTTACCTTTGTCCCTCTTTCTTGATTGCGGTCGGCAAAGGCTGATGATGATCTCAAATTAGTGCATCGCAGCATGCAGGGTGACATTCGCGAACATGAGCAGCGTTCCTAAATCAATTCTCAGCGAGGCGGGGATCTCCCTCCCGATTGGTTCTGTCGACGTTGTCGAGTCGGGCGTCGGTGTGCGTGTCCGTGCCTGGTTGCTTACAGCCGTATTATTCCTGGTGCCGCTGGTCGCTTATTGGCCCGCCACATTTCACGACTATGGCTTGCGCGACGACTATTCAAATTTACGCGAAGCTCACGAGGAACTTGGCAAGGTCGTAAAATTCTGCGCCTCGCATGCGCGCCCCATTTACGGCTGGCTGCTGCAGGCAACCTATGGACAAACAAGCTCGGTGCAAAATCTCCAGTGGATGCGTTTCATTGCAGCGCTGCTGCTGGGCGCCCTGTCTTGGGTGTGCTTCCGAGGATTGAAAGCGGCAGGTTGGTCCTCGAACACCAGCCTGTGTTTCGCAGTACTTCTGGCCCTTGCTCCATCGGCGCAAGTCATCGCCGGCTGGGCGATTGGTTGGCCTTACGCGGTTGCCGCACTATTGGCCGTCGGCGGATTCTTTACCGTAGAGGGCGCGCTGCTACTGGGACTTCGTGCGGGTGCCGGACGCGCGATCAGCCAGTGGACGGTGGCGCTTGGACTCATGGTGGTCAGTGCGCTCATCTACCAACCCAGTGCGATGTTTTATCTCGTGCCGTTGACCGGGGCGCTAATCGCTCAGCGGCAGCGCACGCTGCCGCAGTCGGCGCGATGGCTGGGCATCCATCTTGGATTCGTGGCGGGCACTCTGGGCCTGGCTTACGGTGTGATGTCCTTGCTGTACGCTACGCAAGTGTTCGTCAAGTCGGGAAGGATTGCGTTTGAATCTCACTGGGGCGACAAACTCGCCTGGTTCCTGCATGAGCCGCTGCCGAACGCGCTCAGTTTGTTCGTGTTGAACGACAACAGTCTGCGCGACCATGGTCTTTACTTGGCGTGCGCTTCGCTGGTCGCTGCCATCCTCATCGCAGCTGCTTTTATCGAGTGGCGACGACATGGCGTGGCTCGCGGAGTCGTCTGGCTGATCGGATTGACGGGCCTTCCCATATTCGCCTTTGCAGTAAGCATGATCGCATCGGAGCGTTATGCGACCTATCGCACCATCTTAGCCATGACCGGCGTGCTGCTCTGCTTCCTGGTTGCCTCGGTGAGCACTCTAACGCAGCGATGGAGCGCCAACGCTCGGCGGTTGGTGGCTATGCTGGCTATTTCAACCGCATTCTTTACGGCGCAACACCATGTTTATGCTCTGATCGCGGTACCCCAGGGTAATGAATGGCACCTGATCGTTGCAGGCGCCAAGCAAGTGCACTTAGCAGCGGTGCGACCGCGTGTTTTCGCCATCGCTTCGAGTCCCGCGGATATATCCACCTCCTCGATTTATCACGATGAATTCGGCTCGCTCTCGTCCAATTCGGAGTGGGTGCCGCGGGAAATGTTCAAGCGAGCTATGCACGATTTGCATCCCGATGTCGCGAATTTAGACTCTCGTTATGACTTCGCGACCGGACCTACCCTGCCGCAAGGCCAACACTACGACGTCATTATCAACCTGCATCAGCTTCATCAGTTCTTCGTAAACAACTGATTGCTCCACTGCACCTCCCCTAACGCTGCACAAACGTGTAGCTTGGCAGCCTTAAGTCACGTTGGGGGAAGGATATGGGATATCAGGGTGGCCTAGGCGGGCTGATTGTGTTGATCGCCGATGTCTGGGCGGTCGTGAACATTTTCCAAAGCCGAGCCGATACCGGAAATAAAGTGCTATGGACGGTGGTGGTGCTGGTACTACCGCTGCTGGGATTCATACTTTGGTATATCTGGGGACCAAAAACCGCCAAAGCGTGAGTAGCGGGAGCAGCGTTACTATGCGCGTCTGCGGTTCGGCATCAGCAACAGTGCCGCTTCATAACAACTGTCCCGCAACGCGGAATCACTTGCCGCCAACATTCGATCGAGCACGCCAGGCGCACTCGAGGCCGGAATCGAAGCGAGGCTGCCCAATTGTGTTACGGTCATGTCAAGCGCTTTTTGCAGCTTATCCGCACCGCTCTGCGGGCTACTTGCCAGCACATCGCGATCCAACAACCGCAAGTCATTAAGGAGCCCGGAAAGCTGACGCTTGGAGCGCTCAATCGCCTCGAGACTGCGAGGGCTGACCGCTCGCTTGAGGAGAGCCACGTCTTGACGGGCGCTAGTGAGCACGCGATCGAGACGATCAAGCCACTCTATCCAGAACCGAGGACTGTACATTGGTGACTTCCCCTCGCTTTGGTGCCCGATCGAGGCATCAGGTATTATTTCACCCAAAGACTAACCCGCTTAAGTTATGCGGTCCACTTCTGACAGCCTGTTCGCATATACAGGAAAGTGATGCGTCCTAAAGATCATGACCGCCATCAGTTGGGCGCGGCCGGTTGGCTGCGCGCCGCAGTGCTCGGAGCCAACGACGGTATCGTATCGACCTCGAGTCTGTTATTGGGGCTTGCAGCCGCGCACAGCTCGCACGACACGCTGTTAGTCAGCGGCACGGCTGCCCTGGTTGCAGGCGCCATGTCCATGGCGGCGGGAGAATACGTCTCCGTGCATAGCCAGGCCGATACCGAAGCGGCCGCACTGGCGCAGGAGCGGGTCGAGCTGCGCGATGATTTTCCAGGCGAGCGGCGTGAACTCTCGGAAATTTACATACGGCGCGGCATCGATCCCGATCTCGCCCGACGGGTGGCTGACCAGCTCATGGCACATGATGCCCTAGGCTCCCATGCACGTGACGAATTGGGCATATCGCCCGGAACGAGAGCGCGCCCATTACAGGCGGCGTTTGCCTCGGCCGCGAGCTTTTCTATCGGCGCTGTGTTGCCCCTGGGCGTCGTCGCAATTGCTCCGGCTCGGCACCTCATCCCCGCAATCACGCTGTCCTGTCTCGCATGCCTGCTCTTCCTCGGCGGCTGGTCGGCCAAGGTGGGCGGCGCCGATATGCGCACGGGCGCCATACGCGTGACCTTTTGGAGCGCGTTGGCAATGGCAGTCACCACTGCAGTCGGTGCCGTGGTCGGACGCCTGTGATCTGCTCACTGCTGAGCGTCGCACAGACTCGAGAGGCGGACCGATTGGCAATGCAAGCCGGTACGCCGGGTGCGCTGCTCATGCAGCGGGCTGGAGAGAGCGTCGCCCGTGAAGTGGTGCACCGCTGGACGCCGCGACCGGTCACCGTCTTGTGTGGACCCGGCAATAACGGCGGCGACGGTTTCGTGGTCGCGATCGCGTTGGCGGAAGCCCGGTGGCCTGTGCGCGTCGCTCTCTTGGACGACATTGAAGGCCTGCGTGGCGATGCCCGACATCATGCGCAGCGATGGCAGGGTCCCGTTGAGCCCTTAAGTCCAGGTTCCATCGATGGGGCCGAGCTCGTTATCGATGCCGTATTCGGGGCGGGCTTGAATCGCCGTTTGGATTTGCGCGTGATCGACACATTGTCTTTTGCGAGACGGCGTGCAGTGCCGATCCTGGCCGTGGACATACCGAGCGGGGTTACGGGCGACGGCGGCGAGAACTGGGGCGCAGCCCCGGCCATTTGCACCGTTACCTTCATGCGGAAAAAGCCGGGCCATTTGCTCCTGCCGGGACGCGATTTATGCGGCGAAGTTGTGGTCGCCGACATCGGCATGCCGCATGCCGTCATTAGCTCCCTAGCTCTAGATACTTGGGAAAATGCGCCGGCGCTTTGGCGGGAAAAACTGCCGCAGCTGCAAGCTGCGGCGAATAAGTACAGCCGTGGCCACGCACTGCTGTACGGCGGCTATCCCATGACAGGTGCGGCCCGGTTGGCGGCGCGCGCCGCGGCACGCATGGGTGCCGGCCTGACTACAATAGCCGTTCCTGAACAGGCCTTTGCCATTTACGCGTCGGCACTGACCAGCATCATTGTGCAGCCTCTGGTGAAGGAGCAGGATTTCGCGCGCCTGCTGCAAGATCAGCGCTATTGTGGATTCTTGATCGGACCCGGCGCCGGAGTGAACGAGGCAACGCGCACACGGGCGCTTGCGATGTTAGCAACCGGGAAACCCACCGTGATAGATGCCGATGCGATCAGCGTATTCGCCTCGCGAACGCACGAACTGTTGCAAGCGATACTCGGACCTTGCGTGCTCACCCCGCATGAGGGTGAATTCAAACGCCTGTTCGAACCTTCAGGCGACAAATTGTCGCGCGCGCGGCGGGCGGCCCGCAGCAGCGGCGCAGTCGTGGTACTGAAGGGGGCGGACACGGTCATCGCCGCACCAGACGGCCGCGCGATCATCAATAGCAATGCGCCGGCAACGCTGGCGACGGCTGGCTCGGGCGATGTGCTCGGCGGGCTGATTTTGGGACTTCTGACGCAAGGCATGGACGCGTTTCTTGCCGCGGCGGCTGCGGTCTGGGTGCATGGTGCCGCGGCGGCCGACTTCGGCCCTGGCCTGCTGGCTGAAGATTTGCCGGACCTCGCGCCGTCTGTACTACGGCGGCTCGAACGTTCCGGGTGAGGCATGGGCGCTTGGTTCTCAACGGTCAGTTTTCATTCGCTTGCCATTGTTATCAGTGTGCTCGTATACACACTGACTACGCGCGCGGAGCGCGAACGGCGACCGCCTTCGATCGCGATTGCCTGGGTCTCAGGCATGATTGCCCTGCCGTATCTGGTGTTGCCCATGTACTTGATGTTCGGGCGCCGCAAATTGCCGCGCAGGACTTTGCCGCGCGGCGCTACGCGCTCTTTTGCCGATCACTGGGCAAAGGACCTGATTGAGAGTTTCGGTCTGCCGCCCTCCTCGCCGGCGGTCATCAACATGCATGAGGAGGGCAAAGACTCGGCGGCCGCGTTATTTACAATCATGTCTAACGCGGTTTCGCGATTGGACATTTGCACGTTTATTCTCGGCGACGATGCGTTCGGCCGCGAGGCGATACAGCGCATGCTCGAGCGCGCCCGCGGCGGCGTGGAAGTGCGGCTGCTGCTCGATGGCTTTGGCGCGATGCAGCTGCCCAAGTCATGCATCAAAAATCTGCAAGCCGGCGGCGTCCAAACCGCAATCTTCAGTCCTTTGTTTGCTCGCAAGACGCAGGGTCCGCGCAACTTGCGCAATCATCGAAAAATGGTCATCGCCGACGGTGCGCATCTGTGGGGGGGAGGACGCAACCTCGCGGCTGAGTACTTCTATGGCATTGCCGGCAGAGAGCCGTGGCGGGATCTGACCTTCGATCTACGGGGTGCAGTGGCTGCGGCAGGGGCGGCGCAATTTGAAAGCGATTGGGTCGCCGCGGGCGGTAAGCCCGCTTCAGCCGATGTCTTTTCCACCGCCGCACTCATCAAAGTCGGTCCAAACGCAAGCGAAGCGCAGTTTCTGCCAAGCGGGCCTGACCAAAGCGAGGATACCGTGCACGCATTGCTGATCGATGCGTGCTTCCAATCCCGCAATCGCATGCTCGCGATCACGCCTTACTTCGTGCCCGATGTCAGTTTGGAAACTGCCATGCGCCTCGCCGCGCGCCGCGGCGTTCGCGTCGATTTGTGCATCCCCGCGAATTCCAATCACGTGCTCGCAGACTTTGCGCGCAACCGCGCACTGCGCGCCTTGAGCCAGGCCGGAGTCAACGTGCACTTGTTGCCCTTTATGAGCCATGCCAAGGGAATGGTGTTCGACGATTCGCTCGCCTTGTCAGGTTCGGTAAATCTCGACTCGCGCAGCCTGTTGCTCAACTATGAATGCGCTGTCGTATTTTACGGCAGCACCGAGATACGTTGGCTTGCGCACTGGATCGAGGCGCTGATCCCTGAAACGACTGCATTCAACGCGCGCCCCCCGGGTCTATTTCGTGACATCTGCGAAGGATTGCTGCTCACAGTGGCTTATCAACTGTAGCGTAGGAAAGATCTGACATAGTATTTTTGAGTCGCGGGTTTTGACGCGTAGTATTCTTCAACGTCTTCGTTGGCAGGTGAGCGGTGGAATTCAAGGACTACTACCAGGTGATGGGCGTTTCGCGCGAAGCGACCGATGCGCAGATCAAGCAGGCTTATCGCAAACTTGCCCGCAAGTACCATCCAGACGTCAGCAAAGAAAAGGACGCAGAGGCGCGATTCAAGAACGTCGGGGAAGCGTATGAAGTCCTCAAAAGCCCTGAGAAGCGCGCGGCTTATGATCGTCTGGGCAAGAACCATCGAGCCGGGGAAGACTTCAGGCCGCCGCCCAATTGGGATTCCGGCGATTTCAGCGGCGTCGGCCCGAGCGGATCCTCGTACAGCGATTTTTTCGATTCCTTGTTCGGTACGCAGGCGCGCGCGGGCCGCAGCAGCTGGGGCGCGTATCGTGCTGACCGCGGCGAGGACATTCACGCCAAAGTGTTGCTCGACTTGGAGGCATCGCTAAACGGCGGCACGCGTTCATTCACATTGAGGGTGCCGGACGTCGATCAAGAAGGCAGGGTGGTTTACAAGGACCGCACTCTGAACGTGCAAGTGCCGAAAGGCATTCTGGCGGGCCAGCAAATCCGCCTGGCAGGCCAGGGCGGCCCGGACCCCGAGGGTGTGCCTGGCGACCTGTTCATCGAAATCGAGTTCCAGCCCCACCCGCTCTATCAAGTCGACGGCAGGGATCTGACGCTGCAGTTGCCGGTGGCGCCATGGGAGGCAGCGCTGGGCGCCACAGTAAAAACACCGACGCCGAGCGGCGTAGTCGATCTAAAGATTCCACCGAATTCGCATTCCGGCAGCAAACTGCGACTGAAAGGCCGTGGCATTCCGGCCTCCCCGCCGGGCGAGCTTTACGTTGTATTGGAAATCGCCTTACCGCCCGCGAAACACGACGAGGCAAAAGCCGCGTACGCTGCCTTCGCGGCCGCCCTCCCCTTCAACCCACGCTCCAAACTAGGAGTCTAAGATGTCTCCATCGGACGATCCGGCCTTGACCGGCACCATTTTCGACAGCAACTCGGTCTTGAGCATCCACGACCTGAGCCGCATGTGCGAGGTAGACGAGCGGCATATCGTGGAATTCGTGGAGGAAGGCGTGCTCAATGTGGTCGAGGTGAGCAGCGAGTGGCGCTTCTCGGGAGACGCGTTGCGCCGCGCTCGGTTGGCGCTGCGACTGGAACGGGACTTGGAACTGAACCTGGCGGGCGTTGCGCTCGCAATCGAGTTGCTCGAAGAACTCCAACGGCTGCGGCGTGAACTTGCGAGGCATCAACAATGACGACTGGATCCGATGCCTTTGTTTTTTTCGGCGCCACGGGCGATCTCGCCTACAAGAAAATTTTTCCGGCGCTTTACGCCATGGCACGCAAGGGCAACTTGCAGATACCCATCATCGGCATGGCGCGCGCCGGTTGGACCCTGGATAAACTCAAGGAGCGAGCGCGCGATAGTGTGCAGCATAATGGCGATTTAGATGAAGCGAGCTTCGCCAGATTAGCTGCACTGCTGCGCTATGTTGATGGCGACTATGCGGCGCCTGAGACTTTTACGATGCTCAAGACTGCGTTAGGTCTCGCTAAAAGCCCCATTTTTTATCTGGCCATTCCCCCCAGCATGTTTGCCAGCGTGGTGCAAGGATTGGAGAAATGCGGCTGTACAGATAATGCCCGGGTGATCGTCGAAAAGCCTTTTGGCCGCGACCTTTCGAGCGCGCAGGAACTCGATCGTGTTTTACACGAAGTGTTCGACGAGTCGGCAATTTTCCGCATCGATCACTATTTGGGCAAAGAGGCGGTTCAGAACATTCTGTATTTCCGCTTCGCCAACACATTTCTCGAACCAATTTGGAACCGCGAGTACATCCGCGACATCCAGATCACCATGGCAGAGAATTTCGGGGTTCAGGGGCGAGGCGCGTTCTATGAGGAAGTGGGGACGATCCGCGACGTGGTGCAAAATCACCTGCTGCAAGTGGTCACGCTGCTGGCAATGGATGCGCCGGCGGGCCACGATGCGAAAACGCTGCAAGCCGAGAAGCTGCGTATTTTTCGCGCCATGCGTCCCCTCGACCCGAAGGAAGTCGTGCGCGGACAGTTCCGCGGCTATCGTGATGAAAATGGTGTGGCGAAAGACTCGCAAGTCGAAACATTCGCAGCGCTGCGGCTGCACATCGACACCTGGCGCTGGGCCGATGTGCCTTTCTACATTCGTGCCGGCAAAAACCTGCCGATCACCGCGACGGAGGTCAGAGTCACCCTCAAAAGGCCGCCGCTGGCGATATTCGATCCAAGCGATTGCATGCCGTCAAACTATTTTCGCTTGCGGTTGAGTCCCGAAGTCGTCATCGCCGCAGGGGCATTGGTCAAGCTCCTGGGAGAGGACATGCGCGGTGAGCCGGTGGAATTGATTGCCCGCCACAACTCGCCCAGCGAGAAGCCTCCCTATGAGCGTTTGCTGGGCGATGCCATACGCGGCGACGCGTCCTTGTTTACGCAAGATGAGTCCGTGGAGGCCGCCTGGCGAGTAGTTGACCCGGTGTTGAAAGGCGGCTTGCCTGTGCTCGAATACGAGCCCGGGACTTGGGGCCCCGCGGAGGCGGCCAAACTCGTCGATGGCGGGGACACCTGGGACGACCCCCAGGTTGAGAAAACCTCGCCGTGCTGAGTCAAGATGCAGTGATTTTCCTGCTCGACGTCGATAACACTCTGTTGGACAACGACCGGTTTGGCGCGGACCTCGGCGATCATCTTGAGTCCTCATTTGGTGCGGCGGAGCGCGCCCGCTACTGGCAAATTTTCGCGCAGCAGCGCGAAGTGCGGGGGTTCGCCGATTACCTCGGCAGTCTGCAGGAATTTCGCACCGGACTCGAGGGCAACCCGCAATTGCTTAGGCTGTCCGAGTTCGCGCTCGAGTATCCGTTCATCGACCGCCTGTTTCCCGGCGCACTCGAGGCCATCGCGCATTTGCGCACTTTCGGTCTGCCGGTCGTGCTGTCCGATGGGGACATCATTTTCCAGCCGCGAAAAATCCAACGCTCCGGAATTTGGGCCGCGGTGGAGAACCGAGTATTGATTTACGTCCACAAGGAAAAACAGCTGGGGGATCTGCAGGATCGCTACCCGGCGAACCACTATGTCATGGTCGATGACAAGGCGAATCTTCTCTCCGCGATGAAAACCGCCATGGGTAATCGGCTCACGACGGTATTCGTGCGGCAGGGGCACTATGCATTGGCAGCCGAGTCCAAATCTGTAATTCCGCCGCCCGATCTCACGATCGAGCGCATCGCGGGCCTTCTCGATCATAACCTCAGCGATTTCAAGGTGCGACCATGAACATGACGAAAAAACTCCACGACACGGGGCAAAGCCTCTGGCTCGACAATATCACTCGGGACATGCTCGATGATGGAACTCTACGCCGGTATATGGAGCAGCTCTCGATCACCGGCCTTACCTCGAATCCGACGATTTTCGACGAGGCCATCGGCAAGGGTGCCGCATACGATGAGGGGATCCGGCAAAAAGCAACTGCCGGGTTGTCCGGTGCGGATTTATTCGTCGAGCTCGCCTTGGAAGACTTACGCCGTGCTGCGGATCTGTTCAGGCCCGAATTCGATCGGACTCAAGGAATCGACGGCTGGGTATCCATGGAGGTTTCGCCGCTGCTGGCGAATGACACGCAAGGCACGGTGGCTGCCGCGCTTTCAATCCACAAGCAGGCCGCCAAGCCTAACCTCTACGTCAAAATACCGGGGACACCCGCCGGTGTTCCCGCAATCGAGGCGGCCATTTTCGCGGGCATACCGGTCAATGTCACGCTGCTGTTCTCGCGCGAGCAATACTTGAAGGTGGCGGATGCCTACATGCGTGCCATCGAACGCCGCCTCGCTGCGGGTCTTGACCCCAAGATCAATTCGGTCGCGTCCCTGTTCGTCAGCCGCTGGGATCGGGCCGTGGCCGACAAAGTGCCGCCGGAATTGCGCAATCGCTTAGGTATCGCGGTCATGCAACGCACCTATCGGGCGCACTGCGAGCTGATTGCCGGCCAGCGCTGGAAAAACTTGGAGGCCAAGGGCGCGCGCAAACAACGCACGCTGTGGGCCAGCACCGGAACCAAAGATCCGAATGCACCGGAGGACTTGTACGTCGCTGCGTTGGTGGCGCCCGACACCATCGACACGATGCCTGAGAAGACACTGCTCGCCTTTGCGAAGAGCGGAAAAGTTGCGGGCGTCATGTCAAAAGACGGCGGCGATGCCGAGGAAGTGCTCGAGCGTTTTGCGCGTGCCGGAATCGATGTCGATGCCCTCGCAACTCAATTGCAAATTGACGGTGCGTCATCCTTCGTCAAGTCATGGACCGAACTGCTGAAGCGCATCGAGGAAAAGAGCGCAGCGCTGGCGACCACTTGAGTTCCAGAGTGAATCCGCTCGCCGGCCAGCCCGCCCCTGCCGCGGCGCTCGTCGACGTGCCGCGGCTGATCACCGCGTACTATAGCGAGCGCCCCGATCCGGCGATCGCTTCGCAAAGAGTCGCGTTCGGGACATCCGGACATCGCGGCAGCTCTTTCGACGCTTCGTTCAACGAAGCGCATGTTATCGCCATCAGCCAGGCCATCTGCGAGTACCGCAAGCAGCAGGGCGTCGACGGTCCGCTGTTCATGGGTTTTGATACGCACGCGTTGTCGGCGCCCGCCTTCGCCAGCGCGCTCGAGGTGCTGGGGGCCAACGGGGTGGAGGTCATGATCGCCGCGGACGGCGAATATACGCCCACTCCGGTCATCTCTCATGCCATTCTCGGCTACAACCGCGGCCGCAGCGCCGGCTTGGGCGACGGCATCGTCATTACGCCTTCGCATAATCCGCCGGACAGCGGCGGGTTCAAATACAACCCGACGAACGGCGGCCCTGCGGACACGGATGTCACAAAATGGATTGAAAACCGCGCGAATGAATTGCTCAAGTCCGCAGCGGGCATCAGACGGATTCCGCTCGCCGAGGCGCGCAAAGCGCCGACCACGCACTCGCATGACTTTGTTCAAACGTACGTCGCGGATCTTCGCAGCATTTTGGATATGGATATCATCCGCGAGTCGAAGATCCGCATGGGCGTCGATCCGTTAGGGGGCGCCGGTGTGCACTACTGGCCGCGCATCGCCGAACATTACCGCCTAGATCTGACCATTGTGAATACGGAGGTAGACCCCACTTTTCGATTCATGACGCTCGATTGGGATGGAAAGATTCGCATGGATCCTTCCTCATCCTTCGCCATGCAGCGATTGATCGCACTCAAGGACCGCTACGACATCGCATTCGGCTGCGACACGGATCACGATCGGCATGGCATCGTCACCGCAAGCAGCGGATTGATGCCTGCCAACCATTATCTGTCGGTGGCGATTGACTATTTATTCAGCCATCGCGGCGGCTGGCGCGCCGAAGCCGCCATCGGCAAGACTGTGGTCAGCAGCGCGATGATAGACCGGATTGGCAAGCGACTGAAGCGCGCCGTGTATGAAGTGCCGGTGGGTTTCAAGTGGTTCGTGGCCGGACTCGTGGAGGGGAAACTGGGCTTTGGCGGTGAGGAAAGCGCCGGCGCTTCTTTCAGCCGCATCGACGGAAGGGTATGGACCACAGACAAGGACGGCATCGTGCCGGCACTGCTGTCCGCGGAGATCACGGCGCGTACCGGCCGCGATCCCGGCGAGCACTATGGCGCACTTACCCAGGAACTGGGGGCAACCTTCGCGGATCGCATCGACGCACCGGCCAATTCTGCGCAGAAAGCAAAGCTCTCGAAACTCGATCGGCAGCAAGTTCGCATCACGGACTTGGCTGGAGATCCGATTGAATCGGTCTTGACTGAAGCGCCCGGCAATAACGCGCCCATCGGCGGCGTTAAAGTAAGCTCGCGAGGCGGTTGGTTTGCGGCGCGCCCTTCAGGAACAGAAGACATCTACAAAATTTACGCCGAAAGTTTTCACAGCGATGCGCATTTACGACGGCTGATCGCTGAGGCACAGACCATCGTCGACAGCACGCTCGCCGGAGCGTGACGACAATTCGTTTTGAAAATCGGCAACATCGCGCTGACCGCCACCGCTAAGCGGTTGCTCCCGTGGTTGGTAGCCGTCGGATTCTTCATGGAATCCTTAGACACGACCATCTTGAATACCGCGGTGCCGGCGATTGCACACGCACTCAATGTGCCGCCATTGAGCATGAAGGCGGTGCTTGCGAGCTACACGCTGAGCCTAGCCGTATTCATTCCGATCAGCGGCTGGATGGCCAATCGCTTCGGCACCCGCCGGGTTTTTGCGTCGGCCATCGGCATCTTCACGTTAGGTTCTTTTCTGTGCGGCCTGTCCAGCGATATCCATTGGCTGGTGGCATTTCGCATACTGCAAGGCTGCGGTGGCGCGATGATGCTGCCTGTTGGCCGAATAACCATGATACGAGCGTTCCCCAAGTCCGAACTCATCAACGCCATGAGTTTCGTCGCCATTCCCGGCCTGGTCGGCCCGATGTTGGGACCGGTCATCGGCGGCGCGATCATTGGTTATTTTCACTGGAGCGTCATCTTCTTCGTCAACATTCCGATCGGCTTGTGCGGTTTGTACATGGTTTACCGGCATTTGCCGAACTATCGGGAGGAGCGAAACTACCCGCTGGATATCATAGGCCTTGCATTGTTCGGCTCGGGTGTGGCGTTGCTGTCTTATGTGCTCGAGGTGTTTGGCGAAACCACCCTAAGCGGCCGCGAGATGCTCGGACTGCTCGGCATCTCCGCGGCGTTGCTCGGCGCCTACGGGTTGCATACCAAGCGCACCGCGCACCCATTGCTGCGCTTGGGACTGCTCGCCATTCGTACTTTCCGCGTCGCGGTGAGCGGCAATTTATTCACTCGGCTCGGGATAGGTGGTATCCCATTCCTGCTTCCCCTTCTCTATCAAGTCGGTTTGGGATTCTCGCCGATCGAGTCGGGCTTATTGATTATGCCGCAAGCCTTCGCCGCGATGAGTCTGAAACTGACCATGCCGCTGATCTTGCGGAAATTCGGCTACCGCACCGTACTCGTTGCCAACACACTGCTGCTCGGCGTGATGATCATGTTGTTCGCGACCATCGATCTTAACAGCCCCGTGTGGCTGATCGTGCTGATGGCCTTTGCCTATGGATTTCTCACCTCGTTGCAATACACCAGCATGAATACCCTGGCTTTTGCCGACGTGAGCGACCAAGAGGCAAGCGGCGCCAGCACCATCGCAAGCACCGTCCAGCAATTGGCGGTGAGCTTTGGCATCGCCACCGCATCACTGGCCGCTGCCCTGTTCATTCCAGACCGCTTGCGGGCCACGGAAGCGCAAATGATTCATGGCCTGCATTTGGCGCTCATTTGCCTGGCCGCCCTCACGCTCGCATCCACCATCGTGTTTGTCCGTCTGCGCCCGACGGACGGTGCCGCGGTGAGCCGCCATAAAACACCCGTGCCGACGATCTAGTCAGGAGCCTGTCTGCTGGTGCTCCGGGAGCCATTCGCGCTCGCGCCGCGCCTCATAGGCTTTCAAATGCGCATAAGCCGTGGCGAGCAACGGCGTCTGCGCGGCTTTGGATGCACGTCTGAGAAGATCGCCGACGATGTGATCCGCCTCAACTCGGCTGCGTTGCTCGATATCGCGCAGCATCGAGGCAGTGAACAGCGAGCCCGGCGCGGCGAGCACGGCGAGGCCGGCAGCGGTCGCTTTCTGCCGCGGAGCGAAGCCGTTCTCGGCGGCAATTGCAGCGCATTCTTGCATCAATCCCATCGGAATATGCACCGCGTTCGCGGCAACAATGTCGCCGATCGCAGCCCGCATGAGGCTGGTCGTCGCGGCTGCAGCGGCAATGAATACCCACTTCTCCCACATTTCATGAAGGATGTCGGCACTCGAGTGCGCAACAAAACCGGGTACGCGCAAGGCTTGCGCGACATCATCGCTGCCGGCTTCGGGACTGCGGTAACCGAACACCAACTCATTGAACGGACCCAGTTGATGAATGCGCCCGTCCGCATCCAAGGTCGAGGAAATTCGCGCCAAACCGCCGAGCACCCGCCGTGCACCGAACCGCGCATCGAGAATGTCGAGGTGCCGTAATCCATTCAACAACGGCAGCACGCGCGACCCGGGGCCCATTGCAGGCGCGAAATCATCGATTGAGTTCTCAAGATCATAGGATTTGCAGCTGAGTAGGACGAGGTCGTAGAACTCGGCGAGGCTTTGCGCATATCGCAAAGCGGGAATGGACAGATGCAAATCGCCATTGGGGCTGATCACCGCAAGACCGAAGCGCCGCAGCTGCTCAGCCCTGCGCGGCCTGACCAAAAATGTAACGTCCCGGCCCGCCGCAAGCAGCCGGGCACCGAAATAGCCGCCGATAGCGCCCGCCCCTACCACAAGGATTCTCATGCGGGACGAGTCTTCACTCTTTCTTGATTTCGTGCCCGCCGAACTCGTTTCGCATGGCCGCCAGCAGCTTGTCGGAAAAGGAATCGTCATCGCGGGAACGCAGCCGCTCTAGCAGCGACAGCGTAATGACGGGTGCGGATACGCCCAGCTCGATCGCATCGGCGACAGTCCACCGTCCCTCGCCGGAGTCGGCGACATAGGGGGCGATGCCCTTCAAAGTTGGATTCTTCTGCAACGCGTCCGCCGTCAGGTCCAAAAGCCAGGACCGGACCACACTGCCGTAGCGCCATATCTCGGCAATCTGGCGCAAATCGAGTTTGAATTCGGTTTTATGCTGCAGAATCGAAAAGCCCTCGGCATAGGCCTGCATCAACCCATACTCGATGCCGTTGTGAACCATCTTGGAGTAATGTCCGGCGCCAACAGGACCTACGCGGCCCCAGCCCTGATCTTTAGCGGGCGCAAGGACTTCAAAGATGGGACGCAGCCGCTCCACCACAGCCTCATCGCCTCCAATCATTAGGCTGTAGCCTTCCTTCAAACCCCAAACTCCCCCGCTGGTGCCTGAATCGACATATTGGATCTTGCGCTGCGCGACCATGGCCGCCCTGCGCTGCGTATCACGATAGTTGGAATTGCCGCCATCGATGATGATGTCGCCCTCAGCCAAGAGCGGCGCGAGATTGGCGATGGTGCTGTCGGTAATCTCTCCGGCGGGCACCATCAACCATACGATGCGCGGCGCATTTAACTTCGCGACCATTTGCTCGAGCGAAGCAGCGGTCTGTGCGCCATTTTTTTCGAGGGCTGTACGTGCGGCCTCTGCTGGGTCGAAGCCCACGACTTTATGGCCGCCGCGCATCAAGCGCTGCGCCATGTTGGCGCCCATGCGTCCCAAACCAATCATTGCGATTTCCATGGCCTTCAGTCCTCACCGCGCGAACGCATAAAGACCCGAGTATATCCTGAGATCAGCTGCGCTTGAGGATTGTCATCACCGCCGGACTACCCACCGCTTCGAACCTTCCGGTGAAGGCCAATGTGCCGGTCAACGGATTCAAATGAAACGAAGTGATCGAATCGCCGCGTTGGTTGCATGAAAACAGAAATAGGCCGCTTGGGTCGATCACCAAGCTGCGCGGCGAGTCGGCATGCACCCAGGTCTCGGCAACGCTGCGCAACTCGCCGTCGGCCGCCACGGCAAACACAGCCACGGCATTGTGCAGGCGGTTCGAGACATACAAAAACCGGCCATCGGCCGTCATGAGGATTTCAGCGGAAAGATTGCTGCCGCCAAACCTGGCCGGCAAACTCGAGATCACCTGTTTGAGTTTCAAGCCGCCCCGCGACGCATCGTAGTCATAGACGGCGACTTTTGCGTCATACTCGTACAAGTTATAAAACACCCGTGCATTGGGATGGAACGCAAAATGGCGCGGCGCGCAGCCCGGGGGCGCGCTTACCACGGGGACATCCGCTGGCAGCAAGCGGCCGCCGGTCGCATCGAAGCGCCACACCAGGGTGAGATCGAGTCCCGCGTCGTTGGCGATAACGAACTGTCCGCTGGGATCCGCTGCGACCATGTGCAAGTGAGGGCTGTCGTGATCGCTCAAGGCAAATTGCCCGGGAAGATCGCTGGAGGGGCGGACATGGTGTCGCGGGCCCACGCTGGGCCGCACGTCCGTCGCCTCGCCCAGTGCACCGTCGGGGCCAACCGGGAATACCGCGACATTGCCGCCGCCGTAGTTTGCCACGAACACGAACTTTCCGGACGGATGCACACTTAAGTGCGCAGGCGTCCTGCCGCCCGATTTCACCGCTCCCAACCGCTTCAGCTGCATGCTTGCGCCGTCGATGGCATAGGAAACTACTGCACCGTTTTGCGTACCCTGGAAATTGTCGATTTCACTGACCGCATACAAGTGAGATTGCGCGGGATTGACGGCGAGCCAGGTGGGATTGCGAATATCGTCGATGACCTGCAGTTGCGTCAGCGCGGCGGTGACCGGGTCGATTCGAAACAAATAAATACCGCCGCCGTTCGGGGTATACGTCCCCACGTAGGCATAGTTCGGGGACTTTTGAATGGCGGCGGCCGGCGGCAGCGCGGCCGCGGCGCGCAGCGGCTCGAGGAAACTGACTGGCGCCGCCAGCAGCGAGGTCGCCTTGAGTAAGTCGCGCCGAGTCATTCTAAAGTTCAACAGCCGCTCTCCGTTCGCAACATGATCGGCTATTCAGTTATTGAAAAGCAGCGCGAGGCGGCTCGCAGATAGGGACCGCCTCTGTATGCCGCCAGGGCGCCCAATCTCGCCACGGGCGGTACCGCTAACAGTGTCAAAGTTACGCCGCGCATCGGTGTATTGTTGTGCGATTTCAGCGCTGGTGTGAAGCTTTTTGCGCGAAAAGATCTGTGAAGTTATCGGCGCTCAAAGTGAGCGCGAGATCAATTCCTTCATGATCTCATTGGTTCCGCCATAAATGCGTTGTACGCGGCAGTCGGCGAATAAGCGGCAGACCAGATACTCGTTCATGTAGCCGTATCCTCCGTGCAATTGCACGCATTCGTCGAGAACTTCCTGCTGCGTATCGGTGACCCAATATTTTGCCATCGACGCGGTTACGGTATCGAGCGTTCCAGCAACAATTTTCGCGATGATATCGTCGACGAACAAGCGCGCAATATGCGTCTTGGTCGCAAGCTCGGCCAGCTTGAATTTAGTATTCTGAAATTCAGCAATGGTTCTGCCGAAGGCCCGTCGCTCCTTGACGTAGCGGATGGTCTCGGCAAGGCCCCCTTCCATGGCCGCGACGCCGGCCACGGCAATCAAGGCGCGCTCATAGGGCAGATCGCCCATGAGCTGATAGAAACCTTGGCCCTGCACACCGCCCAAAAGATTAGCGGCGGGAACGCGCACGTCTTCAAAAAACAACTCTGAAGTATCCTGCGATTTCATTCCCATCTTGTCGAGAATCCGGCCCACACGGAATCCTTTCAGACTTTCCGTCTCCACCATGATGATAGAGGTGCCTTTCGCGCCCTCGCCGGGTTGAGTCTTGACCACCAACGCAATCAGTCCGGCTAGGTACCCGTTGGTAATAAAAATTTTCGATCCGTTGATGACATAATCGGCACCATCAAGCACCGCGCGGGTGCGCAGGCCTTGCAGATCCGATCCGGCCGCCGGCTCCGACATACCGATGGCGCCGATCAGTTCTCCGCTCGCCATGCGGGGCAGGAATCGCTGCTTTTGCTCTTCTGTGCCGTGATTTTCCAGATAATGCGCACAAATGCTGTGCACACCTTGACCGAAACCGGAGATGCCGCGCCGTGAGGTTTCCTCGTAGAGCACCGCTTCATGGCGAAAATCCCCGCCGACGCCGCCGTACTGTGCCGCTATGTCTGTGCAAAGCAGCCCCAGGGCGCCGGCCTTGCGCCAGATCTCCTTGCCCACGTGCTGACGCTTACGCCACTGCTCGTCGTTCGGCACCATTTCAGCTTCGACAAACCGCGCCACCGCATCTCTAAAAATCGCGAGTTCTTCGTCCACCCATGGGGAGACGTAAGCCTTGTTCATTCGACGGGCTTGGGCAAGGGTTCGACGGGCACGTCCGGAACGGTTGAGCGGCGCACTTGCTTGGCATCCTGCCGCGCCTTTCTGGCAGCCTCCTTTTGCTTTTTCGCATGTCGGTAATTGGGCTTTGCCAAGTGAATCTCCTAAATAGCTAGCGTACCAATAAAATCAATCGATTACGCGGTTTAGTCGCTTCCGCGTGCAATTGTCAGGATCGCTACTATACTTCGGCGTGGTTGAAGAAAAACAAAACTCCCCACTTAAGTCGGCGAATTTTGGGCTCGCGATTCTGGCGTTTATCAATTTGTTCAGCTACCTCGATCGCTACGTGGTCTCCGGGGTACTGGAAAGCCTAAAACATTCCGATCTCGGTCTTTCCGATACGAACTTAGGATCGCTCATGTCCGGCTTCCTGGTCGTGTATACGCTGCTGGCGCCGGTATTCGGCACGCTGGGAGATCGCCGCTCGCGCCCGCGCCTGATCGCGCTCGGCGTCGCTTGCTGGAGTTTCGCGACTGCCCTGTCAGGATTTGCGATCAACTTCTTGACCCTGTTTGCGGCACGGGCTGCGGTAGGGGTCGGGGAAGCCGCCTACGTCACGATCGCGCCGAGCCTGCTCGCGGATTATTTTCCAGTCCGTCAGCGCGGCCGCGTAATGGCGATTTTCTTTTGCGCCATACCGGTTGGTTCCGCGTTGGGCTACATGGTGGGTGGATTGGTCGATAAACACTACGGCTGGCGTGCCGCGTTCTTTGTCGCGGGTGTTCCGGGATTGCTGCTGGCAGCCCTATGCTTGTTGTTACCCGATCCCCCCCGTGGTATCCAAGATCGTGTTGCGGGCACTGACGGCGGAGGCGAAGCGCAAGCCGTCCCCGCCAGGCACTCCGGCATTGGACGGGAAGCCTGGCTGACCTACGCTCGGCTGATTCGCAATAAGCCCTATGCGCTCACCGTCATAGGCTATGCCGCATATACGTTCGCCTTGGGCGGGCTCGCCTATTGGATGCCGACGTTCCTCGAGCGCGCGCGCGGCATGGCGCGCAGCGAGGCCACCGTCAGTTTTGGCGCCATCGTGGTGGTTACCGGATTCATCGGCACCTTTGTCGGGGGCTGGATGGGCGATTACTTTGCCAAGCATTCACGCCAAGCGTATTTATGGTTATCCGCGATCACCACCCTCATCGCGGCGCCGTTCGTATGGGGGGCATTGACGACGGAATCGCACACGCTGTACGTGATATGCATGGTGACGGCGCAACTCTGTCTGTTTTTGTCCACTGGTCCGATCAATGCGGCCATCATCAACTTGGTTCTTGCAAGCGAGCGTGCCACCGCCATCGCACTGAGCGTCTTTGCGATTCACATTCTCGGCGACGCGCTATCGCCCTTGATAGTCGGAGCTTTATCGGATGCGTTCTCGTTGCAGCAGGCCGTCAAAATCCTGCCCATTGCCGTGCTGATCGGAGGGTTTGTGTGGATCTGGGCCGCGCGCGCCCAAGCTGCCGCTAAGCCCCTAGGAGGCTCCTAGCCGCGCGCCCGTTGAATCTCGGCGAACTGCGCGGCGAAGTCGGGACGCGCCGCCATATCCTCGATGTCGGCATTGAGCTTGCGCTGCCAATTCGGGTATTCATGATAGGTTCCCGGCACATTGACGGGATCGATCATTCCCAAGAGGTCTTCGATTTGCAGCGCGACCAGTGTGGTCGATGAGCGTGCCAGGTAAAGATGCAGCGCGTGCGCGAGATCCGGAGTAAAGGGTTGGGAAGGAGAACTTGGATGCGCCGGATTCAGTCCTTGCTCGCGCAGCGCCGACAACAACATCTCGCGGTCATGCTCGCGTTCGCGCAACACATCATTTTCGATCGCGACGCTAGGGTAAAGATTCAAACTGCGTCGCAGTTCGATGTCGCGTCCTTCCCAATAACTGCGCAACGTCGGCATGTCGTGGGTGGTGGCCGTAGCCAATGCGAGTTTGGTGAATTCGTCCGGCCGTCGAAAGCGCCCGTCCATTTTCTCGAACAGCAAAACCTTGTAGTGATAGAGCCCAAATTCAGGCATCGCGCGCCGCATCTCCTCCGGCACGACGCCTAAATCCTCTCCGACGACCAAGCAGGAGCTGCGGGTGCTCTCCAGAGACAAGACGGTCAGCAAGTCGTAAAGAGGATACTGAACATAGGCGCCATCGGACGGGGGACAGCCCCCGGGGACCCACCACAGCCGGCACAGCGACATGACGTGATCCAAACGCAGTGCGCCGTAGTAGCGCATATTGTCGCGGATCAAATGCATGAACCCGCGCAGGCGCTGGCCCTGCATGGCGGCCGGATCTTGCGGCGGAATGCCCCAGCCCTGACCTCTTAAGGCCAAGGGATCGGGCGGGGCGCCGATTTCAGCGCCCAGAGAATAGCTGGCCCGATCCGCCCATGTTTCAGACCCCGCCGGGTTGGCGCCGACTGCATAATCGCCATACAAACCGATAGGCATGCCAAGCTCGCGTGTCAGCGCTTGCGCGCTCGTCAGCTGCTCACACGCCAACCATTGCAAGTACGTATAAAACTCGACTTCGGCGGGATGTGCCAGGGCGAAGTGTGCGGCAGCAATCCCGTTGACGTCGCGATATTCCTGCGGCCAGCTCAACCAGCCGGAGGCGCATCCTGCAGTGGTTCGCAGATAGCGGTCGAGCGCGTCGAAACGCGCATGCAGCTGCAAAGGTGCCCCCCGCTCTGCGACGAACCCCAGGAAACTGCGTGCCCGCTCGCTCACTGTCGCCAAATGCTTGTCGCGGAAGTCCTGATAAAGCAGCGCCAAAATCTCGAATTTCAACTCCGCGACGCCGCGGTAATCGACATGCTCTTGTGCCCGCAGCCGCGCCAGGCGGCTCGCAACTTCGGGTTCGTCTAGACGCCGGCGCGCCGGCGCGCAAAGCTCGAGCTCTGGGATGAGGGGGATGGCAATGTACAAAACGTTGAGAAAATGCCGGCTCGACGCACTATAGGGACTTGACCTTTCAGGCTCCGCCGGCGCCAACGCATGCAACGGATTCAGGCCGATGAATCCCGCCCCACAGGATGCCATCCAGCGGATCAGCATCTGCAAATCGAGAAAATCCCCCATGCCCCAGTTGCTGCGGGAGCGCAGCGTGTAAAGCTGAACCGCGACGCCCCAGAGCCGCCTGCCTGACACGATTGCCGGCGGCTCGTAGCAAGCCGGCGGAGAAATGATCAGTGAGCAGCGCTCCGTAACACCGCCGGACAACTTGGCGTCGAATTCGTGGTAACCGGGCGGTAGATCGAGTTTCAGCTCAAAGCGGCGACGGGTGATCCACGACCCGCCGACTTCACCGCGCCAAACTTCCGGGCAATCGGCGCTCGAGGTTACTCCGTCGGTACGCGATCCGTTCTCCAGATGTACACGCCAGACAATCGAGCCTCCAAAATCGCGTGCGGTGACGTTGATGTCAAAACTGATTCTGGTGCCGCGGGCGGTTGCGACGGCAGGCAGGAACTTGCGCCAGCGAAATGCTTGCAGCTGCTCCAAGCTGGCGGCGAGTTCGTTCTCATCATCCACCGCACATCCCATCGCGCTCAAGATGCCGGCTTTGGTTTCCGGGCTGAAGTGCTTCAGCTCGCCGCGATAGTCATGGTAGGCGTCGGCTATTCCGCGCAGTTTGGCCAGCTTTTCAATCAATGCCATGTCCATCTCAGCACTCCAACAGTACGGCGCTGTGCGCCTCGAGCGCATAGTTTCGTGCAGCCCCCAGGCTTTTCGCCGTGATGCCTTGCTTCGCCGTATCAAACAGGCAAATCCACGGCCGATCTGCCGGCGCCGCCGGGAGCCCGAAGCTTTGTTCGGTATCCGCCGAATTCACCAGGAGCAATAGGTGCTCCACGGAGCCGGCGTGTGCACCGAATGCAATCCCCAGCGTGCGCAGCTCCAGATCGTGCCATTCACTTTGCGTCATCTCGGCACCGCGAACATTTAACCACGTCACGTCTTTGACTCCCGCACGCGATGCGGCGCCTTTCAAAAAGGTTTCGCGGCGAAACTCCACATGCAGGCGGCGCAGCCGGGCGAGCAATCGCGCGAATTCCAACAAGTCATGGTTGACGGTTCGAAGCCGCCAATCGACCCACGTTATCTCGTTGTCCTGGCAATAGGCATTGTTGTTGCCGGCTTGAGTACGCGCAAATTCGTCGCCGGCTTGGAGCATCGGCACGCCTTGCGACAAAAAAAGCGTCGCCAGGAAATTGCGCATTTGGCGTTTTCGCAATGCGAGGATGGCTTTGTCGTCTACCGGCCCTTCGGCGCCGCAGTTCCAGCTCAGTTCATTGCTGTGACCGGCGGTGTCGAGATTCGCTTCATTGTGCCGGTCGTTGTAGGACACCAGATCGTTCAAGGTCATGCCATCATGCGCCGCGACATAATTGATCCCTGCCGTGGGTTTACGCCCGTTGTGCCGGAACAAATCGCTGGATCCGGCAAATCGCTCGGCGAACTCGCCCAGCTTGCCGCGGTCGCCGCGCCAGAACGCACGCATGGAATCTCGATAACGATCGTTCCACTCCGACCAGCCGGGAGGAAAGCGCCCCAGCTGGTAGCCCCCGACGCCTACGTCCCAGGGCTCTGCAATCAGCTTGACGTAGGCTAGGGCCGGCTCCGCACGTAAAGCCTTAAAGAATTGCGCATCCGCATTGAAGCCGCCGGCCTCGCGCCCGAGCACCGTGGCCAAATCAAAGCGAAAGCCGTCGACGTGCATTTCCTCGACCCAATACTTAAGGCAATCGATGATCAGAGCCCGCACCCGAGGGTGCTCGCAGTTGACCGTGTTGCCGCAACCGGTGAGATTTTCGTATAAGCGCAGATCTGCCGGGGTCAACCGGTAATACACGGAATTGTCGATACCGCGCCATGACAACGACGGCCCCGCCTCGTTGCCTTCAGCGGTGTGGTTGAAAACCACGTCCAGGATCACCTCAATGTCCGCGGCATGCAGTGTTCGCACCATGCGCTTGAACTCCGTCACCGCGTCATCCAGCGCATACTCATTCGCCGGAGCGAACCATGCGATGGAGTTGTAGCCCCAATAGTTGCTCAGCTGGCGCTCGATCAGAAACTGCTCGCTCACGAAGGCCTGGCAGGGCAGCAATTCGATTGCCGTCACCCCAATGGACTTCAAGTGTTCGATGACCGCGGGGACCGACAAGCCGAGGTATTTCCCGCGCCATATCTCGGGCACTGCCGGATGCAACTTGGTAAATCCTTTTACGTGAAGCTCGTAGATGATGGAGTCGCGCCAGGGTATCGTCGGCGGCCGATCCGACTGCCAATCAAACGTTTGATCAACCACGCGCGAACGTAGCGGAACTCGCATGGATAATCCGCGCGCGTAAGGGTCGATCAGAGGCAGAGTCGCGTCGAAGCGTTGGCCTTTTTGCGGATCATCAGGCCCATGCACATGAAAGGCGTAGTGTGTCCCCGGCCCGGCACACCGCGGCGATACCAATCCATGCCAAACGTCCGCGGTGCGCCCGGGCAAATCATGGCGGCCGATTTCCGCTCCGCTGGTTGCGTCAAAGAGACTTACTTCCACCCGGGTCGCATGCGCGGAAAACAGCGCGAAGTTGACGCCGCTGCTGCTCCAAGTCGCGCCCAAGGGTCGCGGTGACCCTGCATGAATCACCTTCAAGTCGAGCGCACCTTCAAATTACCGGTTTCACGGACCAAATGCGGTCGGCGTATTCGCGGATGCTGCGGTCGCTCGAGAAGTAGCCCATGTTCAGGCAGTTGATCGCCGCCTTCCGGCTCCACTGATCTTCCAGGGCGTACAATGCATCCACATCGGCCTGAGCTCTCGCATACGCGGCATAGTCCGCGAGCACCAGGTAAGGCTCGTCATCACTGAGCAGCCGATCAATGACGAGTTTTGCGTCGTCCGGGCGGCCCGAGGAGAAAAATCCGGAGGCGATCAGATCCAATGTCTCCTTTAGCTCCTGGTTCGAATCAACCTCGAGTCTGGGGCGGTAACCGGCCGCGCGGCGCGCCGCGACCTCGTCTGCCGTCAAACCGAAAATAAACATGTTTTCCGCGCCCACGCGATCGCGAATTTCAATATTGGCGCCGTCCAGCGTGCCGATGGTCAACGCTCCATTGAGCGCCAGCTTCATGTTGCCGGTTCCCGACGCTTCCATTCCCGCCGTGGAAATTTGCTGGGACAAATCCGCGGCGGGCATGATTTTCTGCGCGAGAGACACGTCGTAGTCCTGCAGGAATGCGACGCGCAGCTTGTCGCGCACCGCCGGATCCATATCGATAGTACGCGCCACGTTGTTAATGAGCTTGATAATGGCCTTGGCCATTACGTATCCGGGAGCCGCCTTGCCGGCAAAAATCACGGCTCGAGGCACGTTAGCGGCATGCGGTTCATCGCGGATTTTGCGGTAGCGGGTTATCACATACAGCAGATTGAGCATTTGGCGTTTATATTCGTGTATTCGCTTGACCTGCACGTCGAACAAGCAGTCGGTGCTGATTTCAACGCCGGTACGCCGCATCACCTCGTCGGCAAGCCGCTGCTTGTTGGCATGCTTGATGGCGCGGAATTGCCGGCGGAAGTGCGCATCATCAGCTGCACCAGCCAGCCGCCCCAGTTCTTCGAGATCGTTTTCCCACGCTCGCCCCAGATGCTGCGTCAATAAAGCCGACAGGCCTTGATTCGATTGCTTGAGCCAGCGGCGCACTGAAATTCCGTTGGTCACGTTGACGAAGCGCTCGGGGTACATCTCGGCAAATCCGTGAAACACATGCCGGCGCATCAGGTCGGAATGAAGTTGCGCGACACCATTTACCTTGTGGCTACCGACAATGGCAAGGTGCGCCATGCGCACGCGCCGATCGCTGCCGTCATCGATGATGGACATCTCCCGCAGACGCTGTAGATCAGCGGGATAAAGCGACTCCACCGTGCGCAGGAACTCGCGATTGATCGCGTAGATGATTTCCAGATGGCGCGGCAGCAGCCGCTCGAACATCGCCACCGGCCATGTTTCGAGGGCCTCGGGCAGCAGGGTGTGGTTGGTGTATGAAAAAACGGCATTGCTGATCGGCCAGCTTTCCTCCCAGCTCAAACCGTGCTCATCGACCAGGAGCCGCATCAGCTCCGCGATCGCTACGGCGGGATGAGTATCGTTGAGCTGAATGGCGATGGACTGAGGTAGCGAAGCGAGCGACCGCCCCTCGCTCAAGTGGCTCTGCAAAATATCTTGCAGGCTGGCGCTTACGAAAAAATATTGCTGCTTGAGGCGCAGCTCTTTGCCTTGCGGTGTCGAGTCATCGGGATACAAAACCCGCGATAGATTTTTCGCCTCCAACTGGTCTTGCACGGCGGCGGCATAGTTGCCCGCGTTGAAGCAGTCGATTTGAAATGGCGTGATCGCTCGCCCGGACCATAACCTCAAGTGATTGACTGTCGGTCCGCCGTTGCCGGGAGTCAGTTGATCGAAGCCGATGGCGTACATGTCGTTGGTGCCCACCCAGCGGTGCGCATCGCTCAAGCTCGCGCCCTGCTCCGCTTCGCTGCGGCCGCCAAATCGCACGATGTAGCGCGCGCTGCCGCGCGGTGCCTCCCACACGTTGCGCAGACGCAGCCAGCTGCTGGCGACTTCACGCTGCCCGCCGTCAGGGCCGATGACCTGCGTGAAAATGCCATAGTCGTAGCGAATGCCGAAGCCGACGGCGGGGTAATGCAAGGTGGCGAGCGAGTCGAGGAAACAAGCCGCCAACCGCCCTAAGCCTCCATTGCCCAAACCGGGGTCCACCTCTTGTGCGGCGATATCTTCCAGTTCGAAGCCCATGCTGCGCAGGACGGTGCGGGCTTCCTGCACCAGATCGCCATCAAGGCTGGCTAAAGCGTTGATTAGCGAGCGGCCCGGAAGATACTCTACCGAAAAGTAGCATACCCGCTTGACGCGGGCGTTCGACACGCGCCGTTGGGTTGCGAGCCACCGCAAGCTAAGCTCTTCACGCACCGCAAGCGACAGCGAATCATAAATATCCCGCGGCGTGGCCGAGTCCAGATTTTTGCCGAGCGTTCTTGTGAGACGGTCCAAAAGCGCCGCCTGCAACGTACCCGGTTGCAAGGCCGCGTTTCGGCGAGTAGCGAATTGGGTGTCAATCGAGTCCATATAACCGGTTATTATAGGGTTGTTATCCCACCTTAAGCAGGGCAAACATCACAATGCGGCAGTCCGTTTGAAAACCTCTCCCTTGGCGGTCGGCGTGGACGTCGGCGGCTCGTCCATTAAGTGCGCACTGATCGATCTGCAGAGCGGCGCGTTCGCAGGCGAACGCTTTAGCACGCCGACGCCGGCACAAGGCTCTACAGACGCCCTGCTTTCCGCACTGGCATCAGTGGTCGCGAAAATTCCCGGCAAGCATGCCGTGGGCCTCGCATTTCCCAGTGTCATTCGCAATGGTGTGGTGCGAACGGCCGCCAATCTGAACAAGGCGTGGATCGGTCAACCGCTGGCGGATCTCGCGGCTGAACGCCTGCAGCGTCCTGTGATTGCGATCAACGATGCGGACGCGGCAGGCCTTGCGGAGTTGCGTTACGGCGCGGCACGCGATGTTCCCGGCACCGTCCTCGTGCTGACACTCGGTACCGGCATCGGCAGTGCGCTATTCGTGGACGGACACCTCGTGCTCAATACCGAGTTCGGGCACCTGCAAGTGGCGGGCCGCGAGGCGGAGAAGCGCGCCAGCGGACGCGCGAAAGTCGAAGAAGGCTTGAGCTGGGATGCCTGGGCGGCGGAGCTGAATTTGGTTATCAACGAACTCCATGCCCTACTTTGGCCGGACCTCATCGTTCTATGCGGCGGCATCACCGAGGCACCGCAAATGTTCATGGACAAATTGCACTGCGAGGCGCGGCTATGCGTCGGAACGTTGCGCGCGGAAGCGGGAATCGTGGGCGCGGCATTAGCCACGATCGGCTCCGCAAAACCCTAGTCAAAGCACTGGCGGCGAGCTCGCTGTTTCTGATGCTTGCCGCGTGTGCGGCGACTTCGCATCGAGACTCGAGCGCGCTCGAACCGGCGCATTCCACCGAAACCGCTGGAGCACCTGTCGAGCAGATCTCCTTGGCGCAATTGATGATCGAGAGTGCAACCTCCATGATCGGGCAACCCTATCGATTTGGCGGCGCCGCGCCGGGCGGATTCGACTGCAGCGGTTTGGTCGTGTATGCGGCCGCCAGTAGCGGAATCCGCCTGCCGCGCACTGCCGCCGAGCAATTTCGGATCGGCTTGCCCGTTGCACGCACGCAGCTCAAGCCCGGGGATCTTGTTTTCATGCACCTGGCCGGCAAAGAATTGCATGTGGCCATCGCGCTGGACAATCAACTATTCGTTCACGCACCTTCCAGCGGCGGCCAGGTACGCGTTGACTCGCTCATCGCCCCTCCCTACGCGAAAGGCTTCATCGGCGCGAGACGCGTAGTATCATTCGCAAACCCAAACTAAGGATGTCTCAATGAAGCTCTATTATTTCGCCGGTGCGTGCTCGCTCTCGCCGCACATCGTGCTGCTCGAAGCAGGCCTGCCGTTCACTCTGGTCAAGGTCGACCCCAAAACCAAAAAAACCGAAAGCGGCGGGGACTTCTTGACGATCAATTCGAAGGGTGCGGTGCCGGCGCTACAATTCGATGACGGCCGCGTGCTGACCGAAGGACCGGCGATCGTTCAATACATTGCAGATCAAAAGCCTGAGTCCGGATTGGCGCCGCGCGCGGGCACATTCGAACGCTACCATTTGATGGAAATCCTGAACTTCATCACCTCAGAAGTTCACAAGGCTTTCGGTCCGCTGTTCAATCCGGGCAGTTCTGCCGAGGTGAGAGAAATGTTTACGGCCAATTTATCCAAGCAATTCGACTGGCTGTCGGGATTTCTGGACAAGAAACCTTTTTTGATGGGAAATGCTTTTACGGTGGCCGATGCGTATTTGTTCACTGTGTTGAACTGGACTCGCCACGTGAAAATTGATTTGAGCAAATGGCCGGTGCTGGCGGCTTTCCAAGCACGCGTCGCTCAGAGGCCTAAAGTTCAGGAGGCGATGAAAGCCGAAGGGCTGATCAAGTAGCAGCGAACGCAGCCGCTACTGGACTGCGGCCTGCGGCGAATCGGCGGAGACCGCGGCGAACTGCAGCGCGGCAAGCCGCGCATACAGGGGACTGTGCACCAGAAGTTCGGCGTGCGTGCCGACGGCGATCTTATGGCCGTAGTCCATCACTACGATACGATCGGCTTTGAGCACTGTGGCAAGCCGGTGAGCAATGATGACCGTGGTGCGGCCGCGCATGAGTTTTTCAAGCGCCTGCTGTACCAGCTGTTCGGATTCTGCATCCAGCGAACTGGTCGCCTCATCCAGCAACAGGATGGGCGGATCCTTGAGAATCGCCCGGGCCAGCGCTATGCGCTGGCGCTGACCGCCGGATAATCGTGTCCCGCGCTCTCCGAGGAATGTGTCATAGCCTTGCGGCAATTTACGCAAGAATTCATCGGCTGCCGCTGCCACAGCCGCAGCTTCGATTTCCGCATCGCTCGCGCTAGGGCGGCCGTAGCGAATGTTCTCGCGCGCGCTCGCGCCAAACAACACGGTTTCTTGCGGCACCAAACCTATCTGCGAACGAATGTCTTCCGGACGCAGGTCCGCGAGCCGCCTATCGTCGATCAGTACCCGGCCGGAATCCGGATCGTAAAAGCGCAGCAGCAATTGAAAGGTCGTACTCTTCCCGGCACCGGACGGCCCCACGAAGGCGATGGTTTCGCCTGGCGCCACGTCGAGGCTGAAGTTGTCCAGAGCGGCATGTTGCGGCCTTGATGGGTAGTGGAAGGTGACGTTCTCAAACCGGATGCTGCCGTGGACGCGGGCCGGCATGTCCAGCGGATGCGCGGGTGCGCAAATGACCGGCCTCGCTTGCAGAAGCTCGCTCAACCGTTCCATGGCTCCCGCTGCACGCTGAACCTCGCCCCACATTTCGGACAGCGCTGCGGCTGAAGCGCCTACAAAGGCGGCATAGACTAAAAACTGCGCCAGCTGTCCTCCGCTCATCGTGCCGGCGACGACTTGACGAGCACCGAGCCAGAGAACGAAGGTGATGCCGCCGAATACCAGCATCACGCCGATGGCAGTGAGCGCCGCGCGTACCTTGGTGCGCCGTACCGCGGTCAAAAAACTGTCCTCGACCGCTTTCCGATAGCGCTCGCTCTGCAGCTCCTCCATGGTGAATGCCTGCACGGTTTGAATGGCATTCAAAGTCTCGTCCGCCAGCCCGCTGGTGTCGGCAATGCGATCTTGCGAAGCGCGGGACAAGCCGCGTACCCGCCTTCCTGTGACGATGAGCGGCGCGATGACCACTGGAATCATTATCAGGATTACCCCCATCAGCCTGGCGCTGGTAAATCCCATCAGGATGATGGCGCCGATCAAACTCAACGTCGACCGCAAAACAATAGACAGATTGACGCCCGAGATCGCCTGGACCAACGTGGTGTCCGCGGTCAGCCGCGACAGCACTTCGCCAACGCGGGTGGTTTCATAAAACACAGGATCCATGCGCACGACGCGTCGATAAATAGCGTTGCGTAAATCGGCTACCACTCGCTCACCCACCCAGGTGACCAGATAAAAGCGCAAAGCGGCAAACGCGCCGAAAACCACGGCCGCCCCGAGAAATGCCAGGAACCACCGATTGATGGTGCCGGCATCCCTGCCGGCAATGCCGTGATCAATCAGCTGGCGCAGCGCCAGCGGCAGCGCCAGTTGAGCCCCTGCTGCAATCAAGAGCGCGAATGAAGCGGCCGTCATCATTCCCCAGTAAGGGCGCAAAAAGGGCAGCAACGCCATCAAAGGGTGCAGCGACTTGGAGGGCAGTCGTTGGGATGGCGTGCTCATGGATGTCATGATCCCATAACTCCTGATTGCACGCTCAAGCAGCCGTAGTTTTGCGCTGGCCTTCTAACTGCTGAGCCGATATGTTGCAATGTAAGGGGGAAATTGGCGCACGCTGAGGGGACATATGTCGGAAATGATGCTTGGTTGCTGGTCGTTTCGTGGCCTTGGAGCGCGCCGCGTTTGCGCATTCATCGGCGGGTTCGCGGCGCTTTACGCCACAGTTCGTGCCGAGACGACGCCGGCCGAGGTCAGCGGCGGACCCCTGCAGGAAGTGACCGTCACGGCCACGCGCCACGAAGAGAGCTTGAGCAAGGTTCCCTTGAGCGTCACGGCACTCACCCAGGATGCGATGGATGTTCGCGGCATCAAGGATTTCCAGGACGTGGTGCACTTCACACCGGGAGTGAGCATCGACAACTCGGGCACTAATAACATAGCCATTCGGGGCATCGCATCGAGCGGCGGGTCCGGCACGACGGGCATCTATATCGATGACACGCCCATTCAGATCCGCGCCCTGGCATTCAATCCAGACGACGCGCTGCCCAAGACTTTTGACGTGGATCGCATCGAGGTGCTGCGCGGGCCGCAGGGCACCTTATTCGGCGCCGGCTCCGAAGGCGGCACCGTTCGCTATATCACCACGCAGCCCAGTCTGACGAACAACAGCTTCTACAGCCGCGAAGAAGTCGCGTACACGCAGGGAGGATCTTTAAGCTACGAAGGGGGCATCGCTGCCGGCGGCCCATTGATTGAAGGGGTGCTCGGCGCGCGCCTCACCGTTTGGTACCGCCGCGACGGCGGCTACATCGACCGCATCGATCCGACGACCTTGGCGCTGAAGGAAAAGAACGCCAACTTCGATCAGACCGTGCTGTATCGATTGGCAGGCGTTTGGGCGCCCACCGATCAATGGACGGTGACGCCGAGCTTTTACTATCAAGACCGGTACCGCAACGATGCCGAAAACTATTGGCCCCTGTATTCCGAGCCTCGCAAGGACCGATTGCTCAATGCCAATCCGACTCAGCGCTCCGATCCTGATCGATTCTACTTGCCGGCATTGAAGATCGAGGGGAATTTGGGCTTCGCGAAGCTCATCTCCAATACCTCGTACTACCATCGGAAGGAGGAAACCGGCTACGATGGCACGCTGTATAACCTCGGGTTTTATCAAAAGGGAGTGTTCGTCACTCCGCCGCTGTTCCAAGCCGGTTCCGGAATACTGCCTGGACTGTATCCCCTGCTTGACGGCAGCGGCCTGCACTTACCCCCGGGCGCTACCGATTACCGCTCGCCAAACTCCATCGATAACGGCCAACAGAACCTCACCGAGGAGCTCCGGCTCCAGTCCAACGACCCGAACTCGGCGTTGTTTTGGACCGCAGGACTGTTCTTCAGCTCGAACCGCCAAACCTATCTGGAGCAGATTCACGATCCAATGTTGAATCAACTATCAGTGGCGGCGACTGGTTTGACCTTCGATAATTGGTTCGTGGATCCCACCACGGGCCTGCCGGCGGGCTACGATCCGCGTTTCCCGCGTGACGCGTATTTTTTGCAGACCAAAGCGAAAGATCAGCAATACGCCGTTTTCGGCGAAGGCACCTATTCGTTTACCGATCAGTACAAGCTTACCCTGGGGGCGCGCTACTCAAAACTGAAGTATTCCTTCAACACCTTGACCGGCGGCCCGCAACTATTCCTGCCGACGCAATCCGGCAGCGGCAACAAGAACGAAAATTCCTTTACGCCCAAGGCCAGTTTCTCCTTTCAAGCGGATCCGAGAAATTTATATTACTTCACGTATGCCAAGGGATTCCGCCCCGGCGGCGCCAACAATCCAGTGCCGTATGCGGCGTGTGCGGCCGACTTCACGAATTTTGGCATCCCCGGCGCGCCCGCAACGTACAACTCCGACACCGTCAACAGTTTTGAAGTCGGCGCCAAGAACAACATCGACAATCGCGTGAAGATCGCCAGCAGCATTTACTACATCCGCTGGAACAACATTCAACAAACGGTGGTTCCGCCGATCTGCCAAATCTCCTTCATCGCGAATTTGGGTGAAGCGGTGGCCAAGGGCGCGGACATTCAGGCCGAGGTGGCCGTGACCGACAATTTCACGGCACAACTTGCCGCAGGCTACACCGATGCTCGATACACGAAGAATTCGCAACTCGGTAGCGCTCCACAGCCTGTGGTCTCGAAGGGCGACGGCATTGCCGGTGAGAGCGGATCCGGTCAGAACGGCCAACCGGGCCCGCCGTTCACGGTGAGCTTGGGTCTGGAATATAAATTCAAGCTCTTTAATCGAGACTCATTCGTTCGCGTAGATGATGAATTTCAAAGTCGACCCAAGTGGGCGGCGCCTACGCAAGACGCCACGACGCTGCAATTCGATCCTGCAAATTACACCCTGTCATCCACCAATTTTGCGTCGGCGCGGGCGGGAATGAATTTCTTTGGCTGGCAGGCCGCCCTGTTCGTCGACAATCTGACTGACACCCATACGGTTACGGGTTATGAGTGGACCATCAATCCGGGCGATGGCAATAGCCGCCTGCAGCGGCAGTTCGCCTACCGGCCGCGAACAATCGGTGTGACGATAACCTATCGCAATTGACCGGCGCGCAACGTGGGCGCGAGGCCAGATGCCTGCGCCAGACCATCGCTGAACCACTTTTTGCCGGATCGCAACGCGTTTACCGCGGCGGGGTATTGCACGGAGCACTGCACGGCTGACACAAACTCTCGCCACTGTCGCTGGTTGGTGAACCTGCGCTTGATGTCTTCCAGTACATTCACCGCCGCGCCCGGAAGCTCTTGGATGAGTCGCGCCGCGACGTGTTTATCTTTTGCTTTCATGTAAAGACCTTTAAGCAATTGCCAGCCTTCGGCCGGATCATGACCGAGAGGATGCACCGACACCATCGGCAGCACCCGGTTGCAAGCGTAGGATTTGCCTCACAATTTAATTAACTTGATAGCCTCGGGCTTGCAGGCATGCAGACATGGCCCGGTTGTAATTGCTGCGGTTCATTGCAGGACCGCCCTCCTGACCGCCGCCGGGTTGCATTGGATCAAAACCGGTTTGACCTTTCGCCCAGGTGTGGCACTCATACTGATCCGCGGCCTGCTGATCCTTCGATTGGCCGTTCTTCGGATAGATGATCAGATCTTGCTGCGCGTTGTCTGGGGCCGACGACGGAGAGTCGGCATCGTTCGGCGGATCGACCACCACATAGCCATTTTGTTCGGGCTGCCACGCGTAATACACGTTGTCCGCATAGTAGTAAGGCGCCCCGCCGAACCATACGGTCGAGTAGTACGGAGGCAGCACGGAAATTACCAGGCCAGGAGGCGGCCGCACGACCACGAATCCGGGGCCACGGGGGCTGTACCAAATGCCGCCGCTAAAATAGAAACGGTCGGCGCCACGGTAGTAAGGCCGGTAGCCCTCGGGCAATGCGGGCCTGACGGTCCCGATGGGAGGGTAATAACGGCCATGGTTATAGCGGCCGTCCAATACTTGGCCGCGCCCGTCACGGCCTTCCCAGCGGCTTTCCGGGCGGCCCTGAGAACGGCCCGCATCCCCGCTGCGAACTACCTCATCGCGCCCTCTTTCGGGACGCCCCCGCTCATCCGCACCCGCGCCCTGGCCGCCCAGGATCAAGAGCGACAGTCCCAGCATGGCAATCTTGGCTATCTTGCTCATAGTCTGCTTCCAAACGCTTAGGTGACAGTGTAGCCGCGACCTTGCAGGCATGCGCCAATGGCACGCCTATAAGTATCAGCGCGGGCATGCCCTTCCGCGGCGCTTTGATTGATCTCTTGCTGTGTCTGGTGCGCTCGCTGCTGCGCATTGGAATCAGCCGCCGACCCGGCAATGGCTCCCGTGGCGCCACCCAAAACCAATCCTGCACCCGCATGTTCCGGTCCACCGATGATAGTGCCGATGATCGCACCGACAATGGCGCCGCCAACCGCATTGGAACCAGGAGGACTCGAGGGCTGGACGATCACTCGTTCGTAGGCGCTGGTATCCGCGCGACTGGGATCCACGCCTGTTTGCTGAACCGCCCATAGGTGGCACTCGTAGCGATCCCGCTCGGTCTGGTCGGGACTTTGGCCGTGCGCAGGATAGACGAAGACTCGTTGCGGGGGAGGGGCTGGTACGGCATAAGTTCGTGGCGGGGGGGGCGTCACGCACGCCGTCAAAAAGCCCAGTAACGCCGCACAGACTGCGCCTCGCGCAACCCAGCGGAAAGCATCGGGATGATGTTGTGAGAGTTTCATGCGGTCAGAACCTGCCTCTTGTCCATCGCGGATCAACGTAGACCCTGGTCATTGGTTGACACGCAAAAAGCCGCAGAGTTCGCTTTGCGCGCACCCGGGTCGTGCGCCAGCGCGCTATTTTCTAGGTTTACGAAATTTTAATATGAACTGGTCCGTCTTGCCGCGGATGCTTGGATCGAACACCATCGCGGTGCGCGAATCGGCGGCATTCGCCAGCACATCGCTGGCACCCACAAATTCGAATCCAGCCGCAGTTACTTCCTTCTTCACGACATCGGCGTCAATTCTGTGCAGCGTCTTGGTGTGTTGCAAGGCTGAACCTGCCGGAGCCGAGTGATCCAGCACGACGTACACACCTCCCGGCTTCAATGAATCCAGCACGATTTTGTTGAATCCCACCACATCGACCGGAAAATTGTGCAAATCATGATAGTTTTGCGCGGTGAACACCAAGTCCACTTGAACGGGCGTCACCAGCCGCGTCAAAGGCTGAACCACCACCGTTACATTGGCGTAATTCGGGTCGGCTGCAATGGCTTTGACCTGTCCCACAAGATCCGGCATGTCCGCCGGCGCATTCGCAGGGCGCTCCGGTACCAACGCGTACACGTGGCCTGCCGGTCCTACGGCTTTACTGAAAAGACGCGTGAAGTAGCCGCCACCCGGCAATAATTCCGCAACTTGTTCACCGCGCTTGACGCCGAGAAATTCGAGCGTTTGAGCCGGCTTGCGATTGGCATCGCGCTGTTTGTCTGCGTCGGGCCGGTTGCCGTCGGCCACCGCGACTGCAATAGCGCTGGAATCGCCGCGAGCGCCGGCTGTGGCGGGCGTGCTTGCGGCACCGGTCGTAGTTGGTTCGTGCATGCAGGCGCTCAAGCTCAGCGACGCCGTTAGCGCGGCGAGAATCAGTGGGTGACGAATCATGGGAACTCCCTTAGGTTGCAGCCATCGGAAAATGCGTTGTTATCCGCATAGTTTAGCATTTGCAGCCGCGCGGGGCGGGTTTAGCGCGGCCTCGCGCGGGGGCGTATCATGCGAGATTGCCTGCTTCGGATGATCCGCGATGAGTTTGAGTGTTTTCGATATTTTCAAGATCGGCATTGGTCCCTCCAGTTCGCACACCATGGGGCCGATGAATGCCGCCCGCGAATTCGCATTGTTGCTGGAGACTCGCGGCCTACTGGCCGACACCGCACAAGTCTCGGCGCAGCTATATGGCTCTCTGGCGCTGACCGGCCGCGGCCACTGTACCGACCGTGCGATTCTGCTTGGCCTGGAGGGAATGAGTCCCGACACGATTGATTCCGCCGCCGTAGAACCCGCCTTGCAGAGGATTCGAGCCGCCAAGCGGCTGTGCCTGTTGGGAAAGCGCGAAATCGATTTCGATGAGCCCCTCAATCTGCTGTTCCATACCGATCAAGTTTTGCCCGGGCATTCCAATGGAATGCGCTTCAGCGCCCACAACGCCGCAGGTAGGGTTTTGGCTGCTGAGGAGTTCTACAGCATCGGCGGCGGCTTTGTCATTCGGGCCGGCGATGAATCGGGCATTGATGCGGCACGCCGCCCGCAGCCGCAGTACGAATTCAATTCCGGCCAGCAGCTGCTTGAACTCGGCAAGACGCAGGGGCTGGAAATCCACGAATTGATGCTGGCCCGAGAGCGCGCGTGGCTGAGCGACGCCGAAATCCAGGCACGCCTTTCGCGCATCTGGCAGGTCATGCAGGACTGCGTGCGCAGAGGGTTCAATGCTCAAGGCCTGCTGCCGGGCGTGCTCGGTGTTCGAAGGCGCGCACCGAAACTGTTCCGCCAGCTGATGAGCGGCGATCCCAACGGCCCCATGCATGCGCTCGACTGGGTCAACGCGTATGCGCTGTCCGTCAATGAAGAAAATGCCGCGGGAGGCCAGGTTGTTACCGCGCCAACCAATGGGGCCGCGGGTATCGTGCCGGCGGTGTTGCATTATTACAGGCGCTTCGAGGTAGGCGCCGATGATGAGGGCATCGCGCGCTTTTTACTCACCGCCGCTGCCATCGGCATGTTGTACAAGCAAAACGCTTCGATTTCTGGGGCCGAGATGGGATGCCAGGGCGAAGTCGGCGTTGCCTGTTCGATGGCTGCGGCCGGGTTGGTATCAGCGCTTCACGGCAGCAACGAGCAGATCGAAAACGCGGCTGAAATAGGCATGGAACACAATCTGGGGCTTACGTGCGATCCCGTGGCAGGATTGGTGCAGATACCCTGCATCGAACGCAACGCCATGGGATCGGTAAAAGCCATCAATGCTGCGCGCCTGGCGCTGCGCGGCGACGGCTCGCATAAGGTCTCGCTGGACCAAGTCATCAATACCATGCGTCAGACCGGCATCGATATGTCGACGATCTACAAAGAGACATCGCAGGGCGGACTGGCGGTAAACGTGCCTGAGTGTTGAGGCGGCTTACCCCGTGGCTTGCAAGCCCTGCGCAATGCCACCGATGCTCGCTCGCAACGCGCCAAAGAGCGCCTGATCCTGCCGCTGCGTTGCCCGCCAGCGTTGCAGCAAATCCACTTGCATGAGGTGCATCGGATCGACGTATGGATTGCGCAACTTGATTGACCGCTGCAATGTCGGATCGCTGTCGAGCAGACGCGATGAGCCCCGCAGTTTGAGCACATGGCGCACGGTCAATGCATATTCCGCCGCGATGATCTGCGCGGGTACTTCATGCGTGTCCGGCGCCAGGGCGTCGTAGTAGCGCGCGATTTCCAGATCCGTTCGAGCCAACATGGCCTCTACGTCATCGAGCAAGTGCCCGAAGAACGGCCAATGCGCGGTCATGCGCGATATCACCTCCTCGCCGTGCAGCTCCAATGCGGCCTCAAGTCCGCTGCCGAAGCCAAACCAGCCAGGCAACATATGGCGGCTTTGCGTCCACGCGAACACCCAGGGAATCGCTCGAAGCGACTGCACGCCCGTGCCGTCCGCCCGCGCGGCCGGGCGTGATGCAATGTGCATGCGCTCGATCACATCGAGGGGCGTAGCCGCACGGAAATAGTCAAAGAATTCCGGACTGCCAAAAACCAGGCCGCGATAGGCTTTGAAACTTTGGGCGGCAAGGGTACGCATGGCTGCCAGCTGGTCAGAGGCTACCGGCGCCATCTGTGCACCTTGAGCGGTTGCCAACGCCGCGGCCGCAAATGTCCGCTCCAGCGTACGCATTGCAATGGGACGCAGGCTGTAGCTCTGATTGACCACTTCGCCTTGTTCAGTAAATCGCAGTACTCCGCGGATGGCGCCGGCCGGCAGCGATTCGACCAAATGTTCGGTGCGTCCCCCGCCGCGCGGTGGTGTGCCGCCGCGGCCGTGAAAGATCAACAAATCGTTGCCCGCAGCGCGCGCCGCCTCCAGCAGTTGCACCTGCGCCACCTGCAGCGCCCAACGTGACGTCGCGATGCCGCCTTGCTTGTTGGCGTCCGAGTATCCGATGACGATCATTTGCCGGTTCGACCGAGAGGCCAGGTGGCGATGATATGCAGGCTCTGCATTGAGAGCGCCTAAAATCGCTCCGGCCGACTCCAACGATTCAATCGACTCGAGCAATGGAGCAACATCCAGCGGACACTCGCCGCTGCGCTTATCGGTGATATCGGCCCATCTGGCGAGCAGCAAAACAGCGAGAATGTCCTCAGGTCCCCGCGTACCGCTCACGATGTATTGCCCGATGGCGCGTCCGCCGAATTTGTGTCGCGTCTGAGCGATTGCTTCGAACGCCCAGAGGCTGCGACGGCCCATCGCGTCGAATGCCGAGGTGGGCCCCTGATCGCGCGACAACAGGTCGCGCAGTTGTCGCAACCGCTCCTCCGCCGGCAACGAGGGCCATGCTTCCTGGCCTAAGCCCTGAGCGATAATGTCATCGTGAGCGCGCGCGTGTTGAATGACATCCAGCGTTGCCAGGTGAAAGCCGAAAGTACGCACGCGGCGTATCAATCGGCGCACTAGGAAATAGCCGGCGTGACGGCCGCGATTTTCAAGCAAGCTATCCGCGGCCAAACGTATGTCGGACAGAAATTCATCGGGATCTTGATAGGCGTTCGGCCGGCCCTCATAGCACGCCTTCAGGCGTTCGCCAAGTTGCCCGAAGAACATTCGATACGGCATACGATCGTGACGCGCGGGGGCCAGCGCATTGGCGCCGGGCAACACGCTCATATAAGTATCTATTCGTTTAGCCAGTGCTGGACTCACGGCAATGCGATTCGCGCTTTGGCTCAAGGCTTCGGCCAATTGCTGGCATTCGGCGAAATAGGCGGAAACGATGAGCTGCTGATGCCGCTGCAAGGTCTCGCGAATAGTCTTGCCATGCACGTCGGCATTGCCGTCCATATCGCCTCCAACCCACGATCCGAAGCGCAAAATGTTCGGCAGGTCCAGAGTACCGGCCGGAAGCGCATATGCGTGCGCCAGTGCCGCCTCTATCTCTTCATAAAAAAGCGGCACCACGCGGTAAAGGATGTCCATCAAATAAAACAGCACATGTTCGCGCTCATCGACAACCGTCAGGCCTTCGCGCCGATGCTCCTCGGTCTGCCAGATACTGGTGATCTGCAGCCTCACCCGCGCCCGTAACAACTCCAGTTCTGCGCGGCTCGATGCGGGCTTGCTACGGTCAAGCAAGTCATGTGCGATGTGCTGCTGCTTTCGCAAGATGGTCCGTCGAGTGGACTCGGTCGGGTGCGCCGCGAAAACCGGCTCAATGCTCATCTTCCCGATGAGTTTCAAAGCCTCCTCGAGCGGCAGACCCGATCGCTGCAGCCGTCCAATGCAGTCCGCAATTCCACCAGGCTGCGATCTGCCTGAATCGCTGAGATACTCGCGGCGGCGGCGCACTCTATGGACTTTTTCCGCCGTATTCACCGCCATAAACCAGATCGAGAAGGCGCGGGTGAGATCCGTGGCCGCGGCCGGCTCACGGCCTCGCGTGCGCTCTTGCAGCTCGAGGGCGCCTGCAGGATCGCCCTCGCGTCGCCTGATGGCGGCGAGACGATCGCCTTCCACCAGCTTGAAGAACTCCTCGCCTCCTTGCTCGCGCAGCATCTCACCGATCAGCTCCCCGAGCTCGTGCACGTTCTCGCGCAAGGCGGCGTCTTTGGCCGGAAATTGAATGCTCTGGCGATACATTTGCTAGGCTCTGAAGAGGAAGGGGGAAATATTATGAGCTTGTTGGCGCAGATCGCTATATTTCTTGCTGCTGCCGTCATCGCAATACCGATTTTCCGCCGTTTCAAGCTCGGTTCGGTCCTCGGCTATCTGACCGCAGGCATCATCATCGGGCCGGCTAGCCTGGGGCTCATCAGCACGGTGGACATCGCCCAGGATATAGCTCAGTTCGGCATCGTACTCCTCATGTTCGTCATTGGCCTCGAACTGCAGCCTTCGCGGCTTTGGGTATTGCGCAGGTCGATTTTCGGCTTAGGGGCGGCGCAGGTTGGCGTGACCAGCATAAGCATCGGGGCGGCAGCCTATTTTATTTACGCGCAGCCTTGGCAATCGAGCCTGATCATCGGCTTCGGCCTATCGATGTCTTCCACCGCGCTGGCATTGCAGTTGTTGGCCGAGCGCGGCCAGCTTAATTCGCAGTTCGGGCGCTCCGCATTCAGCATCTTACTGTTCCAGGACGTTTCCGTGATGCCGGCATTGGCGTTACTACCCTTGCTCGGCGTAGCCTCGGCAAAAGCAGCGGGTCCCGGGGGCTGGCTGTTTGTTAAATTCATCGCCGTGCTCGCCACTGTAATCATCGGCGGCCGCTACGTGTTGGGTCCGATGCTGCGCATTGTCGCTGCGACGCGCGTCGCGGAGGCCTTCACGGCAGCGGGTCTGTTGATCGTGTTAGGCACCGCGCTGCTCGTGAGCCAGGTGGGCCTGTCTTTGTCGCTCGGCGCGTTCTTGGCCGGAGTGCTGCTGGCCGACAGCGAATTTCGCCACGAACTCGAGGCGGACATAGAGCCTTTCAAAGGCCTTTTGTTGGGCCTTTTTTTTATAAGCGTTGGAATGTCGGCTAATTTGGAATTGGTGCGGCAGCGGCCCCTTACAATCATCGGCCTGACGCTTGGCTTTATGACCGTAAAAATTGGGATTTTGTATCTGATTGGGCGCCTATCCGGGCTCAGTAACCGCGCAAGCCGTGGCCTTGCGATAAGCTTGCCCTCCGGCGGCGAATTCGCCTTCGTGCTGTTCGGACTCGCCGCCTCGCTCGGCATCATGGATAGGCAAAGCGCGGAACTTCTGGTGCTGGTTGTAACCGCCTCCATGATTTTGAGCCCTGTGCTGCTGTCCCTTTACGATGTCACCTTCACAGCGGAGGAATCCGACGGCCGCCCATTCGATACTCCCCTCGAACTTTACCCCAAAGTCATCATTGCCGGCTTCGGGCGCTTCGGCCAGATTGTCGGGCGCATATTGCGCGCGAAGAAGATCGCCTTCACGGCGCTCGAGGCCAATCAGACTCAAGTGGATTTTCTGCGGCGTTTCGGCAATCAAGTATTTTATGGCGACGCATCGCGCCTCGAGCTGCTGCGGGCGGCGCATGCCGAGAATGCAGAAGTGTTCGTGCTCGCCATCGACGACGTGGAAGCTTCGGTCAGAACCGCCGAATTGATTCGCAAGCATTTCCCGCACCTAAAAATTTTTGCGCGCGCCCGCAACCGCCAGCACGCTTTCCGGCTGATGGATCTGGAGGTGCGCTATACCATTCGCGAAACCCTCGTTTCGAGCCTGGAAATGTCGGTGCAGGTGCTCGAATCCCTGGGGTTATCCAAATCCAAGGCCGTTAAAACGGTGCATCAATTTCGCCTTCATGACGAGGAAACCATGGCCAAGCAGCACGCCGTGCGCGACGATGAAAGTAAATTCCTGGCCACCACACGCGAATCCGCGGAGCAGCTATTGCACTTGTTCGAAAGCGACCCGAATCAGGCCGACGATCCTACAGCGCGCGCTCCGGCGGTAAAGGCTCGCTAGTGCGGGTTCAGCAACACAGTGGTATCAAAGCTCTCGAAGCTCGTTAAGACGCGCCGGTAAGCATTGTGCATGATGCGCTGTGCATTCTTGTCGGCGCGAGCCCCCAGCAACATGCGGATCACAACGTCGTCCTGCGGGCGCGCCGCATCCTCGCTTAATATCTGATAGGCGAAGCGTGCCAGCCTTTGGCTCATTTCGTTGGCGAACTTGAACCGAACCGCATCGTTGCCATCGCCGCTGCCGACTTTCGCTTCTTCTGCAACCTCGCAAATCAGGCGCGTGATGAATCGAGCCTTATCGACGAGGCCTAGGTCGCTGAAGAAATCGATTTCGGATTGGATGTTCATCCGGCTGGGAAGAAATCAATGGGTTTGGTTGCCGTCAACGCCGCCACATCCTTGGCCTCGAACCTAAACAGCCGAATTCTCGCTACTAGCTTGCTCTCGAATTCCGCATCGTGCAGCTCGCTGGATACCACTCGCGCAGCGGTGATCTCGCCTGATGGCGCAATGGTCAATTCGATCACCACCTTGCCTTGCAGCGCTGGATTATCGCGCAGTGCACGAGCATACATTGCGTCGATGGCGCCTTTGTTCTTGGTGAACACCAAGGCGATTTCATCCGCGCTGCGCGAGGCCTTGCCGCTGCCGCCGGCGCGCGTCGCCGCTTGCCCCGAGGCACCGAGGTTTGGATCCTTGACTTGCGTGGTGTAGATGCCGCGCAAGGACCCTGATCCGGATGCAAGACCGCTGCTGGTCGGTGAACTGATGCCACCGCTGGTACCGCCCGCCTTGGAACTGATGACATTGCGCGTGACTTGGCTGACATCGCCGGGGTCGGTGGTCTTTTGCTGGTTCTTTTGAAATTTATCCAAATCGATCTGATCTCGTAGCGCGGCAAGATCGTCGAGGTTGGCCAGCAAGCCGCTCTTCGAGGCTTTTACGCGCGGATCGACCGGCTGCGGGGGTGTCGGCACTTTGCTCACCGGCACCTTTTCGAGGGGCTTCGGTTTGGGCGGAGGTGGCGGCGGCGGCGGCGGGGGCGGCGGTTCCATCACCAGCTGAACCACGCGCTCTGGCAAGGAGTCCGTGTTGGTCACCCGCTCGCTGCGCGGCAGAAACGGCATGATGACTGCGACGACGGCGAACACGATGAAGAGGTTGCGCAGTATGACCCGGAAGCGCCGCTCCGTTTCCTCGGACGGCGCCCATGGCAAATCGTACCGCCGGTAATAGGGTACGAGGCCTGTAGGCGAGCGGCTGGCCGGCGGGTTCATGGCAGCCATTTAAGTCGCCGCCCTTTCGCGTTCGACCACGGCAAAGGAGACCTTGCCGTACTCGGCTTCGCTGCAGGTCAACATGATCTTCTTCAGCACACTGTAAGGCGTGCCCTTGTCGCCCATGATGGTCACTTCCCGCTTGGCGATGTCGGTTTGCTGGGCACTGCGGATGCTGCGGTCGTTTTGTGCCATTAATGCGGTCTTCAGCGGAGCGAAGAACGGACCTTGATTGGCGATGACATCATTCAGAGAGCCCACCAATACTCCATCGACGAACACGGAATCTCTTGTGACCATGACAACCACGGCTGCGCTCGGCTTGCGGTCCGATATCGACTGCGGGATCGAAATATTTTTCGTGTTGGGGAGGATGTCTACTTCAGCCGTGTGGGCCAACAAAAACACCACCAAGATAGTCATCATGTCGATGAATGGAATCAACGCGAAATGGTTCGCGCCGTGGCGGCGTTGTCGATGGCGCTTAATGCGATAAGAGGTCATATGGGCGCATCCGCAATAGCGATGTCAGGAAACAGCTCCGCCTTGGAGAACGGCGCCACGGGTAATTGATATATGCGCACCGTGTCCATCACCTGCACCAGCGTGTCGTACTGTACCGCCGGTCCGGGCAATATGGTGGCATCTGTCATGTCCGGAAACTGAGACTTAACCTGCCGCATGAATTCCGACAAGTGATCCAGATCGTAACCAGTACGAGTGTTCGCAATCACCTTGAGCGGCCCAGAATTTCGGTCATTCACAACCAGATCATTCGGGCGGATGATCACCTCGAGCTTCAATCCCTTCGGCAATTCAACCGGAGCAGTGTTGGTCGCCGGGAGGTTGAGCTGGAGAATATTCGTTTTGGAGAACACAGCGGTAAAGATCAGAAAAAATACCAGGATCACCATCATGTCGATCATCGGCACGATATTCAGATCGTCACGCCCCTGGTGATAGCGGGCATGATTGCGTCGGACGAGGCGCGCAGCTTTTGACTTCATGGCAAGACCTTAAGGAGTTGGCCTAGATGCTGCCGCGAGCAGCCGCGGGAGCACGCACGGCCGGCGCCGGCGCCACGGGCTCGCGCGTGTCCGAGGTGCGTTCGGTGATCGAGTTCAGAAACTTCACCGAGGCGATCTCCAAGCTGTCGATCAAGGCGGTCGTTTTGGACTCGAGAAACATGTGCGACAGCAACAAGGTAATCGCGACGAACAAACCGGACGCGGTGTTGTTCATGGCCACCGAGATTGCAGCGGCCAACAGGCTGGCTTTCTCGGCGGGATTCGCCGTCGCCACGGCACTGAAGGCGCCGATGAGGCCGGTGATCGTGCCGAGCAAGCCGATCAACAGGCCGACGTTCGCCAGCGATGACAGATAGTGAGTGCGCTTTTCGATCCTCGGTATGACCTCGAGCAGGCTCTCATCCATTGCCTTTTCAATGTCATCTCGGCGACGCGCGCTCGCAACACGCGCCACGCCGTAGTTGAGAATAGTGGCGATCGAGGCCTTCGAATTGTGTGTGAGGCTCACGACCTGCTTGAAGTTCCCAGCGCTCAAGGCCGGCACCAGCGAATCCCATAAACTGCGATTGCGGATGGTTTCGCGGGTGAGATACACGTATCGCTCGATTGCGATGGATACCCCGACCACGAAAATCAAGGCCAACGGGTACAGGAACAACCCGCCGTCCTTGAAGAAATTGACTGCCGAATTCATAAAATTCATCTGCGCGCTCCTAGATAACTCTTCGTCCGAATAATGTATTTCAACCAGATTTCGTAAAATCGGCTACGACTCACTTCTCACCTTAGGTCCTTACGGGCGGCCGGCCGCCCCATTTTGGGATGCATCGGCCTGCACGGCCTTGTAATAAACGACTTCGCGTTTAAAAACGTCCCGATCTACCGGCGCCAGGATCTCGTCAACCAAGCTGTTCATTGGCTTGCCGGCCAAATTCCCGATATCCGACTTCTTCCAAGGGACGATGTACATCACCTTCGGCTGCTCCCGGTCACCGGTGACGGTTGCGGTCCCCAGTTCCAGCCGATCAATGGCGCCTGGGGCCTTCTGACCGGTGCCTGAGGGCAGACGCTGCCCTGAGGCAGCTGGCTGGCTTGAGGCTGAGGACTGACGGGGAGGCACGGCTGCAGGCCGTGAGGTATCCGCGCGCGGCTCCCCAGCCTCGGATTGCGGCGTGGCCTTCGCGGGTTTGACCTGCTGCGGTGCAGAAGGATCTGCGACCGCGGTTGCAGCGGGTTGCGGAGCCTGCTGTGCCTGCCCCAGGTTTGCGGCAAAAGCAAGCAGCGCCATGGTCAACGTGGTCGATAGTGACGTCATGCGGGTTCCTTTTTTGGTGCAGCGGCCGGTGCGCCCACGCGCTTACGCAACTCCACCACCCATCCGGCTACTTGCTTGTTCTGGCCGGCGATTTCGATGTAGCGTTCAAACTGCTCCAGGGCTTTCTGCGGCTCTGCCAGATACAAGTCATAAAGCACGCCCAAGTTAAGGTGCGCCGGCGCGTAGTTGGGTTCGGCGGCGATTGCACGCAGATACGCCGCCTCCGCGTCCGTAAATTTGCCAAGTCTGCGCTCTACGATACCAAGTTCGTCGCCCGCTACCGCGCTGGTGGGGGTCAGCTGGAGCGCAGCCTTGAAGGCGGCTTCCGCTTCCGGCAGCCGGGAATCACGCAGGTACAAGAGTCCCAGGTTTAATTGCGGACCGGCAAACTGCGGATAAGCCACGAGTAATTGCTTGAACTCGAGCTCCGCATCGGTGTTTCGGCCTGACTTCATCAATTGCAGCGCCTGGTTGTATTGTTGCGCAGCGCGAGGCGGGATCGCCATGGAGTCAGGGGGATTCGAGGACGTACCCGGACCGGCAGCTTGGCCGAGGTTGCTCACGGCTGTCGACGGCGCACGCACGGGTGCCGGTTGCACAGGCACGGGCTGCGCAGACGCCCGAGGCGGCTGCGCCGGAGCACTGTGGCAGCCGGTCAGCAGCGCCATGGCCCCGAGGCTAACGAATTGATTCGATCTGCTGTTCACCGATTTCCACCTTGGCGTAGCGGCCTGGATTGAGCTGTGCAAGCGCCGCAAAGCTCTTCTGCACCCATTCATCGTAAGTGCCGTCCTTGGTCCGCGCGGCATTCACCTCGTGCAATTTGATGGCCTTTTCCTCGAAAGGAAACGCCTGCTCCTCGAGCAGCACGTCGTATTGTTCCAATTCGTCCTTCTTGAGGTTCTTCGGGCGCTCAGAACTCATGAGATCTTTGCCAAGCTGCCGGTACAGCTCGGCGCTTTCGAAGGTCGCGGCCGTCGTGACATTGGCTACCTGATAGTCGGCCGCGGCCTCGTAGGCCTTGAGTGCAGCCTCCATCGCCTTGCGCTTCTCGGCAAGAGATTTCTTAAGCGGAGCCACCAACTTGATGCTTCTAAACTGTTCCCGCACCGGCGTCGCCAGAGTCAAAGTAGCCTTGGCGGCAAGGGAGCGGCTGCGATCGGTGCGCGATGCGCCCGCCGCACGGTCGGCGGAAACGATGTCCTTGAGCCAAACATCGCGTCCGCTGAAATCGCCCGCCTTCGCAGCGATCAGGCTGAGTTTGTTGCGCGCTTCCATGGCCGGGTTCAACGGCTGCGGGAAGTGCTTGACGAAGGCTTCCAGCATGACGCGTGACTTGGTCGAGTTGCCTGCCTTGTCGTACAGGTCAGCCGCCTGCAAAGTGGCTTCTCGCTGGACTTCCGGCGTCTCCTTCGCAGACTGCGCAATCTGCTCGAATTCAATGGCCGCTTGGCCCGGCTTGTTGGATTCCGTATAGGCCACCGCGAGATTACGCGTGACCTCGGTTTGCAGAGGACTCTGCGGAAAGTTGCGGCGGAAGCTCTCAAGTACGGTGATGGCGCGATCCCACTGTTTTTGGGTAATGAGCAGCGCCGCAGCGTCGAAATCGGCGTTTGCACGCACTTTTGACGAGGGCGCCAGGGCCGAAACACGCAAGAAATCATCCACTGCCGCGGCGCTATCTCCGGACTTGCTCTTTTGTTCACCCTGTTTATAGATCGACGCGGCAAGCCGCTCGACAATTACGCCACGCTCCGGATCATTGGGTGGCATCAGCGCCTGCGCGTGTGTATAAGCAGCCTCGGCTTTGTCAAACACACCCTGATCGAAATTGGAATTGCCGATCACTGTCCATGCGATGCGTTGTTTGGCAACGTCCACCGCCGGCTGCTTGGCCAGCAAGGATTCCGCCGCAGAAACCGCACGCGGATAATCCTTCGCCGCATAAAGTTCGGTTGCCGCGCGTGTCAGGACCTGCGCGCTTTCCGGGTGGGCGGGGAAACTTTCCGCAAACTTCAACGAGCTGTCGATGTTCTTCCGATGCAACGTCGACTTTGCCTCTCCCGCGAGGGCCTCTTCTTGTTTGCCATAGGCGACGATTGCTGCGTATCCGGCCGCAGCAGCCTTCTCGTGAGCGCCGTAGTGATAGGCCGTACTTTCGTATTCCTGGGCAGCGTCAAGATATTGCCTGCTCTCGAACAACGTGTCGGCCAGCAAGTAATTGGTCACCGCGGACCCCGGATCGTCGGGGAACGAGCGCAAGTAGCTGCGGTACCACTTGGCGGCCTCCTGATAGTCGGCCACATTCTTGCTGCGTTGCGCTTGAGCGTGATAGTACTGCGCCACGTCCTTAAGATTGGTCTTTAAAACTTCCACGACTTTCGGCTCGGCTTTCGGATCGCGCCCTTGCCAATATGGCGTGCCGAAACTGTAGTTTTCCACGAACTCTTTCTTCCCCTGTAGCACCAACTGCGGGAAGCCGCCCTTCGAATAGGCCTCGATAGCCTGCATCTCGAGCAACGGCGCTTTTTCGTTGTTGCGCTCTTGCGAGACAAACGCACGGTAGCTGTCGGCCGCGTCCGTGTAACGCTCCTTTTCCATGTACAGATCCCCTAACCTCGCGTACATGAGATAGGCATAAGGTCGCGGCTTACGGTGCTTCGCAAACTCGGCAATCGACTTCGGGCCCTCAAGATAAGAGAAAGTGATCGACATCACCCTGAAAGTGTCTTCCACCAATTCTCGATTGGGCCGGCTCAAGGTATCGATGTCGATCAACACGTTTTGATCGCGCTTCGACACCAGCACTGAATCAAGCACGGAAGCGAAGGAGTCCAGGCTACGCTCGTTTTCACCTTGCTTGAAAAGCGACCAACCGTGCTTGTACAGGCTTTGGTTATAGAAGCCAGAGGAGGAACCGACCTTGATGACGGTCTCGTAGGCGGCTTGCGCCTTTGGATAGGCCTTTTCGACGAAAAGTATCTCGCCGCGACGAAACTGCGCTTCCTCGATGAATCGGCTGCTGGGGTACTGCGCCACCAGCTGATCCAAGGATTTAAGAGCCTTGTCGGGCTGCGCGTTGAGCTCGTACGCGCGCGCCAGTTGGTAGAGCACCGCATCGTTGCGCTCGTATTTCGGATAGGTCTTCAACAGCGCCGTGTAGAGGTGAATGGCCTCTGTGGCGCGCAAGCCCTCATTCGTGACCAGTTCACGCTCGATGCGCTCGGACTCCGAGCTTTCAAGGTTCAAATCGCCCAGCCGGCGCAATGCCTCGGAGCGCAACGCGGCGTCGCCGGCATTCAAATCTAAAAAGCGTTTATAGCTTTCCATGGTTTTTGCCGAGTCGACGTTTTGCGGCGGATCAGGGCTGACGTTCACCTGTTGATTATCAAGATCCTTGATGGTCGGGGGCTTTTTAGGCGCTCCGAGCGCCGCCGGCAGCGCGAGGGCGAACCCGATCAGCACCGCCGCAGCAGCAATCGGTTGCGAAGTCCGTTTCATGGCTTGGCCTTCGGCGCCGTGTTCGGACCGTTGGACGTACGATCGTAAATCGCTGCGAGCTCGTAGCGCGCTTGGATCTGGTAGGTCTCGATGCGTTGCTTCTGCCCCTCGAGTTCATGAATGGCGAGGGACTGGAGGAATAGGTTCTGCCGCTCGGAAACCTCGGACAGTTGGCCCTGCAGTTGATCGATCCGTGCGCGAATTGCGCCCACCTTAGCGGCATATCCGCCCGTGGTCAGCGGCGTTCCTTCGCGCGCCTGCCTCACGAGCACGGCGCGCCGCTGCGTTTCCTTGAGTTGGCCTTCGAGCTCTTTTACCGCACGCCGTTCATTCCATAGTCGTGCCTTGAAACTCTCCGAAAGCCTCCAGTACATGACTCCTTTCATGAGGCGATGCTTTTCTCGCATGTCGGATAAATCCGGATCGTCCGGATGGGCCGTCAAATACTCCTCTATGTGCTTCAAACGCACCCAGGTCTGCTGTTCCGCCGGAGTGCCCAAGGCTGATACGTCGCTCGATTTCTCAATCTCATTGATCCGCGACTCAAAGTCCACGCGCTTTTGCGTCAAGCGATTAAGATCGGTGGCTGCCAACACGGCATCGGCTTTTGGGACGCGTAGGTTGTAGGCCTCTTGGCGCGTATCGATCATGTTATCGTAGGCCGAAACATCGTCACGCCAATCATCCAAGTTGCGGCTCATGAAATTGATTTCGCGGTAGTTCTTCAAGCCTTCCTGAAATTCATTGCTCGCCAAAAGCGTGTATAGGTAGCGCGACTCCGGGGCGTTGGGGACGGTGGTGAGCTGCCAATACCAAGTTAACGTGTCTTTCTTATCGTCGTTGAGCAAGCGATCGAGCAGCTTGCCGGTGCGGATGCCCTCAATCGACTCATCGATCCGCTTCAACTCATCGTCGAAGGACTGGATGGCGGAGTTGTAGTACTCAGCGGCTTGGCCCATGGCCGACAGCTGAGCATAAGCATAAGGCACCGTAAGAAAAGACTCTTGAACCGCCGAGTCGACCAAAGCGCGCTTACGCAGCTCGAGCCAGGGTATCAAGGCGCGTTTGAATTCTCCCATGCCGGCATCCGCCCAGCCGACGCCCAGCAGCGCCTTGCTCGAGTACGGTCCTTCGAGCCGTACTCGTTGCAGAATAGGCTTGGCTTCTGCCGCGCGCTGCGCCTGCAACAACGCGAAGCCCAGCGCCAGGTTTGCTTTATCCCTAAGAGCGAGCAATTCCTCGCTGCGTGTTTGGATGTTGCCCACCCGATCCAGGTAGCCGATCGCCTCAGGCAGGCGGCCTCTGCGCACCAAGGCGACGCCAAGATTGAATTGCGCGTACGCGGTCCAGTCAGGAGCGCCATGCCAGTTGCCCAGAGCTGCGATTGCGTCATCGTAGCGGCCTTGGCGCATCATGAGTTGCGCAAGCAGCATGTAGCGCTCGGCATTGATGCGCTGGTCTATCTTGTCCGACACCTGACGCAGCGCCCGCTCAGACTCGTCCAAATAGCCGCGCTGGTACCAAACCTTACCCAAGTAAAACCAAGCCCTGTTACGCACGAATTCAGAAGTATTCTTCTTGAGCAAAGCCTCGAAAATCCTGCCCGCTTCGACGTGCTCGCCGAGAGATAGGTACAAGCCGCCCAGCAGCAACTCGGCTTCCTCCGGCGTGTGCGCAACGCGCCCTAACTGCCGCGCCGCGAGCAGGCGCGTGATCGAATCGAAATAGTCGTCTTGAAAGAAATAAAACAAAACGTCGCCATAGGCCAAATCCTGAACTTGGTGCGGCGCCAGGCCGTTGGGGTCTGGCTTGACGTTTTTCGCCTGCAATGCCCCAACCGGGATCGTCAGCAGCAATCCGCAAAGCAGCAGCGGCCGAAGTGTATTAATCACGCCTTGCACGCATCATTCCCAGTCTTTGATCATGAACTCAGGTTGATGCTTGGGAACTCGGTCGGTGATCTTAAGTTCCAGATATTTTGCGCCGACGCCTTTGTCAAAGCTGATGGTGGCGCCGCGCTTGTAGCCGCGTTCGACCGGGCCCTTGCCGGAGAAAAACGCCACTAGTTCGTGCTTCCCGACCTTCAAGTTTCCTAAGTAGATTTGTTGTACGCCGCCCTTGAGCAAGGCGTCGGCCTCCCGCGCGGTGTACAGGTAATTCTTGACTTGCTTATTGTCTATTTTCACAGTCACGGAATCCAATGCAAAAAATGCGCCGACGTCCATCGAAATATAAAGCGCAACCTGAGTGTTGGCGGGGAACAGCAATTCCTCCTGCAGCACGAACAGATCTTTGTTGAGGTCGACTACGTCCTTCTTCAGGCCCTGCACTTCCTGATCCAGTGTCCTGAGTTCCGCTGGGGGCGCGTCCGGCGCCGGATTAAGTGCTGCGGCCGCAGGCGCGGCGGCACCCGGGGAAGTCGCGGAATCTGCGCCCGAGGCCGGTGGTTCGGCAGCGGCTCCCGACGCAGCGGCACCCGGCGCTTCGGCGGCGGCAGCCTGTTTGGGCGGCGCATTCTTCGCCGCAGCCACCCATGCAGCTGACAGTAACGCGCCGCAGACCAAGATCGATGCAATTCGATTGAACTTCATAACTGACCTATCGTTTTTTACTCGCGCAGCAACTCGCGGATGTGATCAAGATAAACGCGCTCATCGCCGCGCTTGAAGCCGACGGCCGAATAACGCACGATGCCCGCGCGATCCACCAGGATTGTCATGGGCATTTTCTGCAACAAATAATCCTTACCAATGCCGGTCCCCGTATCGAACAAGATCGGATACGACACGCTCATCGCGGTCGCGAATTCCGTGGCACGGCGCAAATCCTCGTCAACCGACACCCCGAGCACCACGAGACCGGCACGCTGATAGGTAATGTTGATGCGATCGAGCGCCGGCATCTGCTGCCGCGAGTCACCGTCCGAGCGCGTCCAAAAATTCACCAAGACAACCTGACCGCGAAACTCGGACAAACGCAAATTGCGGTGATCCAAACCTCGCAGCACGAAATCCGGCGCTTCCCTGCCGACGATGCTCGGCGCGGCAGCAATCGTCGATGCCGCCATGGCGGCGCCAAGGATCATGCTGCCGAAGATCGATGTCTTACGCATACGGTGCAACGCTTAAACTGACGCCGAAGCGCCGCGATTCATCAACCACGCTGGTAACCCCGCTGTCCTAGGAACACCCCGTACACCGGAAGCTTTGCACCCACGCCTTTCAGCGAGTTTGCCCTGATCAGACCTTATGCAAAATCGCACAATGCAAGCCGCAGTGTCAACGCAACGCCCGGGAGATCGCAGCATTTCTACATGACGTGGCGCACATTCGTGAAAACTCTTGAAACCCTTGAGAGCGGCCAGTGAATTTTTTACGCAACGTGCTGCGCGATGAGCGTCTATCTTACAAGCCGGCGGCTGACGAGGTGTGTTGTCTCTGGAATGAGACAGAGAATCGGGCCTGAGGTGCCTCAGGCCCAGGTGTTGCAGATTCAGACTTACGCGCCGACCTTGCCGTTGACAATCGGTTGCCAGGCAATCAATGGCTCCAGAGCGGTTCCAGAACCGAGCGAATTGTTCAAGTTAGGCGCCGGGAACAAGCCCGGCCAAGCAGAGATGGCATCGCCATGAAGCGCCATGTAATTCAAAATTACCATCTGTACCAGGTTGGGCACGTTGTTGCCTGCCGGACTGCTGGAGGTGTTTTGCGAGCCGTCGGCATTGAAGCTGCCGATCTGCAAACTCATCTCCGGATTGGCCTGTGCAGCCACCGCCCTGCCCTTCGGATTGAAGACCAAGAAATAGGTGGCCGAAGTGTTCTGGTTGTCAGCCGTCCAGACACCCTTGCCGCGCCCTCCTACGGAGCTGTCGATCATGCCGCTGCTGGCCAGAGAGCCGTCGCTGAAGACATAGATCATGACCGGCTTGCCGACGCGAGAAGCATATTCCAGGCAGGCGCCGATGCAGTTACCCAAATTCAAATCGCGGCCCTCGCCGTCCATGCGGTTGCCCGAGTGATAGTCGAAACCGCCCATCTCGATGGTACCGGCCGCGGCGTTGCCGTCGATAACCAGTTTCATGATCGCAGCGGTCTTCTGAAAGTCCTGATTGGCTTGATATTCCGCAGTGGTGAAAATGCCGCTCGGGCCAACGATATTGGTGTCCACGTCCGGATTCACGGCCGAAGGAAGGTTGTACCTGTCGACGATGTACGCTGACTTGGTATAGCTGCATGGCGCAATGCCGGTGCTACCCATCGCCGCCGAGTTCAAAGCCGGGTCTCCGGGATATGCCTGCACCTTCCCGTACTTAGCATCGCTGACGCGTTTCATCGACTCAAGAACGTGGGTGACGTCCGCGGCATTGGGCAGCAGCGTGCTCAACTGCCCGGTGCTGACAAGACCCTTGCTGTCCTGCGAACCAGACACCTTGGTCGGCATCGCGGCCGAGATGACCATGGTAGGCGGCGACATCGAGCTGCCACCGGACTGGGAACTGACCGAGCCGATGAGATTGAGCAAACCGCCGCGCGCACCGAACTGATAAATCCCGTACATCGGATTGTGAGGATTGGTGTTGGTATCGTTTTGCGACAGCGCCGGAATGATGGTGCCGGTCGTACCCGCCATGGCCGCGGCGCTGGCGCGCATCTTCATGCCTCGCAGGTGCGCACTGTCGGAGTGGTAGCGCAGGCCGAAGCTCGAGTCGATGAAGTTACCGGTGGCACTGGGGCTCGGAACCATGGATCCCGGGAGACCCAACTTGCTGTAGCCGGCGACCGATAAGAAATCCAACTGGCCCTTGGGACCGCCAACCAACACGTTGGAACCGGCAATGTTTCCGCCGCCTGCCAAATCAAAGCAGATGAACGGGATTTTGCCGGCGCCGGTGGTGATACCGCATGCGGTCACTGCCGTTTGGATGTCGGAGGTCAGCGTTGCCCGTGCCGCGCGCGGATAGGCGAGCATGCCGGCAAGCGTCGGGGCAATCACCGTCGCAGCGCCCGTCATGAAGCTCTGTGCGACAAATTCGCGGCGGGTACGAGGCCGGGGATGTTCCTGCAGCAGCAGCGGATCGTGGATTCCCAGCGGCTTGGATTTCTTGCTCATAATTACAGACCTCTTCGCTTCGTCTTGCTTAATTGATCAACATATTGGCGCTGCCGAAGGCCGTCGCGCAGGCAGCGGCGGTGACCGCCTGTACCCGAGCGTCGGTGTTGCACGCCGTTGTGCTGCAAAGATTGTTTATCAAATTGTCGAGTTCGCCACCGGCTCCCGACATCGTCGAGGCTGCGGGCTGACTCTTAAGACCGCTGCCGAGCACCTTGGCCGCTAGCGGACCGGTGACCGAATCCCTGCCGGATTGCGTCGAGAACAGGCCGCTGCTCAAGGTCACACCAGGCAGTACTTTCGACAAGTAAGCCGGCGTATTGACCATGACGTTGCAGTACTGGATAGCCAGCTGCGCGATGCCCACTTGGTTAGCTGACGAGAAACCCTCGAGTGTCGGCGTCGGCGGCAACTGTTGTTGCACCGCTAGGTAAGTTCCGTTGGCCTTCGGGTCCGTTAACGGCACGCCGGTGAGCGCCGATAGCGTCGCGTTGATCTGGGCAAAAGTCTTTACACCGATATCGGCGACCACCGGTCCCGGCGCGGGAGCCGGCGCGGTCGGTATCGCCTCGACGACTACGTTCGTACGACTGCCCAATTTGTCGAAAGTCAGGAAGAACTGGTCGGTCAAGGGCCCGCTCTGCAAGGCAATCACGGTGCCGACATTGGACAGAACTTCGCCCTGCGGGGTGTACTTCGCCGCAGTCACCATCGTGTTGAGCGGTATATAGGCCTGGCCCACCTGCGGCACCGTGCCGTTGATGCCGATGCGAATTCCCTGCACAGGAATATTGTCGGGCTTCACGGTCGGATCGAGCGAGATAAACGTCGGCTGGTAGAACATGTAGCTGTAGCTGTCGTACTGGCTGACCGTGAACATCACGTAGGCCTGCGACACGCCTGTCACCTCGGACACATTGAACAGCACGTAATAGCGCTCGCCAACTCCAGCGTTGAAGTTCTGCATCACCTGAGCGGGAGACATGGAGCGGCTATGAATGGCGACGAACTTGATGAGCCCCTGCCAGGGTCGATTGCCCGACACTTCGTTGCCCAGTACCAGTGCAAAGCTGCTATCCCAGTTGGAGATCTTGCCGCCCTTCTGAGGATCAGCAATGCCCGCATTCACGCCATTGACGTAAATCTGCCGCCCGTTCACGGCGTCGTAGGTCAGCACGACGTGCTGCAGGGACGCCTGCAGCAGCAATGCTGCTGCCGGGGTCTGCAATTGCGGCAGACCGGTTAGCGCAGTATTGGAGTTGCGCAACATAAAGTCATAGCTCTGCTTGGTCTGACCCAGCGTGAAGTTGCGCGTGGTGTCGCCGCCCGAATAACTGACCATGTAGGATTTGTCGGCCGCTACCAGCGCGGGCGCCACCCATGCCTCGATCGAGAACTCGCCCGTGGCCTGGATGAAGTTATAGATCTTCTGGCTCGCCTGGGTAGTCGCCTGCGCCTTGCCCCCGGCGCCGACATTGATGCCCCAGCCGCCGGCCAGAGTGACACTTCCCGAGATCGTCATATCCGCGGCAGGGTCGATGCCGCTGGTATCAAAGGTCGTATTGTTGACCACCGATTGGAACTCGTACTTGGCGATCGTATCCCCGTCATAGCGGCTCGCGCCGCTGGCGATCGTACCTTGCGTCAAGGACAGGGCCTTGCTGACGACCAAGCTGGGATCGATATTGGAGGGCGTTAGCAATTTGGCAAACGCCTGAATCTGGGCCAGCATCTGTGCCGCATCGGATGCACAGTTGTCCCAGCAATTGTGGTTGTCGGTCAGCAGACGCTGATAGAAGCGTGAATTCACGCCGCAGGACAGAGGACTCTTGGTACCGTCGCTATTTCCGGCGACAAAGGGGCTGCAGCCCGTGAAATCGATCTTAGGGATCGCATTCGGATAGGCGACCGCCAGCGACGGATCCGCAAAGTAAGGCGATTGCTGCACCGACGGGTCGGCCGTGGAAGAGTGGCAACGTACGCAATAATTGGCCTTATCTTTATGGGTGAGTGTGTAGATCGTTTTGCCGTAGTCAGCGCCCATGTCATTCGGGAAGTTCAGGCTCTGCCCGACCGATTGAATCGGGGGCGCTTGCAACTGCACAGTGGTCGCTGCGGCGGTTCCCGCGGCCCCGGCCCAATTGGCGATCCAGGTGGTCAAGATCTGACCGCAAGCACCGCTGTCCGCGAGCCAGCAGTTATGACCCCCCGCCACCTTGGTGACGATCCGGGAGGTCGACGGCGTGGAAAGATTGACTACGGTGTTGGCTTGAGAATAAGCGAGATTTACGTCGTCGCTCCGTGCGAAATTTGGCATTTGTGCCGGCGAAGTCGCGTTGTGACATTGGCCGCAGCGGTTCTGTACGCGAACGTTGTTCCAGAAATTCACCTGAAACGCCGTGACGTCGGCTGATGCAGCCGGAGGTCCGGTATACGCGTTCGCTGCAACCGTCTGCGATGGCGTAGGGTTGGTCGTTGTCGGGGCGCCGGCGCCACCGCATGCGCTGAGGGCTACTGAGGCCACGAGCGCTGCTAAGCCGGTGATGCGTGTAACGTTCATGCTCAATTCCCCATGCAGTAAGCGGCGCCTTCAGCGAAGACTTGCCGCAGCGAATAGTTATGCGATTGGAACGAACTAATCATCGAATTGACCTGGCTGAAGTCAGCCGGGGTGTTCGGTGCGCGCAAGCACACATCTTTGAACACTCGGGTGACTTGGCAGCTGGAGAACGCGGCGCTGCTTTCCAATTCCTGGCCTAGTGATTTAGCACCGTTGCCGTTGCCGGGGAGACTCGCACTCCAGCCCAATATATAGTTCGGTCCTGCGCGCCAGCGGTTCTCCCACGCGTCGTCCATCGTGTTATAGCCCTGTGCAAAGTTGTTGTTGTTGATGTGGTACTTCGGTTGGACTTGGCCCGCGGTGTAGACAATCTGTCCGGTGGTGTCCGTAGTCATCGGGTCGATATTGTTGAAGTTGTAATAGGCGAAGGCCTGCGCCATCGGATCCATGCCGCTGTGGCAGCCGACGCAATTGTTCAGGAATAAGGTGCTCACGCCGCCGGGGCTGCGCGTCACGTCCTGTCGAATTCGATCCGGCGGCCGCGTGGTATCCATGACCAGCTGCAGGTCATTGCACAGATGATTCATGACGGTAAAGCGGAACATGGCGCGGTTGGTGCCGTTGATGAAGAAGGCGCTGGCCGCAGCGCGCGTGGTCATCACGCCGGCGGTTGCTGCGGCAGGAATGCCGCTGACGGCGGACTGGCTGCTCGAGACCAAGTGCACGCTCAAATCCACGTTGTTGGCATCGAGCGCGTCATACATTGCGTTGTTGCCGGGAGAATATGCAGGCACACCGGCGGCCGAATCAGCGATATAGACGAGATCTGCGCTCAGCAATGTGTTGAATGGCACATTGTCCTTCACCATGCCGATCACGGTCGCCGTGTAATCATTCAGCGGCACGAACACCGATTGATCCCGGTTGGTCCAAGGTGCGGCCATGTTGCGAATAGTGTTGTTGTAGAACGAAGGATCTTGAGTCGCGATGAGCGCTGCGCTGACTGGATCCGCAGCGCTCGTCATTTGGGCGAGCTGAGCGGCGGTGGGCGGGACGCCCGCAATGCGGTTGTATATTCGCGTCGCTTGGTCAGCGTTGGGGCCGGCCGCCAGCGCGTTCGCACCGAGCAGCGCCAAGGCCCCGGCGCACACCGTTGCACGTACCGCAAGCGCAACAAGATTCGGCGCCGCTGTTGACGGACGTTCGATCTGCGTCATTGGTTTTTCAATCCCGTTCTTCATATTCACATCCACTCGCGTGAGTTGTGGGTATCGACTTGTGTGGCGAATATACGCAGGCGATTCACCTACGAGTAATGTCTCATCCGGACGACGTCGGCATTTCGCGACAGTACCGACCGTTAAGAACACACCTATATCCTGGCCTCGATTCCTGTACGTTCTGCGCTGCGTGCACAGAGAAACGGATAGCGAGAAGTTCTTCTGTGAGTGCGTTAACAGTATGCGCATGAACATCGAACGAAGATGCGCATAATGAGACCGATTAAGTTCAATGTCGCCGGCCTCACGCGTGCCGGCAGCTGCTTGAGCTGAAACTTATGGATATAGGTATTTATATGAACACTTTCACACTGCGTGAACACCGTCACGGATTGCTGAAGCTCGCCGCTTTGGCACTGCCCATTCTTTTGGTGATTGGCTGCAGCAGCGCATCAAGTGGTCATGCGCCCGGCGTCGCAGGCGGCCAAACACTGACTCCCGGTGTGACGAACTTCCCGTTGGCGTACATCAAGCGTCCGATCGTGCAGAAGGATATCGACGTACGCGATCTGATTACTTCGATTACCGGCGGAGATTTGTATCTGCGCGACCAAGCAAGTGCCGCCGGTGCAGAAGTCAATGTGACGAAGTCCATAACCAAGGGAATGGGCGATGTCCGAGATCTCGATGTCGCGCCGGACGGCACGAAAATAGTGTTTTCGTTGCGTCTTCCGCTCGATCCGAAAAAGAAAAACACCGACCCCACGCAGCCGAACTGGCATATCTACCTATACGATGCGACAACGAAAACCATCACACAATTGACCAATGACTCCATCACCGCCGGCCACGATGTCGGAGCGCGTTACCTGCCTGACGGGCGCATCGTGTTCTCCTCGTCGCGCCAGATTGCAACTCAATCCATATTGCTCGATGAAGGACGTCCCCAGTACCAGGCGCAAACCGACGATAGGTCGCAGTCGATATTCTTGCTGCACGTGATGAATGGCGATGGCACCAACCAGCACCAGATCAGCTTCAACACCAACCACGATTTTGCGCCCTCAGTCCTCGGCAGCGGTCAAATCATCTTCTCGCGTTGGGACTCCGCCAATGGCGGCCAGATCAGCTTGTATCGCGCCAATCCGAACGGCTCTGGGTTGGAGCTCTATTACGGCGCGAATAGCCATGCTACCGGTGCCAACATGGCGGGCACCAACAACAACGTCGTTCAATTCCTCAATGCGCGCGAGCTCGCCAACGGCACGCTGGTCGCTATCGTGCGCCCCTTCCTCGGCACGCAACTGGGCGGGGACATCGTCAAGATCGACGCCCAGAATTTTGTCGAAATCCATCAAGCGGCCAGGCCGGGCGCCCCCGGGGGAACAGGACAGACCAGCGCGACCACCTTGGGCGTAACGACCGATGCGAATATGCCATCCCTTGGCGGCCGATTCGCCTCCGTATTCCCGCTGTATGACGGCACCAACCGCATGCTCGTGAGCTGGTCGCCTTGTCTTGTGCTCGATACCACGGTAACGCCGAATACGACTAACTTGTGCACCGCCTCGAACACTGCAGGCGCGAAGGTAACTTTGGCGCCTCCCCAATACACGCTGTGGATATACGATCTCGACAAGGGAACGTTGGGCCCGGTGCTGAGCGCGGACTTGGGGACCATGGTGGTCGAGCCCGTCATTCTGCAACCGAGAAAACCTGCACCGGTTACCGTGGTTGATGCGGCTCCTGCAGCTGGGCATGCGGCCACCATGGCGAGCGCAGGCGTCGGCTTGTTGGACATCAGCAGTGTGTACGATGTCGATGGGGTCGATACGGCGACGCCCAATATCGCCGGTGTGGCGGATCCGGCCCAGCCGGGTTTTTATTCGCGCCCCTACCGCTTCATCAGAATTCAAAAGGCAGTGGAAATTCCCAGTAAAAAAGTACGCAAAATCAACAACTCGGCATTTGGACCCGCAGGCATGGGTATGCGTGAAATTCTCGGCTACGCACCCATCCAACCTGACGGCTCGGTGCAGATCCAGGTTCCCGCAAATGTTCCCTTCACCATCGACATTGTCGACGCGAATGCCAAGCGGATCTCGCCGCAGCACACCAGCTGGCTGCAACTGCTCCCTGGAGAGACGAAAACGTGCAATGGCTGCCATAGCACCGCGAATAACACCTCGCATGGCCGTGCAGGCTTGACGGCGGCTGTCAATCCCGGCGCACCGACTGCCGGCGCACCCTTCCCGCGCACCAATCCGGCCATTGCCTCCACCACTGCCGGGGCCACCATGGCGCAGACTCTCAGCCTGAGCACCTGTACCGCCAATGGCACGACGCCGAAGGGCGCCACCACTCCCTGCTCGCAGATTTTAAGTGCAGACGTGATCTACGATGGCATCTGGACCGTCGGCACCACTCCGCCGCAGCCGGACAAGGCGTTCTCGTATACCTACGGCGGCACCAGCGGCCTGAACGAATCACCCCCGATCAATGCGAATTGTGCGACGTGGAGCGCGCAATGCCGGATTACCATCCATTACGACATGGATCCGGTGAAAAAGCTCTTTATGCAATCGGTCTGGAGCCTGGCGAGCCGCACCAATACCGTAAACGGCGTTGCCATGACCTCGACTACCTGCTCGGTTTGTCACAACAAGGTAAACGCGATGGCGATGGTCCAAGTGCCCCAAGGCCAGCTTGACCTGACCAGCCTTGCGTCGAACGCCGATGTCAGCGTCGACACATCTTATGAGGAACTACTGTTTGCACATAATGCGCAGACGCTTAATATGGGAGTGCTGCAAGACCTGTTGGTGCCGGCGCCGGGCCCTCCCGACCCGGTAACAGGTAAGCCGACCACTATTATGGTGCCGGTGTCTCTGGCACCGCCGATGGCGGCCGGTAGTGCGGCGGGTTCGACCACTTTCTTTAGGATGTTCGACGGTAGTTTTCATGACCCTGTACTCGATCACACCGGTTTTCTGTCACCCGCGGAGCTGCGATTGATTGCCGAATGGTTGGATATTGGAGCCCAGTTCTACAACGATCCGTTTGTTGCGCCCGCGAACTGAGCTGATGCGTCGTCTGCTCGCGCTGGTGCTGTTGGTGCAGGCGTTAAATGTAGGAATAGCCAATGCGGCGGCGAAGAACCTGGTGCTCATCGTCGCCGACCCGTATCTGGAAATGCGCTCGGGGCCCGGACGCGGGTTTCCTGTTGTCTATGTCATCGAACGCGACGAGCTGGTCACCGTGCTTTACAGCCGGACCGACTGGTTCAAGGTTCGCGGAGCGCGCGGCAACGAAGGTTGGGTGCGGCGCACTGATTTGGCCCGCACCATGTTGGAATCGGGGGAACCGGCGCCGATACCCCCGTACCCTGAGTTTGCTTCGCATCGCTGGGAACTCGGGGCCGGCTACGGTGTGTTCAACCGTGAAAACCTCGTCACGGCCTATGCCGATTTCGGGCTGACGACCAGCCTCGATGTGGAATTCGTCGTGCAGCAGGCCTTCGGCACGCTCGATGACCGTTATGTGGCGAGTTTCGGATTACGTCACACCTTTATTCCGGAATGGAAGTGGTTTTCGCCGACCGCCGGCATCGGCACCGCCTATCAATACATACAAGACAAGGTTCCTCCTGCACCGCTGCAAAAGAGCAACGAAATGGCCTACGTTTCGGTCGGCGCGCGGGGGTTCATCACCAGGCGATTCCTGTGGCGCGCCGATTGGCGCCACTACGTCGTCTTTAACAACCGGAATGTGTACAAGGATTTAGAAGAATGGAAATTCGGCTTAGCTGTATTCTTCTAGCCGCGGCGCTGCTTTGCGGCTGTAGCTGGTTCCACCGCGGCCACAAGGCGCCGAGCGAGATCGTTGCTGAAGAGCCGCAGGGTGAGCCCTCGATCATCGAGCCGCAAGTCACCCGGCGCGTTGTGAAAACGCCGCATATTAAGGCCAAGGATTTCGAACTGGGAGGCTACTACGGCGTGCTCAGTATTCAGGATTTCGGCACAAACCCGCTGTACGGTGTGCGTGCCGCATACCACGTGTCCGAGGACATTTTCTTGGAAGGGTTTCTGGCCCGATCCAAGGCCGGCACCACCAGCCTCGAGGATGTATTCCCGAATATTACGGTGGTAAGCGACTCTGGGAGGCGCTTCACGTATTACGACCTGGACGTAGGCTACAACGTACTGCCCGGCGAGATTTTTCTCGGTCGAGGCCGCGCCTTCAACTCCGCCCTCTACGTGATGGTCGGTATGGGCGATGTGAAATTTGCGAATAAAGACCAATTCGCCCTGAATTTTGGAGTGGGTGAGCGGTTGTTGATAACCGACTGGCTGGCGGTCCATGTGGATGTACGCGATCACATCTTTGAAACCAACCTGACCGGGCGCACCAAGAATGTTGACAACCTCGAAGCCACCATAGGGTTAACCGTTTTCTTCTGATCAGGAGTAAGGATCAATGCTTAGCACCTCGACACTATTTAGACGCTGTGCCATGGCGGCAATCGTCGTTGCCTCGACCGCCTTCGCGGCCGGCGGCGATGCTTCGGGCCCCGCGCCTGCTTTCACCCTAACGAGCTTGAGTGGGCAGGCAAGCGGCTTGAGCGCCTACAAAGGCCAAGTCGTCATGGTCAACTTCTGGGCTACTTGGTGCGGGCCGTGTCAGCAAGAGATGCCGCTGCTCGACCAGATGTACAAGAAGTACAAGCCGGCGGGGTTCACCCTCATCGGTGTGAATGTCGATAAGGAAGCGCCGGCGGTCAAGGATTTGCTGACGCGCAAGCCGGTCAGCTTTCCGGTGCTCTTGGATCCGGCTAACCAGGTAAGCAAGGCCTATCACGTCGATGAGATGCCAAGTTCGGTCATCATCGATCGCAAAGGCCAGATTCGCTACATTCACCGCGGCTACAAGCCGGGCGACGAGAACGATTATCAAGACCGCATTCGTCAACTCATCCGGGAATGATCCATGCACCTGCGCAAAATCTTGATCTTAAGCGCGCTCGCGGTAACTGTGCTGCTGTCGAGCGGCTGCAGCATTCAACCTTGGGTCAAGCCCTACGAGCGTGATCGTTTGGCCGACCCCATCATGGCATGGGATCGCGACGCCATTTCCAGCGCTTATTTGGATCACATTCGCGAGTCTAGGGAAGGATCGCGCGGCGCTACCGGCGGCGCCGGCGGCGGCTGCGGCTGCAATTGACGGGTCAGCATGACGCATAGGCAACTCCTCGCTCGCGCAGCCATGATCGCTGCTTTGCTGCTCATCCGTAGCACCAGCGCGGATGTCCTACCCGACAATCGTGCCGATGTTTTTTACAGCAAATACAGCGGCGGCGGCATGAACATCACCGGCTATTCCGCAACCGCGCGCGCAAAAGTGACCGAAAATTTCGCGCTCGAGGCCAATTATTTCATTGATAAAGTGAGCGGCGCCTCGGTCGATGTGTTGAGCCAGGCGAGCGTCATCAAGGATGAACGCAAGCAGAAAAGCGGCACGTTGGAATACCTGCACGACAAGACTACTTACGCAGCTTCGTACATGACGAGCGTGGAGCGCGACTACATCTCGGACACCGCGAGTCTCGCGCTGAGCCAGACCATGTTCGGCGATTTGACCACTATCTCGCTCGGATTTTCCAACACGCATAACAAGGTAGGAATAAACAATGGCACCGCGGACAAACCAAACGTGGCCTGGCTGGGGCACGCGCTGACCAAAGCTTACAGCGCCGGACTCTCGCAGATCATCACCAAGAATTTTATCGCCGACGTGAACCTCCAGGTCATCACCGACGCGGGCTATCTCGCCAACCCCTATCGATCGATCCGCTATCTTGACGGGGGCAATGCCAAGGGCTTCAGTCTGGGCAGCCAATTGTATCCGCAGACGCATACCAGCACCGCTGTGCAGGTGCAGGCGAAATACTATTTGCCCTACCGTGCTGCCGTGACCGGCTTGTACCGGTACTTCAATGACACCTGGGGTGTGAAAGGCAACACTTACGAGCTCGACTACACTCATCCCATCAGCAACAAGTGGATTTTCGAAGGGCGTGCGCGTTATTACAAGCAGACCGCAGCAAGCTTCTACAGCGATTTATTCCCGTTTGCGGGGTCGCAAAACTTCACAGCCCGTGACCGGAATCTCGCCGCCTTGGACAACACGACCATCGGCGGCAAGGTCACTTATGCGTTCCTACCTGACGGTTGGAGGATATTCAAGCGCGGCACAGTTACCGCGGACGTGAGCCGCATTCGTTTCAACTACCTCGACTTTCGCGACATCAAGGACTTCGGCCCGCCGAAATACAAGCCGGGCTCCGAGCCTCTATACCAATTCAGCGTCATGGTTTATCAGGCGTACGTATCCATTTATTTCTGAGTGCCCCGCGCTTGTGCGCGCCACCAGCAAAAAGCCATGGGCAGCAGCGCGCTAGCTATTGCAACCGTATCCGCCACCCAATCCCAGAAATCCCGATCTCTGCGCACCTGCGGCATGCCTTGCACGATTTCTATCAAAGCCCCAAAGGCCGATAGAAGCGCGGCAATGAGCAGCAAGTTGCGCTTCGGAAAAGCGGCAACCGCCAGCGCTGTAAGAACGTAAAAAGCTATGAAATGCGTCGCCTTGTCCCAAGGCGTCAAGCGCAAGACATGCGCGGCCGGAGCTATTGCGCTGTAAAAAGTGAAAATGAGCGCCGCGAAGAAAACCAGTCGCGCCGCCTTGAGCAGAAGCGGTATGCTTAACAATCTAAATTCTCGCAAAGCGTCAGAATAGCAGGAAGAATGCCGATGAGTCGCAACCCCACGGCCAAGACCATCAGCCGAAGAGCGCTCATCAGAGGTCTGCTGGTTGGAAGTGCGATCACCTCGATGGCGGCGCCGCGCCGCTCATTTGCGCAATCCGCCCCGCGTGTCGATGTCAAAGACCCCACGGCGCTTGCCGTGGGGTATGTCGAAAATATAAGTCAACTCGACCTGAAGAAGTATCCCGGCTACCTCAAGGGTTCCACCTGCGAGAATTGCGCGTTGCTACAGGGCAGTGCCGGCGAGAATTACCGCCCTTGCAGCTTGTTTGCGGGCAAACTGGTCTCGGTCAGCGGCTGGTGCAGCGGTTGGTCCCCGGAAATATAGGCGTCTCTAACCTGTACGCCGATTGCCGGAAAGTCTACGAAAAAGCCTTGGATACCCCGGCCCAAAAAGCGCTGAATCTCAGCCTGCAGATTTCCATGGCCCTCAGGCGCGCTGCCCACTTTAAGATCATGCGGTAAAAACTCGTTTTCGGCCCGGAACGTCCATACGTGCACATCGAGTTTTTGCGCGTGCGCAGCCTCCACCCCTGCGTCCGTCGCGAGGGATTTTGCTATGCCGACAACATCGGCATACTGGCGGACTTGTGCCAGATCGCCCAGTTGGCGCTCCAACAACTGGACTAACGGCAATGGCGTCATGCTACGCAGTTGACGAAGATTGCCAGGTTCGAAAGATTGGATGAAAACAGGCGAGCCGCTTTTGGCATAGCCATAGCGCGCGAGCGCATCCAATAGAGCCAACTCCAACGGCAGCCCGATCCTAGCAAAGTGGCTCGGATGCTTGGTTTCCGGATAGACCCCAATGCGCCGATTGCCGCCCGATTTCCGGTTGACACTGGTGACAAGGTGCAAAATTTCATCGAATGTAGGAACGCAGAACTGGCCGTCGTACTGTACGTTCTGCGGCCGCAATTCCGGCAAGCGCTCGCGAGCGCGCAAGCGCTTGATTTCGGACAATGAAAAGTCCTCGCTGAACCACCCCGTCATGGATTCGCCATCGATGATTTGCGCGCGGCGGCGCGAGGCGAACTCGGGGTGGTCGGCCACGTCGGTGGTGCCGCTGATTTCATTTTCGTGCCGCGCGATCAGCACGCCATCACGGGTCATCACCAGATCCGGCTCGATGTAGTCCGCACCTTCCTCGATCGCAAGCCGATAAGACTCGATGGTGTGTTCGGGCCGCTGACCGCTCGCGCCCCGATGTGCAATGACGACTATCTTAGACACTGGATGCCCTGCTTCCACAGAGCATCCAGTGTACCCCAACCGATCGGGGCGGCCGCGCGAGCGACCCTTGCGCCAGCGCTAAGGCTTATCTCGGGGGCAGTAGAAGCAATCGCCCCGAGTCGTAAGCCGACATCGGACTCGCCGAGCCAGGAACCCAAAGCGAATGTTGCTGCGTACCCAGCTTGCCCCAATCCGCACGTAGCGAAGTGGGCTGAGCTGCGAATGCAGCACAGATCGCGACAGCAGCGACGGCGCCTACCGTAACCCTTCGACGATGAACTGGTCGACGATACATCGTGCTTCTCCGATTAAG
>JALYIT010000108.1 GCA_030775645.1 Pseudomonadota bacterium | reverse complement strand
GCACACGCAGCGTGCCCTCGCGCGCCGGCACAATCAAATCGTCCTCGTGCTCCGGCACATTCGGGGGAAAGGGCGATGCGATGTGGTGCACGTAGTCGCAACCTTCGACGGCCCGGGACCAACCGGCATCATCTTGCAGGTCGGCGGCGAAAAAAGACAATTGGTCGGACGGCTCGGTACCTGACTCCTTGAGCATGGCCCGCACATCGGCTTCACGCCGTAAGTTGCGTAATGTGGTACGAACCCGGTGTTTTTGGCCCAAGAGCTGCGCGATGGTATGGGCAGCGATGAATCCGGTTCCGCCGGTGACCAGAATCGTCGACATGGCTCTCCTGTCTGTGCCTGCTCTGCTGTCTGATGCCTGCTCTGCGGCAGCCGCCGCCACCGGGGACTGCGCGACTATAAACCAGGGGCGGGGGTTATTTATACAAGCTTCAGGTCCACCCCGGACGTGTCCGGAAAAATTCGCAAACTTTGTTGGGGTGACAGGTCCCAAAGCGACCGGAACAAGCCGCCCAAGACAGCCCGATAGTCGTTGAGTACCGGATAGTCACGATCTTGGAACAGCGCGCCGCGGGCCAGTTTCTGCTGCTCTCCGGCAATGGCTCCGCCTCGGATCGAGCCGCCCAGCACCCAGTACACGGTGCCGTGGCCATGGTCAGTTCCGCGATTGCCGTTTTCGCGAAAAGTCCGTCCGAACTCCGACAGCACAACAACTACAGTATTCTTCCATTCGACGCCGAGCGATTGCGAGAAAATCTGCAGTCCGCGGCCTAGACTACCCAGGCTGGTTGCCAGGGTTCCCTGAGCGGCACCTTCGCCCACGTGTGTATCCCAGCCGCCGATGTCGATGAATCCAACTCGGTATCGATCTCGCATCAATCGGCCCATGCGCTCGGCCTCGAGCTCGAAGCCCTTGGTAGTGATGGCGTTGCGATTGGCCGCGGTCATCTCATCCGCGAACTGTTCCGCTACTTCGTGACGCAACTCGAGTCCATTGCTCACTGCCGCCGCGAGATGATGGCGGCCGTACATGTCGCTGAGTATCCGTGCCTGCCGTTCATCGAACGGGGGCCTGCCCAAGTTTTTTAGCGATAGGTTTGGGACCGTAGCGGCTCCTTCGAAGGCAAGAGGCAACGCATCGGTAAAGGCGATCGAGAAATTGCTGCTCGAGGGGCCCGTCAGAGTCTCGCAGAGGCGGCCAAGAAACCCGGAGCGATAGTTACGCGAGCCCAAGGTCGGTTGACCAAGTTCGATGCTGTCTTGCGTTTCGAAGTGGCTGCGCGACAAATCATCGGTCCCCGCGAACGGCACAAAGGCGACTTGGCGCTGCGCGTACATGGCTCCCAGCGATTCGCGCACAGCAGGTGCAAGTGCCCAATCGGCATCGAGCGCGAGCGCTCCGGTACTGCACGACGCCTCGGGAGCGGCGATCGCGATGTTGGGTCGCGCTTCGTAATAGAACGGAGTCGAATATGGAATCAACAAGTTGCTGGAATCGTAGCCGCCGCGTAAGAAAATCAAAAGAAAGCGGGCTCCATCGCGCGGCGCGGCATACAACCGCCCGCAGACACCGGTGCTCAAGAGCGTTGCCGCAGCGGATTTGAGAACCTGACGACGAGTTATTTGCATGGCTTCACTCATAGTTAAAGTCCGGTGATGAAAGCAAAAAGGTGTTCCACTCCTGCTGGGAATTTGCGGCATTGAGCGCCTCCTTGGTGCGCGTGCTCAAAAGCGGCTCCAATGCATCGAAGTAGAGCCGAGTCGATAACTGCGGGAACCCCACCGCACTCTCGCCGCCCTCTTCTGCCTCGAATAGCGCGACGTTTCCAACACCGATGGAACGGGCGATTTCGAATCGACGGCTCATTTGGCCAGAGCTGGCCCAGCCCAGTTCCGTCAACGGGTAGCCGTCGGGGGTTTGACGGCCATAAGGCGTCTCCGCCAGACTATTGAGCCAATTCACTATCGGACGCACATTGCTGATGGCTTTGCCGTCGTAAGCGAGACGTACAGCCGATATCGAAACGCATGGGATCCTTGAATTTACTGCCCAACGACTCATTCATTTCTGGCGACAAGAACAGTGCGCGAAGAACGGCGCTGATATCGCCGTCGGTTCGCACGAAGATCTTTGCCAAGCGCTCGACCAGTGCCGCCGGAGGATTATCGGCCACGAAGTAGGTCGCCAATTCGCGCGATATGAACCGGGCGCACGCGGGTTGCGACACGATCAGACCGACGGCTTCCTCCACTTCAGCGAACCCCTTGCTTTCGAGACGTCGCCCCAGAATAGTCTTGCTGCCAAAGTCGTGCCGCGCAGGATTGAATTCAAAGGCGCCGCGACGGATATAGAACTGCTGCAGTTCGGGTTTAATACGCGGGACTTCGCCGATGTTCACGCCGGCTCCGGTAAGGACCCGCGCGAGTTCCTGTACGTCCTGCTGCGAGTAGCCGCCGCCCACGCCCAGCGTATGCAACTCCAGCAGCTCGCGCGCATAGTTTTCGTTGATGTGACCGGCTGTGTTTTGATTGTTATCCAAATATTGCAACATCGCCGGGTGTTCGAGCGTGGCCATAACCAGCTCCCTGAAATGCCCAAAAACCCTTGGTCGAATTGCGCTCTGTGCATAGTCCCCGACCAGCCAGCGCAACCTCGCCTTGGATTGGGCAACACTGAAGTGATTGAGCCAGAACCAAGTCATTTGCTCTTGCAGTTGCGCGGGCGAATACACGGCACGCAGCAACTGGTTTCGGATGGCCTCGTAAGCAAGTCGATTACCCTGCTCGTTCAAGCTGTTGCGCGCCTGCTCCTTATCTTGGCCATCAGGGAGTGCCTTGATGATCTGGTCCTGCGCATTGGCCGCAGAGAGCGCTTGCTCAGGGGCCGGTCGGGAAGCCTCGCTCGCGGAAATCTGTTTGGCAATGGGTACCGGCAAGGCGTCATTGGCGGGGTTCAATTGCGACTCGAGAAACCTCGTTCGGCCCAAGCGGCGATACTCCGCTATGCTCGCGGTGTTGATCCCAAAGGATGAGCGCTCGAGCCACAGCACATCCTGCCGATGTAGTGCGGGCGGCAGCGGTTCGGCGTGCCGCAAATCAGATGCGGCGCAGCCGTCGAGTAGGAGCACAACACTCAGGGCGATGCGCAGTCGCTGCATACATCGGCAACGGCTAGCGCTCAATCGCGTTGACAGGAGGCCTAGGTGTGCTTAGAAGCAGTCTTTTTTGTCCGCCTGGCCGTGCTTTTTGCTTTGGCAACCGGTGTGCGAGTGCTCTTTCGCGCGCCGACTTTTTTGATGGAAAGTCGCTCGCCCGGATTCAGCGACTCCACCAGTTTTACAAATTTCGTCACCAGTAATTGAATGTCTTTCTCGCGGCTTCCCGTGGCCATTTGATCTTCTCCTGTTACTTCCCGCTCATTATGCCGGTAAACGGCACCGCAACACGCAGGCTATCCGAACGCTGCCGTGGCGAATGCGGTTTTCCATGTCGCGGGCGGGCGGGTGCGCGAGCTGCTCATAAGGGCCGAAAGCTTTTGTAGTACACAAAACCGCCGGTGCACCCTAAGGCAAGCGGTCGCAACGGTTACGCTATCTTTGCTCTGCGTTTAAGCGGGGGTACCAGGCGCTGGAGGCCTTTTCTCTTATTCGGCGTTTGATCATTTGGTCCCATGAATTCCATCAAGGCGGTACCACGCAGTGCGTGTTCTGCCACTACTTTCAGGGCAACCAAAGCTGGGGTTGCGAGAATCACGCCGGGAATGCCCCAGAACAGTCCCCCAAACCACAAGGCAAGGAAGATGAGCAGTGGGTTTACCTCCAGCCTCCGGCCGACGAATAAGGGCTGGATAATCTGGCCCTCAACGGCTGTCAAAGCGAGGTAACTCGCCGAGACGGCCGCGACTTGCCCTAAGCGGTCAAAACTTACCGTTGCCACCACCGTCAGCACGATCAGCGTGGTAGCGGGACCCGCGTACGGGATGAAATTCAACGTCGCGGCAATGACGCCCCATAAATAGGGCGTGGGCATTCCCAAGACCGTCATGAGTCCCGTGGTGGCGAGGCCTAGGCCAACGTTTATGATGGCCGTGGTTATATAGAATCTGCCCACTTCCTTGCGAACTTTTTCGATCACATCGAGCACGTGGGCGGCGTTCAAATCGTCCACGAACGCAGCTGTCATGCGCGCGATCATCGGAGGGCCGCCGGCAAGTAAAAACAAAGTGACGATGACGAAGGTCAACACGCTCACTATGATGCCGCGCGTTGCATCGAGAAGCGCAACCGGCGAGCCCTCGCTCGGGGCGGGCGGGGGTGCGGCGGCCGGAGCTGAAGTACTAGGGGCGCCGGTAATGGCGCCGGCGCTTGTTCGAATCTCCTCGATCTTGGACATGAATTTCGCCGCCGGCGACAGCTTGCGCTTGATAATTTTCATCGTCGCAGGAGCGTTCAAATACCATTGCTGAGCGGGCGCCCACATCAAATCGGCCAGTCCTGCCGAGGCAGCGAGAAATGCAATCAATATGACGGTCGCGCTCAAGCTTCGCGGGATTCGAAATCTCAACAGCGTTTCCACCAGCCCGGAGAGCACCAACGCCGCAAGCAGCGCCAGCGCAATTGGAACGAACGCCTGATGCGCGACATACAGAAGCAATCCCAGACCGCCCAGCACCAGCAGCTTGGTCGCAGTGAACTGGCTCACCTGCATGGCGGAAGGTCGATCCGGGGAGGTTGTTTTGATCATGGTCGCATGGTACCTAAATTGCCTGCAGCCACCGTCGGTTCAAATCACAGATGGCAATGATTCTCCGCCGCCCGAGCTGGCAGCGCAATATTTTGAAAAATCCGTCATTTTGACTGTATCTATGTATTTTAGTACATTAGTACCACTTCATCCAACGGATCCCAAGATGATTGAAATCGAGCGGGTTCAAACGGGCATCAGAATCGAAAAACGGCTTTTGAAGGTTCTCAAGGCGTTGGCCGAGCTGAAAGACTTATCTCTCGGCGATTTGCTCGAGGGCATTGTGCTGCACGCATTCGAAGGCAAGACGGCATTCTCGAAAGAGACGTTGGCACAAATCGGCGAGCTGAAGAAGATCTACCACATGCCGCTGCGCGCCGGCGACAGTCATAAGCTCCGAGAGAAATCCGCATGACAAGGCATCGGGAACTGCCTCTGCATACGCGCGAGGAATTCGACTTCATTGCCAGCGCGCCGCTCGAGGTCGCGTGGCAGCTTTTTGGTGCCGAGGGCGAACGGGCTTGGGCGGATGACTGGCACCCGGTGTTTGTTTGGCCAACTGTCCCGGCCGATCAATATGGCATGGTGTTCACAGTCGCGCACGGCTACCAGACTGCGGTATGGGTCAATACCTGCTTTGATCGCGCAGCAACCCGAATTCAATACGTTAATTTCCTCCCGCACGCCTACGTTACGGTAATCACGCTTGCATTAAGACCGACGGGGCAAGCGACCCAGGTCGAAGTCGTTTATGAGCGCACCGCGCTAACCCCGACCGCAAACGAAACCGTGCAGAGACTTGCCGCCAACGACAAGGCACTAGGAGCACACTGGTGCCGGCAGATCAACCAGCACCTCAACCATAGGTCTTGAGCTTAGGCGCCGATCATTGTCTTGACCGCTCAATCAGCCACTGCCCGCCTCATCTGAGCGGAATCACAACACTAGGGGGCTCAGCTGCAGCTCGCCTCGATACAGGCGGGGGTGTTTCGCCGTCTCGGCCACTTGCCAACAGAGCCATCGCAACTCAGGCGAGGCGACAACTACGCATGAGATTCGTAAGGCGAAACTGACAAAATCATTGGATCTTCGATAGTACCTCTGGAAACAAAGTTTTTTCTAGAGTGCCATCACTGCAGCGAGAGACGCAGCGCGAAATTCCGGGGCGACACGTCTGCCAACTCGAAAAGGCCCAGTCGAATTCGCGCTAGCTCTCGCTGCAGTACTTTTCCCCGCGTGCCTCGAGGCGCGCTTGCTGCGATATCGCGCGCTTGCTGGTCGATATCGATAGGGCAGATCAGTTAGTTGCCCGTAGGAAAGCCCTTACAGCCGAAGCAACGGGCCAGGAATTGAGTAGCGGCGGCAAGCGGCTCATTCTGGACTCCAGGAACCCCAATCGGGGGTGCGGACTGTTGGTCGCTAACGGCTAATGTCCAAAACTGTAAATAATTCTAAACGGGGAACCTTGTATGCAAAAGCAAATTGTGTTGATGGTCGCGCTTTTTGGAGTGGCAGTCGTTTCAGGCTGCAACAACGCGAAGTCGCCTGACGCGGTGGCGAATGACGTTGCGTCTGCCCAACAGAAAAAGGCATCCGAAGTTGCGGATGCGAAGAAGGACGCTGCGAAAGAGATGAACAAGGCCGAGGCCAAAGTCGACGATAAGACCAACGATGTCAACACCGCGAATGCCAAGGGGGCCTACGATGTCGCCATGGCGCAAGCAGACGGCGACCACAAGGTGGCCATCCAAAAGTGCGAAGCGATGTCCGGCAACCCACAAAAGGCGTGCAAGGATCAAGCCGACGCTAAGTATGACTTGGCTAAGGCGAATGCGAAAGCGATGCTCGCCGCGCAAAAACCGTAAATCTGGTCTTAGACACATCAGTTGAGCACCACCGCTAGGCGTCCACGCCGAGCGGTGGTTTTTGCAACAATTCATCCCTTCCCTCCGGCTCATGGTGGAGTGACACTGAGCGCGGTGCATTCACAGGAGGCATGCTGATGCTGCCCATGAACCTCCCAGCCCGCGCCGGCGGGACTCTCGTGCACGTCGTCGTCGATACGCCGCAAGGCAGCACCAATAAATACAAATTCGATGTCGAGCTTCAAGTTTTCAAGCTGAGCAGAGCGCTGCCCCTGGGTACTCACTTCCCATTCGACTTCGGCTTCATTCCAAGCACGGCCGCCGAAGATGGCGATGCCCTCGATGTGATTTTGATCGCGGACGCCCCCAGTTTCGTCGGCTGTCTGATGACAGTACGCCTGATTGGCGTGGTCACCGCCGAACAGCGCGAGCAACGCCGGACGATTCGAAATGATCGACTGGTTGCAGTGCCCGTGACCCCGGTCAACAAACCTAAAATCCGGCGGATCGATGAACTGCCGGCTCAGAAGCTCAAGGAACTCGAGTCGTTTTTTATCAACTACAATAAACTCCAGGGCCGACAGTTCACCCCTCTGGGCAGACGCGGCCCGCAAGCAGCGGAGCGCTTGCTGCGCGCGGGAATTCAGCGTGCGCAGCGTGAGACCCGATCGCGGCCACGCTGATGGCAAACAGTCAAAAGCGCGGCATCAATGCTGGCCTCGCGCGGGACGCTTTGATCGTGCAGATAAACCAAGTGATCCATGCCTTGCAACGGCGCAAGCTCACGGATGAGGCGGTGCATGAGGCGCGCAGGGGGGTTAAGCGCTCGCGGGCGATTCTGCGCCTGCTTCGGTACTTGATCGGGACGCCAACGTATCGGTTCCAAAATAGACTCCTTCGAGATACCGCACGGCCTCTGACCGCACTGCGCGACGCCAAGGTCTTGATCGAAGCGCTACAGCGGTTGGCGCGGAAATGCATTCCTCTTGTCCGCCTTTTGAAAAAAGATCTCGATGACTGCCGCCAGCAACTCTCGCCACAGCAGGTGAGCGATGTCACGGCCAGCCTTCAAGATGTCAAGGTGCGGCTCGAGGGTATTGACGAGAAAACCTTACAACAGATGATCACTCGAAAGGACTTGGATCGAATCTACAGAAAGGGCCGCTCCGCGTTTGCCGGAGTCAAAAAGAGCGGAACGGATGCGCGTTTGCACGAATGGCGCAAGCAGGTGAAATATCTACTGCATCAAATCGAACTGGTGCGAGGGTTTGGCGTACGACATCTGGGTAAGCCCCGGCGGCAAGCGGATCGCTTGGCCGAGATCCTGGGTAATGATCATGACTTGGCGGTGCTAAAGAATAAGATTCGAGGTTTTGTGGCTGCGGGAAAGATGCACGACTCCGCCGCGACATCGAAAGCATCTGTTGTAAGGTCACTGGCGAGGCGGCTCGAGCGACAGCGTTGCGCATTGCAAAGAAAAGCCCGCAGGCTCGGGTCGAGCTTGTTCGCTGCCAAGCGCCATGTCGTGAAGAAGTGGCGAGTCCAAACCGTGAAGAAGACTTAGCATGAAAATTGCAACCTACAATGTCAATAGTATCAATGCACGTCTGCCCAATTTGCTGCGCTGGCTGAATGAATCCGCACCCGATGTGGTTTGCCTGCAGGAACTGAAGTCGCCGCAAGATCGATTTCCCGAAGCCGCTATTCGCGATGCCGGCTACGGTGTTGTCTGGCACGGCCAGAAGAGTTGGAATGGCGTCGCCATTCTGAGTAAGAATTCCGAGCCTCAAGAAATTAGACGCGTCCTGCCCGGCGACCCGGATGATGTTCATAGCCGATACATCGAAGCCACGGTCAACGGCATTATCATCGGCTGTTTGTATCTGCCCAACGGCAATCCGGCTCCGGGCCCCAAATTCGAATACAAGCTGCGTTGGCTGAACCGTCTGATCGCGCATGCTGCCGAACTGCTTCTCTCGCGCGCTCCTGTCGTGCTCGCCGGAGATTACAATGTGATACCGACCGCGGCCGATGTGTACAAGCCCGAGCGCTGGGTCGACGACGCGCTGTTTAGAATCGAGGTCCGCGAAGCATTCGCGCATCTTCTCGAGCACGGCTGGGTGGACTCGGTCCGCACCATGCATCCCACTGAAACGATTTATACCTTCTGGGATTATTTTCGCAACTCCTATGCACGAGATGCCGGATTGCGGATTGATCATCTACTGTTGAGCCCCGCTATTGCCGGCAGAGTGATCAGCGCGGGAGTAGATCGAGAAGTGCGCGGTTGGGAAAAGGCCAGCGACCACGCACCGACCTGGGTGGAAATCGGAATGTAGCATTTTCACTACCGGACTAGCGCCCCGCCCGCCGTTCGCGGCCTGTTTCCTGCCGCTCGCGCCTCGGAAACGGCGCTCTAGCGCACTTCCCAGCGGGGTTTCCCACCGCCGATTACAGTCTCTGCGCTGACCGTTTTTCTCGAAAACACCTGGAGACTACCGTGACCTACCCCTCGATCTTTCGTTCCGCTGCCGTTGCCGTGTTGAGCCTCGCCGCTACCTATGCTTTCGCCGGAGACTTTTTCGAGCAGAAAGGTGTTGCGCTGGATAGCTACGATGCGATTTCGTACTTCGCACCCGCGCCTGATCCGATTCCAGGCGTCAAAGAGTTGAGCTACGAATATAAGGGCTCAAAGTTCTACTTCATCACCAGCGGTCACTTACAGACCTTCGCAAGTGCGCCGGAGCGCTATGCGCCGCAATATGACGGCTTCGATGCCTATGGGGTATCGCAGGGCAGAAAAGTCGGAGCGCATCCGCGGGTGTTCACGGTCGTCGATGGCAAGCTCTATATGTTCAGCGACCTAGAATCGCGCAAGAACTGGAAAAAGGATGTCTCGGGCAATATAGCGCGCGCCACCGAGCAGTGGTCCAATGTTTCGCAGCTGGTAGCGAAGAATCGCTAGGAGAGTGGCGCGGGTGGTGGGCTTCGGGCCAGCGTCGGATGTATGCTGGCCCGAAGAATCAGGTTCTAAACAAATTGGCCGTTGAGAGATGCGGCACGCTCAATCGTCTGCGTCTCGACCCGAAAATGCCATGTATAGCAGGGCTACGGCTATAGCAGTGCCTGCTGCGACCGCGACCCAGGGGTTCTCCTGCACGTACTCCACGACCGAACCTGTCAGCTGGCGAAGTTTTTCTGCGCCGAGTTGCACTTGGTCGGATGCTGCACGCTTTGCCTCGGTTAATCCCGACTCGACTTTCGTCCGAAGCCTTTTGATTTCCGGATTGCTGGCATCCTGCAATTTCGAGAGCAGTTCCTCCGCATCGGATACCAACTGGTCCATCGCATTATTATTGTTCATGGCCGTCTCCTGATTCACTCATCCCTGGGGATTGCAGTGTTGCCCATTGCGCCAGCAGCGCATGTAGGAAGAGTGAGCCGATCGCTGGCGGTGCATTCCCACAGCTAATGAGCCGCCTGCAGTGAGGGTGCCGCTGCCGGCATCCCTTGCGCCAGCAGAACGGCAGACCGATTTTACGCCGCTCGCTGATGCGCCGGGCCCTGTTAGCATGTGGGGGTAAGCACTATTTTCAGGAATTATGACCACATTATTTGACCCGATTAAGATCGGACGCATCACGTGCCGCCATAGAATTTGGATGGCGCCTTTGACGCGAGGCCGAGCGACTCGAGACCATGTTCCCACTGAACTCATGACGACCTATTACACTCAGCGAGCCTCGGCGGGACTGATCATCTCGGAAGCCACTGGAATCAGTCTCGAAGGCAGCGGTTGGCCTTATGCCGGCGGCCTCTGGACCTCAAAGCAGGTGACGCATTGGAGGAGCGTGACCGATTCCGTTCATCAAGCAGGCGGCCGGATATTTGCCCAGCTCTGGCACATGGGCCGACTCGTGCATCCGTCGTTGCACGGCGTTCAGCCCGTGTCGGCCAGCGAAACCATCGCGCCCGGCAAGGCGTATACCTATGAAGGCAGGCAACCTTACGTGCGGGCCCGGGCGCTCCGGATCGAGGAATTTCCGCGCCTCATCGGCGATTACGTGACGGCCGCAAGAAACGCGATCGACGCCGGCTTCGACGGCGTGCAACTCCACGGCGCCAACGGCTATCTCATTGACCAATTTCTGCGCGACGGCAGCAACCAGCGAAGCGACTCGTATGGAGGACCGGTCGCAAACCGCATTCGACTGCTGCTCGAGGTGGTTGCGGCGTTGGCGGACGCAGTGGGCATGGATCGCACAGCAGTTCGACTCTCGCCCAACGGCGATTCGCAGGGAGTTGATGACAGTAACCAGTCCGAATTATTTCCAGCTGCCGCCGCGGCTTTGGACGCGATGGGCATCGCATTTCTCGAATTGCGTGAGCCTGGCCCCCATGGGACGTTCGGTAAGTCGGACCGTCCGCCGGTCGCGCCTCTAATCCGTGAAGCCTTCAAAGGAGTCCTGGTGCTCAACTCGGATTTTGACTTCGCGCGCGGGCAGGCAGCCGTGGCCTCAGGGGCCGCGGACGCCATTACCTTCGGGCGAACATTCTTGGCCAATCCCGACCTTCCCGGCCGCTTCGAGAAGAATATTGCGCTGAACGCCGACGATCAGAAAACCTGGTATTCGCAGGGCGCCGAGGGCTACGTCACTTATCCCACGTCGGTCGACGGATGAACAACACGCAGCGCCAGCACCTGGCTGGCGACTATGACTGCATCATCATAGGGGCTGGAACTGCGGGCTGTATTTTGGCCAATCGACTGTCTGCCGACCCTCGGCGACGGGTATTGCTGCTCGAAGCCGGCGGCCTCGACAACTGGATTTGGTACCACATTCCAGCCGGCTATTTGTTCACGATCGGCCATCCGCGATCGGACTGGATGTTCAGGACCGAGCAGGAAGCCGGGCTCAATGGACGATCTCTCGCCTATCCGCGCGGCAAAGTGATTGGCGGCTCGTCGTCCATAAACGCCATGATCAGCATGCGCGGTCAGGCGGCCGACTATGACGGATGGCGATCGCTGGGCTTGCAGGGGTGGGGATGGAGGGACGTGCTGCCGGCCTTTAAAAGTGTGGAAGACCATTTTCTCGGAGAAAGCGAGTACCACGGAATCGGCGGTGGCTTTCGCGTCGAGGCACCGCGTGTCTCCTGGCGGGTGCTCGATGCTGTACGGGACGCCGCCGTTCAACTCGGCATTCCAAGGCTTGAGGACTTCAATTGCGGCGAGAACGAAGGCGTTTGCTATTTTCACGTCAACCAGAAATTCGGCAGACGCTGGTCATCGGCGCGCGGGTTTTTAAAACCCGTCCTTACTCGCAGCAACCTGCGCCTAGAAACCCATGTAATGGTCGAGCGGCTAATTATCGAAAATGAACGCGCCCGCGGTGTGCAGTTTTCGCGTAACGGCCAGCATTGCGAGGCGCGCGCCAGCGGAGAAATCATTTTAGCGGCAGGCGCAATTGGTTCGCCGCAACTACTCAGCCTGTCAGGCATCGGCAGGCATGAGTGGCTCGCTCCGCTCGGCATCAAGACGGTGACGGACCGTCGCGGCGTGGGTTCGAATCTTCAAGACCACCTGCAACAGCGCGCGATTTACAAAGTCAGCAATGTGAACACTCTGAATGAAGCCTATCATTCATGGCTCGGGCGAGCCTGGATGGGCCTCGACTACGTGCTGCGCCGGCGCGGACCCTTGACCATGGCACCTTCACAACTGGGGATTTTCATGCGTTCGGACCCGGCGCAGACCCGGGCGAATATCCAATTTCACGTTCAACCCCTGTCTCTCGACAAATTCGGGGATCCTCTGCACCGCTATCCGGCGATCACCCTGAGCGCGTGCAATTTGCAGCCGACCTCCCGAGGCACCGTGCGGCCTCGCTCCGCCGATCCGTTCGCGCCGCCGATTATCGCCCCGAATTACCTGTCGACGCTTGCAGACCGTGTAGTGGCGGCCGACGCCATCCGCTGCACTCGTCGTATCATGGAACAGCCTGCCCTTGCAGCGTTCGAGCCTGAAGAGTTTTTGCCCGGCGCTGGTGTCGGCGATGACACCGTGTCGCTTGCCGCGGCCGCGGGAGAAATAGGCACCACAATATTTCATCCCGTCGGAACTGCAAAGATGGGGTTGCAAACGGATCCACAATCTGTGGTCGATGCGCGGCTGCGTGTTCACGGCATTGATGGCCTGCGCGTGGTCGATGCCTCGATCATGCCCGTCATCACTTCCGGCAATACCAACACACCGACGGCAATGATTGCCGAGAAAGGTGCACAGATGATCAGCGACGACCTGCGCTGAGCTCACTCAGCGATGCACGGTAATCGATGGATCCAAAAGGCCCAGCGCATCCGCCGCGGATGTCTGGCCGGTTCTCGAAATATCATCGTTGCTGTACGAGCGCCCAAAGCCGCGGCAATTTGACTTGCCCGCTGATATGCGGCTGCCGGTTTCGGTGAGGCAATTAGGATCTGAAACCACTGCCGCGGAAGCCGGCTGCTTTGAATTGAAAGTGTTCATGGCGCAGCCACAGAGAATGAAACCTGCGGCCACAACCCCGCCCATGCATACGGTAATGTTCATAAAAAACCCTCCTGCACACACACTTTAAGTCAACTCACCGACGCGCGCACGCGTGGCGTGATCCTCCGCTGCAGCCTCTTTTACGGGTGCGCGGGGCGCGAGCAGCATTTTCATGCCGTGCCGAGCACGCAGGGTAATCAAGGCTTGCGGCTCTACGGGGTGGCCTGGAACCATCCTTAACCGAAAATGCTGTGCCAGCGTTGCGAGCAGAATCGTTGCCTCCGACATTGCAAAAGCGGCGCCAATGCAGATTCGTCGTCCACCACCGAACGGAAGGTATGAGAACCGTGGGCGGGCGGCGGATGCTTCGGGCGAAAAGCGTTCCGGGTCGAATCGCTCGGGATCTTTCCAAAGCTTCTGGTGGCGATGGAGAACCCAAGGGACGATCATGACCGTCGATCCCTTGGGTACGCGCACTCCGCTCAACGTGTCCTCGGCGAGCGCTTCGCGTTCCATGGCCGGCACGGCCGGGTAGATTCGCATGGATTCCTCGATCACCATGCGCGCATAGGTCAGCTTCGCGAGATCGTCCTGCATTGGCGCACGGCCGCCGAGCACTTCATCCAACTCCGCATGCAGTCTCGCCTCTGCGGCAGGATGTTGCGACAGTAAAAACCAAGTCCAAGTCATGGCCATCGCGGTCGTTTCGTGCCCGGCCATAAACATCGTGATGACGTGGTCGCGCACCTCTTGCGCGGACATCCCGCCCCCGGTTTGCTCGTCTCGAGCGCTGATCAATCGCGCCAACAAATCCTTCGGCGCACTGCGCGAATCGCGCACGCGGCTCTCGATCAACCGGTCAATGACCGTATCGAATTCAGCGAATGCGCGATGCGCCGCTTTACCCCTGCCGAAACCCGCAAGCCACTCAGGTACGCCCAGAAAGTCCAGGAGGTTCGGCCGCACCGTGGCCTGATAGCGCCCTGCCGCATGGCCCATGATCGACATGATGTCATCGGAATCCGAAGAGAACATAGTGCGGGAAATAATCGTGAGTGTGACTTCCATCATGGCATCGGCGACATCGACGCCAGCGCCTGCGCCCAGCGCCCGCCACGACGCCATTAACTCCTCCGCAGCGGCCGTCATGACTGGGGTGTAGGAGGCCACGCTTCGCAAATCAAAGGAGGGAGACATGGTTCTGCGATGCGCTTTCCAGGTATCGCCTTCCAGCGTGATCAAACTCCTGCCAAGCCCAGGCTCTAGGATCCGGCGCGTAATTTCGGTTTTTTCGTAGTTTGCCACCTGGTCCAGGAGCACGCGTTTGATGGCCACGGGATCACTGAGAACGAAAAGATGGCGGCCGAGTACCTGGCGCTGGACAATATCGAGTTCATAGGCGTCTTGGCTAAACGTCGAGATCGTGCTGTCCCGCAGCGCGTTCAAATATTGCCAGGCAGACATGCGGCCGCGCGGCGGCACAGGCGCGGGCAAAGCCGGGGGCGAGACAGAAGCCTCCGATGGGCTGATCACGGTGTTCCTCTGAGGTGGTGCTCAAGCGAGCATACGCGCCTTTGATGGCGTTTCGAAAGCTTGGTACTACAGGTACGGCCAAAGCGAGCCACCGTCTCGACGTGGTCCGTAAAGGGCAGAAGATTGAACGCGGTAAGTGCCTCAAGACGCAGCTTGCCGCCCGAGGTAAGCCGCGCGGTATCACTTTTGAGAGATTCCAGTCCGCAGCTGACATACAGCAATCGTTCAGGCGGCTGCCCCCTGAGATACTCGCACAGCTCAGGGTCGAGTCCCTTGCGCGGCGGGTCCGTCACCACCACGTCGCAGCCCGCCGCCGCCCGCGCCGATTCGCCCGCCGGCCCCGCTATGATCGACACTTTCCCCCGCTCGGCCGGGGCAAGTTCCATCAAACCGAGTTCGAGGCCACGCAGAGAATGCCGGCTGACTTCGTTTACGCGAAGCTCAGAAATCCGATCCAGCGTCGACAAGCCGATGGCCCCAACCCCGGAATAGAACTCAGCGACCTTGGCGCCGACTGGAATCTGACCCCGAACGTATTCGATGATGCGCTCCGCGATATCCAAATTGTTTTGTCCAAAAGCTCCCGGCGGGTAGTGAATCGCCCCTCCACCGAAGTGCTCCACCACACTCGGCGGACCGCACCAGGATTCAAAGTCCGGACCGAGGATTGTGTTGGCGCGCTCGAGATTGGCGTTGAACCATAGGCTGTGCAGCTCTTTGCCGAGTCGCGACGCGATGAGGTCCAAACAACCGGCAAGAGGCGTAGATGAAGCGCTGTTGGCTACCAACACGACTTGTGCAGTCTGCGAGCCGCGCTCCACCACCACTTGCAAGTAGCGTGCAAGACCCTGATGCGCGCCATCCGAATAGTTGGTGACTCGAGTCTCAGCCAGGGCCCGGCGGACTACTCCGGCCACACGGTTGATCAAGGGGTGATGAACAATGCAGTTCGGTATGTGCACCACGCGGTGGCTTCCCAATTCGAACAGTCCCACCTTTGGCGAGCCCAGGCGGCCCCGGATGGCAAGACGCGCGCGAAGGCGAAATCCGGAAATTTGCCCCGTGACTGCGGGTACCTGGGGTAGACCGTGGGAATGCGCCAGTTCATCTAAGGCGCGCTGTGCCACTAAGCTGATTCCCGGTTGGCCGAACCGGGGGCACGCCGCGCAGGGAGGCCGATGGGGACAGGTTCTGAGAATCATCCCGGTTGCCATCGGCGGGATAATAAGGCCTTGCGTGCTACCTCGCTTAGAAAGCGCGTTTGCCCGGCGCACTGCCCGGATCAGGCCCTTCTCCTATATCTCCCGGCGCTGCCGGGGGAAGGTCGAGATCCGACTCGTCGAGGTTGCCACCCTCGTTAAGGTTACTTTCCTCCTCGTGCGGTTCGCTTGGCTCAATTCCTGGATTCATGTGGTTGTCCTTGGCTATATTCGGTACGTTCGCTCACCAAAACCGGCCAGTCCTGCGGCGCGATGTTTTCCAACAGCGAGTTGGTCAGGCGTTTGCGAGCCTCGAGCCTTGTCAACGCACGGCTCGCCAGAGCGGAAATGTCCGGATTTTTGATCCTCTGCCCTCTCCTATAGAGCAGCAGGGATTTCTGGTAACCATCGAGCATATATGCTGCGTACGCAGAATCGAAATCGCTTTCGCTTTTTCCCCGCATATGCCTCACGAGGCAATCATGATGTTCGTCCAAAGAAGTGGGTACGGATAGGCCCTTGCGCGCCGCGATTGCTGCGATATCGGCCAGGGTCTTGCCATCATCGGCAATCACATGGCGTCCGTACCCACGCACGGCTTCTGAGACTGCTTGCGTAAGCGCCATCTGCCCCATTTGCATCTCCGTGATGCAATTGAGCGCTGCGCTAGCGATGAAGGTGTCCGGTTGTATGGTCTCGAGCTGTATGACTTCTCTTTTCATAACTCCTCATCTGCTCAAACTTGCCTAAATCGGACCAATCGTGCGCAGACCCTTAGGGTGGGCCGTTCGCGAAAGACCTCAAAGTGATGAATACCCGCTCGGCTCGTAGGAATGATTCCCTAATGTCCGTCAGCAGATGCGCGTGACAGTTGCTTTGCCAACCGTCATCCTGTTAACCAACGTCATAGCTTTCATAGCTTTTGTAACTGCGCGGACTGAATCTCATCCTAAATAATCAACGACCATTCAGATTGCCGCTGCCCTTTACCGCTACACGCCGAGTGGCATCCGACGAGATCGATGAGTACGATCACGTCAACAACACAGTGTATTTGCGATGGTTGGACGGCATCGCCTGGTCCCATTCAGCCAAGCTTGGTGTGCCGCTCCAACACTGTCTCGCACTGCGCCGCGGCATGGCGGTGAGGCACACGCGCGTCGACTATCTCGAGGCGGCACAGCTTGACGATGTTTTGCTGTTGGCGACCTGGCTCGTGACCTGCGACGGCCGTCTGCGATGCACCCGTCGTTTCGAAATTCTACGTGCGGCCGGGAGCAGCCGAGTTCTTGAGGCCGAAATCGACTATTTTTGTTTGAATCTCGAAACGGGCAGACCCAGTCGATTCCCTTCCGAATTCAGCGAGCGCTATACAGTCATTCCTGAAGTAGCCGCGGCTTACGCGAATTTGCCGGATTCGTTACGTCACATCGGCTCACCGCGCCCGCGTTAGGCGAACCAGCAATTACTCGCCACGGTTATGCGCGTGTCGCTGCCGTAAAAAGGCGCAACCTCGTGGAATACATAAGAAGGAAATATCACGAGCTGACCGGCATCGAGCTTGATCTCTACGGGAGCCAGTGCGAATGCCGGATGCAGCGAGTCGTTGGCCGGATCGAGATAAGCGTTGGCGCCCTGCCTGACATCGAGGAATCGAAGCACCCCGCTGTCCGGGTGTTGCGGGACACTCTCACCGGCGCGCACGCAGTACACCGCCGACCACGATGCGAGCGGGTGATTGTGGGCGACAAATGATCCTGCATATCGCGTGATGTGAAACCAAGTGTGATTTTGGCAGGAAAGACGCGCCAGATCTTGAGGCTTCAATGATGTGGTTTCGAGCACCATCTGCCCTACTGCATTCAGCACGAAGGCGCGCAACTCCTGCACGCAAGCATCCGTCCAGCGAAACAAATTAAAACGGCTTTCAAAAGTTTCCTGCTGCGGCACGTGGCTGGGCGTCGGATTTCGATGCTCCTCGGTCTCGCACTGCAGGAATAGCGCCTCGAGTTCCCGATTGAGCCGTTCGCAACCCGGCAACCGAACCTCGCCAAATGGCGTTGCGAACAGCGGCCGCACCTTGATTGGATTTCCTACCACCGGGAAAATCCTTGCTGGCCGGGCGCAGCGAAGCGAAGGCGAACCGTGACGAGTATGAGCTCACCGGCGGCACGCATCAGCGCTATTTCGTGCGTGAGGGAGGCTGGAAATATCACCATTTTCCCCGCCTCCGGCCGCCAGGCGCAGTGCGACTGGCGGTACGGAATTCGCAGCATTGAGTTGGTGGCATCTTGAAAAGTGGTACCGAGACGCGATTCATAGAGGCGCACTACGCCGCTATCGGCACGCGCCTCGAGCAGCGGCGGCGCAGACACACAGTAGATAACGCACCAGGAGGTCAACGGATAACTGGCGGCGGGGACAGAGCCATTGGTACGCACAACCGTAAACCATGCGCGTGCCTGCAACCGGAACGAGCGCAGTTGCGCCTCTGTGAACTCGTTCAGGCTGCCCACCATGGAATAGACGGCGGCCAGCAGGCCTTCTTCCAAGCGCCGCACCGACGCTTCCCGCCAATCCAACAGATCATCAGTACTGCGAAACACAAGTGGATTTTGTGGACGACTGTCCGTGGCCATGCGCTGCGCGAACAGCTCGCACAAGCTCGGATTCAACTGTTGCGCATCAGCGAGGCTCGCAATGCACAAAGGCATCGCGAGAATGGGAACAATGCTTGGCGGTACGGCGTTCATTTAAGCTCTGCGAGTTCATCGCGCAGCTCCTTCAGCTCCTCGGCGTAGTGCCGCGCCCGACCCGACGAGGTGGCGTACAACGGTTCACGCACTTGCCAAACACTGGCCGTCTTGATGGCTTCGGTGCGCGCCGCAACTTGCGGCACCTGTCCGGACCAAGGCAGCTGAAGAAACTCGCACAAGGCTTGCAGTTGCTGATGCGGACCTTTAACCAGGGCGTCGTAATTGAAATCAAAAATATCGCCGGCAAACTCGTCCTTCCAATGGGCCATTAAGCGCCGATACTCTCGATAGTAGTGACCGATATCCTTGAGATTCAAGGCATAGCTCATTTGCTGCTCGAGGTGCAAGAAGAAAATGGAAAGACAGTTATCCAATGGATCCCGCGTCGTGTGTACGATCTTCGCATCGGGATATAGTCGCTTGATGAGACCCAGATACAAGAAATTGTCCGGGCGTTTGTCAGTGACATAGGTGGTGCTCGTTGATACCCGCATGAGTTCCGATCGATGCCGGGCCGCGAAACTTGCGAGTCGTTCCGTGGTGAGTGCCGCCAGCGATTCGAAAAACGGCGAGAGTTCCGTGTTGATCAGACGCGGCAGAAAATCGATTTCGCCGCCGGCAGCGACGCCGGGCAGGCCGGCGAGAAGCTGTTCCGTCAGGGTCGAGCCCGAACGAAACATGCCAACGATGAAGATAGGCTGCGGCGGGATATCGGCTCCCTTGGCCCGGGCGTTTGGCATACCGCTGCTGATCAGTTTTTCGATGAAAGCTTCGTGTCGTGCACGATCGTAGTGAACGACGTGACCTCCGGCGCTAGCGCGGCTGGCCTGATTGGCTGCCGTGTAAACCGCAAATGCTTTGCGGTATTCTGCCGCACCGTCAAGCAGGCGACCCAGGGCAAAACCCAGGCTGGCGCGGTCGCTCGGTAAAGATGCCGTGACCAGCGCATCTGTGAGCCGCTGAATAAGGGCGCCGTTCGCGCTGCCCGCAGGTTGCAGATTGGCAAAACGCGCCAGTGCCTCGAAGGCCCGCGGTTCAAGCGTTAGGATTTGTGCGTACAGCGAACTCGCCTCCGCACGCTTGCCGAAATCCTCGTACAGGCCGGCAAGGTTGAAGAGCGCGGGCGTGTACCCCGGATTAACGGTTAACGCCTGCTGTAGTTCCTTCGCCGAGGATGCGTAATCGCGCAGATGGTCGCTTAAAATGACGCCCCGATTCAAGTGCACTTCTTCCGGGTGGGCAATACCTGTTGCCAGCGCCCGTTGATAGGACTCGAGAGCTTCATCGAAATGAAAAGTCTGCCGTTGCAGGACTGCCAGGTTGTACCACGCGTCCGGCTGCTTAGGCCAGCGGGCGACAATCGCCTGATATGCGGCCTTGGCTTCGGCGACTTGATTCAAGCGATACAGGCGCCCCGCCTCGCGCATCCAATCTTCGAACACTTCGGTCAAAATTACTCCGGCTGCTGAATGGGTTCCTTGGATCCCCGCAGGGTTTGCCCGGGATAACGTTCGCAAAGATCGGCCACCTCGTCTCGCAGCTCGGTGAGCCACGGCTCATAGCGGCGCCAATGATCAACGGCGTCCAAATAAATCGGGCGGCGTACTTGCTCGGAGCTTATCGTCTGCACTGCCCGCGGGTTCTGGTAGAAACGTAGACATTCAGGCTCGAACGGCAATCCGCACTGCTCGAGCAGAGCTCGAACTTCGCGCTCGGGGTCAACCACCAACTGCTCGTAATGCACGCGATACACGCGACCGGGCAGCACCGCATCGATGTGCTCCATGAGACGGGCGTAGTCCCGGTAGTAGCGCCCTAGTTCGGCGAGGTCGTAGCTGTAATTCATTCCCTGAGCAAACAACTGCTTGTAGCAGGAGAATCCACAACCCAGCGGATGGCGCCGCGCGTCGATAATCGTAGCCCGGGGGAACATCAGGTGGATCAGCCCTATGTGGCTGAAATTGCCCAGCATTTTATCGACGAAACGCGGCAGCCCAAGCGGCCGCCGAACCTCCGTATCTGCCAAGTAGCGCGCGGCCATCGACTCGATCTCGCTTATGCGCAGCGCGGCAACGGGTTCCGGATATCGCGGTTGGCCGCCGGGTTTGGCTGGGGCGGCGAGTTCCGCCACCATTGCGGGCACATCCGGCAGCTCGCGCGTTCCTTCAACTTGCGAGTGGCTGGCGAGGATCTGTTCCAGAAGCGTTGAACCAGATCTCGGCAGACCGACGATAAAAATGGGATCGCCTCGCTCGCTGCCCCAGGCGGATCGATCGGCGAAAAATTGCGACGTATACATCGTCTTCGCTCGCTGCACATAGTCGCTGGTCGCGTCAGCGTCATAGGCCATGGTCGCGCGCTGCAGGGCGGCGCCGCGCGTGTAGTGCGCGAATGAAGCGGCGAAATTTTCTGCGTCCTCCAGTGCCTTGCCGAGTGCAAAGTGGAGATGGATGCGGTTCGATTGCGATGCCGACTTTTGGTCCAATTGCTCTTGCATGGATTTCACATCGCTCTGCGTAAAGCGGAAGGTTTTCAGATTCGCGAGCGCCCAGTACGCTTCGCCGAAATCCGGCTGCGCCGCGAGCGAGCGCCGAAACGCTTCGATCGACCGGGACTGTTCGCCGACCTCGCGCATCAAGTTACCGAACACCAACCAGGCCTGCGAGTCGTCCGGAAACTCCGCGACTACCGACTCCATTAGCGCGATCGACTCAGAGATGTTGCCCAGCAGCCGAATCCCCTGAGCTTTTAGGCTCAGGTAGCTGGTATTTCGCGGTTCGGTGGCCAGTAATCTATCGACCAGCGGAAGCATCTCCGCAATTCGCTCCTGGCGGTACAACAGCCGAGCAAGTTCATGGCGTGCCTTTGCATCGCCAGGCGCAAGCTCTAGGCATTGCGCGAGGCAGCGCTCCGCCTCGGCGCGGTCGCCGCGACGCGCCGCCACTTCGGCCAGCAAGCGCAGCGCCGCGACGTCGGCCGGGGAACGCCGCAGATGTTGGCGCAGCAGCGCCTCGGCGGCTTCGAACCGGCCAGCAGAGAGCGCAACATGGGCATCCTTGAGTTCCGCCGGATCCTGTGTCAGGCGACTGAATCTTAAGTAGGCAGCATCGCCGCCCTGGACGTCGCCGGCATGAAAGCAAAGCCCGGCGATTTCGCGCCAACCATCTGCAAGCGAGCCGTCGAGGCCGACCGCCCGTTGCAATGCCGTGAGCGCCTCACTGTGGTGACCGGCGGCCGCGTAGGCGCGGCCCAATTCGAGCTGCATCACCGCCGAGTCCGGGCGTTTCTGGGCCAGCGACTCGAGCACGCGAGAAGCGGCCTCAGCATCGCCCAGGCGGCGGTATGCGCTTGCAAGCAAAAGGCTTGCCTCGTCGTTGCCCGGACAGCTCGCCAAGATATCGCTCGCTTGACGCGCGGCGCCGGCCGGATCGGATTCGAGCAAAAGGGAAGCGCGCATGAGCCCGAGATCTGCAGGGGCGCTCACTGTGCTCATGCCCGTTGTCGGGCCGCTGGGCGTCAAATGATGCGATGTCGAGATCGGGCCGCTCCGAATAATGCTTCTGCGGCGATCTAAGCGGACAAAATCGCATAAGTCAACGACGTTCGGCAGGGGCCGGGGGAGCTGTTATACAATTGATGCGTGAATACGCTTGCCCAGACTCCGATTGACGATGCTGCAATCTTCCGTGCGCTGCATGCCTCTAAGGCGGAAGCGGACGCTGGAAGAATGCCAGAATCCGATCAATTGCTTGCGCGTGTCGCTCAGCAAGCTCCGAACCACCCCGCGGTGCTCAACGAGCTCGGCGTGCGCATGCTCGGCCGGGGGGCGCCTGAACAGGCGCAGGCCCTGTTTGCACGCGCAACGTTCGCGGATCCCACCCGCCCCGCCCTATGGGCGAATTTGGCGTCGAGCCTCAAGGCACTGGGACGCCGCACGGAAGAACTTGACGCCATCGAGAAGGCGCTCGAACTCGAGCCGCGGCACTTGTCGGCATTGTTGCAGAAAGGTGCTTACCTGGAGGAGATGGGCGATCCCCGTAATGCTGCGCGCACCTACCAGAACGCACTTGCCTGCCTACCCCCCGGCGCCGACGTGGCGCCAAATATCCGGGACGCCTTTGCGCACGCCAGATCTCTGATCGATTCGGACCTCGCGGCTTTGACCAAGGCTCTCGAAGAACCGTTAGCCCAGATTCGTCTGCGACATGGGGGTGGGCCTCAGCGTCGTGTAGATCAGTGCCTCGAAACCCTGATGGGGAAGCGCCGGGCTTTTCACTCGCAGCCGACATGGATGTACTTCCCCGAGCTTCCGGCGATCGAATTCTTCCAGCGCTCGGAATTCCCGTGGCTTGACTCGCTTGAAAATGCGACCCGCGACATTCGGACCGAGCTGCTGCGCGTACTGGTAGCAGACCGCGAGGGACTGCAACCCTACATCGACTTCCCAGCTGGTCTGCCTTTAGACCAATTTCGGGAACTGAACCGTTCGCGCCGCTGGAGTGCTTATTTTCTTTGGAATCAAAGCGAAGAAGTCGCCGGGCACATTGCACGCTGTCCGGCGACCGCCCGTGCGCTCGAGGACGTGCCGCGATGTCGGGTGGAGGGCCGGGCACCGACCGCGTTCTTTTCGATCCTCGACGCAAAGACGCGCATCCCGGCGCATACCGGGATCACTAACACCCGCCTCACTGTCCACCTGCCCCTCATCGTACCGCCGGACTGCGGATTTCGCGTCGGCTCCACTGTGCGCGAGTGGGTGCCTGGGCAAGCTTGGGTATTCGACGACACCATCGAACACGAAGCATGGAACATGTCAGACACTCCGCGCGCCATCCTTATCTTCGACATTTGGAACCCGCTATTGACGGCAGCCGAACGGGACTTAATACAGACGGCCACCGAAGTCTACGGAAACTACTATCGTCAGCCTTCCGGAGGAGACCTATGAGCAGCCTCAAGGTGGCGCAGATTGCGAGCATGATTGGGTTACTCACCTCGCTCCCTGAGATTTCGCTTTCGGCAGGAGCCGGCGAGGCGCCCGCCACCAGCGACATGGCGCGCTGTGCTGCGATCACGCCGGCCGACGCGAGACTGGCATGCTTCGACGCGCTCGCCGTCGCATCGGCCAATCGGGGTGCCTCCGCCACGAATAAAACTCCACCGCCGGTACCCGCTGCGAGACCGTCTGTTGCAATTGGGCCTAGGGCTGCGCCCGACGATCCTAGATCTTTTGGGTTAAGTCCGCCTAAGTTGCACTCCATCGCGGCGGGACCCTCGGCGATCGAAGCTCACGTCTCAACATTTAGCGCAGGCCAGCCGGGCATCGGACACCCGATGGTCATGCTTGATAATGGACAAGCTTGGACCTTTGCAGAAGCGGTGAACGATCCGCGTCTTGCCCCAGGCGCGGCGGTTACGATCAAGCGCGCCGCCTTGGGCTCGTTTTTGTTGACGACGGCGTCGCAGCACACTTATCACGTGCGTCGCACTCGATAGCCGCTAGTCAGGATATTTGAGGCGCGTCACCCAGGGCTGTAACACCGGCAGGATGGGCTGAAGCGAAGACTGATAGTGCCGCCAATGCTGTACCGCCGAGCCATCGAGGCCGCGTGCGAGCTGCGCGGTACTGGGGGTAGCGTGCTCACGCGCCTGCACGCGGGGCCCAAAGTCCCCCATGCCGGGCAACCATCCCAGTTCGAGGAATTCGCAGATTTCACGCATCTCGCGCGCAAGATCGGCGACCAAGCTTTCGTAACGCACGACACGCCACTTAAGCCCCAAGACAGGGCGAACCTGGTGGGCGAAACCCATGACGGCGTCGAAGAAAGCCGCTGCCCCCCGCAACGTCAGTAGCTCATACATCGCCGCGTTCATTTTGAAGCGGCGCCGAAAACAACTGAGCACGACGTCGCGCGGATCGCGGCATGCGAACAGCACTTTCGCCTGCGGGAAAAGCCGGGCTATGAGCGGCAACTTCAAGGTGTGCAATGGATGCTTGTCGATGAATACCTTTCCGGCGACGTCGATGCCGGCGTTGCGCACCTCGTCCCAATATGCCAAGCGCAACGCGCGCAGCTGTTTCTCGTCCGCTCGCGCCAAGGGTTCCAAGTTAATCGGCTCGCGCATGAACTGCAGCACACCAGCAGTCATAAGTTCATGCTCTTCGCTGCTGGCGACGTCCGGATGGCCATCGAGCACAACTTGCAGCATTGTCGTACCAGAGCGGGGAAAGCCTACGAGGAACACATGCCCGCGTGCGCCTGCTGAATACGATTCCAGCGCGGGCGCTGCCCACCCAACAGAATCGACTTCGTGCATCGCCGCAGCGAGCGCACGGGTGTAGTTCAGAACGCTTGTGCCGCTCCCGAATTGCCGATGAATTTGCCGCAGCGCATCGTTGCAAGTGCTATATGAGTCGAAAGCCGCCAGGTAACGGCCGGAGGCATCGAGCACGTCTCCCAACAGCCCGGTGGCGCGGGCCCGATCGAGCTGTCCCGCGCGCGTATCGAGAATCAATGGATGCAGCAGCTGCTCTGCACCGATAATGTCGCCGCCGGCGAGGGCGGCGGCTGCAAGGCTCAAGACGGCGTTTGGGAAGCCGGGAACAATCGCGAGTGCTTGCTCCGCCCACCGCCGCGCCTCCTGGTGTTCGCCCCGCTGCGTAGCAATGGATGCCAGCGCCGCCATAGAGACGAAACCGCTGGGCTCCAGTTCCAGGGCCCGCAGATGGCTGTGCCTCGCGCGCCCCAGCCAGCCTAGCGCCATCAGCGCATTGCCCTTATTGGCATGCGCGAAGCCTAGATTGGCGTGCTCCTTGAGGAGTGCATCGAGGTGCTGCAACGCCTCTTCTGGTCTATCGAGGCGCTGCAAACACAATGACAAGGCGTTGCGTGCCCCGACATCGCCAGGAGCAATCTTTACCGCGCGCTCGAGCAAGCGCAACGCGTCCTCGAGTTTGCCCTGCTGCTCCAGCCACGTAGCCACCACGTTGAGCAGCAGCGGGTGTTCGAATCCGCTTGCCAGGGTCTGCTCGGCGAGAGCTGCCGCGCGCGCAAAGTCGCGATTCTGGGCATATGCCGTCACCATACGCAGCGTCTGCAGGTCGGTTTCTAAGTCGCGGGGCATCGGTGCGGCAGTTTCGCATAATGCGCGCCTCGCGCAGTCAAAAAAAAGGCGGGCCAGAGGGCCCGCCATAGTTCAAGTTCCCAGCTCGAAAGCCTTCGTTAGAACTTCGCTTGCACGTGCGCGTACAGGTAGCGCCCCAGCGTGTCGTAAGTTCCCACCCACGTGTTGTCATTGCAGGACGAATTCGGACAGTCCGAATAGTTGCCGTTCGCGACGATTGGCGGCCTCTTGTCGGCAACGTTGTTGACGCCGAACCGGAAGCTGACTCCCGTCGAGGGAAGCGGAATGGATGCCGAAAAATCGAAGTAAGAGTAGCCGCCGATGTGCGAGGTGGGTGCGAAGTAGGTCTGCTTAAGCTGCGGATCCTGGCTCACACGGTCGGAAGTCACGGGTCCCAGGTAACGCCACCGGGCAGTGATATCCAACCCTGCCCAAGGAGCCATCCAACTCGTGTTGACGGTGTGGCGCCACGCGGGAGTCGGTGCACCGCAAGTGGTACCGAAGTAGCCCACACAGTCGTAAGCCCCGCCGGTTGGCAGCGGCTGCGTCAGGAAATTGAGCGTGCGTGAGCCGGATACGTTGAGCCCCAACTTACCGGCAGGTCCAACATCGAAAGAGTAATGCGCCGCGAGATCAAGTCCCTGTGTGGACACATGCCCGATATTGACCTCCCTGGTATCGACGAAATTGGTGTTGTTGAACCACAGCGAGCCGGTCCCTACACCGCGATGAATGAGTCCGCAGAGCGCCGCACTGCCCGTGATACCGCAATTGTTGACCACCGTGTTGGAGGTGAGTGACGTGATCGTGCTCTTGATCACGATGCGATAATAGTCGACGGACATTACCAGCCGGGGAACAAACGTCGGCTGAAACACCACGCCGTACGTATAGGTGTCCGCAATCTCAGGCGTAAGCCCTGGATTGCCGCCCAGAGACGTGTTGATCTGCGCCGCGGGGTTGGGCAGGATGTGCCCGAACTCCGCCGCGGTCACGCCGGTTTTTGCGCAAAAAGCCAAATCGTGTCCGTTCACCAAACCACCGACCGCCGGTCCCCAGCATGGATCGGCCGTACCTCCGGCACCGATCACGGCAGGAGCGAACAAATCACCGACGGCGGGCGCTCGCACCGCGCGGTTGAAACCCGCGCGCAGACGAGCATCCTTGATAGGCGCCCACTCCATGCCAACCTTGAAAGTGTTGGTACTGAAACCGGAGGTGTAATTCGAATAGCGAAAACCAAACTCTGTGGAGAGTATGTATGCGCCCGGCTTGTCATTCAAAATGGGCAGCCGTGCTTCGGCAAATCCTTCCGCTACGTGAAACGCGCCATGAATCGCATTCTGCGCACCGTTGCCGCCCGAGGCGAAGCCGTTCTGAAAAATATAATCGGGATCAAAATCATAGTTCTCTTGCCGATATTCGGCGCCGACGTTGACGCTCAACCCTGAGGAGGCCGTCGGAATCTGCATACCGTACTTGCCAAGATCCGCGGTGACGGATGCGTCCGCAATATATTCCTTGGCCGTGATGCCGAATGACGAGGGGACTGTCAGGTACTTGAGCTGCGCGGCGGTGACACCGCCCGGAGTATAGATATTCCACGGGACGCAGTTTGGGTCCGTGCCGTTGAGGACAGATTGGCACGTGGGCAGCCCTGTCTTCGGGTTCACGACGGCTTGCAGCGCGTTATTGATCTGCTGCGTGCCTAGAAAGTGTTGTTCAACGTCTTGCAGCTGCGTGATGCCGACCTGGCCGTATACATCATACGAGAAGACATCGTTGATCTTGCCCTTGGCACCGAACACTTCACGGAGCGAGTTCGAAGAGTAATTGTCAATGCGCGGACCGGTCTCGACACTGCGTCGGGCGAGATACAGGGTGATATTGTTGCCAGTCCCCCCGAAGGTCGCTTGGTTCGCCGCAACGTTGGCCGGTGAGCAAAGCACCGAGCGCTCGCCGGCAGTCAGCAGTGGGTTGTACCCCGCGGCACCGACTGGGTCGCAGTTGATCGTCGGCGTGCCGAACGCGAACAGACCGCTCGGACCGTAATTGGCAGACGAGGTATTGCGCGCAAACATAAACTCCGAATAGACGTTCACGTGGTCGTTCATGTCGTAATTGAGAAAGGCACCGGCGGTGTAGCGTTCGGCGCCCCGCTGTAAGTAGCTTAAGGCACCATAGTTGTAGCTGTCTGCGGCCGTATAATTGCGGAAGGTACCGGTCGCGGCGTCGACCGTTCGGTCGGCCAAGGTAGCAAAGTTGCTAGAGGGAGTCTGACCCAAGAGCAAGAATCGGCCGGTCGCGCTGGAGCTCGAACCGCCGCATTTGAGGCCACCCTTGCCCGGTAGCTTGCCCGGCGTATTGAGCGTGCAGCCCGCGAAGTCGTACTGATAGCCGACCGCCGGGTTACTGCGCAGATAAGTGGCATAGACGGTGGCATTGCCCTTGCCGTCGGCAAAATTCGCGCCGGCCAGGAATGAGACATCCTTGTTGAAACCGGCATTGATCGTGCTGTCCGGTAACGGTTGATGTGCCTTCGTCAAGTAGCCGAGCAATGTTTGGTCGTCGTTCTTGTGCATGCCGAAACCATAGTTCGCATCCAGCCTGACGCCCTCAAAGTGGGTGTTGAGCACGAAGTTCACGACGCCTGCCACGGCGTCGGCGCCGTACACCGCCGACGCGCCGCCGGTCAGAACATCGACGCGTTCGATCAGGTCTGCGGGAATCTGGTTGATATCGGGACTGTTTGACACCGTCGGGCCGATGCCGGCGCCGGGCATCAAACGGGTGCCGTTGACGAGCACCAAGGTGCGCTGAGATCCGAGACCGCGCAAACTGACCGTCGCCGTGCCGTTCGAACTGATGGAGGTGCCGGAACTCTGTTCTGCAATGACTTGCGGTAAGTTGTTGAGTATGTCCTCAGCACGCACATAGCCGGTCTGCTCGATATCCAACGACGTGACGCTGGTCACTGGGCTGATCGACACATCATTCGGCGATTGCGCCAAGCGCGATCCGGTCACCACCACTTCTTGAAGTGCGGTGTCGGGAACGGCGGCTGGAGCGGTTTGCGCATACGCGGGCGCCACGGCCGATGCGGCTGCCGCCGCCAGCACGGCGCGCACGGCGTATTGCAATTTGGTATTCCCCATTTATTCTCTCCCTTGGTTAAAAACAATCCCAAGCTAAAAGCGAGCAGCGTGCCGCGCGGTCATCCCGACGCAGACGATGCTGTTGTGATCAGATTACAACACGCTATCCGGTGGTTGCCAAGCCGCCAAGGGGCACCAAGAAGAGTAAATTTGCTGAGGTTGGCTTCACCGCGAGACCCTTATGCAGCGCGAACGCTGCAATAGCGGTACTGGAGGCGATGTGTCTCATTCCGAATACTTGGTAGCACCGGGTGCGCTGTGTGGGGCCAAAGCAACGCCAGGCGCGGTGTAACTGCATCGGCACCACGATCTGCTTGCTGACTTTTCGGTGTTGCGATGCATCTTCTATAGAATAGAGCGAAGTATATATATCACGAGGGGCGTCGATGGCAGGTCGCAACATATTGATTCTAGGGGCATCTTACGGTTCTTTATTGGCGTCGAAGCTGATGTTCGCGGGGCATCGGGTGGCGCTGGTATGTTTGCCGGCTGAGGCTGAACTGATTAACAAGGACGGTTTTCGAGTTCGAATGCCCGTGAAGGGCCGAAAGGATGCGATCGAGATTGACTCGCGTCAGTTGCCCGGGGAAGTCTCCGCTGGAGGGACCGGCGATTTCGACCCTAAGGGCTTCGACCTGATCGGATTGGCGATGCAAGAGCCTCAATACCGCTCGCCGGGCGTTCGCGAACTGCTGGCGGCCATCGCCAAATCGCGGGTTCCATGCATGTCGATCATGAACATGCCGCCGCTTCCTTACGTGAAACGAATTCCGGGTCTCGATTATCACGGGTTATCCTCCGCTTACACGGACGCCTCGGTATGGGACAGTTTCGACCCGGCACTTCTTACGCTATGCAGCCCAGATCCGCAGGCGATACGCCCGCCGGATGAGAAAGTCAATGTGCTTCAGGTAACGCTTCCGACGAACTTCAAAGTCGCGCGCTTCGATGATGACGTCACAACTTCCCTGCTGCGCGAACTCGCTGAGGACATAGAGGCTGTCCGCTTCAACGCGCCTGAGGGCCGGATCGAGGTGCCCGTGAAACTCAAATTGCACGAGTCGCTATTCGTGCCGCTCGCCAAATGGGCCATGTTGCTGGCGGGCAATTATCGTTGCATTACGCTATCCGGCATGCGCACCGCCCAGGAAGCCGTGCATTCCAATCTCCATGAGTCGAGGTCGATCTATCACTTCGTCAACGAGTTGTGCATTCGTTTGGGCGCTGCGGCCTCTGACCTCGTGCCTTTTGAGAAATACGCGGCAGCAGCACAAAGCCTAACCCGCCCGGCATCGGCCGCCCGCGCGCTGGAAAACGGCGCCACCAACATTGAACGTGCCGACAAGCTGGTGCAGCTCATCGCGAGGCAAAAGGGCCTGAGCCATCCGGCGCTCGACAGCATCGTAGCGCTGGTCGACGCACGCTTAGAGAGCAACCGCAAGAAAGCCGCGTGATGCGGCGCACAAGGCCCCCCTTAGCCCCTGGCCTGTGCCCTTCAAACCGTCTAAAGGGGAGCGTCTCAGTATAGGCGCACTCCTATAGCACTTCGCGTCGATCGCCGGATCATTAGGCGCCTTGACCAGGCCACACTCGTGAAGTGGCAGATCCGCTTGGGAGGTACCTTATGGATATTGAAGCGCGCTTGCGAATCTTGGAGTTGCAATACCGATCTACGTTAAGCGCCGCGGTTGCCGCGAAGGCGCGGTATCTCGCGCTTGCAGGGGAGTCGAGCTCGACACCGGCAGCCATCTTGCGCGCCAAAGGCACATGGGAAAATCTCGCGGCCCGCAGGGCGGGCATTGTTGCGCAAATTCACGCGCTGGAAGAATTGGAACAAACGCTCGTTTAAAAACGTTTATGCCCAAACGTAGCCCCAACAAGATTCATTCGGTGAAAGCAGGCGATCTTTCGCGCGCCATTCCCCGCGGAGGTTGAAAGCTGGCATCTATGGCACAAAAAGAAATAGCGTTGACGCGGCCCTCTTTCGATCCGCCCGCCGAAGCGCAGTGGCACCGCATGATTTCCGAGGCCGCCTATTTTTTGGCACAAAAGCGCAGCTTCAAAAACGGAAGCCCGATAGAGGACTGGCTGGCGGCTGAAGAGCTGATCAAAACACAGCTGTCTGAGTAAGCCGCACGACATAACGCTATGGATGGCCGCGATCGCAGTTCGACCAATGTAGATCGGTCCGGCGAAAACACAATCTTTACCGCGTAAGTTGACTGCGTCTCATCGCAGCGCTCGCGAACTGTGCTCGAGATATCAGCCACCTCGTTGCCTTCAAGATATGGTCATGCGAGCGAATTTCTTGAAGAGACATTATGTCGAAAGGCTCAGGACAATCAGGTAATTTCCGATCCAGCCGAAGCAGGTATTGCTCGTGAAGCCGCCGCTACAGGCAGCGCGTCGTCTGCTGAATTTCCCCGCTTTCTTCCCCACGATCTTTTTTGTCGTTCCGAGCGCCGCTTTGCTTCTCTTGCTCGACCCATCGAGTATTCCTCTTGCGAGGATCGCGACATGGGCGGGCGCGCATGGGCTAGTCATCTTCGCGCTCGCGACATTGGCTTTGATAGGTTGCGTTTTGCTGGCTCGAGCACTCAAGCGGCGTGCGCTGGCCGCTTACGCCCCTTATGTGGAACTCATCGATCACGCAGCCGACGCCATCGTCATGGCAGATTCCAAGACATGCCGCCTCATATACATGAATGCGACTTGCCGAAATCGACTGGGGCTCGCCGAAGAGCAGATTTCGAAGATGATGCTCTCGGATATTTTCGTCCTCGAAGAATCAATCGAGGAGCTCCACGCACGCTTTGCCCACGTCCAGCCGGCGCCGATCAATTTACGCCATCGACATAGCGACGGCAGTGAGATCGACGTAGAAGTGCGATTTAGCACCCCGACGCTGCGGGGTCGGCCGGTGTGGGCCTATACAACACGCGATGTATCCCTGCAGCGCAAGGCGGAACAGCAGTTAATTGAGAATCAAACCCGCCTTGATCGGATCGCTCACCATGATCAGCTCACCGGACTGCCCAACCGGCATTACATTTCGGCATTCTTGCCGGGCGCGATCGAGAGCGCCAAGGCGACGGGCTCCATTATCGGCATTGTGTTCATTGATCTGGATCGATTCAAGAATATTAACGATACTCAAGGCCATGAAACGGGAGACAAGCTCCTACAGGTAGTCGCGCAACGGCTGCGCGATTGCGTACGCGACAACGACGTCGTGGTGCGCATGGGCGGGGATGAGTTCGTCATCGTCTTTCGCGACATAAAGTCGTATGAAGAGGTCAGTCGCGGCGCCGCTCGAATCATAGAGTCGCTGAGCGAACTGGTCATCATCGATCAGCGCCAGCTGCAGACCTCTGCGAGCGTCGGCATCAGCATCTACCCTCGAGACGGCTCGAACATGATGGAACTGCTGAAGCATTCCGATACTGCGATGTACCAGGCCAAAGACCGCGGCCGCAACAACGTCCAGATCTTCGATCCGATCATGAACAAGAAGCTAAAGCACCGGGTGACGGTCGAGGCTATGCTTCGAGAGGCGCTGCGCGAAAAGCAGCTGGAAGTCCATTACCAGCCCTTTATCAATCTTAGTACCCGAAAGATTGTAGGCCTGGAGGCGCTGATTCGTTGGCGCCACCCGTTGCGCGGCATCATTCCGGCTGATTGGTTCATACCCGTAGCCGAAGAAACCGGGTTGGTATTACCCATTGGAGACTTCGTTTTATGCCGCGCGCTGCAAGATATGGCGGGATGGAGAGACGCTGGAGCGACCCTCGTGCCCGTATCGCTCAATGTCGCCGCTTCTCAACTGCTGCGAGGGGATTTTCGATCCAAGATCGCCACTTCACTCGCAAGCCACGACATCGAGCCTAACTATCTGCAGTTGGAAATGACGGAACGCGCAATTTTCGATGTACGGGCCCCGCAGGTCGGCGAGAAATATCGGGACACCATCGGAAGTCTGAGGGATCTTGGCATCAAAATAGCCATCGACGACTTCGGTACGGGTTATTCCAGCCTTGCATACCTCAAGAATTGGCAGATCGATACGCTTAAAATAGACAAGAGTTTCATTCGAGATTTAGGGACCGACTCCAGCGATTATGCAATCGTCAGCGCCATCATCGCCATAGCGCGTCATTTGCACATAGAAGTAATCGCTGAAGGCGTCGAGGCCTACCAACAGGCGGATATTTTGCGCAACCTCGGATGTCATCAAGCACAAGGCTTCCTTTTCGCAAGACCGATGCCGGCCACCAAATGTCTCACGATGCTCAATCAAGCCCAGGTAACGGGCTATAGCGATGATGACATGTTGCCCACGCTCGCCTTGACCGGGGACTGACTGGCTTCATACGAGTGGCGGGTCCCGGTCCCGCTCCGGATGTCGGTGTCTCGCAACAGCAGCGATAAAGCTTCTCACGGTCGCGCTGCTTGCATCGGCACCCACGACGATGCCCGGATCTTTCGCTCCGGTGGGCAACGTCGTTGCAATTCCCGCCTTTTGCAGCAGCTCGGTTGAATTGCCCAAGGCCAAGATCGTCTTGCAGTGGCGATATTGATCTTTAAGAAATTCCAGCGTGTGGCCATCGGCTGCCAAAGCCGCGATGGCTCTCGCGCCGGAGGGCACAACTACCGCGTCAAATAGTACCGAGGGCGAATTCTCCAGTGTGGCGTCGACTTCAAGAATCTCATCGTCGTCGCCGGCGACAGTGCCAAGGCGGCTCGCGATAAGACGCGTGACCGCACCGGCTTGGTTCATGGTTTCCATCAGCGCAGATAGCCCGGACGCCTGGATTCCATTTGCTACCAAAATCGCTACCTTGCGGGTCGCAATGCCGCCTTCTCCGGGCAGCGCCAACAGCGAAAGCGGCGCCGAGCGGGAAACTTCCGGCTTGAGCGCAGACTTGAGTGCGCGCGGCATTGGCGTCGGGAGTTCGATTCCTAAGCCATTAGCCACGATGTTCGCTAGTTCTTTCGATACATTGAGAAGCGACGACACCATCCTGACTCGGATTGCAGGGACCGTAACTTTGCTCAGCTCGAAACGAAAGCCTCCCGCAATATGGGCTTTTTCCACAGCACTCTGGCTTTCGTAGAAAAGCTGCGCCTGAGCGTAGTGTTCGGCAAACTTATCGGGCCTTCCGCGCACCTTGTCGAGCGGCGTATTGTTGGCTTCAATCGATTTTGGAAAGGAAACGAATCCTGCGGCGCCCGCCTGGAAAGGACATCCGCCACCCAGAGAATTCGGCTCGTAGGCCACGCGGCCCCGCGCAATGGCTTGACGGTGTAGTCCGTCGCGTTGATTATTGTGCACGGCCGCAAGCGGCGCGTTGATCGGGATCTCATGAAAATTGGGCCCGCCCAGGCGCGTCAGCTGGGTATCGACGTAGGAATGTATCCTCCCATGCAGCAACGGGTCGTTGCTAAAATCAATACCCGGAATGACGTGTGCCGTGCAGAAGGCAACCTGTTCGGTTTCCGCGAAGAAATTGTCCGGATTGCGGTTCAGTACCATTCGCCCAACCGGTTTTACCGCAACCAGCTCTTCAGGTATCAATTTAGTCGAGTCGAGAATGTCGAAGCTGAACTTCTCAGCTTGGGCTTCGCTGAATGTCTGGATGCCGAGTTCCCATTCAGGGTAGTGGCCAGACTCGATCGCTTCCCATAAATCGCGGCGGTGGAAGTCCGGATCCGCACCGGCGATTTTGACTGCCTCGTCCCACACCAGCGAATGGGTACCAAGCTTGGGTTTCCAATGAAATTTACAAAATGTGGATTTACCGCTCTCGTTTACCAACCTGAAGGTGTGCACTCCAAAGCCCTGCATCATCCGGTAACTGCGCGGAATCGCGCGATCTGACATCACCCACATGAGCATGTGAGTGGATTCCGGCATTAGGGAGACGAAGTCCCAAAAGGTATCGTGAGCGGACGCGGCTTGGGGCATCTGATGGTGGGGTTCGGGCTTCACGGCGTGAATCAGATCCGGAAATTTCATCGCATCTTGGATGAAAAACACCGGGATGTTGTTGCCTACGAGATCCCAGTTGCCTTGGTCGGTGTAGAACTTCACCGCGAAACCGCGCACGTCGCGCGCCGTATCGGCCGAACCGCGCTCACCCGCAACCGTGGAAAAGCGCACGAATACCGGTGTAATTTTTCCGCTTTCAGCAAATACGCTGGCGCGGGTTAGCTGCGGCAGCGGCTCGTATGCCTCGAAGAAGCCATGCGCGCCTGAGCCGCGAGCATGCACGATGCGTTCGGGTATGCGCTCATGGTCAAAGTGGGTAATCTTTTCCCGAAGAACGAAGTCCTCGAGCAAGGTCGGGCCTCTTAACCCCGCCTTGAGCGAGTCTTGATTATTAGCGACCGGCACCCCTTGATTTGTCGTGAGGGTCTGGCCCGAGGAGTTCACCCGCTTGGTCAAGAGCGATCCGTCCAGCGCTTGGGTACCGAGGGCTGGAGCTCCAGTCTTCGCCGTGCTGTTGGCTTCACTCACCGTGCCCGCACCTGTGGTCGGCGATGGCATATCTCCGTGCGCACCTTCGACAGGGGCAGCGGCGTTTCGAATGCCGTATTCGCTCGGCTTGTTGGAGTTAAAGGGCATGCCTGCGCTCAAAGCCTGCTGCTCGGCGGCATGTGTTGCCATGTCGCTGGTTTGCGACCGGGGCGGATGTGCTGGGCCACTCGCACTCGTGCCGACTGCCGAACCGCTGGCCTTTTGCGCTCCTTTAACGCGAGCCGGCCCCGCACCCTTGCTGTTTCGTGGAGTCATTGCGTTATATTCCTAGTGTTAAACAAGAAGTGAGCAAACTTTCGCTGGCGATAAGGATGATGCGCGTGCAGGTTTACACGCGGGTCGCATGCCCGGCAGATGGCCAAACACAAGACTTTTTGTAGTCGCGCGCCTACGCGGCACCCCCGCAAAATGTTAGACTTGCGCGCGAACGGCGACTGCGTGTACTTTGTACCGCAGAGTCGCAGTCTCGATGCCGCGCCATTTACCGGCGCGGGTTTCCCAGCTGCAGAGGTGAATTTCTGGTGCCGATAAATCTGTGGGAATGGTTCGTAGAATTCGGTTACGCCATTGCCTCCATCTCGATGCTCTACAGCATTGTTGCTGCCATCGCCATACGCATACCCATTCGCGCACGTACCGGCCGGGCATCCATGATATTGCCCGCCGTCACAATTCTCAAGCCTTTGTGCGGCACCGACCGGGACACCTATGAATGCTTGCGCTCGTTCTGCGAGCAGACCTTCAAAGATTACCAGGTGGTATTCGGGGTCAATGACGCCAATGATTCCGCCGTGGCAGTTGTGCGGCGATTACAGCGCGAATACCCGCAGTGCAATTTGGAACTGGTGATTGAACGCCGCTCCCATGGCAGTAACCGCAAGGTCAGCAATCTTATCAATATGCTCGAGGCAGCCCGCCACGACTATCTGGTGTTATCGGACAGCGATGTTCGGGTAAAGCCAGATTACCTAGAGCGGGTAGTTGCGCCTTTGACCGATGAACGGGTCGGCATCGTTACTTGCTGCTATCGCGGTGTCGCCCGTGCGGGTGTCTGGTCCATCCTAGGATCGATGTTCATTAACGAGTGGTTTATCCCCTCGGTACGTGTATCCGCGATGATGGGGTTTCGAGCCTTCGCTTTTGGTGCGACCATCGCGATACGGAGAGACGTGCTTGATCGAATTGGCGGATTCGCGGCAATTTCGGGCCAGTTGGCCGACGATTATCGATTAGGCGAGCTGACCCGGCGCCTCGGTCTACGGACGATTCTTTCGGATGTCGAAGTGGAGACGATGGTCGGCGAGCAAAGCGTCACGGAACTCATCTCCCACGAGTTGCGCTGGCGAAGAACCATCCGAGTGCTGTCCCCTTCCGGTTACCGTCTCTCCTTCGTCACTTTCGGACTGCCCATCACGGCCTTGCAGCTTGCCGTGGCCGGCGGCGCCGCGCCTGCGCTGATTATTTTCGCAATCACCGCATTAGCAACGGCGAGCTTGCATGTCGGGAGCCCTGAGAAGTCGCCTTGGGCACGACTGCTTCTTATGCCGCTCAGGGAGTTGTTGCATTGCGCCCTGTGGGGCTGGAGCTTCGCGACGCGTCGCGTTCAATGGCGGCGGGACCTCTACCTAGTGACGCCGGACGGATCGGTCCAGCCGGTTGCAAGGATCTAATAAAAAGTATCTGATCGTGACGGCCGATGATTTCGGTTTACACGAATCGATAAACGAAGCCGTTGAACAGGCAAGCCGTGCCGGAAGCCTAACCGCGGCCAGTTTGATGGTCTCCGCCGCAGCGACTGCAGACGCAGTGCGGCGGGCGCGAACACTGCGCAACCTGCGCGTCGGTTTGCACATCGTGCTTGCGGATGGTTGGTCAACCCTCGACGCTCAATTGATTCCGACCATCGCCGACTCCAGCGGCCGCATGCACGGCGACATGTTTTCCCGCGGAGTTCGATTCTTTCTTTACCCCGCGGCGCGGCGCCAGCTCGAAGCTGAAATCAGCGCGCAATTCGCCGCTTTCGCACATACCGGACTGGCGCTTGATCATGTGAATGTGCACAAGCACTTCCATCTTCATCCGACGATCTTGAGCATTTTGCTACGTGTGGGAAAAGAATACGGGATGCCGGCCATGCGGGTACCCGACGAGCGTATATGGTTTGCGGCACGAAGCGCAGGCGCCGTACAAGGCATGACCCAGGCGTTGCTGACACCTTGGATTTCCATGATGAAATTTAGGTTGCGTCGAGCGGGCGTTTTTCACAATGATCAGCTGTTCGGACTCTCAGCGTCCGGCGCGATCGATGAAGCAAAATTGCTTGCCATGTTGGCTCAGCTACCACGCGGAGTCAGCGAAATCTACTTGCACCCCGCGACGCGGTCAGGATCGGCGATAACCCCCTCGATGAGCCACTATCGGCATGCCGAGGAACTGGATGCGTTGTTGAGCGCTCCAGTACGTGCTTCGCTCGCGGCCATTGCGCTTCGAGGGGGCTATGTGGACGCACGGAGCGCGATGGGTGTGGCCAGCGTCTGACAGTCGGAGGAGCCGGAGTCCGATCCTTTTTTTGGGACCAATGCGGATACTTGGTGCTATGCGCGCGATCGGCCGTTTGTTATGGTTTTTACTGCCGGCGCTGTTGTTGGCTGGATGCGGGGGCGGTTCGGGAAACAGCGCGTCCATCTCAGGCTCAGCAACTTCTCCTCGCAGAGGCGACCTGCTGCAAAGCCCGCCTGAACTGCTGTCCACCGTGACTACCTCGGCACTGCTCACTGAACTCAATCTAGCTACCAATCAGCTGCTGTTTTCCCAGAGTGGCGCGCCGGTTTGCGACGTCCTGTTTTACCGCATTCGCTATGAGACGGTGGGAGGAAGGAACGAACCGACTCCTGCCTCGGCAGTGCTGATGGTGCCCTCCGGCTTTGGAGCAAACTGCACGGGTGCGCGTCCGACGGTGTTATATGCCCACGGCACTACCACGGACCGTGCCTACAACATGGACAACTTGCAAAATGCAGAGACCGTCTCACTTGCTGCGATTTTTGCGTCTCATGGCTACATCGTTGTCGCGCCTAATTATGCTGGTTATGACATCTCCACGCTTTCTTACCATCCTTATTTGATCGCCGATCAGCAATCGAAGGATATGATCGATGCATTGACTGCGGCGCGAACCGCCTTGCAGGCGGCATCACTGACGCTAGTCAAAGATAACGGACAACTTTTCATTACCGGATACTCGCAGGGAGGTTACGTGGCAATGGCCACCCACCGCGCAATGCAGGCTGCTGGTATGAAGGTAACCGCCTCCGCCCCGATGTCGGGTCCTTATGCGCTGGCCGCTTTTGTCGATGCCGTGTTCTACGGTGAAGTCAACGGCGGGGCAACCGTGTCCACTGTCTTAATGCTTTCAGCCTATCAAACCGCCTATGGCAACATTTACGCAAATTCCACGGAGGTATTCGAACCTCAATATGCCAACGGCATTCAAACCCTGCTCCCGACCACTACACCACGAAGCCAACTCTATGCCCAGGGTAAGCTTCCCGAATCCGCGCTATTTAATGCCACGCCTCCGGCTCCGCAATTCGCCGACATCACTCCGCCAAAGACGCCTGGGTATTTGGCGGCTGTATTTGCACTCGGATTCGGCGCGGGCAATTTGCTTACCAACAGCTATCGCCTCAGTTATCTCGAGGATGCTCAGGCACATCCCGACGGTGGTTTCCCGACGATTACCACCGGGGTTGCCGCGCTGGATCCGCAGCTGGGTTGGCGGCAGGACTTGGTAAAGAACGATTTGCGCAATTGGGTGCCGACTGTTCCGGTCTCTCTATGCGGCGGCGATAATGATCCTATCGTCTTCTGGTTCAACACGAACTTGATGCAGCACTATTGGGCCTCGCAAGGGCCCGCACCGGCACCCATCAGCGTGCTCGATGTGGACGCCGCCGCTTCGGCAAACGATCCCTACGCGAACATAAAACACGACTTTGCGATTGCGAAAAACGTCATCGCCGCCACCGCGGTTTCGCACGGAGCCACCGATGGCGGGGCATTGGCAGTAGCGACCGCGTACCACGCATTATTGGTCTCGCCATTCTGTTTTGCTGCGACCAAGTCATTTTTCTCGTCTCAGTGAGTTGCGACACCCGCAAGGTTTCCTCAAAGCGATTAAATCGTACCCGGTAAGTGCTGCGCCCGGGTAATATTACGCATCGCAATTTGGGAGCCATTTTAAGTGATTCGAAAAATTATCAGTGTGTTGCTGTCTGCTGTTTTCCTGGTCTATCCCGCGTTGAGCGCACGATCTGCCGATCAGATCGCTGGCGCTTTACCCCCCGAGAGCGCTTACGGCGCATTGCAATGGCGCGGTATCGGACCTTTCCGCGGCGGCAGAGCTGTGGCGGCGGCGGGGGTACCCGGTTTGCCCAATGTCTTCTATTTTGGTGCTGCCGCCGGCGGCGTTTGGAAGACGATGGATGCCGGAAAGACCTGGAAACCTATTTTCGATGGCGTGAAGGTTTCCTCGATCGGTGCCATTGCTGTCGCCCGCAGCAATCCCTCTATCCTGTACGTGGGCACTGGCGAGGGAAACCTGCGCGGCAACGTGACTTGGGGCGGCGGGATGTTCAAATCCACCGACGCGGGCGCGACCTGGGCAGATCTGGGCTTAAACGATACGCGTCAAATCGGAGCAGTAATAGTCGACCCCGTCGATCCGAACATTGTATTGGTGGCCGCCATCGGTCATGCCTTCGGACCCAATTCGCAACGCGGCGTTTTCCGCACCACGGATGGCGGCAAGAATTGGAGTCGCGTCCTGTACAAGAACGACTTGACCGGCGCCATCGACTTGGTTGCCGATCCTCGCAACGCGAACATCGTTTATGCCGCCCTCTGGCAAGTGAGGCGCCAGCCTTGGAATTTCGCGAGCGGGGGCCCGGGCAGTGGACTGTATCGGTCCCTGGATGGAGGGCTGACATGGTCGCAGCTGACAGGGCACGGACTTCCCACCGGGATTCTTGGGCGCATCGATGTGGCAATTTCCGCCGTTGACCCGCACCGGATATACGCGATGATCGAAGCGGCAGATGGGGGATTGTATCGTTCGGACGATGCCGGAGGGCAATGGCGCCGCGTGAGCGACGATGGCCGTTTGCGCCAACGGGCTTGGTACTTTTCAAAAATTTATGCAGACCCGAATGCGATCGATACTGTTTACGCCTTAAACACCGGCATGTTGCGCTCGGTAGATGGCGGCAAAACTTTTAACTTGGTATCCGCTACGCATGGCGATCACCACGCCCTATGGATCGACCCTAACAATTCCAACAGCCTGATCAACGCCAATGACGGCGGCGCAAGCATCTCACTGGACGGCGGCAATACGTGGTCGACTCAGGAGAATCAGCCCACGGGGCAGTTCTATCACGTCTCGACCGATAACCGCTTTCCGTACTATATTTACGGCGCGCAGCAAGACAATTCAAATCTAGCGGTAGCGAGTTTCGGCGATGAGGGAGTGATCGGACCGCGCGACTGGTACCCCGCCGGCGGCGGCGAATCGGGCTTCGTCGTGCCGGATCCGCGCGATCCCAATATCATTTATAGCGACGCAGAAAATCAGTATCAGCGCTTTGATCGACGCTCGCTGCAGTCCCAATCCATCAGTCCGGACCCGATCGACAATTCCGGGCATCCGGCGAGCGAACTTGATCATCGCTTCAACTGGACCGCGCCCCTGATGCTCTCGCCCCACGATCCGGAAGGCCTGTACGCCGCTTCCGAGGTCGTCTGGAAGTCGACAGACCGCGGCATGAGCTGGAAAATTATCAGTCCGGATCTCACCCGAAATGATAAGAGCAAACAAACCGCCTCCGGCGGGCCGCTGACCAAGGACATCACGAGCGTAGAGTATTACGACACGATTTTTGCGCTGGCCGAATCCCCGCTGCGCAAGGGCAAGCTGTGGGTCGGAACTGACGACGGTTTGGTGCAGCTCTCCGATGATGACGGCGCCCATTGGCGCAACATTACCCCAGCTGCGATGCCGGCTTGGAGCACGGTCAGCACCGCGGAACCCTCACATTTCGACGCTGCCACGGCGTACATCGCGGTAGACCGGCACCGGCTCGATGACATCGCTCCCTACGCATGGAAGACGGCGGACAACGGCAAGACCTGGGTTGCGATTGCCGCGGGGCTGCCGCAAGGGGCCGTTGTACACGTGGTACGTGAAGATCCTGTACGCCGCGGCCTGCTCTATGCAGGGACCGAAGTGGGACCGTTTGTATCTTTCGACGACGGTGCGCATTGGTCTGCCCTGCAACACGGCATGCCTGTCACTCCTGTTCATGATCTGACCGTGCACGGCGATGACTTGGTGGCGGCTACGCACGGCCGCGGATTTTGGATTTTGGATAACGTGACGCCCTTGCGCCAGGTGCAGCCGGCTGCTGAGGACCTCGTGCTCTATTCTCCCGCCACTGCATTGCGGCTCTACTATCCTCAAGAGGTTAATTCGCGCCGCCCGGTTGGGCCGAATCCTCCGGCAGGCGCCATCATTGACTATGTGCTCGACGGTGCGGCGGCCCCTACCGAACTTACCGTCGATATCTTCAACGCGCAGGGTGAGCTTGTTCGCCATCTGTCCAGCACCAAGACCAACAAGGAGGTGCAGCCGCCCGAGTGGCCCGACAGGTTGGTGCCTTCTGATTTGATTCCCGCGCATGCCGGCATGAACAGGCTGGTTTGGGATTTACGCTATGACGATCCTATGCAAATTCCGGGTGCCTTTTATCAAGACCAGGCCCCGCGAGGACCGCTCGTCGCACCCGGTCATTATCAAGTTCGACTCACTTTAGGCAACAAGAGCCGCAACGCGAACCTCACCATCATCGCTGACCCTCGGAGCGGCGACCGCGACGGCGCCATCGCTGCCAAAACCGCCCTTGCGCTTGCTACTTACAAGGACATCGATGCACTGCATCGGGCGGTGAATGATATTCGCGCGCGTCGCATAGTCCTTAAAGGCTCACCCGCCGCGCATGACGATGCAAAGCTCGCAAACATTGAGGAGGCGCTCATGCAAGTGAAAATGAACGGCTCGGAGGCCAATCTGGCGTTTCCCGGCATGCTAAATGAGCAGCTTGCCGCGTTCGCAGGCACACTCGAGGACGCTGACACAGCGCCGACCCAGCAGCAGCAGGCGCTGTATGAGTCCCTCCATGAGAGGCTGCAGACGCAGCTAGGCCGATGGCGAAGCTTGAGCCATCACTAGAGGCGTTCTATTGTTCATCGTTGGATTCACCCTCGTCCGAGGGTGAATCATCCCCGCGCAACACCGGCAATCGTGCGCTGGTCAGCGCTTGATTGAGGCCCGCGAGCTGCTCCTGCCAGATCCTTGCGGAGGATGCATCAATCGCCTGCCATTCTCTGGATAAGTCTTGCGCCGCCGATTGTTGCGCCTGTGTTGATGCGGCGTCGGCGGCGAGTACTTGTTCGTACAAACTGGCGGTATCGCGGTTAAGTCGCTCCAGTCCACGGTGTGCGCCACTGTCTCCGGACTGCAGCAGCACTTCCAAACGCTCATCCAGCGCTTTGGCACGGGCCGCAACCAGCTCTCCTGGCGCGGACTTCAGCGCTCTTAGTTGTGAGCGCAGTGCCTTCGCTTGCAGTACTCTCGTGGTGCTCATATCCAGCACCTTGGCGAGATGCTGCGCAAGAGCAAACTGAGCGAGGTAGTCCTGCTGAGAAACTCTAACCCGCGGGTCCGGCAGTACCGTTAGAGACTCTTCCGACCGGCGCGCGCCTACTTGCAACCGCACGCGATACGTTCCCGGAACCGCAAAGGGACCTAACGGCTCTTGTGGCGTATCGAACGGCACGGCCGAAATTGGAAAACTGCGCTTGGTGGCTCGTGGCGCGCTGTAGCGCAAGTCCCAGACAAATCGATGCATCCCCGCCCCTGTCGCCAAAGCCTGCGGCTGCCGTATCCAGTAAGACGGGATGAGTTCACGGGCCCGCTCCTCTTTGGAGTATCCAACCGGATCAGTGCTCGCGGCACGGCGCACAACAGCTCCTTGCGAATCGAGCACCTCGATCGTGACTACGCCCTTCGCCGCTTGCGGAAGGAAGTAGTCAACGATGGCACCATCGGGGGGATTGCGGCCGGCTGGCTCATCGGGCGGGATTGGCGTATCGGTCCCGGTACTGCGCCGCGCAAGCACAGCGGCTGAAGGCTTGAGCAACGTGGGCTGCTGGGGAGCGCCGCTGCCGGCAAACTCGCGTAATGGACCGATATCGTCGAGAATCCAGAAAGAGCGGCCATGCGTCGCGACAATCAAGTCCTGCCCATGAATAGCCAGATCGCGCATCGAAGTATGCGGCAAATTGAGTTGCAGCGATTGCCAATGCCCACCCTCGTCGAACGACATCCAGACGGCTTTTTCAGTCGCGGCGAACAAGAGCCCGTGGCGTGAGGGATCCTCCCGTACGGCATTGACCGGCGCATCCGAAGGCAATCCGGCGGTGATTGACTGCCAGCTGCGGCCGCTGTCTCGCGTGCGATACACGTACGGCTTTAGATCATCCAACCGGAATCGGCTTACCGACGCGTAAGCGACCTGCGCATCGAAGTGCGACGCCTCGATCTGCGTAACCTTGGCCCAGGCGTTCAACTGCGGCGGCGTAACGTTTCGCCACTCCTTGCCTTCGTTGGACGTGGCCCAAATCAACCCGTCATCCGTCCCCGCCCACAGCATCCCCTTGACGACGGGCGAAGCACTCAGGGAATAAATCACGCCGCGCTGCGTATCGGCCTTGTCGGCGTGCATGTCGCCGACGCTTGGTGGTGAGCCGCCGCTCGGACGCGTCAAGTCCTCGCTGATGGTTTGCCAGGTTTTGCCTTCGTCGCTGGTTGCGTAAAGCCGGTTGGCGGCGTAATACAGGCGGTGGGGGTCTTGTGGCGAGAAAAGAATCGGTTCGGTGCGATCGGTGCGTATTTCGTCGGAGGCAACTGGAATAGGGGAGATATTTTGCACCTGACCGGATGAAAGGTGAGTTTTAGTGACGACGTTTCGGCCCGCTCCGTAAATGACATCGGCGTCGAGCGGGTCCGGCGCGACATAGCCGTACTCGATGACACCCACCGGATGCCAATCGCGAAACGTGATTTCACCGTCGTTGCCGCGGCTGGCGATGCAGACAGAACCGCTTTCTTGCTGACCCGAGCACAGCCGATACGGAAAGGTGGGGGTCACGCCGACATGATAAAGCTGCGCGGTGGGTTGATTGAACCAGCTACTCCAGCTCTTGCCGCCGTTTACCGTAATCACAGCGCCTTGATCTCCCGCCAGGCCGACGCGCTGCGGATCTTCAGGACTGATCCAGATTTGCTGGTAATCATCACCGCCCGGCGCACCCTTGAATGAACTCCAGTGCACTCCGCCGTCGGTCGATTTCATCACTACAATGGAGGCGCTGTAGAGAATATCTGCGTTGCTCGGATCGATTTGGATGATGGGCAAATCCCCGCCGCCGATGCGCAATGCCGGTCGCGGATCGGTTGTCACTACGCGCCAATGATCGCCGCCGTCATCGGAGCGGTAAATGCCCACGCTTGGCGCGGCGCCGCCTTGGGCGGCAGGATTGGAGCTGGTCGCCACGGTCGCATATAAGCGCCCACGCGCACTGGTCGCCACCGCCACATCAATCTGCGATAAGCCATCCGGCAGTCCGTCTTTGAGCTGCCTCCAATGATCGCCGCCGTCGCTTGACTTGTACAATCCGCCGTTCGGGCCGTTGTACATGTTTTTGTCTTCCCATGGTCCGGAACGCGCATCCCAAAAACCCGCGTACAGGGTATTGGCATCATTGGGATCGATTCTGACGAACGAGCTGCCGATGTTTTCGCCGCGATTTAACACCATGGCCCAAGTCGCACCGCCGTCGGACGACCGATACAGACCGCGCTGCGCGCTCGGGCCGTAGGGATGACCTAGCACCGCTGCGTAGACTCGGTTCGCGTCCCGAGGACTTACCGCGATGCTCGGGATTTGTTGGGCATCTTCCAAAGACAAATGCGTCCAGCTTTGGCCGCCGTCGGATGAGCGATAAATGCCGTTGCCCACCGACAAGTCCGGTCGATGCAGACCTTCACCCGATGCTACATAGATGATTTTTGGATTGCTGGGCGCAACGGCGATGGCGCCGATCGATTGGGTCGGCTGCGAATCGAAAATCGGTTGCCAAGTTCGGCCGTCATCATCCGTTTTCCACACCCCGCCGTTGACAGCGCCGGCCAAAACGGTGTGCGGTTGCCCCGGCACTCCGGTGATCGCTCGCGTTCGCCCGCCGCGAAATGGACCGACTAGGCGCCAGTGCAGATCTTGTGTGAGCGGCGGGGCTTCGGTTTGAGCGCGAGAGATGGGGCACGCCGCAAGGGCGAGTGCGATGGCGCCAACGGATCGATACCAAGGCTTGAGCGGCATATCATCCCTAAGTAGTGATTTATGCAGCGGATGATAGTTCAAATCTGCACGACGCATCCGATTTCGCGCAGTTCTAACTTGCCAACAGTCTGCGTGCCGCGGAGCTTCCCGTTGCCAAGGCCCGATGCACCGTTGTCCAAAAGCCAGAAGTATCGGCGTTAAAGTGAGGCGCTTGGCGTACTCGATGTAGGCCTCCGACGGTGAATGGAACCGTCTTGCGCCTACATCTGCCTACTTCTCGCCCCACTAAACTAAACGGCAGTTCAAATTCCCGAGGAGATTCTGTGGGCAATCACACGAAGTTACATGATCAGCCGCCTCTACCAGGCGGTGATCCCGATCAGCCGAACGATGACGTACCTGATTCACCCGCGGCCAAGGAGAAGGACCAGGGCAAGGGCAAGGACAAGAGCGGCTACGGGCACATCGGAAATAATGAAGTGCCACGTCCCGAGAATGCGCCGGCGCCGCATCAGATTTTCTAGCAACCACCGACCCTACCGGCGATCAGCGCCGAACGCCTAGCTTGTTCGTTAAATCGTCGTGACCTTCACCGTCCGCGGCATCACCAGCGATTTTGGGCGCGTTGCGAAGATCCCAGTTGTGAATAAACGTCGTTGTCTTCGGACAGTTTGACGTGTTCGTCGTAAAAATGTGGGCCGGCATGCAGGGCAGATTGAACATGCTGCCTCAGGGCCTCGTCGGCGGCCCTGCCTGCGTCATCGTTGGCGCGCGCTCGTATTTAAGCCGCTCCCAAAGGCTGTGATACGCGGTCGCGCAAACGGCGGCGAGTCGAATGTCGCTCAGAGTCGTATGTTCTGCCTTAGCGCTCCGCTGACCTCAGTTCCCCACGCATATCGGTGCTGAACAACTGGTAACAATCTCGCCCCGAATTCTTCGCTTGATACATCGCCATATCGGCATGCTTTAGCAGGGTCTCAGGATCCGGTGCAGAGTCGGGAAAACACGCGATGCCGATGCTCGCCTTAACCTGCAAGTCGTGTGCCCCAATCCGGTACGGTTTCGCGCATTCCGCCCTGATTTTTTCGGCGCAGCAAATCGCATCGCGTTCAGAAACAATTTCCGCAATCAAGACTACAAACTCATCTCCCCCATAGCGGCATACCGTATCGGTCTCCCTGACGCAGCTCAAAAGTCTCTTTGCTGCTGCTTTCAACAACTGATCTCCTACCGCGTGTCCCAAGGAATCATTCACTGTCTTGAATCGATCCAAGTCGATGAATAGCACCGCGATGGAGTAGTTGTTGCGCCGCGCTCTACCCAGCGCTTGATCTAGGCGATCGGCAAATAACACCCGGTTGGGAAGGTCAGTAAGATTGTCGTGTAGCGCGAGCCTGGCAAGCTTGGCTGAAATGTCCCGGGCCTCGGTGACATCATGTGCCACCATCACCGCGCCGACTACTCCGCCTTGCTTGTCATGAATTGGCGATGCGGAATTCTCAACGGCTATCTCGGCACCGTCCCTGCGAATCAGCACGCACGTGCCTTCATTGGCCACTCGGCGATCCTCAATGATGGCGGTTAAGGTCGGACACGGAATGTGCTTGCGGGTGGTCGAATCAACCACAAAGAATATTTCGTCGACAAGTCGTCCTGAGGCTTCGGCTTGCGTCCAGCCGGTCATTTCCTCTGCAATTCTATTGAGGAAACGCACCCTGGCACGAAAGTCCGTACTGATGACGGCATCGCCGATTGAGTCTAAAGTGACCTGGGACCGTTCTCGCTCATTGAACAGGGCTTCTTCGTTCGCGAGCACTATTTCTTCGCTTGCCTGCAATGCCGTTTCAGCGTTAAGGTCGCGGCCAATGTCTCGAAAAACGATTACCGTTCCGCTGCGCCTGCCAAGCTGGTCGTTCGCCGCGCTAACGCTGTAAAGCAACGGCACCCGCTGCGCCGACTTATTCACGAACACGGCTTTTCCGTTAAGAATATCCACATCCACGACGCTTACCACTCTCGCGACGGGTTGGCCTATAGCGTCTTGAAATGACCACCCCGTCAGCAGTTCTGCCGCGGCGTTCATATAGGTGATCGATTCTTGCAAGTCCGCAATGACCACGGCGTCACTCACCTGAGCCAGCGCGGCGAGAAGATGCGAGTCGCTGGCGAAAACCGTCGCCAGCCGCGCTACTTCACTCTGCACGGCTTGCTTGCGCAGACAAATTGCAGAGGTCCCGCTGTCTCATTGTGCCTCGTAGGTGGTGTCCTCGTGGTTGCATCCTAAGTATTGCGGATCATCCGAGATCACACTGTCGGACAATGCCCTATGTTAATACCTCAAAGAGGTTTTGAGGCTCGGCTGGACCTATTCTTAAGGATTCTTTGCACAAATGCTGAAGCGTTCGCGCGTATTGCGCCGTCGATGATCACATTTGGGGGTCCAGATCCACGCCTTCATCGCAAGGGGGCGGATGAGATTGCCCGAGCGAAAGGAGTTCGCAGAAAAGGTGGATGTGAATGTTGCATCGCGCTGAAGCGGATGAAATCGACGGCTTGAAGGCTAGCGGTGGGATCCGTAGACCGCCCATTGCCCCCCACCCCGGTACACATTCGCTTTGGGTGCGGAGGCTTCGGTTAAGCACCTAGCGATCAGCTTGGCTACTTCATCAACTTCGCACTCATCATTTCGGACCACTGCCGAGGAGGCTCGTGAGCCCAAATCGATGCGATCTGCGGGTTGAGCCGATCGGCTGGTAAAATCACGCGCGGCGGCCGCTGAAATACTGGCTGCGGCAACCAGACTAGTGTGTCGCGACAATAATTGCGCAGCGCCGACAAGTGCCGGAACTCGCCACGCCTGCGGCTCGCCGATCAGCAGGCTTAAGCTAAAACAGACTGTGCAGGCAATTTGTCCCAGGACCGGCATCTGTGGCCCAAACAATGCGACCACGGCATCGTGGGCATAAGCCCCGAGACCCTTATCCAACATATAGACGCAGGTACGCGCAATGTTATCCGAATCTTGTGCAGGACCTCGCGCCGCTACGGGTAGCCCACGGGATCTCAAAAACCGCTCGAGCGGCGCGCGTTGCATGCTGGCCTGTAGAGCACCCGCCCATCGGCGAGAGACAGTCGCGTTAGGAATTAATATGGTCATACTCAAGATCGCCGCGCCGCTAATCAAATGAATACTAGATAGGTGACGGTCTTGACGAAAGGTTCTGAGTGGTTATTCGCTGAGAAACGAGGAGTACGTCACGCAATTGAGCGCGACGGCGGCAGGCAAAGACGAATTACTACTCGCTGAGCACGAAGCTCAGCAGTCGGTCGTCCCCGGCGCCTGAACGCAACACTCGGAAGTTGATCGTGTCGCCGGTCTTGTAAACGCTTTTCTGCAACGGGTCGACGACCATCACTCGCATCCCATGCCACATGACCTGATAAGCGGCGAACCGATAACCATCGTTCTCGGCGAGCAGACTATTTTCGATCGGGGCACGGCCGGAGGTAATCGAGGCATGTGCACTTTCTGCCTCCTCCCGCTCGCTGCTCGTATCGGATTGCGGTTCATTGGCTGCAAACCGTAGCATCTTGCGGCCGTCCGCCACGGTGCGATAAACCGTAAAGTCCAGATTTTCTCCGACCCGGTGAGGGACCGTGGGAGAACCAGTGACAAAGACTTGCGAATCGCGCCACCGCACCACATACCCTATCTGCCGGAAACCGGAATCTTGCGCCGTAAGTACTTCGCTGATGGTGCCACTTTCGTGATTGACGGGAGGAGCAAGGGCAGAGAGCTCCGGCGTGGGCTTGGTTGGCTGCTGAGCGGCTGCATACCCTGTGAGTACGGCACACAGAACGGCCATGAAGGCGCGTCTTACGGGAGAGTTGAATAGTCTTTTCATGGCCCTATTGTTCCCGCACAACAAACTTTGGTCAACCGGGACTGAGTTTCCGGGGTGCTCTTGTTAATATCAACACGACGCTGCCTCACACCACCGTGGCCGCGATCAAGACTCCTGAATGCACCTCGTTGTGTTTATGCTGGCGATCGATCCCTTTCTCGATAAGACATAGACTGCGGTCATAGCATTGTCTGAGGTTCAAGTGGCCAAATCAGCATTGACCAAGTATCGCCTAAAACGCGATTTTTCCAAGACTGAAGAGCCGAGCGGCTCCACCAAAGTGCTCCCTTCGGATCACTTACGATTCGTCATTCAAAAACACGCTGCAAGTCACCTGCATTACGACCTTCGCTTGGAACTCAACGGAGTTTTCAAATCCTGGGCGGTCACCAAGGGACCTTCAATGGATCCAGCGGATAAACGGCTCGCCGTCGAGGTAGAAGATCACCCGCTCGATTACGGCGACTTCGAGGGTACCATTCCTAAGGGAGAGTATGGCGGGGGCACCGTTCAGCTCTGGGATCGGGGATTTTGGGCTCCCGAGGGGGATAAAAGCCCCAGCCAAATGCTCAAGGCCGGAGAGCTGAAGTACATTCTTGCCGGCCAGAAACTGGTTGGCAGCTGGGTGCTCGTTAGGATAAAAAATAACCGAGGTCGTGATACGCGGACTAACTGGTTGTTGATCAAGCACAAGGATCAGTACGCCAAGCCCGGGGCGACGGCGAGCCTGCTTGCCGAGGATCAGTCAGTCGCTTCCGGACGCTCCATGCAACAAATTGCCGACGGCGTAGGCAACGCGCCGAAGCCTTTTATGCTGGCGGGTGCGAAATTGCGCAAGCCCAATGCCGTGTGGCATTCCAATCGAGATACTGCGGAAGTGCCGCGTAGCGAGCGTTCGTCCGCCGGATCTCCGGCTGCGCGCGCGAAAAGGGTGAGCGTGCGGGCGGCTCATCGCGTTGCAAACACCTTCGCTAAAGGCACGACCGGCGAGCGGCGAAACTCGATTCTTGGCGTGACCATTTCAAACCCGGAAAAGCCGATGTGGCCCGACGCCGGCGATGGCAGGCCGGTCACCAAATTGGAGCTCGCGAAATACTTCGACAGCGTGGGTGCATGGATGCTTCCGCACTTGCAAGGCCGGCCCTCCTCGCTCATTCGCGCTCCTGACGGCATCAAACATCAGCAGTTTTTCCAACGCCATGCGATGGCAGGAATCTCCGAGTTGTTCTCGCTTACAAAAGTTGCTGGGGACAAGGCCCCCTATGTCCAGATTGATCGCATTGAGGCGTTCGCCGCCGTCGCGCAGATGGGCGCGCTCGAAATACACCCTTGGAATTGTGTCCCAGACAACCCAGAACTTGCAGGTCGTTTGGTATTCGATTTAGATCCCGCTCCTGACGTACCCTTTGCGAGAGTAATCGAGGCCGCTGCTGAAATTCGCGATCGCTTGAAGAAGCTAGGCCTCATCTCGTTCTGCAAGACCACGGGGGGTAAGGGCCTGCATGTCGTTGCGCCGCTTAAAGGTGGGAAGCAAGCCATGGGCTGGCCGGACGCCAAGAATTTTGCGCACGTTGTGTGTGCGCAAATGGCAGAAGACAGCCCCACGAAGTACCTTGATGTCATGTCAAAGGCGCAACGAACGGGGAAAATTTTCTTGGACTACCTTCGCAACGATCGTACCGCTACCGCGGTAGCTCCGCTTTCCCCTCGTGCTCGCGAAGGAGCCCCTGTTTCGATGCCAATTCACTGGAAACAGGTGCGGGCGCAGCTTGATCCGAAGTCGTTCACAATAAGAACTGCGCCGCCTTTGCTCGCGAAAACAAGACCCTGGGAAGACTACGACCAAGCGGCGTCCTCGCTGAAGAGCGCGATCAAGCGAGTGGTGAGCACGTGAAAAAAGTGCGCGATCGATGTCATGGGGTGCACTGAATGTACAGGCCGCGTATGCTAAACCCGATGGGACCAGCGCCCGAGTTTGCGTGCGGCGTTAATCCAGCCGGCTGATCGGTATTCCAATGCACCACGATGCCAAGCCGCCGCCGGCAGCCGCAATTGTGAATGACCCCTGAAACCTCGCAATCCGGTGCGTCATGGACTCGAATTCCGGCAAGACCGCGACATTGGGATGACTCATCGCTCTACCATCATGAGAGAGCTGTAAAGATAGCGTTGAGTCCTGCGTTTTGGCATTCAAACTAATCGAGGTCGCCCGAAGCGAGATAGTTAGGACTCGCAAGGCTTCTTGCACCGCGCGGAAAACAGAAATTGCCACTTCCGGCTTCAAGACCGGTTCGGGCAATACAAATGTGGCGACGCTCGCGACGTTCGAGGTGTCGCATGATCGCGCAAAGTGCCATTTGAGGGCTGCAAATAAGCCGACATTGTCCAGTAGTGTCGGGCGCATTTCTTCGATAAGCTTGCGTTTCAAGTCGATTGCCGCACGCAGCGACTGCCGAGCTCTCTGCAGTTTCGCGAGTACCTCGGCCGATTGGCCGAGATGCGCCTCAACCCACGCGACATCCATCAGTGCGCCAACAACCAATCCGCCCATATCGTCGTGAAGCTCGCGTACCAACTGAGACCGTTCGGCTTCTATGCTCGCCTGCAAATGCGACGCCAGCGCGTTCTGGTCTGGTGCCAGCCGCAAGTCTGCTTCCTCAGCCGGTAACTTCGAGCGTGCCTCGAGGTCACCGTCAGGAAGTTCGGTAGGAATCGAACTCATACCCATCTCCTGCACGCTAAAATCCACTATATCGTCCTTTAGACGGCGAATACCCCTGCCAAACGGAGGGGTTGCGCGTCAGGTAAAACTCACACGCGGCGTCCGTCGCTCGGCCAGGCTCTTTTTTGGGTCCGACGCGGAATGTTGCGGGCCGTTAGCAATTGCCCGCACCCTGAATATCAAGCGCACCGTTTTGTAGGACTGAGCGCTCTCACCGAGCGGCGGCTCGCCTTGAGTCAGGTCCGCCAACCGCCCAAGGCAAGGGTCGACTCGCCGAAAAGCATGAGCTGTGCGCCGGCGATATCCCACGGAGTGAGCCCGCAGCAGCGTGCGTGAGAGTCCTAGTCCCGCGCTTCTGGCATTGCTTTCATCGCGGCTTTCATCGCGCCCGCGATGAAACTTCGCGACAAGCCGCTCAGGATCACCGGCATTGTGCTACCGAAAGATCGGCCTTAACAGTAAGCCTTCCTCCGGCGAGTCCACCTCCAGTTTGCGAAACAATCAGACTGTCGGCGCGAGGTTCATCCGTTGAAAAAAGCCCCGGCGGTTCCTTTGACAGACACCACCAGGGCAGGTAACCCGGCATGGGGATGCACACCGGGCATATCGCTCTGCAAGAGCAGAATGAAAAGGAACAAGTTCCCCGAGGGCTATGCGCGTTCGCTAAGCTCATAGCGCGCGAGGTTATCATCCAGTGCGCGAATGCTCGTGAAATCCGTAGCTCGATCAGTAGCGCAGCGTATAGACCGACGATATTATGGGCTGGTGACCGCGCTTTGCGCGACAGGTTTCTTTTGTAGGCGAACGCCTACGCACAGCGCGCGATACCAGAACTTTAGGGATTTAAGAGTGCAAAAACCTGCCATTTGCAACGACATCGACAGTGGCAGCGGCTCTAAGCGAATTCTGTGGGATGGCGCCGCTCTGTGCGTGGTGGCATTGTCGATTCTGGTGTGGCGGCAGGCATCGAGCGAGGACCTACCCCGGCAGTTGAACTTACACGGCGGAAAGGCAATCTACGACGCCGCTTGCGCGGCATGTCATGGCGCGAAAGGCGAAGGCACGCCAAAAGCAACGGCAGGGTTCGATCCTCCGGACAGCTTTCCCCATTTCAACAAATGCGAAGAGACCACGCCTGAGTTCACCCGCGACTACAAGGCGGCGATTCGAGATGGCGGCCCCGCTCGGGGGTTTTCGACAATCATGCCCTCCTTCAGCGGCGTATTGACGCCGTCGCAGATGGACGAGGTCATTGCATACTTACGGAGTCTGTGCAACGAGAAGGGTTGGCCTTTCGGCGAGCTCAACGTGCCGCGTGCGCTGCTCACCGAGAAGGCATTTCCGGAAAGCGAAACCATTCTCACCACCACGGTGAATGTAAAGGGGCCGCAGGCCATTACCAACGAGCTAGTCTATGAACGCGTTCTCGGCAAGTTAGACCAGTTGGAAGTGGCGGTTCCTTTGGGCTGGGTGCATAAAAGCGGCGGCGGGTATTCAGGCGGTCTCGGCGACATTGTGATCGGCGATAAGCACATTCTGTATTCCCATTTGAATGCCAGTCCGGACAAGCCCGCTTACGACGGCACCGGCTCGATATTGAGCATTCAAGGTGAAGTCGTTCTGGCAACAGGCGACCAGAAGCGGGGCTTGGGTGCGGGCGAACCGAGTCTCGGCGTCTTTGCGATGTACGATCAATTATTCGGGCACCAAGCATTCATGCAGATTCAAACGGGAATCAATGTTCCGCGGCATACGGAATACGGGCCGAGTTCCGTGTACATGCGAAGTGCTTTCGGTAAATCAATTGCCGGCGATGGAAATCTGGGACGCTTGTGGTCTCCCATGCTGGAATTTATCGCCAATCGCAACCTGAGCTCAGGAACCAAAACCGACTGGGACGTCGTCCCCGAATTCCAAGTGACCATCAATCGCCGGCAACATATCCGCGCGGCCATGGGCTACCTGATTCCAATCAACGACACCGCGGGCCGACCTAAGCAGATCATCGCGTACTTTCTCTGGGATTGGTTCGACGGCGGTCTGTTCGAGGGATGGTAGTGAAAACCATGAGGCATTTCCGTGCTGCCATCTTCCTGGTGAGCGCGTTAGCGTGGATGGGACATGCCGCAGATGGCGCGGCGCCGCGCGCAATCTCAAATACGGCCGAGTTTCAGACATCCGACCGCTGCGTCGCCTGTCACAACGGCATGGTCGATTCCAAAGGTGATGATTACTCGATCGGATCGGATTGGGCGACGAGCCTGATGGCAAATTCATCCCGGGATCCATACTGGCAAGCCAGCGTGCGCCGCGAAACGATGGACCACGGCCCAATGACTGCGGCCATCGAGGATGAGTGTTCGGCCTGCCACATGCCGATTCCACACTATAAGTCGAAGCAGGCTGGCCAATTGACCCAAGTGCTTGCCAATCTCCCGTCAGACCCTCATAGCGATAAGGAACATGCGGACGGCGTCTCTTGCTCGGTGTGCCACCAAATCACGCGAGAAAAATTAGGAACTGACGCAAGCTTCAATGGCAACTTCGTGGTCGGCGGTTCGGGAGCCAACGGCACTCGCGCCGAATACGGGCCGTATGAGGTGAATGCCGGATTGCAACAGGTCATGCGCAGTTCGACCGCGGGATTTGAACCGCAGCATGGTCCTCAAATTCAGACCCCCGAGTTATGTGCCAGCTGTCATACGCTGATCACCGAAGCGCGCGACGCTCAAGGGAACGTAGTGGGCGCTTTCCCCGAACAAATGATTTACCAGGAGTGGCAGCACAGTGACTACCGTACCCAGCGCACCTGCCAGTCTTGCCACATGCCGCCGGTGGAAGAGGATATTGCGGTCACCCGGATCTTGGGCAGTCCCCGCCCGGATGCAAAACGCCATCAATTCGTTGGTGCAAACTTCGCCATGCAGAAAATTCTCGCGCGATATCGCGATGAGCTGAACGTTTCCGCCGAACCTCGCGAAATGTATGGCGCCGCCGACCGCACCATGCGCTATTTGCAAAACGAGGCTGCCGCATTGTCAGTCGCACCGCCTTTGATCCGTGACGGGCGCTTGGAAGAAGTCATTACTGTGGAAAATTTAGGCGGCCACAAATTACCGACGGCGTACCCATCGCGGCGCGTTTGGCTTCACGTCCTGGTGCGAGATCGAGATCATCGCCCAGTGTTTGAATCAGGCGCATTGAATCCCGACGGTTCCATCGTGGGCAACGATAATGACATTGACCCGAGCAAATACGAGGCACACTATCGGGAAATTCGCCAGCCCGATCAGGTGCAAATCTACGAATCCATCCTTGGCGACGTCAAGGACCAGGTCACGACGGGGCTGTTGTTCGCGGCCAGGTACTTGAAGGACAATCGAATACTTCCGCGCGGCTTTGACAAATCGACGGCGGCGCCGGAAATCGCTGTGCGGGGCGATGCACTCGCCGATCCAAGTTTTACCGATGGCCGTCACAGTATCAAGTATTCCGTAGAACTCGGTCAGGCTGCCGGGCCCTTCCAAGTCGATGTAGAACTTTGGTATCAACCCATCGGTTATCGCTGGGCAAATAATCTCAAGCCTTACGACGCCGAGGAAACTCGCCGGTTCACCGCATATTACCAAGCGACGGGCGCCGGGGGCGCCGTGCTGCTGGTGAAGGCTTCGCGCTCTGCTCCGTAATCCACAACATGTCTCAAATTAGCGTATGAATTCTTGACCTCCGCAGCGGGTTGCTAGAATGTGCCGGTGAGAGAGCTAAGTCGAGGAACCTGGCCGATGGCTTCTGGACGCGAGACACAATCGCTGCGGAGACGCAGCAACAAACTAACCACGTCGGCCATCACTCTATTACTGGTGGGCGCTGGTGTCGCCGGCTGCAAGGATGAGGAGCGCCATAGAGCGTTCTACAGCAGCAAGGAAGCCTGCTTAAAGGACTGGGGTACCGAAACCAGTTGCCAGCAATCCCAAGGATCCAACGGCATGGTCTATTATTTTGGACCTTGGTACAGCCGCTCATCGTCATTTTGGGGCCGTGGCGGTGGCGCATCTTCAGGCATCGTCTCGCAAGGCGGCGGCGCTATAACCTCCGGATCCGAAGCTCATTTTGGCGGCTTTGGCGCCTCTGCGGGCGCCCACGGCGGCGCGGGCGAGTGAAGCGGGAAAGCTCGATACCGCGTGAAAACTGGCGGGCAAAGTGCGAAGAAGTCGGCTTTGACTTCCACACAACAGTCGATGACTACCCATATTGGAACGAGTCAGCGTGCTATGTCTTCACGCTCGATGAGATCAACCGCATCGAGACGGCAACGAATGAGTTGCAAAGAATCTGCCTGGAGGTCGTTGACTATACGGTGCGCCATGCAGCGTACGCCGATGTCGGCATTCCGGTCCAATACGAGGAACTGATCGCCGAGAGTTGGTCCAACCAAGAGCCGAGTCTCTACGGCCGCTTTGATCTGGCATTTTCCGGAGATGAGCCGAAGCTGTTGGAATACAACGCCGACACGCCGACCAGCCTGCTTGAGGCTGCGGTGGTGCAGTGGTACTGGCTCAAGGACGTACAGCCTCGCGCTGATCAATTCAATTCGCTGCACGAGCGTCTTATTGAACGATGGCGAGAGATCAGTCCGGCGGGAGAATTTCTCCACTTTGCGTGCGATACCGACGCGTACGAGGATGTCGGCAATATACGTTATCTCATGGACACGGCATGCCAAGCCGACTGCACCGCTGCTTTGATTTCCATGAAGGACATCGGCGTACAGGACCGGTTATCGATGTTTATCGACAGAAACCTTAATCCTATTCGCCGTTGCTTCAAGCTATACCCATGGGAATGGATGTTCTCGGACTCATTTGGGTCGCGGATCGCTGCTTATGGCACGCGCTTTATCGAACCGTGTTGGAAGTCCATTTTGTCGAGTAAGGGAATACTGCCGCTGCTATGGAAATTGTATCCGCGGCACAAGAATCTATTGGCGGCGCATCTTCAGCCCGGACAGTTGGGCGGCACATATGTGGTGAAGCCAATGCATTCACGGGAAGGCGCCAACATACAAATTACTGGTGAAGTTACGGCTCAAACCGGCGGGACGTACGTGGGCCCAATGGTATATCAGCAGTATGCGCCGCTGTTCAGGACAGACGAAAAATCAGCAGTGGTGGGATCGTGGGTGGTCGGCAACGAGGCGGCTGGCATGGGAATCCGCGAGGATGACTCGTTGATCACGGGAAATATGAGCCGGTTCGTGCCGCACTATTTCATGTAGTCATTCACCCGCGTGTGCCTCAGCGCAGTAATCTTCGGTATCGCAATCACAGTTTCGTGCGCGGGTATATTCAACGCTTCCGTTAGGGCTTACTCTTTAGCTCATACCTCAAGTCATGGGGAATACTTATCAAGGAGCGTCAGTTGTCGCGGCGGACTCATGATTCAAGGCTAACGCGACGTGAAACACTCGGCTATCTTACGGCCGTCGCAGGCGCTACGGCGCTCGGCATCCGTAACGTCCGCCCTCAGGATGTGAAGGCAGCGCTGGGAGACGGGGATCGGCTCAACGATCTCGGCATGGAACTTAACACGCAACAGCGATCTGCCGGCGTCGCGTTCCTCGAGCGCCATGCGACCGTCGACACCCATAGTCATCCCGGTCGATTCTTTCTCAAGCAGCTTGCCTATGAGACGCCGACCACGCGCGTCTTCGGCGAAGCATTTGAGGCACGGGCGATTGCCGATCTCAATGCAGGGAACGTGAGCGCTGCGTTGTTCTCAGCGGTGGCGGACATGCGGTTGCTTGAAATGACGACGCAGGGACTGCGAGCCTCCAGGATCTTTGCGCCGGGCGAGGCGTGGGCAGATTATCGGCGACAGCTCGCCGAGCTCAAGGCGGTTGCGGCTAATCAGGCGCTCACCAAGGGATTGAGCCCCGCCGACATCGAGGCTGCACACCGGCGCCACCATACGGCGGTCGTTTTCGCCGTGGAAGGAGGAGACTTCATCGAGGAACGCCTCGATCGGGTTCAGGAGGCATTTGGCGACGGCGTACGTGCCGTCACCCTCGTCCATTACCATGTCAATCAGATCGGCGACATACAAACCGAAGCACCGGTGCACAACGGGTTGACAGCTCTCGGCAAATCCATCGTCACCGAGATGAATAAAATCGGGATCATCATTGATCTCGCGCATGCGACGTTCGCGGTCACTAAGGATGTTCTCGAAGTATCGACCAAGCCCATCTTGATTTCACACACGAATTTGGCGACGCCCACTCTTAATCATCCGCGTCTGATCAGCAGCGAGCACGCCAAGCTTGTGGCAGCTACGGGCGGCATCATTGGTTCGTGGCCGTCGGGCGTCGGGCAGACGACGTTTGCGGATTATATCGATTCGATTCAGCGCCTGGTCGATGTGGTGGGCATCGATCATGTGGCAATTGGTACCGACATGGACGCAAACTTTAAACCGGTTTTGCGCAGTTATCGCGATTGGAGTCTTATCCCAGCAGCATTGCTAGCGCGCGGCATGCAGGATCAGGAGGTGGCAAAAATCATGGGCGGCAACTTTCTTCGCGTGTTCCAGGCGACCCGAACTCATTGAGCGTTAGGGACATCAGGCGTGCGATGCCCACGCGGCCTCCCCTGGTGAATATGGAATACATGGATCGAAGCGGCCCGGCGCCTCGACGTAGCGCAGCGCTCTGCTGCAGCCGATCTCGGACGTGAAGTAGCCGAGCAGCGCGAGCTCCTTCATCATGCGAAAATAATGCGCTGGCTGCTTGATGGCTCCATCCGGCGCGCTAACTGAGGTGGCGGGCGCGCCCTGCTTGCGATCCTCCGGCAGATAACCATCCGCCTTTGCTGCGGTCTCATCCACCGGCAGAGGCGCCAATCCTTTCTTCAGGCGGTCTGCCGCTTCGCGCAAGTCCATGACGTGCTTCTGCTCGTGATCAAGCGTTGTCAGCACGGCGAGCCGCTGCTGCGGCGTTGCCGCCATGAACGAGACCTTATGCACCTTCATCGTCGCCTCGTTTACGTTTCGCATCCCTTCTAGGAAGGCCTTTTGCTCGGCCGGACTGTAACTGTCAGTGACCATGAGCGCCATGAATGCGCCGGTCTTTGCGGCCTTCGCGCCAGGGGTCTTGGTTGCGGGCAGAATCGTTTCCGCGATCTCGTCGAGAAAGGCGATATCTTGCGCGGCAAATGTTCCGGGCGCTGCCTCATGGGACGCACTCGCATTCTCAACCGCCGCCAACAGCCTGCTGCCACCGACGAAAGCCACGCCTCCCAGCATGGCGCTCACGCAGCGGATCGCCTCACGGCGATTGATTAATCGAATCTGTTTCGATTCGAGTGATGCAGTCATCAAGTCACCTCAAAGGTTACGGCGATTGAGTTCATTCACGGCAAAGTCCACCGCGCGCGCGGTAAGGGCCATGTAGGTGAGCGAGGGGTTCTGACACGCACTCGAGGCCATGCACGCGCCGTCGGTAACGAAGACATTCGGCGCATCCCACAGCTGATTGTGAGCGTTCAGCACGGAGGTTTTCTGATCCCGCCCCATGCGTGCCGTGCCCATCTCGTGAATCGCCATGCCCGGATAGGATTCCGCGTCGAAGGTTTTTACTGTTTTAGCCCCAGCTTGCTCGAGCATCTCTGCCATATCCGAGATCATTTCCTTGCGCATCAAGCGCTCGTTCTCCCCGGTGGCGCAATCAATCTTAAGGACTGGCAGGCCCCATTTGTCCTTCTTGCTGGCGTCGAGCGCCACGCTGTTGGCGTGATTGGGGAGCATTTCGCCGAATGCCGTGGCGCCGAAAATCCAGGGACCGGGAGAAGTCATCTCGTCTTTGAAGGCTGCTCCGACACCCAGTTCCTTGACCGCCCGCGACCACCCCTCTCGGCTGGCGCTGCCCTGGTAGCCGAAGCCGCGCAGGTAGTCTCTTTTGTCGCCGAACAGGTTGCGATAGCGGGGGATATAGATGCCGTTCGGACGACGACCGTAGTAGTACTTGTCGTTCAGGCCGACGAGGGTTCCCTGCGCGCCACAGCGAAAATGATGATCCATGAGGTTATGCCCCAGTTCACCCGAGCTGCTACCCAAGCCTCCCGGCCAGACGTCGGTCGCAGATCGCATCAGTAGCCAGGTCGAATTGAGCGTGGATGCACAGATGAAAACCAACTTCGCCGTGTAATCGGTCGTCTGTTCGGTCACGGCATCGAGCACCCGCACGCCGCTTGCGCGCTGGCGATCCTTGTCGAACAGGACCTCGGTCACAATCGACCAAGGCTTCAACGTCAGATTCCCGGTTTTAGCTGCCGCCGGCAGAGTCGATGACTGCGTGCTGAAGTAGGCGCCATACGGACAGCCTAGCCAGCACGCGTTCCGATACTGGCAAGGTGCGCGTCCCTCTAGCGCCTTGGTTGCATTTGCGGTTCTCCCGATGATGATTTGGCGCTTGCCGTCGAATTTATTTTTCAGTCGGCCGGCAACCAATTCTTCACCGCAGTTGAGCGGCATGGCCGGCTGGAACTGTCCGTCGGGAAGCTGCGGCAACCGCTCGCGCGAGCCGGAAATTCCCGCGTATCTTTCCACGTGGTCATACCAGGGCGCCAGCTCGCTGTAACGAATCGGCCAATCGACCGCAATCCCTTCTTTTGCGTTTGCTTCAAAATCGAAATCGCTCCAACGATAACTCTGACGTCCCCAAGTCAGCGAACGGCCACCGACTTGATAGCCTCGATACCAATCGAACCGTTTTACCTCCGTATAGGGCGATTCCTGCTCGTTTGCCCAGAAGGCGAGGTTCTTCTCGTTGAGCGGGTAATCCCGCTTGAGCACGGGATAGGCATCTTCCATTGCGTGCGTTCGGCCGCCTCGGTGCAAATATTCCCAGGGCGCCTTCGTCGCGTTGACGTAGTCTTTGATGTGCTCGACGTTTCGACCTCGCTCCAGCAGCAGGACGCGAAGCCCCTTCTCGGTGAGTTCCTTTGCCGCCCATCCGCCGGCTATACCAGAGCCGACTACTATGGCGTCATAGCTAGATGAATTGTTATTTCCCAAGTGCAACAGTCTCTCGCTCAATTTTCGACGTATTCTATATCGATTCAGCGCACCTGAAAGGTCGATCGAGGTGGGCGCTCTCGCGCAATACTAAGGAATTTGTGCGCGTCCAGAAACCTTTGGAGTCGGCATGGTCAAGAAATTCCCTCGAATGAGCCGCCGCACGGCACTGACGGCGATCGTAACTGCTGCCGGCGTTTGCGCCGCCAGGGAGATCCGAGCGGCCGCAGAGCCGTTGACAGCCTCATCCGCGGACGTTGTGGCGCCCAGCGGCCGGCTCAAGCAATCGGTGTGCCGGTGGCCGTATGTGTCCATGCAGTTGCCGGAGTTTTGCCGTCGCGCGAAGCAGATTGGGTTCGCAGCGATCGACTTGCTGTTTCCGGATGAGTGGTCTGTGGCTGGCGATGCTGGGCTTAGCGTCTCCATGGGTTATGCCGGTCGGCGGGAGAAATTCATCCAAACGGGCTTCAACGATCCCGCCAACCACGCACTACTGCTGGAAGAGCTCAATAGGGCGCTGCCGCTCGCTGCGCGTGCACACGTGCCGAACGTTATTGCCATGTTCGGCAATCGAGTTGCGGCGATCGACGACGCCACGGCAATTGCCAACTGTGTCGCCGGCCTCTCCAAGGTCGCCCCCCTTGCGGAAAAGCATGGCGTCACGATCTGCGTGGAGTTGCTCAACAGCAAAGTGGATCATCCGGGTTACCAGGGTGACCGTACCGCCTTTGGTGTCGCGGTCATGCGGGGGGTCAATTCGCCGCGAGTGAAGCTGCTGTACGACATCTATCACATGCAGATCATGGAGGGAGATGTGATCCGGACGATTCGCGACAACATCAACTGGATGGGACATTTTCATACCGGCGGCGTTCCCGGTCGCCATGAAATCAACGACAGCCAAGAACTCAATTACCACGCCATTGCGGGGGCCCTCGCCGATCTGAACTACCAGGGCTATTTAGCGCATGAGTTCAAGCCCACCCGCGGCGATCCATTCGTTTCACTCACAGAGGCGTACCAATTATGTACCGTATGAACGTCGCTCTGATGCTGGCACTTGGTTTTTCGGGATGTTTAAGCGCCGTCGCACAATCCCCCCAAGGCGATCCGAAAGCCACCGAACAGTGGGAGCCGGTTCCGCCTGTGGTGTCGCCTGGCAGCGCCGCTGGCGCTCCGCCTTCCGATGCCATCATTTTGTTCGATGGCCGCACATTAGACCAATGGGTGGCGACCAAAGATCATTCGCCGGCGCGCTGGAAGGTTAGCAAGGGCGTACTGACCGTCGATAAGGCGTTGGGGAATATTGAGACCAAGCAACTCTTTAAGAATTATCAATTGCACCTGGAATGGCGTGTTCCAAAGGAGATTACCGGTGAGGGTCAGCTGCGCGGCAACAGCGGCCTCTTTCTTGCCTCAACAGGTCCTGGCGACGCCGGATACGAAGTCCAAATTCTGGATTCCTGGAAGAATCAAACCTACGTGAATGGTCAAGCGGCGAGCATCTACAAGCAGGCGCCACCGCTGGTCAACGCCATGCGCGCGCCGGGCGCGTGGCAAACCTATGACGTGGTGTGGACTGCGCCGACCTTTGACGCCGATGGAACACTCACGAGTCCCGCTTATGCAACCGTGTTTCATAATGGTGTTCTTGTGCAAAACCACGTGCGGCTTTCAGGTGAAACTGTCTACATCGGCAAACCCGCGTATCGTCCATATCAGCGCGCTGCCATCAAGTTGCAGGCGCATGGTGACCCGTCGGCTCCGATCAGCTTTCGGAATATTTGGATTCGCGAAATTGGTGAATCAGCTAATGACTCAGTCAAATGATAATCAATTCCTAAGGTTGAACCGAATGAGGAATGAATAGCAGGAATTCACCGGCCGGCCATCTTCAGTGGTGGCGGTAATGCCCGGAGGCGGTCAAGCCGAGCGTTGTGTCCATGATCAATTTGAAAACCGATGTGATTTCGCATAGCTTTCGAAAGCCACCGCGCTAACAATGATCAGTCCGATCACCACTTGTTGCCAGTAGGATGACACGTGCGTGATCACCAGTCCGTTGGTTAGCACCCCGATCAACAAGGCGCCAATGATCGTGCCGGCGATTCCGCCGCGACCGCCCCCAAGACTGGCCCCGCCGATCACCACCGAGGCAATCACGCGCAGCTCATACCCCACGCCGGCGACGGCTTCGGCCGCCCCGAGTCTTGCGGACAATAGAAACCCCGCCAGACCCGCGAGCGCGCCCACGATCAGATACACACTGGTGACAATCGCAGATACGTCGACGCCATTGAGACGTGCAGCTTCCGGATTCCCTCCTACCGCGTATATAAACCGTCCATATCGCGTGTAGCGTTGCGTGACGAAACCCAGCAATACAACCACGCCGAAAATAAGTACAGGTACGGGTACGCCGAGTATGGAACCCGTCCCCCACCACCGATAGTTGGCATCGAAGCCAGCGATGGGAGACCCGTCATTTAGAATCAGCGTGGCGCCACGCCAGATGGTCATGCCGCCCAAGGTCACAATGAAAGGCGGAATGCTGAAAAACGTAACTGCTTTTCCCTGTAAATATCCAACCAAGGCGCCGACCGCGGTGGCCGTCGACAGCGCAACGAGCCAGCTCAGCGGGTAACCCGCCCCCAGGGCCCTGGCGATGTAGGCCCCTGACATGCCCGCGAACGCCAGCAGCGATCCGACGGCAAGATCTACGCCCGCCGTCAAAATGACGAAAGTCATTCCCACCGCGATGATGCCGTAAATCGATACCTCGGTGAGAATGTTGGTTACATTGCGCACTGAGAGGAAGCGCGAGTTTTGCAGCGCAAAGAACAGGATCAGCGCTGCCAGGAAGCACGAGGTGCCGTAACGCTGCAGCCACCCTACCGCATCGAAACGGCGACTCGAAGTCATACCGCGGCTATCTCCATCGGTGCGGCGCGCGGTGAAAGCGCCATGAGTTCCATCAGCTTGTCTTCCGTCGCCGCATGAGCTTCGAGGACTCCGCTGATGCAGCCTTCGCGAAACACGACAATCCGATCGCTAAGTGCAAGAACCTCAGGCATTTCCGATGAGATCACGATCAGCGCGATGCCACTTTCGGCCATATCAGACAGCAATTGGTGCACCTCGGCTTTCGCGCCCACATCGATACCTCGAGTCGGTTCATCGACTATCAGCACCTTGGGCGCAAGGGCCATGCAGCGCGCCAATAGAACCTTCTGCTGATTTCCGCCGGACAACGTACCAATCGCAGCCGCGGAACTGCCCATCTTGATGCGCAGCGCCTTTTTGTACTTCTCGACCAGTTGCCGCTCCTTGGTTTCGTTGACGAAGATGCGCCAATACCCGATGCGCTTGAGACTCGGCAGCGTCAGGTTTTGAGCAATTGATTGTTCAAGAAAACATCCCTGTTGTTTTCGATCCTCCGGCACGAGTGCAAATCCGGCGCGAATGGCATCTTTCGGTGATCGTAACGGGCTCACTTGGAGCCCATTGAGGTAGATCACGCCGCGATCGCAGCGATCGGCTCCAAAAACGATTCGGGCAAGTTCGCTACGCCCTGCGCCGACAAGCCCTGCAAATCCCAAGATTTCGCCGGCTTTGACTTCTATCGAAAGATCCTGAAGCGCCATTGCATGGCGGCCCTTGGAATCGTGTGCACGCGAGACACCTCTGACGGCAAGCACCGTCTCTTCGCGCGGAGCCGAGCGCGAGAGTTTCGCGAACTCCACTTCGCGACCGACCATGAGATGGACCAATTCACGAATTTCCACGTTTTTCACGTCCCCTCGCGAAACGTACCGCCCGTCGCGCAATACCGTGAAGCTATCGCAAATCACCTTCACTTCGTCCAAGCGATGCGTGACATAGACGAAGCTCACGCCGCGACTCCTCAAATCTCGAATGACCGTATGCAGGATATCAACCTCGCGTGTGCTCAACGCCGCTGTCGGCTCATCCATCACTATCAGTTTCGCCTTTTGAGCGACGGCACGGCCGATTTCGATCATTTGTTGGTGGGCCACGCTCAAGTGGCGAACTTCCCGCGTTGGATCGATGTTTAACCCCAGACTGGCGAGCAAGGCACGGGAATTGCCGTGCATCGTGGCCCAATCGATGATCCCGCACCGTTTGGGTTCACGTCCCAGGTAGAGGTTCTCAGCGATCGACATGAACGGCAGCAAATTGAATTCTTGATAGATCGTGATAAGGCCCAACCGTTGTCGCTTGCGCGGCGTGTCCCGCGGGTCGAGCATCACACCGCCCAGAATGACTTGTCCCCGATCTGCGCGAAGAGCACCGGACAGTATTTTAAGGAGCGTGGATTTTCCCGCCCCATTTTCGCCCAATAGCGCGTGCACTTCCCCGCATCGGACTCGGAGCTCGACGCCGTCCAACGCTGTCACGCCCGGAAATTGTTTGTGAACGTCGCGAACATCCAAAAGAAAAGCTGTCGACATCAGGCCGCTACCGAATTTCGCCAATTCGCTCGGCTTCATTGATATTGGACTGCGTAATTAACAGCGGCGCGATACGCGCGCCCGCGATCGGCGTTTGTTTGCGGATGCGCGCCACCAGCTGCCTTAAAGCGGTCTGCGCTTGGGCTTTGGGCGACTGCTCAACGGTGGCCGCCATCTCGCCGCTGCGCACTAACTTTAAAGCCTCCGGAATGGCATCAAATCCGATGACTTTGACACCGGAAATACCGCTCGAGCGCAATGCTTCCAAGGCACCCAAGGCCATGTCATCGCTTTCAGCCACGATCGCTTGCAATGACTGGCCGCCGAGCGCAGTCAATACGTTCTGCGTCACGGTCAATCCCTGCTCGCGCTTCCATGTGCCGGACTGTTCCGCAGCAATTTGATATTTGGGCCCAGCGGCACTCAATGTATCCTTGATGCCCCGTGTGCGATCGATGGAGGGGCTGGATCCTAATTGCCCGGTTATCAGCAGAATTCGTGCGCCGTCCGGAAACGAATCAATCACCCACTGCCCCATCATGCGGCCACCCGCAACGTTGTCCGCCCCGACATGCGGCACCTTGACGCTGGTATTGTCGACTCTGCGGTCCAAGGTCACGATGGGAATTCCCGCTTTGATCACGTCTTCGACCCCTGGGGCAAGCGCATTTACATCGTTAGGCGCGAGCATGATGCCTTGAACACCACCCGAAATGGCGGCTTCGATGTCCGCCGTTTGTTTGGCAGAATTGGACTGTCCGTCCTCTACCGACAGCATTACCCCGAGCCGTCCAGCCTCGCTGTCGAGTTCCTTTTTCACCGCGACAAAGAACGGCTCGGTCATATCGTGCAAACTGGCAACAATCTGGATGGAATTCCCGACCGATTTGCCGGAGCAGGCAACCAGCGCGAGCACCACCATGCTTGCCAATAGCGCGCAGGCGGTGACGGCGACACTTAGGATTTTTCTCGATTCGACTGCCATTTGCTTCCCCTTAAGCCCGCGGTGCGCGATGTATATAATTAGTGCCGCGGCGGCTTTCAACTGGTCATTGAGGCGGTGTGGATTTCGGTTGCCGTACCAGCCATTCGTGTTGGGGATCGTTGCGATAAACCCAGTTGCGTTCGGGCCCCGCCATGACATTCAAGTAGTAAAGGTCATACCCGTGAGCCGCCGCGACGGGATGATATCCTCTAGGCACGAGAACGACGTCACCGTCGTGCACGCACACCGTCTCGTCGATATCGCGCTCATCGGTATACACGCGCTGAAATGCAAACCCTTGCAGCGGAAACAGCCGATGGTAGTACGTCTCCTCCAACGCGGTCTCCTTTCCCGATGTCGCAGTATCATGTTTGTGGGGCGGATAACTCGACCAATGTCCGCCCGGAGTGATGACCTCGACGACCAGCAAGCTGTCAGCCTCCTTGGTTTGCGGAAGAATATTTCTGACGTACCGCGTATTGGTGCCGGTTCCGCGAACCTCTCTGCTCATGTCTGCGGCGGCAATTTCACGCGGGACACGCCCGGGCTTGCCAGGCGCCGAGCATATGGCCAACTCGACATTACCCTTCGCGATCACCGAGAAGTTCGAGCCGGCAGGTGCGTATACGGCGCCGGGCGCCGCGTCGTCGAACAGCGAGCCACGATTCCCGATGCCGCGGAAATGCCAGCCATCGACCAGAACATCCGCAGTTCCGGTCAGCACCACGAGGCAGGTTTCGCGATCGGTCGCGCCGCCGCGTACGGCCTGCCCGGCATTCAGGCGATGTATCCGGAATCCGACATGCCGCCAGCCTGCGCTTTGCGGTGTGATATTGAGCACACAGCCAGTCTCATCAGGCGCGCCCGACCGAACCAGAAGTTTGCTCATGAAAACGCTGCCTCGTAGAAATTGGCGGCTGAGGCTTGGCGGCGCAGTGTCTTCAATCCAAGCTCGGCGTATTGCTTTGGATTCGCCATTGCGGGGTCTTGTTCCGCTTCCACGATAATCCATCCAGAATAGCCGACTGCTGCGAGTAATTGCATAACGGGCGCGAATTCAAGATCGCCGTCTCCGGGAACGGTAAACATACCGGTGAGGACACCGCTCAGAAAGCTCCTACTTTCGGACCGTACCCGATCAAAAACCTCGCAACGAATATCCTTGCAATGCACGTGCGCGATGCGCTCAGGGTGCATGCGTATGAGCGCCAGTGCGTCGACTCCGCCGAGCGCCGCATGACCTGTGTCGAGGGTCAATCCGACCACTGGGCCGGTAGACGCTAAAAAGCGATCGAGGTCCCGCTGTGATTCAACCACGGTGCCGAGGTGATGGTGATAGGCCATGCGCATACCAGCTTGCTGGACGTGCTCAGCGACGTCGGTCAATTTTCGACCGAATGTATCCCAATCTGAATCGGCCAGCTGCGGTGCAGCGGACAATGGACAATCCTGGTTACCGTGAATCGCGTTGCTGGTCTCCGCGATTATGAAGACCGTGCACTTCATCGCCTCGAGCAGCGCCAAATGAGTCTGTAACGCCTGGATTTCTTCTGTCGCGGACCGGTTCAAGAGGTTCGCGCCGTACCAACCACCCACCAACAAGAGTTGGTATTTGCTCAACATTTTCTGCAGCACTTTCGGATCTCGCGGGAACTTTCCGCCGAGTTCAATGCCTGAAAATCCCAAGTCGCGGACATCGGCGAGCACAGACTCGAGAGGCGTACTGCCCCCAAGTGCGGGTAGATCATCGTTGATCCACGCGATCGGGCTGACTCCAAATCGGATGCTCATGGGATCATTCTCCCAACCGGCGGTTCTTGCGCTGGCCGAGAGACGCGGTCCGAGCGGCATCGACTTCGCCCCGAGAAGATACTTCGGCTATGGCCACGTCCCACCAAGCACCGCCGTCTTGCGTGCTAATCGTTGAATCGGTGTCAACGACGATCACGTGCGTGCGCTCGGATTGCCGGGCTCGCCGCAATGCTTGCTCCAAACCTTCAATGGAGCCGACCTTTTGTGAAATCGCGCCAAGGCTTCCTGCGTGTGCCTCAAAATCGATGTCCGGGATGCACACGCCCTGCGAGTCCTGCCGCATTGTATTGAAGGCAGCGGTACCGGTGCCGCCTTGCAGCCGGTTGATACACGCAAATCCGCGGTTATTGACGACAATTACGATGAGTTTTTGTCCTAACGTGATCGAGGTGGCCAGTTCGGAGTTGAGCATAAGATAGCTGCCGTCGCCCACCAGGACATACACGTCGCGATGCGGTTGCGCCATTTTGACACCCAACCCGCCGGCTATCTCATATCCCATGCAGGAGTACCCGTACTCGACATGGTAGTCGTCCCGTTCACGGGATCGCCACAGCTTATGCAGCTCTCCCGGCAGCCCGCCCGCCGCACACACGACAACCCCGTTTTCCGAAGAGTTGCGCCATAGAGCACCGATGACTTGCGCGTCGGAGGGAAGACCTGCGGTCGGCGCGGCTGTGGCGCTCTCCCACGCCACATTCCAACGTGCGACCTCCGCCTTGATGGCGCCATCGTCGGTGTCACTGCGCCAACTGCCCAGCCGAATCAGAAGTTCTGACAGAACCGCACGTGCATCCCCCACCACGGTCGCCGCTTCGTGCTTGCCGGCGTCGTAGGAGGCTACATTGATTTGCACCAACCGGCGATTGGCTGCCGTAAATAGCGCGCGTGAGCCGGTCGTAAAATCCTGCAAGCGCGTGCCGATGCCGATAACTAGATCAGCCTTGGCGGCGGCCGTGTTCGCCGGACTTGTTCCCGTGACCCCAATCGAGCCGAGATTACACGGGTGATCCCACGCCAACGTGCCTTTTCCCGCCTGTGTCTCTGTCACGGGAATATGCGTGCTGCTGGCGAATGACGCGAGCGCTTGTTCTGCACCGCTATAATGAACACCACCGCCTGCCACGATCAACGGGGCGCGCGCCGATTTAAGGTATGTCACGAGTTGATCAATTTCCAGCTCGTCCGCCGGCGGCCTGCGAATAGTCCACACGCGGCGACGAAAGAAAGCTTCCGGATAGTCGTGCGCCTCCGCCTGCACGTCCTGGCAAAAAGCCAACGTGACAGGGCCGCAGGATGCAGGATCTAACAGAGTGTTCATGGCGTGAGGCAGCGCGTCTATTATTTGTTCGGGGCGCGCGATTCGATCGAAATAGCGGGAAACGGGCTTAAAACAGTCGTTGGCAGAGACGGTGCCGTCGGCAAAACTCTCGATTTGCTGCAGCACCGGATCGGGGCCGCGAGTAGCAAAGGTATCTCCCGGAAGAAACAGCACCGGCAATCGGTTGACGTGCGCCAGAGCCGCCGCCGTTACCATGTTGGTTGCGCCCGGCCCAATGGAGCTGGTACATATCATGGCGCGCCGCCGCCGCAATTGTTTGGCGAAAGCGATGGCGGCATGGGCCATTGCCTGCTCATTGTGGGCCCGAAAAGTGGGAATGAGATCGCGCGCTGCATACAGCGCCTCTCCGAGGCCGGCAACATTTCCGTGGCCGAAAATCGCCCAGACGCCAGCGAAATATTGTAGGTCTCCCGCAGCCGTGACTACGTGCTGACTCGCCAGATAGCGTACCGTTGCCTGCGCCGCGGTGCATCGGACTGTCTTCACTTCGCGACGCCGGCACGCACGCTGCGCCACGCGCTCACCACTGTCGATAAATTGCGGGCCATCGCATCGCGGGCATCGGTATCGCTCAGGGTGCCTGCGAACCAAGCGCGCGCTACATCTTGAAAAATTGTTCTGCCTATCACAAAACCTTTCACGATTCCAAATGGCGCTACCACGGCGAAGGATGAAATCAGGTCAGCCTCGGGTGCCGACAATCCCCATAGCAGGACACCTCGACACAGTGGATCTTCTTTAGCAATCGTATCTTGAATAGCCCGCCAATGGGCGGCGCTTGCACCGGTAGGGAGTTTCCACCAATCGGGTAGCACGCCCAGAGAATATATCCGCGATATTGCCCGCGCGGTCGTATGGAACTCTACGGGCATCGCTCGCGGTAACATTATTTCCAGCAGCAACTCGTGACCGGTCTTTCGGCATGCATCAAACAGGCGTCTTAGTTGGCGCTCTTGCCGGTCCCGCAGATCGGTTGGATCGTCGGGATGATAAATGATGAGACATTTCACCACCTGATTGAGCGGCCATGTCGCGATCTCGGCAGCGGCGTCGGCGGAACCTTCGAATTCGAGCGGACGTGATTTCGGAATTTCTATGGATCGGCCGAGCCAATAGGGCAAATCCGCGGCCTCACTTAATGCGTCAAATCCGTACCGCCCATCGAGCAGCAATCCAAAACGCCCGTTTTTATGTGCGACGGCATCCAAAGCGCCCAGACCGAGGGTCTTGAACTTGGCGATCCGCTCCAGGTCCGGGATACCCGAATCCGTGAGGTCTTCAAACTCACTGCGATGATCAATGGCAAGCACGGTCAACTCCCGATAATCCTGGCGGCGCGTCGATGCCCAGTGCACATGATCCAAATGGCGCATAAAAGATTCGCTTGGGAGGTCCCCGCGATTCGACATGAATAATTCCAGCTCCTGCCAGGTCGGCATCGCTGGAGCGCACCCATGACGCGACACGACTATAGCCCCGCATGCATTTCCGAGCCGGCAACATTCCTCGAGAGGTAAGGCGCGCAGCCAGCCGCGCAGGAAAGCGCCCATGAACGCATCACCAGCGCCGAGCACATTGAGCACCTTTACCTCAAAGCCCGGCACAACCAAGCCCGCTTCGATATTGTCGGGAATTTCGTTCGCGAAGGCCACGCATCCTAGGGGCCCCCGTTTGCACACCAACGTTGCCGCTGTTCTCGACCTGATATTGCGGATCGCGGCGATTGTCTCGACAGAGCCGCCCAGTATGCATAGCTCTTCTTCGGTACCGACGACCAAATCGCACAAGGGAAGCACAGTTTGCAGGCATTCGGTCACCGCCGCATGGGCGACGAAGCGGTTCTCGCCAAGATCTTTGGCCGTCAATCCCCAAAGCACCGGGCGATAATCGACGTCGAATATTACCCGTCCGCCGTTTGCTTTAACCCGCCTAGCCGCCCCCACGCTGGCCGCGAATACCCGAGGGGTCGAAAGGTGCGTGCCATTGATTAGAACCGATCGCGCTGATGCCAGAAACGCATCATCAAGATCGCGCTCGCTGAGCGCCATATCGGCGCAGTTTTCGCGATAAAATATCAGGGGAAAAGTCTGCTGATTGCGGATCCCAAGCACGACAAGCGCCGTTAATCTCTCGGAATCGGTGAGCACGCCTCGCACATCCACTCCTTCGCGGACGAGTTCTTCGCGAATGTAGCGGCCCATATGATCGGCGCCGACGCGAGTCAAAAGCGCAACTCTCAAACCAAGCCTGGCTAAAGCGATCGCCGTATTGGTCGGGCTGCCGCCTACATATTTAGCGAATGACCCCATATCTTCAAGACGGCCACCCACCTGCTCGCCGTACAAGTCCACACTCGATCGACCAACTGCAATCAGATCAACAGGGTTGTCAGCTAAAGGCAAGATCTCACGCAACGAGAAGTGTATGTTTTATTATACTCCGCACTGGTATGGCCGCTCGGCTGGGTCGCCCGAGCCGAACGATTACAACGGTGGGGCCAGGTATGTTCAACGTAGCCATATTTGGTGCGGGACGGATTGGAAAAATCCATGCCCGCAACGCCGCGAATTCTCCGGAATTGACCCTGAAATATGTCGTTGATCCAAACAGCTTGGCGGCTGCGGCATTGGCGAGTCAAACCGGTGCTGAGGTCGCCGACCTCGATGCGGTCTTAGGCGATGGTTCGGTATCCGGTGTCATCATTGCGAGTGCGACGAATGTCCACTTGGATCAAGCGTTGGCGGCGGCAGCGGCCGGCAAAGCGGTTTTTTGCGAGAAGCCGCTGGATCTTGATTTGGGGCGCGCCCGCAAAGCGCGGGCCCAATTGGGCGCCGCGACACTGCTGATGGGATTTAACAGACGCTTTGATCCGCATTTCGGGGTCCTCAAAGCTCAGATTGAGTCGAAAGCGATAGGCAAACTCGAGAGTTTGAGCATCATCAGTCACGATCCCGCTCCTCCACCGCTGTCGTATATCCGCGTTTCCGGAGGCCTGTTCAAAGATATGGCCATTCATGACTTCGACATGGCACGCTGGTTATTGGCTGAGGAACCCTCAGAGGTATACGCGAGCGCCAGCTGTTTAGTCGATCCGGCAATCGGCGAAGCCGGCGATGTCGACACCGCAAAAACAGTGTTGCGTACTGAAACTGGTCGGCTCTGCGTCATCAGCAATACTCGCCGTTCTGCCTATGGTTACGACCAGCGCATTGAAGCCTACGGCTCGGCCGGCGCTGTGCGCGCCGACAATGTTTTGGCTAGCACAGTCTCGATGTCTACTGAACGTGGAGTGAAGAGCGACACCTTGCAAAACTTTTTTTTGGATCGCTACGCAGAAGCTTACCGGCGCGAGATGCAGCATTTCGTGGGTATCTTGCGGGATGGCGATACACCAGTGGCCGGCTACCATGACGCTGTCGCGGCGCTCGTTCTGGCCGAGGCAGCCGCTCAGTCACTCAAGCTCAATCGACCCATCAGCGTCTCCTCCGTCTAAACCGATCCACCACTGCAGATGCACGATTTTTTGTGATTCATGTCGATCTGCCGCAGGGATCAAAAAGGAGCTAGCAATGCAAAAGCGTAAACTTGGAAAGAGCAACCTCGAAGTCTCCGCGCTCGGGTTGGGCTGCATGGGACTGAGTCATGGTTACGGTCCCGCAGTCAGCACGCAGGAGGGGATCAAGCTGATCCGTACCGCATTCGAGCGCGGCGTCACCTTCTTCGACACCGCCGAGGCCTACGGCCCTTACAAGAACGAGGAACTGGTAGGCGAAGCTCTCGCACCCTTTCGCGAGCGGGTAGTGATCGCGACGAAGTTCGGCTTCCAATTGGATGCGACTGGCGGACAAAACGGCATGAACAGCCGGCCTGAGCACATCCGAGCGGTGGCGGAGGCATCGCTCAAGCGCCTCAAGACCGATGTGATCGATCTGTTTTATCAGCACCGTGTCGATCCGAACGTGCCGATTGAAGAAGTAGCCGGCACCGTGAAGGAACTGATCGCGGAAGGTAAAGTACGGCACTTCGGCCTGTCGGAAGCAGGCGTTAAGACAATCCGCCGCGCCCACGCGGTGCAACCGGTGACTGCCCTTCAGAGCGAATATTCTCTGTGGTGGCGAGAACCCGAGAAGGATGTTCTGCCGGCGCTCGAGGAACTCGGGATCGGCTTCGTTCCCTTCAGCCCGCTCGGCAGGGGTTACCTCACAGGCGCGATCAACGAGAACACGACGATCGACAACAAAGACTTCCGCAATCTGCTTCCCCGCTTTACGCCCGAGGCTCGTAGGGCAAACCAAGCCCTGGTGGATCTGCTCGGCGAGATTGCAGCCCAAAAGCATGCGACGCGGGCACAGATCGCACTGGCCTGGCTGCTGTCACAGAAGCCCTGGATCGTGCCGATCCCGGGCACCACGAAGCTGAATCGCCTGGAAGAGAATCTTGGAGCGGCGACAATTGAGCTGACACGCGCAGATCTGCGGCACATCGAAAGCGCTGTTTCAAAGATCACGGTGCAAGGAGAGCGTTATCCGGCGCGTCTGCAGCAGCAGATCGATCGGTGAGTATCGCGCGGGATCCCATCCTCACTTGGTCGCGGTCCGCGTTCGCGTGGCCTAATTATTACCGCCACCACCCGCCAACGGCGCTAGGTTCACTCTCTCCAGAGCTTGATTAAAGGGCGGAAAATCGCTCTGCAAGATTTTGTGGTAGTCCGAATCGACATTCGCCACTTCGGTTTCATACATCTGCAGCAAATTCAATTGAGTCTCCGTTGGCGAGAAATCGGCACTTCCGGCGACGTCGCCTCCACCCGTTCCAACCTCGGCATTGAGCCAAATCAGATCGAGATAAACGCCATAAGGTTCGACGAAATACTTGTCATCACTGTTACGCAACGCCTGCGAGACCAGCCGCGACTCGACCGTTTGCAGCTTCTTATCGAGGCCTTCGGCCGCCGCTAGCAACTGCTTTTTCTGTTGTTCTTGCTCACTGCTCAATACGATGGGAGGAGCTTCGGCAGGGTCAGCGTCGGGTACATCGCCATCCTCGGCGATCAATGGTTTTGGCTTGTCCTGTTTCTTCGCCGGCCGAAGCATCGTCTCCACCACCTCAAGTTGCTTGCGCTGCCACTCGATTTGATTGACGGTGTCGGACACGCGGCTGATATCGTCGCGTATCTGTAGCAGCGTCTTCACCGAAATCTCGATGTCCGAGCTAGATCCGGGTGCATTTGGGTCGCTTAACACCGTGAGAGGCTGAGTGTAGGTTTGACCATCCACCTTCAGGCGAACCGAATAGTTGCCAGCAGCCGCGATTGGTCCGACTTCGCCGGGCTTGGATCCCCAATGCGTAATGGGCCGCGAGTCGGCATCACGAAAGCGCGGCTCTTCCCAGATGCGTGAATTGTCGGGGGCAACCGTGCGCAGGGCAATGACCCGTGGCGAGTCATGACGCATATCCCACTTCACGCGGTTGATACCGACGACAAGATCCTTCGATTCTTTCTTTTCAAGCTTGCGCACCACACTTCCATGGGAGTCGAGAATCTCGAGCTCGACCGGATCCTTCGGGGCGGCTTTCAGCGAGAAATTTAGCATCGCCTGCGCGCCGCGCACAAATCGATACGAGGGTCGCGGCTCAAACAAGACGACAGGCGCATCCGAACGATGCTTTGCCATCTGCTCAAGGGGCGTGATGTCGTCGAGGATGAACAGTCCGCGGCCGTAGGTCGAAAGCACGAGGTCATGAAACTTGGGCTGAACCACCGTCCAGGTCACAGGTGCAGCGGGCAGTCCGGTCTGCAGCGCCACCCAGTGAGCACCCTCGTCGAGCGAGTAATACAGGCCGTTTCCCGTTCCGGCAAACAGCAGCCCAGCACAATTGGGATCGTCAGTAACGCTGCGCACATAAGACAGCGGGTGTTTCGGCAAGTTGCCGTTGATTCGCTTCCAGGTATTGCCGAAATCGGTTGTCTTATAAATGAATGGCTCGCGGTTATCCGCCAAATGTAAATCGACGCTGACGTAAGCGGTCGAGGCATCGAAGCTCGACGGCGCGATGCTGGTGATCGTGCCGCGCGCAGGCATTCCGGTCAAATGACTGGTGACGTTGGTCCAGTGTGCCGCCGCGTCATGCGTATACCAAAGTTGACCGTCATTGGTGCCCGCCCAGATGAGCCCCTTCTGAATCTTAGACGGGGCTATTGCAAATACCACTTCGCCATAGAATTGACCGAGGTTGTCGCCCACAATTCCCCCTGAAGGCACCAAATGCGCCGGATCCTGTGTGGATAGGTCAGGACTGACCACGGCCCATGTCTTACCCGCGTTCGTGGTCCGGAAAATCACCTGGCAGCCGTAGTAAACGGTATTGTGATCGAAAGGATCGATCGCGAGCGGCGGAGTCCAATGGCAGCGATACTTGAGATCGTTGGGCGGCGAGTCGAGGGTATGCTTCCAGGGGCCGACGGAGTGCGGCTCCTTATACCGCGCGTCCCAACGAGTCACTGTGTCGCCGTAGCAAGTGGCCCATACGATGTTTGGATCAGAGAGGTCGGGAATCGTAAAGCCGGATTCGCATCCCCCCATGTGGCGATCCCAGCCGGTTTCTTGAGAATCAAATGGAACGCTCGGGCCGCGCATGTTTCCATCATCTTGCATGTTGCTGTAAAAGTAGTACGGGATCTGATTGTCCACGGCAACGTGGTACATCTGGCCGATGGGCAGGGTGACACGATGGAAACCGCGCCCGTGCACCGTGGTGATGATCAGCCCGCCGTCGTCCGTAATCACGAATCGATCGGGATTCATTGGATCGACCCAGATGTCGTGAGTATCGCCGCCCCAGCGCACTTCATGAAAGTTCTCACCCGAATCCAATGACTGATGGAAGGAGCTGTTGGCGACATAGAGTTCGTTGTCCCGGCCCGTCGATACGGCAAGGCGGATGTAGTAGCCTGCGCGGCCGATCAGTGCTCGCTGAGAATTGACCATTTTCCACTGTTCTCCCGCATTATCGGACCGCCACAGCGAACCCTGGTCTTTGGTCTGGATCAGGGCATAGATGCGATTCGAATTGGTCGGTGCAATTGCAACGTCGATCTTCCCCACGGGGGCATGCGGCAAGCCCTTCTCATCGAGACGCGTCCACTTCGTTCCGCCATCGCGCGAAATATAAATTGCGCTGCCCGTGCCACCGCTGAACTCACCCCAGGTGTGCATCTCCAGTTGCCACATGCCGGCGATCAGCGTGCGCGGGTCGTGTGCATCCAAGGACAATCCCGAGCAGCCGACGTTTTCCCCGGCGAACAGCACCCGCTCCCAATGCTTCCCACCGTCGGTCGTGCGGTAGACGCCGCGCTCCTGCTGCGGCCCGGTCGCCCGTCCCAACACGCAGGCAAAGACAATATCCGCATTCGACGGGTGGATTACAATGCGGCCGATACGTCCGGAATCCGGCAGCCCCATGTTGTTCCAGGTGTTGCCGGCATCCGTGGATTTGTAGATCCCGTTACCCATTACGTCGCTGTCGCGAATGACCCAGGCCTCTCCGGTGCCCGCCCACACCGTGTTGGGCTCCGAAGGTGCCACTGCGAGGGCACCGATCGCGGCGACGGGTTGCTTGTCGGAGATCGGCGCCCAGCGATTTCCGCCGTCCACTGACTTCCACACCCCGCCGGAGGCTGCGCCAGCGTAGTACACGCTCGGATCGCCTGGGACCCCTGCTACCGCAGCAATACGATTTCCGATCTTAGGTCCAACGAACCGGAATCGAAACTCACTTTCATGTTCGGCATCGTTCGCCGGTTGATCGGCCCACGCCATGTTGGCGATGGCTGCCATTGCGGCAAACCACAACCCGAGCGTTCTTTTGACCATTCCTTACTCTCCCATGAATCTCCATTGTTCTTGCCTCATTATATGGTGCGCACTGGCGATTGGCCTCTAGTCTTACAGCTCTTCCGCCTTGATAAGGCGAATATTCAGTGCTCTAACTCCCGCATTATTGCCGATCAGCGTGCGGGCGCGATGGATCGGATTCGTTTATCCGAGGATTGGCTGTCGAAGCGATTTGCAGCTCAATACGATCTCTCTAGCTCGTTGAGCCTGTGCGAATCGCGTTTCGCAAGGCAGCGCCAATAATCGGGCTCACTATTTAGCCCAAGGAAAGCCGCTATCATCCAACTCGGCGATGTGTGCGTAGAGCGCGAGAAGGCGGTTCACTTGGGATTTATGATTGTCCATTAATCCTGTGAGTGTGGTTGGATGAAAACCGGACAAGGCATAGCACGTCCATGTGCCGTCTTTGGCGCGCGAGATAAAGAGGGCCGTGCGCAAGTCTCCCGGCTGGAACACAGTAAACAAAAACCGTCGGATCTTATCCGTATTTGTTATATCCACGACAATCCGATCCGGACTCCGCTCGATGACGCTCATTCGATACAGCACTGGATCCGACGAGCGATTATCTTGCTGCGTAAAAAATAGTTCGCGGCCAACTTGCATTTCCGTCGGAGTGAAATCCGACCGGGTGTTTCTAGACGCCGAACCTTCGACCGCGAAAGCATCCTTGACCAGCGGTTCAAGACGCTGATCAGTAACTGACCAGTAGCGCATCTCCTTGTAACTTGAGATGGCTGCAATGCGACTGAGCACTGCATCCATCCGAGCACCTTGAAAAGTACCGACAACGGCAGCGAATGAGTCAAATTTTTGCAATTCCCACCCGACGCACGGCTGAAGTGCCCAGCCGGGGGGTGAAGCGGTCCGGGGCCACATTGCCACGCTTGGCGCTGATCCAGCGATGGCGGAAGTCGGCCAAAGGGGAGTTGAGCACGAAGCAGACGGTTTAGACGAAGGCTCAGCGAAGACGGGGCCCAAAGCAGCAGTGCAAGCAACCAAGGCCAGCATCGACTTACGAAGAAACATGCGGAGAATATACAAGATTGATTCTATCCGATGCGAACGATGGCGGTTGATCGAGGAGGCTGCAGGATGTCAGGTTGTCTTTGATCGAGCATGTGACATAAGCCTTTAAAACCAGAACCCTAAAACAGCGCAACCGGCCGTATATTTTATCAGGGCATACAATGGGTTGACCGTGGAATAGCAGGCGCTTAGCCGAACTATTTCAGGCGTTTAGTTGTTATATTGCTGTAACACATTTCGTGGGTAGGGGACGGCCGTATTGAGAATGCCCAATTGATTGCCCGATGATCGTGACTTTCCCCCGCAATAACGTGGCGGCATATGCAAGGGATGCGCTCCAGCCACGCAGAGAGGCGGGCGCCGGGGTCTCGGTTACTTGCCTTCATGGCATTACCGCACTGGAACGCTTTGCATCGGAGATTGATCGCCTTAACTTGGCGTCGGCACGCCCCAATCCATTTTTATCGTCGGCATTTTTGGTCTGCTATGCCTTACGCATGGAGTACTACACCCCTGGCAGGGACGAGCGTCTCTTTCTAATACGGCAGGGCGACCGTCTGATCGGTTGCGCGCCGATGCGACGGTCACTCGATGATTTCGGTTTGTCGGCGGGACTTATGCGCCCCCGCAGCGTGCTCTTTCAATTCCTTGCGCCGTTGGATACCGAGCAACCGGGTATTTTGGCTGCGCCCGAGGACGAAGCCCGGGTTGCGTTCGCGCTAGTCGACTATATTTGCGAGTCAGAGCGTGGCTGGGGCATGCTGGAGTTCGCGGGCCAGCGCCCGGGAGCGGCACTACATTGCGCGGTCTACGCCGCCGTCGGCCGAAAGTTTCGTGCCCGTGACATCCCTGTCAATCCGTACCATGAGATTGGCGTGGTCTGGAAGGACCTCGATGCCTACTTCAGATCGCTCGCCAAGAAAATGCGATCCAACATCAGCCGTCAGGCTCGCCGACTCTACGCGGCGGGCCAGCCGGAACTTGTGCTCGCGACGGGCGCGGGAGCGGTGACGTCGTGGTTTGACGCATACTGCGACTTGGATGGCCGAAGTTGGAAGCATGGCACCACTTCTTCAATCCAGCGCAATCCGCGTCGAGTCCGCTTTTACCGAGAGATCGCCGCCGGGAAAGGGGGGTTCGATCCCGGGTTTATTGGTATCGTTCTCGATGGCGTGCTGATAGCAGGTTTACTGTACGGCTCCAATGCGACAGCGTCGCCCGAACACCATGGTGCATGGTGTCTGGAGATGGCCTACGATCAGTCGCGGGCGGAACTGGGCCCCGGCCAGTTGTTGCTGCTCCTAGCTGTCGGTCAGGCAATCCAAGAGGGCCATAGATACCTGAACTTCATGCAAAATTTTGAATACTTCAAGCATCGATGGGCAGCTGAGCCGATCAACGTCGTCAACGTCCGGCTTATTCGGCGCATGAGTCTGCGTAACATCTCCACCTCCTTGGGTGAGCTGCGGAGAAAGATGCGAGCGCGCCGCGAGCGAATGAATCCCGGCGCCGCCTCTCAAGGACCCGCGCCCGCAAAGAAGAAAAGCACCGACCGCCCAGCGCCTGCCGCGACCAATAATGATCGAGCGCGAGCCCTTGCTGAGGGAGCGCTGGCGTATGCGGGGACTGGCTTGCGCCGGCTTAACCGAAGAGAATCTTGCGCATACTTGCCTTTTGAACTCGAGTGAAGTCGATGGCGCCAGCTTCTCCACTTCAAACTCCACAGAACGCCAGCAGCGCGAAGGGTAGGCTGTTATCGCTCGACGACGATATGTTTACCGCTTACTTCGATCGTCAACCGTTCAAGATCGGGCACAATCTTGTCGGACATCCGTTGTTGCAGCTCCCGCGCCTGGTCGAACTTGCGCGGGCTCACAGCAGTGCCATTTTGTACTTCAGGGGGGACCATGCAATAAATCAGGTCGACACCGCGGCTGGACCCGGTGAGGTCAAGCGTACGTTTGTCGATCGCAAGCTGGCTCGGCCCGAACTCTCGGCGGTAGAGACCATTGCGCAGATCGAAAGCTGCCGCGCGTGGATGCAGCTTCGCGACGTCGCTTCGGATCCTGAATACGCCACGCTTCTTCGAACAATTATCGATGAGTTTCGCGTGCCGTCCGAACGGGTTGCACCCGGCCTTTCGGAACCGCGTGCAGACATCTTCGTCAGTTCACCTGGATCGACCACTCCATTTCATTTGGACGAGGAGCACAATTTCCTTCTGCAGATACGCGGATCCAAGAAATTGTCGATAGCCGACGGCTTCAATGCGGCCGTTCTCGACCGCGAGAGTCTTCGTGCGTACTTTCGTGGCAGCGGTGAACTCGCGCCTTATTCCGAACATCTTGAGCAGCATTCGGTACACGTGAATTTGCAGCCGGGAGAAGGCGTTCACATCCCGCCATGTCATCCGCACTGGGTGCAAAACGGCGATGAAGTCTCAATTTCGCTGGGCATTCTGTGGTTCAGCGATGTGACCGCCCGCAGGCGCCATCTGTACCGTGTGAACGCCCGTCTGGAACGCGCTGGGTTGCGACCGGCGATGCCCGGTGACCATCCAGTGAGCGATGCGGTGAAGGCACTGCCGATGACCATCAGTCGGCGCCTCCGGCGATGGTGGCACCGCTAGTCTCAATACGATAATGACGAAATATATTGACGACGCATCGGGCGATCCGCCCCGACAACGACTTGCCGTTCCCCGCATCTCCGCAGTTCTCACTCATTCCAGACTGTGTTGGAATGGTACGTCCTAGAACGCGGAGAGTCGTCATCGTGGACAGTTTTCGATACAAGCTCGTTTGGGCGTCGCTGCTTATGTTATCGGCGGTTGCGGGTGTACAAGCACAAGAGTATACGAAGCCGAAAGTAAGGGCGATAACAGGATTCGTGCGCCTCGAGCGTGCAACTTATGTACAACAGATTACCGAGACCCTCACGGTCTTGCGGGCCGCGAAGGAGGAATTTGCGAAACAGGGGTACGAAGTTGAAACGATCCGGATCGTGACCCAGCCGCTCGCCGAACTGGTCCGAGGCTTGCCGGAGACCGACGCGCTGACGTTTCTGAAGGTGTTGGACGATCTTTCCGAAAAAGAGAATTTCATGCCCAGCGTCGGGCCGGGGATGATGCGTGATACCGATGACCCAGCCACCATGCGCCTGCTTGAAAAAGTTCTTTCGACACTGCCGCACATTCAGTCAAACGCCATCATAGCGGGCGAGGACGGAATCCACTGGAAGGTAATTCACGAGAGTGCGGCGTTGGTGCGTTATGTGACGGACCATAGCCCTCACAGTCAGGGGAACTTCGAGTTTACCGTGACCGCGATGCTCAAGCCCTACGGACCATTCTACCCGGGGACGTATCACACAGGCGATGGCCGGCAATTGTCGATCGGCTTAGAAGGAGCCAACGTCGTCCAAGAAGTTTTTGCGCGCACGCGCGGGGATTTTGCGAAGTCCGTAGCAGAGCTGACGAAACAGCTGACAATCCACGCCAAGGTGGCGGAGTCCATCGGTATGCAAGTAGCGGCCAAGAAAAACTGGACTTTTATGGGTGTGGATCCTACGCCTGCTCCACTTGGCAATGTATCGATCGCTGCCGCGATGGAGACTTATACCGGTGCGAAATTCGGGTCGAGCGGGACCATGACTGCGGCACTGATCATCACAACGGCGGTAAAGGCGGTGCCAGTCAAGCAGATCGGATATTCCGGCTTGATGGTCCCTGTGATGGAAGATAAGGTCATCGCGCAGCGTTGGGCAGAAGGTTTGGTCACGACGGATTCGCTGCTTGCCTACTCGGCCGTATGCGGTACGGGGCTCGATACGGTTCCGTTTCCCGGCGACATCAGTGTGGTTCAGTTGGAACGCATTTTTGGCGATGTGGCGTCCCTAGCCTGGAAGTGGAACAAGCCGCTCTCAGCGCGGCTGCAGCCGGTCTTGGGCAAGAAGGCCGGCGACCAAACTGATTTCAGCAGCCAGTACTTGTTCAATACGACCCTACATTCGCTGCCGTAAAGGCGGTAAAAGGGAAGGGTGACTCACAAGATGTCGCAACACGGACTCCTGACTGGCCGCGAAACGTCGGCTTTGGGCACCAAGCTGCCTTCTCGCCGGTGGTACTCAAGATGCTTGACGGTCTCGGAAATCAGCGCTCGACACGCCAAACCTTAAGATCGCAATGCTTTGCCGCGAGCACGAAACCATTGTTCGTCGTAAGTAAAATGGGCTGGTGCCGGATGCACAGCTGGGCAAGCGGCGCGTCTATAATTCCCATTTGAACGCCGGACCGGCTGCATAGATTGCGAAGTTCCGCCGCCGCGATGTAGTCGGACCTATCAGGCGTCAACAAGGGCAGAGCTGAGAACCTGTCGATAATGTCTTTCCGCGCCCGAGGACCCGCAAAGCCGTGCAGATTGGTCAGCTTTATGAAGTATGACCTGGGCTTCTTCGATCAGGAGCTGGCCACGGTCACTAGCGCCGAGAATCCCTTCGGGGCTAAAACGTTACCGATGTGCCCGGAACGGACCTTGATTTTGTTGGTGGTGAGAGAGGGACTCGAACCCTCGACCTCGGCATTATGAGTGCCACGCTCTAACCAGCTGAGCTACCTCACCATAAAGAGCGGCGGATTGTGTGCAGCCGAGCCTTCGCTGTCAAGGCGAATCTGGAGCGTACTTCCAAAAAATCAATAGGTTACGCCCTAAATATCGAATGCGCGTACGCCAGTGTCATCACCCCGAAATGGTCGCATTGGAAGCTTGCTGATTATGTTCGCTCGATAATCAACAAGGGGAATCGAAATGAAAACGCAGCTGCTGCTGGCGGCACTGGGTTTGACAGCGGCTTTGCAGCCCGCTCGCGCCCACGCGGCCGAAGGTTTGAACCAGGGGAAAATTGAACACGTGCTATTGATCAGCGTCGATGGCCTGCACGCTTTGGACGTCGCCAAGTACACGGCATCACATCCGGGATCCGCGTTGGAGGAACTGACTGATCATGGAGTTACATTCTCCAATGCCAGAACTCCGTCAAACTCGGACTCCTTTCCCGGTCTGTTGGCGCTCGTCACAGGGGGTACACCCCGCACTCACGGACTCTTCTACGATTACAGTTACGACCGGGCGATTTGGGCTCCCGATAACAAAACTTGTTCAGGCGCCCCTGGCACACAAATGATTTTTGACGAGTCAATCGACGTCTATGTGAACGGCGTGTCGCAGAATACGATCGATCCGACTGCCTTGCCCCGCTACATCGACACTCAAGGACACTGCTCCCCGTTGTACCCGCACGATGCCATCCGTACCAACACCGTATTTGAGGTCATCAAGGAAAAGCACGCGGGACGCACGGCTTGGGCGGATAAACATCCGGCCTACGACCTGGTAAACGGGCGCTCGGGCAAGGGTGTGGATGATCTCTACACACCGGAGATCACCAATGTCGGCGGCTTCGACAACACGTTGAGCGTGGTGTGTACCACGCAGAACGATGCGTTGAAGGTTGATGCGATCTTGAATGAAATTAAGGGTCTCGATCACACGGGGACCAAGAACGTCGGCGTGCCCACTGTGTTCGGCATGAACTTTCAGGCGGTGAGCGTCGGACAAAAGCTGCTGAAAGACAACCCCGACGGCGGGTGTGTCGCGGACACCGATCCGGCGATTAACGGTCAGCGCGGGGGCTATATCAATGGTCGAGGCGATCCGTCCGCTGTATTGGCGTATGGCTTGAGGAAAACCGACGATGCGCTTTGGCAATTCATCAATGCACTGAAGAAGGCCGGCATCTACGATTCCACGCTCATTATCGTCACTGCGAAACACGCTCAGTCGCCGATCAATTTAGCCAAGCTCACGAAGCCAGGTCATTTCGCGGACCTGGTCTGCACGGTCTCCGATTGCGCCACGAACGTTGCGGCGAAAATCATCACCGACGCCGGCAACAACTGCCCTGAGGGACCGTGCGGCTACGTTCAGGATGATGACATCGCGCTCATCTGGCTGCCCGACCAGGGCAAGACAGCCCTGGTTGCGGATTATTTGAACAACAATGCCAAAGCGCTGTACATCGATGAAGTAATGTCCGGCGCAGGGCTAAAGCTCAAATTTAACGATCCGATGAGCGACAGCCGCACCCCGGATATCATCGTGCAGCCTGTGTACGGAACCGTCTACACGGGAGCGAAGAAAAATAAGATCGCGGAACACGGTGGCTTCAGCTTCGGCGATACAAACGTGGGATTGATCGTTTCCAACAGGGCGCTCTCCCCTCAAGTGGTCAAAACGCCCGTGTTCACCTCGCAGGTGGCGGCGACGATTCTCAAGTCTCTCGGCATCGAGCCAACAGAATTGTTGTCGGTGAAGAAGGAAGGGGTCCCGGTCCTGCCGTTGTTGTTTGAAAGCGGCGAGCAAGGCGGCGAATAACGCAGTTGAGTCAACGCTAGGACGGGCA
>JALYIT010000107.1 GCA_030775645.1 Pseudomonadota bacterium | reverse complement strand
TCGATGATCAGAAAGTTCAACGGAAACCAGATCGGTCCGCGCCAATTCGAGTTGCCGCCGAACTGCCGGGACACCGACTCGCCCGGGTCATAGTGCACGGACTCGTCGATATGGCCCACTTTCAACTGAAAAGGATGCTCTTGATGCGCCTTTGACAAGGCGCGCACGCCGTAGTCGGACAAGAACTCGGATTCGTCCAGCATGCGCGTCAGCAATTTTTTCATGCGATGACCGCGCAGCAGCGAGAGCAGGCGCCGTTCGCCCCGGCCGGCGTCCTGCCAATGCGAGACCAGGGCGGCAAGATCGGGACGGTGCATCAGAAACCATTCCAGCCGGCGGGCGAAGCCCGGCAATTTTTCGAGCAGTTCCGGTTCCAGAGTTTCCACCGCAAACAACGGTATCAGTCCCACCATCGAGCGTATGCGCAAGCGCACCCGCTCATTGTTGGGGAGACACAGCACATCGTAATAGAACTTGTCTTCATCGTCCCACAAGCCGACATCGTCGCTGACCATGCAACTCATGGCTTCGGCGATACCTAAGAAGTGCTCGAAGAACTTGCTGGCGATATCTTCGTATACGTGATTGTGTTGTGCGAGCTCCAACGCGATGCGCATCAGATTCAGCGCATACATCGCCATCCAACTGGTGCCGTCCGATTGATTGATATAGCCGCCGGTGGGGAGCTGCGCGCTGCGGTCGAACACACCGATATTGTCCAGGCCTAGAAATCCGCCCTGAAAAATGTTTCGCCCCAGATTGTCCTTGCGATTCACCCACCAGGTGAAATTCAGCATGAGCTTGTGAAAAACGCGTTCCAGGAATTCCAGATCGCCTTTGCCGCCATTTTGTTTGCGGTCTATTTGATAGACGCGCCAGGTCGCCCACGCGTGCACGGGTGGGTTTACATCGCTGAACGCCCATTCGTAGGCGGGAATTTGCCCATTGGGGTGCATGTACCACTCGCGCGTGAGCAGCACGAGCTGGTGCTTGGCGAATTCCGGGTCGATAAGGGCGAAGGGGATGCAGTGAAACGCCAAGTCCCAGGAGGCGTACCACGGGTACTCCCATTTGTCAGGCATGGAAAGGATGTCGGCGTTGTTCAAGTTTCGCCAGTCCGCATTGCGCCCGTGAATGTGCGACTCCGGCGGGCGCAGCTGGTTAGAGTCTCCTTTGAGCCATCGCGGCAGGTCGAGATAGTAGAATTGCTTGCTCCAAATCAATCCGGCAAAGGCTTGACGCTGCACCACGCGTTCATCGCTCGATGTCATGTCCTTTTGCAGGTCCGCATAGTAAACATCGGCCTCGCGCCGCCGTTTTGCCATCGTGTCTTCAAAATTAGCGAAGGGTTTCGATACGGTGTGGCGCGATAGCCGCAAACGCAATTCCTGATGCCCGCCTTCTGGAATCGTGTAGCGATGCCACACGCCCGCCTTGGTGCCGGTCTTCGAGGGATTTACTCGATCCCGGTGGCCATCGACGATGCGCTCGTGGAAGGCGTCCTTGAAATACCCCTCTGCTCCATAGTTCCAAAGCCGCCGAGCGTTGGTTTCGTTTTCGGTATAAAGCACTTCGGCATCGCCTTCGAAGTACAAACGACTCACGCCCAACGCCGCAGGCTCGATCGCGACGGCGGCTATTCCCGCCGCCCGTAGTTGCGGCTTTTCGCAGCCCTGTTCCCAGCTCCACGTATTGCGCAGCACCAGTTGCGGAATCAGATGCAGCGCCGCTGTGGGGCCGCGGTTGTGCGCCGTGATTTTCATCAGAAGCTCGCCCGGCTCGATTTGCGCATATTCGACGAACACATCGAAATAGTGATCGTCCTCGAACACTCCCGTATCCAAGAGTTCGTATTCAGGCAATCCAGTTCCGCGCCGCGCGTTCTGCGCCACCAGGTGTGCGTAAGGAAACTCGCGATGCGGATACTTGTAAAGCATCTTTAAATAGGAATGCGTGGGAGTCGCATCCAAGTAAAAATAATGCTCCTTCACGTCCTCACCGTGGTTTCCCTCGGCGTTGGTCAAACCAAAGAGGCGTTCTTTCAAGATGGGATCGACGCCGTTCCATAAGGCCAAAGACAAACACACCAGTTGCTCGGCATCGGAAAAGCCGGCGATGCCATCTTCGCCCCATCGGTAGGCGCGGCTGCGCGCATGATCATGCGGGAAATATTCCCAGGCGGTGCCGCCGGGGCTGTAGTCTTCGCGCACCGTGCCCCATTGGCGCTCGCTCAAGTAAGGTCCCCAGTGCTTCCAACCGTCAGGTCCGAGCACGTGGGTCTGCAGCCGTTCTCGCTCCGTGTTCATTCGATAATCCTTGAGCCTGTCAAGATAAGGCGCTCCAGATATAACCATGAGCGCAATATCTCAGCGACGCTCCACGCCTGTGCGAAACAACCGCGCGCGGTGTGAGGCGCATCACCATCAAATATCTCGCTAATCGAGCCCATACAGGCGCTGTTGACATGCTGAGCGATCGGGTCGAGCAGCGACTGCGCGCGCCGGGCATCTTCATACACGCGAAAGTGCGCTCGGGCGAATGGTCCGAGCAGCCAACTCCAGACTGTACCCATGTGGTAGGCGGCATCACGCTGCCCCGGATCTCCGGCATAGAGGCCGATATATCCTGGATCGGCAGGACTCAAGCTGCGCAGCCCATAGCTCGTGAGAAGCTCGCGCGCGCACGTCTCGACCACGGCGCGCATTTGGTTTTGAGGCAGTGGGCAGTAGGGAAGGGCGATGGCCAGAATTTGATTGGGGCGCACGCTGGCATCGCGCGAGGTTCCTCCATCGACGTCGATCACATCGTATAAACAGGCGCGCTCCTCATTCCAAAAGCGGCCGAAGCTATTGCTGGCGCGATCGAGCAGCCCTTGGAAGAATCGCTTCTCCTGGTGGTTTCGCAACCGTTCAGAGAGGCGCACCATGAAATTCAGGGCATTGAGCCACAATGCATTGATTTCCACGGCCTTGCCCACGCGCGGCGTGAACACCTTATCCCCGCTCTTGGCGTCCATCCACGTCAGTTGCGTGCCGGCTTCACCTGCGCACAGAAGACCGTCTTTCGCATCGACGTGAATGCCATAGCGTGTACCTTGTACATGGGCGTGGATGATGGACAGCAGCGTCGGGAATAGATCGGCAAGCAACTTCGGATCCCGCTTGTATTTGTGGTAATCCTCGAGCGCGTGAAACATCCACAAGGTCGCATCCACGGTGTTGTATTCGGGAGCCTCGCCGCTGTCGGGGAATCGATTGGGCAACATTCCCTGATCGACGAATGAGGCATAGGTCCTCAAAATGTTGGCGGCGATATCGTAGCGGCCCAGAGCGGTCGCAAGACCAGGCAGAGAGATCATGGTGTCCCGGCCCCAGTCGGCAAACCAAGGATAACCGGCAATGATGCTCGCGGCCGCGGCGCCTGCCTCACCCCGGCGTACGATGAATTGATCCGATGCACAGGCGAGGGCGCGTACCCAGCTCGGAGCGCCCTTGGGAAGAGGTGCGCTCAAAGTCTTAACATCGGCGAGCAGTCCTTTCAATACCTCGCTGCCGTCGGGCGGCGAGGAGGGCTCCGCGCTCGCTATGAAGTGCAGCGCAACGCCCGCCGCCAATTCGGCATTGAAGGCGCCGGGCAAGAACAAATCCTCGGCTGCATCGAGACCGCGCTCGACTTCCGCGCGGTGCCAGAAGTTCCAGTACCACTCGGGTGCCGCGGTGAACTCTCCTTGGCTGATCTGCAGCCGATAGGGCCGGGCGCCCGCAAAGGCTTCAATGCCGCAGTGCGTGTTGCTGCTCTGCACGCGAAACGCTTGCGCACCCCTCGCCCGACCATGATGGTCGCGGTATGTAACGTAGGGCTTGAGGCTGATGCGCAGCGGCGCGGTGCTGCGGATCAGTTCCAATCGCAGGTAGCTGGTGTTAGCCCCCGGTGCCATGAAAATTTGTTGTTGCAAGAGCGCATCGGCGATTGCATAGCGCCAGGTGGGTACGCCGCCTTGAAGCGAGAATGATTCCAGATGAACGAAGCCTCGGGGGCTGATGGCTCCGCCGGCGAATTCATTGGCGCCGAGGTCAGACTTTTGGCCCAAATACTCCACGCTTACGTCGATCTTGGCCACCATGAGCGTGCGCTTTACGGGAGGAGCCAAGCTAGCGGTGAGAAAGGCGTGGTAGCGGCGCGTATTGGCCAGAGCGACCGTCCCGCAGGCGTAACCGCCCAATCCGTTGGTCACCAGCCATTCATAACCGGCGGCGCCATTCCAAGTGCCGCAGGTTTGGCGGCCGAGTATCAAAATCGTAACCCTTTCATAATGCCCTTGGAGTGGTAACTCCCTGTAGAATAGCTGTTTGAATTTGGCGAAAGTGTTCGATGGCGCAGAATTTACCGCAAGACAAGGCTGCATTGATTTGCGGTTCCGTGGCTTATGACACCATTTTGGTGTTCCCGGATCACTTCAAAGCTCACCTCCTCCCGGACAAGCTCCACACGTTGAACGTGTCTTTCCTGGTGCCTGAGATGCGCCGCGAATTTGGCGGTTGCGCCGCGAATATCGCTTACGGGTTACAACTGTTGGGTGATCGCGGCATCGCCATGGCCACCGCGGGGGGCGATTTCGCTCCCTATCGGGAACGCATGACCTCGCAGGGGCTCATCGTCGAGCATATCAAAGTGGTCGAGGGGACCTTCACGGCGCAGGCTTTTATCACCACGGACTTGGATGACAACCAGATTACCGCCTTTCACCCTGGCGCCATGCAGTTTGCTCATTTGAACAAGGTGGCGGATGCGGGGGAGGGTGTTGCGCTCGGGATCGTCGCCCCCGACGGCCGGCAAGCCATGATCGAGCATGCGGCCCAGTTCGAGGCTGCCTCAATCCCGTTTATCTTTGACCCGGGCCAGGGGATGCCCATGTTCGGGCCTGAGGATCTCAAGACCTTCATTCGCCAGGCCCGTTGGGTGGCCGTTAATGACTACGAATGGGGCATGCTGCAGCAAAAAACCGGCTTGCGTGTCGAGGAGGTCGCAGCGCAGGTAGAGGCACTCATCGTGACCCAGGGGGCGCAAGGCTCCCTGATCTACACCCAGGGTAGGACATTGACCATCCCGAGCGCTAAGCCAAAGGCCGTGGTGGATCCCACGGGTTGCGGGGATGCCTACCGGGCTGGTCTAATTCACGGGTTGCTGCGGGGCCTTGATTGGGAAACCATTGGCAGGACCGCCTCTCTAATGGGTGCGATCAAAATCGAATCGCGCGGCCCGCAGAACCACCGCTTTACCCAGTCGGACTTCGATCGACGGTTTCGGGAAAATTTCGGCTGATCGTTTAAGGAATTTGAATATGAGCAAAAGCTTCTCCTTCACCTCGGAATCCGTGTCCGAAGGCCATCCCGACAAGGTCGCGGACCAGATCTCGGACGCCGTGCTCGATGCCATTCTCGCCGCCGATCCGCGCGGCCGCGTGGCCTGCGAAACCATGGTCAAAACCGGCGTGGTCATCGTGGCAGGTGAAGTCACGACCAACGCCTGGGTCGATGTAGAGGCTCTGGTCCGAAAAACCGTGCTCGACATCGGCTATGACACCTC
>JALYIT010000106.1 GCA_030775645.1 Pseudomonadota bacterium | reverse complement strand
CAGCAGGCACAAAAGATGGAAAGCATCGGCCAATTAACTGGTGGCGTGGCTCATGACTTTAACAATCTTCTCACCATCATCGTCGGCAATCTCTCGACATTGCAGCGAGGCCTCAGCAATGCCGATGTCGATACCGCAAAGCTGCGCAGATCCGCGGACAACGCAATGCGCGGCGCGCGACGCGCCGAGTCTCTCGTACACCGGTTGCTGGCTTTCTCGAGACAGCAGCCGCTAGATCCAAGACCGATTGACCTAGGCCGCTTGGTCACTGGTATGTCGGATCTGCTTCGTCGCACGCTCGGGGAAGACGTCACGGTCGAAACCGTATTGGGAGGCGGCCTCTGGCAAGCGCTTGCGGATCCCAATCAACTAGAATTGGCTATTCTTAATCTCGCAGTGAACGCCCGAGACGCCATGCCGGACGGCGGCAGACTCACGATCGAGACGGCAAATGTGCACCTGGATGAGCAATATGCGGCAAGTCAAGTCGAAGTGGTGCCAGGGCAGTATGTAATGACAGCGGTCACAGACAGTGGCACGGGCATGACGCGTGAAGTGAAGGCGAAGGCCTTCGATCCTTTCTTCACTACCAAGGCCGTTGGACACGGCACCGGACTGGGTCTTTCGCAGGTTTACGGTTTCGTCAAGCAATCGCGCGGCCACGTAATGATCTACAGCGAAGTTGGCGAGGGTACAACGATCAAACTTTATTTACCGCGCGCGCACTCTATCTCGGCGAGGGCGGAGGAGGACAACCTGGAGCCGCACGCGACCGGGGCTAAGAATGAAACCATCCTTCTTGTCGAGGACGATGCGGACGTCAGGAATTACAGCAGCGAGACATTGCGAGAACTCGGTTATACGGTGTTGGAGGCGGACAATGGGCACGTTGCGCTTAAGTTGCTAGATTCGAATCCGCAAGTACAACTTCTATTTACGGATGTTGGTCTTCCGGGCGGAATGAATGGCCGGCAACTTTCGCAGCAAGCGCGAAGGCTCAGGCCAGATCTAAAAGTATTATTCACGACCGGTTACGCCCGCAATGCAATCGTTCATGACGGGCGCCTCGATCCTGGCGTGGAGTTAATCGCAAAGCCCTTTGCTCAAGCGGCGCTCGCTTCAAAACTGCGGGATATTCTCGACGCCAAACGGGTGCCTGGTCGAATATTGCTGGTGGAAGACGAACCCCTGATACAAGTGCTTGCGACGGAATACCTGGAAGAGGCAGGATTTGCCGTCGACTGGGCAGGATCTGCACTCGAGGCGCTGAACAAAATCGGCCGTGTCCCGGGAGGCGTCGAGGCGGCGGTTGTCGATATTGGATTGCCGGATCGACAAGGAGACGCGCTTATTCGGGAACTAAAGGCCCTTTACCCGACGCTGCCTATCGTGCTTGCCACGGGTCGAGATACAACTGAATTTGCTCGAATATTGCAACCCTTGCAGAAGATTGCTTTTGTGACCAAACCTTACACTGCAGGGGACCTGTTAGAGGCTCTTGATAGCCTAGGCATCCGCGGCAGTTCAGAAGGAAGCCACTACTCCTCAGCAAGACAATAATTGAAAAAGCCTAAGTGCTGGGTCACCTCGCGAAACGGCAAATCGGCGAATTTCATGCTAAAAAAGGATCGCCAAAAGTAGGGTCGGTGCGGGACTGTCAGAAATTCTGTGTGTCGAGCCGGTTGATTAACGATTGACCTCGAATCGATCACCGAACACTACCGCGAACTGAGCCTTGGCTGCGGCCCACTCGCGTGCAGGCATCTTCCATCTTTGAGTGATCTCGCGCAATTGCAGCCAGATCAATTTCATTGCCGCCTCATCGCTCGGAAAGTGCCCGCGGCTGCGCACTGAGCGGCGCAGCTTTGCGTTCAGACTTTCAATAGCGTTCGTCGTGTAGATCATCTTTCGTACTTCCTGCGGGTAGGCAAAGAAGGGAATAACGTGGGCCCAGTGCCGGCGCCAAAGCGCCGTGATCGCGGCAAATCGCGCACCCCAGGGCCCATCCTCAAAGGCCTGCAGCGCCGTGTGCGCGGCCTGGGCGTCCGCGGCTCGGTAAATGGTTTTAAGCTCCTTGGCGACCGGTTTGCGGTCCTTCCAGGAACAAAAATCCAGAGAATTGCGGATCAAATGCACGATGCAGGTCTGGATCTGCGTCTCGGGAAATACCGAGTTGATAGCTTCCGGGAATCCCTTCAGCCCATCGATGATCGCGATCAAAATATTGTTAACGCCGCGATTTTTGATCTCCGTCATCACCCGCAGCCAGAATTTCGCCCCCTCGGTCTGCTCGATCCAGATGCCTAAGACGTCCTTGCGGCCTTCCGGTGTACGCCGATCGCCAGGTACACCGCTTTGTTGCGCACCGAGCCTTCATCGCGCATCTTCACCCGTAGCGCATCGAAGAACACCAGCGCGTAGAGCGGATCCAAAGGCCGGCTCTGCCAGCGGCCAACTTCCTCGAGTACGGCGTCGGTCACCGTCGAAATAAGCTGCGGCGAGGCGTCAATCCCGTACAGCTCGCGCAAATGGCCTTGAATCTCCCGCGTGCTCATGCCGCGCGCATACATCGAAATGATCTTGTCGTCGAAGCCGGGAAATCGGCGTTGATACTTTGCGATCAGCTGCGGCTCGAACGTGCCGCGGCGGTCGCGAGGAATGGATAGCTCCAACGTCTCGTTATCCGTCAGAACCGTCTTCTTGCTGTAGCCGTTGCGGTGATTACCGGCCTTCTCGCCCTCCGCCACCTCATCCTGCGTCGAATCTGCAAGGTGATGGTCCATCTCGGCGTTCAGAACCCGCTCGGCAAAAGCCTTTTTAAGCTCGCCGATCAACCCGTCCGAAGAAAACATCGTCTTCGGATCCCTATCCTTCAGCAGTTCGTCCAAAATCTCTTTCTTGATCGCCATACTCTCGCTCCTTGGGTAAAGTATGGCTCAACACACAAAAATCTGGATACTCCCGGTCGGTGCTTGCACCCCGCATCCAGCTCCGATCTGGCATCGACCAATACAGTGGAAAAGACCCCAGAAGAATAGAAGAATATTTTCACTGCGCCGGTACAACGACGCTGCAATGCTGTTCTTTCCTTGTCTTCGCCGCCGCTTCGCGACAGGTGCCGAGCGCCGCTGAGTTGTCCGCCGTTAACCTGCCGGCCGCCATGAGTACATTCCAGGCTTCCGGACTCTGCGCCTTCATCAAGGCACTTCCGGCGCCCCAGCGATCGCCATGCATGATGAACGCCGCCACGTGACCATCCCACCCAAAGGGCAACATGCGTGCAAACACCGGCGAGATCAATAGTCCCAAAATAAACGCCGCGCCGCCGGTCCAACCCAACCACTCCCATTGTTTCCACTGCCCGCGCATCGTTCCGATCATCGCGGCGAGCTCGCGCCGTTCGGCCACCGCCGCAACCTTCGCACCGTCGAGCTCCCGCGCAGACTTCTGCATGAGCCCCTCGCCGGCGGCGGCAATCGCCTGGTGGTATTGCGTCGGCGTCGTGCGGATCGCGGGGTGCTGCTCGATTGCCGCCATGAAGCTACCCACGATCTCGAGCTTCTTAGCGATCGCGCCCAAGGTTTCGGTGGTGTCGGCGGGCCGGTTTTTCTTAATCACTTCGGGAAGCGATTGCACGACCTGGCGCATCGCGGCGACCTCGGCCCGCAACGCATCGAACGCCTGCTCTGCCGCGGTTGGTCCCTCATCCTCGTCCCTGTTGTCCATCCCGGCTCCTTGCTAGATTCCCTACAGCGATAAACCGCGACCCCGCCCGAGATCGCGCTCGGCGATCGATAACGCACGCTCAAGATCCTTCTCCTTAAGCACCTGCGCGAGCCGCGAGCCACGTTCGATGCCGAGTTCCTGGGCTCGTCGCTTAACCGCGAGTTCCAGCGGCGGCTCCTGCTTTAATTCGAGCGCGAGCTCGCGCATCTGCCCTTTCACCTTCTGCCGAGCGGCTTCGTGCTCCCAGCCCTTGAGCTCCTTGCGTTGCGCCTCGAGCCCATTCCACTCCTTAAGCAGGCGCTCGGCCCGCAGGTTCGGGTCCCGCCGTATTCGCTCCTCGTGCTCCATACCGGCGAGAAGTCCGCGGGTTCGCTGCGCCCCCTCAAGCTCCATCATGGAGCGAAAGACTGGATGCTCATGCCGAAGTGCAGTGTGCAGATCCTGCCTCGCTCCTGGCCGGTGCTTGTCCAGATCCTCCCCCGCGCGCCCGAGCTCGGTTTTTTGATGTTCGAGAACCGGCAGGTCTTTTTCTCGCATCCGCCACGCATCCATCCACGCCCGCGCATACCGATCGACCGACTGATTGAGCGCCTCGGCCGCCCGATCGCGCCCCAGGCCGGGCGAGGGTTCTTGTTGCACCGACGGCCGCGCCGAGGGCGACACCTCACGCTCCGCCGCCGGCGGCGCCGGTGAGCGATCCGATCGCAGCTGCAATCCATCGAACATACCGCGCTTTTTGCCGGAGGATTTCTCCCGCGATTGCCCCTCTTTAAGCTCCCGCTCCTGCGCAGGCCGCCGCCCCCGCGCCTTCTCCGCGACCGCCTCGAACAGATCCCGCGAGCGCTCTTTGAGCTGCTTGATCGGGTCCGGAAATCGCTCTCGAACCCACTCCTTGACCCGCTCGAGCTCTCGCCCGATCCGCTCGCGCAACGCCCGCGCCTGGGTGATGAGTTTCTCGCCCAGCCGCCCCCCGATCTTTAAGCCCTGACGCCGCTCGACCCGTCGCTCCGCCGCCGCCTGCGCGCGCCCGAGCTGCTCGCGGCGATCCGCCTCGACCCGCGGCAACACCACCGCCCGATCCGCCCCCGTGACCTCCCGCGCCAAGTCCCGCCGCTCGCGCGCCGCCACCCGCTCCGCCGCCACTTCCTCACGCGTGACGACGCGCACTTGCTCCGCCATCAACTCCCGCGCTTGAGTTCGAGCGAGCATTTGCTCTCGCTGCCGCTCCCCGACCTCCGACACCTCTCCCCGCGCCTCGATCCCACTCACCGCCGGCCCCCGGTGCACCTCGGGCTCCCGGGTGATCCCCTGCGCCGCGAGGCTCCGGTGATCCACCCGCACCTCCACCCCGGCCTGCTCGAGCGAGAGGTTCTGCACTTTCGCCCAGCGCTCCCGAATCCCCTCATAGGTCCGCGCGGCTTCTTCCTTGTCCGCCCCATAGCTGAACTTGCGCGCGCCCCCTCGCTCCGGATTCTTGGCGTTGTAGCGCTTGAAGAACTGCTCCGGCCCCCGCTCGATCCCATCGTGCTGGCGGTCCGAGAACATCAGATGCACGTGCGGCTGCTCCTTCCCATCGCTTGCTGTGCAGGTGTGGATCGCCCACTGAAAGGGGCGCGTCGTCCCGAGCTCCTGCTCCGCAAACCGCTGCACCAGCGCGACACGCGCATCTCGCGAGAGCTCGCGCGGCAGCGCGAGCTCATACTCCCGGTACGTGTTCCCATTGGCGCGCTCGTACTCATCCGATGCGCGCCAAAACTCCGCCGTATCCTCCCGCGCCCACTCCGGCATGTTGGCGTGGCCGCGAGCCGCAACCTCGCCATACCGCTCCTCCTTAAATCGACCATCGCGGTCGATGTACTGCGCATGCTCGAGCGCCGTGCCTTTGCCGCCGGTGTTGATCTGCATGTGATACGAGGCCATGGGCTAGCCCGAGCCTCGAAGCACAGTCCGCGCCGGAGCTGAACGAGGGCTGCCCAACAAGGGCAGACCGAGTCGCAACTCTGCCCTTCCCTCCGGAGCGGTATGAGGACAGCCGAGCCACGGCAGGCCGAATCGCGTATCTGCGCTTGATTCGGAGCGGAACGAGGGCTGCCACACAGGGGCGGACAGAGTCGCGAGTCTTCCTCCGATTCCGCCTCTTCTGCTAGCACCGTTTCGCGGCTTTGCGCGAAACATAAGGTGCGCCTCTCCGATATCGAGTGCCAAAACCGTGCTGCATACCTTCGAGGGTACTCCTCTCTCTTCAGTGCTTCAATTCTTTCCGCAACGTGCTAGCATCGAAGAGTCGGAACCTGCACAGGACGTGAACCCATGGCCACCCGCAAAGAGATTGAAGACAAGCTCGCCGCGATCGATCAGCGCAAGGTCGAAGCCCTCAAGGCCATCCAGGCGAAGCGCGCGAAGCTCAAGGCTAAGCTCGCGCAGCTCGATCGCCCCACCAAATCGGCGCGCCGCCTCGATGCCCGACGCAAGATTCTCCTGGGGGCGTTCGTGTTGGAACAACTCGAGCGCACCGGCTCCTCGCCTGAAGGGTTCAGCTTCGAGGGCAAGCGGTTCTTCGATTGGCTGATCCGGCCCAACGATCGCACCGTGTTTGAGACCCCCTCCCCGGCTTCGTCAAAGATCAAATCCTCAACGCCGCGGATCGCCAGCATCGAGACGCCCCTGAACGTCCCCTTCGCCGATAAGGACCACGCCAAAGCCTTGGGCGCCCAGTGGCACGCGGATCAGAAACTCTGGGTCGTTCCCGCCGGCCGCGACCTCACCCCCTTCGCGACCTGGCTCGGCTGAGGTTCGTGACCAGCGCATAGCGCTGGCCACGCACGAAGCCCCGCCGCCGTCGCGCGATAATATTCGGGGAAATAAAACCGGCCTCCAAGGGGCGGCTGATGGGCCGCAGCTTCGATACGGAAAATCGGCGCCTCACCCGCCGCGCCACCGCCAGCGTCACCGAATGGGGGACGCCCCTCCGGGGCTCGCGTGCGATTCGCACGCCCCGTAACTGGACGCCTCATCCATCCCGCCGCCCAGGAAGCCGCACAAGCGGCTTTCTGGGCTCCGCATGAACGCACCACCTCGGCGTTCGAGATCGCCCTCCTCCGGTCTTCTCTGGGCGCTTTGCTAGATTGAATTTTGAGCTTCCCGGAAAATCCGGATGACCCCTCCCGACTCGAGACGATCTCTTTTTGCCAAACCGGATTTAGAGCGACCCGAATGGGGCGCATAAACATGGCGCGCGAAGCGCGTCCATGAAGGGGGTATGCCGGGTGGGTTGGGGATCGCGTAGCGATCGAGCCGGCAGGGGGCGTTAGCCCCCTAAGAGGCGGTGATGGGTGTTTGCGATTCTGGAGATGTCGACAGGGTGGGTCGTACAGCTATAGGAAACCTATAGGTTCTTAACTATAGGATTGCGTGACAAAGTGCCCGTGACTTTTCGCCCCAAAGCGTGACAAAGTGCCCGTGATTAGCGTGACAAAATGCCCGTGGATAACTCGCTGAATCCTCAGGGTTATGCACAGCCCTCTAGGGGCGGGTCATGGGAAGCAACCGGTGCGCCACGGGGGGGCGGCTGTGCTGTAATTTCATGCCGCCGGAATTGAGTTCAAACTTGGCTTCCGGGTAGACCACCTTCACCTGCTTTAGGGTGCGCACAAATACGCGTCGAAATTCCCGAATCTGGGAGTAGCCATTACCGAATTGCTCCCACAAAGAGACCCACGGAACGAGCACGGTTTTGCCCTCCTCTACCCGGTGCAACCGCTGCGCCAGCCACGTGTAAATATCGAGTGCCATGGCGCTGTGCGAGAGACGCGCGATCGCGGTCTCATTGAGCGGCACCGCATGCTTCATCAGGCTCTCAAAATACCGTTGCGAAAACTGTACCGTCGTCGGCCACAAGACTCGCTGCTGTGGATCGCGCGAGGTCCACAAATCGAACCCCTCGATGACCGATCCCTTGAGGGTCACCGCCCTGCCCTCACCAAGCACCGTCCCGATACGAAAATCGGCGGCCGACAATCGCGTCAGCTGATCCTTGACCGTGCGGATGGTGCGGCCACCCGAATCCAATCCCAGGGTGCGTTTCACGAAAGCCGTCAAGCTGTCTTCGAGCTCAATCATTGGCGATTGCGTCCGCAAGGCCTCGGCGTTCAAGTGATACAGCACCAGGCGCGGCTTAGACCCGAAGGGCAATCCCACGTCGATAAAGCGGCGCGTGCCGGGATGGAACGCCTGACCGGCGGCGAGCAACAGATTCACGAGTCCGTTGGCGCGCTCCCATTTGCGCACGTCATCGCCGGGATCTCGAAACGGCAGACACGTTTGGCACAGCACCGAATGCTGATACAGGATGGCCTCATCGGCATCCGGCGGTGGCAGTTCGAATAGGCGCCGCTTCTGCACGCTCGGGGGCTTAAGGCCGTCCGGAACGAGTTCCAGCACCGGCCGCGGCCCGCTTTCGTCTTTTTCTGTCTTATCTCCCATCGCTACCCTTCCCTGTTTCACTGCGTTTCTATACGCGTATACATTCCTACACTTATACGCTTCGTATGGTCGGCAACCCGGCAATCTCCGGCTTGCCGCGCTTGGCAAAGACGGTGTTGATGCCCTCGGCCAGCAGCGCCTGGACCGTCGTGCCTTCTTCGGCTGCGAGGATACGTAAGGCTCGCTGAACTTCTGCCGCAAAATGACCGCCGACAAGGACTCTACCCGAACGAGACCCGGTGCTCCCTGCCCTTGTCACCACTGAGCCAGCCGTGGCGGCAACAGCCGCGGCAGCCGAGCGGCGCGTTTGATTAAGCCCTTGCGCGAGTGGGTTGGTTTTCGGCATGTTCCCGGCTCCTGACAATTTGGTTAACTGTATACTCGTATAGCTGTAGAGCTTCCACGGCAGCTTTCCCGCGCGGCTCATGTTCCGCGGCAACCTTGCCGACATTTCCCGCGTGGCGGTGGGCGGCCCGCAGATGCAGCACAACCGGGCAAACATCAAAGCCCTGCGCCTTCACATGCTCCATGGCATCGCGCGCCTCGCTACCTTGGACAGCGGCCTTATTCACCACCACCAAAGCGGGGGCAGTGCCCGCGATTTTTAGCAGGTCCGCGAGCTTTGGCAGCGTCTCCAGTGTGAAGAGGTGCGGCTCGACGGGTGCTAAAACCAAATCGGCGCGCCGCGCCGCCTCGGTAGCATCGGCGCTCGAGTGGGGCGGGGTGTCGATGACTATGAAGTCGACGCCTTGAACGCGTGCTTGCTCAATGGCAGCGCCCAACCGTGCCGCATGCGTCGGAACAACCCAGGGCATTTCGGCGTCGCGTCGATCTGTCCACTTGGAGGCGGTCGATTGTGGGTCCGTATCGAGTACGGCCACTTTGCGTCCGGCCAGGACTGCTGCAACGGCCAAGGTCAGGGAGAGGGTGGTTTTGCCGACTCCACCTTTTTCGGCCACTACAGCCACAATCATGGGCCCCGTATTCATGTATACACCTATACTTGTCGACCGCTCGTATCCTATACAGGTAGAGTAATATGTCAATTGAAAAGGCGATTCCAGTAGACGATTTCCTATAATGATACTATCTGTAATATCATGAGCACAGCCGAAAAGCGTATCACGCAGATGCGCGCGAGTCCGAAAGGCGACTGGCGGATCGAGGATTTGGAAACAGTGGCGAGCGCGTTAGGCATGAAGGTTCGAAAATCCGGTGGCAGTCACGCGGTGTTTTCCCATCCCGCCACGGCGGTGCGGCTGACGGTGCCGGCGCGGCGTCCGATCAAGCCTGTCTATATTCGTCACTTCATCGACATGATCGATGAAATTCGAGGTGCGCCATGAGCGACATGCCGGTATTCGAAAGCTATCCCTTCAACGTCGATCCGTTACCGGAAGAGGAGGGCGGTGGTTTCGCCATCGCCTTCCCGGATCTCCCCGGCTGCATCTCCGATGGCGAGACGGTCGAGGAAGCGATTGCGCACGGCCGCGAAGCTTTTCAGGCATGGATGGAATCCATGATTGAGGATAAGAAAACGATTCCGGGGCCCAATGGCGTAGCGGAGCCGGCCAAGTTTGTATTGCGGTTACCGCGCACCTTGCACAGTCGATTGACGTCGCGAGCGTCCGCAGAAGGGGTGAGTCTCAACTCACTCGTTCAAACTTACGTTGCCGAAGGCCTAGGGCGCCATTGACGATGCTTCACGAGATCGCATGAAGAGGCAACGATCGAGCGTTTCCAGAAAGATCCCGATCTCGCCGCAGAATATCTTGACGCGATTCTTAGAGATGGCGACAAACGCGAACTCCTGCACGCCCTGCAGCGCTTATCAAAAACCTTTGACAGCGCGAGCGCTAGTCGAATTTCTACAACGAACCAATTCCATGGGGCAACGTACCATCGACGACTACCCAGAGGACTTTCTCCGAATCTTCGATGATGTGCCGATTATCGATGAGGCTACTATCGCTCCTCTTCGAACAAATGCTCGCAGCTTCGCCCCCGCAATGCGGAGCATCAAGGAAAAACTGACGATTTTAGATGCACCGCGCTGGTTTGCGGAGATAGAACATTCACGCGAGCGAGCTAATCCAGTAGGCGCGGCACTTGCTCGCCAGTCTCCGCCATAGCTATCCAGTTTTGACAGGCCGCCCCGGTCATATTCAATCCTCCCAAAAATTCTTGAATCTCTCCGGACTGAGCTCGGTATAGCGCACCGTGTGCGTGATGTTCCGGTGTCCAAGGTACTGTTGAATCGATCGGGTGTCCTGGCCGTCGTTGGCGAATTTGTAGCCGGCGGAGTGCCGCAGCATGTGCGGATGAATAGGGAAGGGGAACTTCGCTAGCTCGCCGGCGCGCATGATGATCTTGCGTGCCGTCGCCGGCGTCATCGGTCCCTTGCGCTCGGTGACAAATAAATACGGCGAGTCCGGATAGTCTTTTCGCAGCGCGCGCAGCGCCCGCAGCTCAGTGCCGCGGATCGGGTGCGTGGAGGGCAGGCCGTTCTTCAATCGCGTCACCTGCACCAGGCCGGTCTTGAAATCAATTTGCTCCCAGCGCATCGTCACGAGCTCCGAGACTCGCAGCGCATGCCGGTAGGCGAGGAGGATGAGCGTCCGATCGCGCACACCGTGGCGGCCGACCTTGCTCGAGGCCTGCAGGAGCTTCTCGACTTCCGCCGGCGTTAAATATTCGCGAGTGCGCCGATCAAGATTAGATTGTCTCCGTGGGGGGATAGAAGGGGAGGGGGCCGCTCGAGATCTCGGCTCTAATGCCTTCCTATTGCGTCCGCTTGAGGTGACTTTCCCATTTTCGAGTGTTGGCGCGGATCGACGCGTCGCTCGTTTTTCCGAGGCTTTGGCCATCCCCGAATTCTAACACTCCCATTTAGGGACATTTATGGGAATGGTTTTACTCTAAGAGGAATGGTTGCTACGCGGGGAAGGTTATCGTGAAGCACGCCCCATGACCGGTCGGGTTTGAGCGCGTGGTCATGCGCCCACCGAGTTGCTTTGTGAGGGTCGTAAGCACTCTCATTCCGAGACCTGTCACGTTTTCGTCGGGATTGAAGTCCGCCGGTAGCCCTTCGCCGTCGTCACAAACCTGGAGTTC
>JALYIT010000105.1 GCA_030775645.1 Pseudomonadota bacterium | reverse complement strand
GACAGAGCCGTCAAAGCGTACTTGAAGTTGGCGATGCGGCACCACTCGTCGACTGGTACTTTTATCGGCTCAACGGATTGTAGTGCGGCGCGGATTTCCTTCCGCCGCGCTGCGCGTTGCCCTTCTAATTCGAAAAACAAGCCATAGTGGAAATCCCGCACTGCTCGCGCGTAAACATCCCACGTCTGCATGCCGGCGTCTGTGAAATGGTCAAGGTCATAGAGTGGCTCGCCAAGCTGGGGACTTCTTCCGATTTTAACATCGGCAGTCCAAGAAGATTTCTTAGCTCTGCGGCTCACGCGAGACTTCGGTCAGCGCTCCGGAGATGAAGCGTTGTAGCTTCAGAAATCGGCCATATCGAATCATATCTCGTGGGCTCACATTTCCCAGCATCGGGTTTGGGGCTCCAAACCACAGCGAAACTTTGCGAGCATCTCCGTTGAAGTATCGTGCAACCATCAATGAACAATTGGCAATCTGCTCCATCCGCTCTTTGAGGGCAGGTGGTATTCGCTCGTCGAAGCGCACTGAGTTTTTAGCGACGTGCGCGACTCGCGATAGGTCACTGTTGGTGAGCCCCACAACATCGCGCACCCGTTCATAATCAAGGGACTGTCCTGGACCTGCCCAAAAATTCAGGGAATCGTCCTGGAATACATTGTCAAATAACTTATGAGCCGTGGACACTCGGCGGTACTCGTTGAGCCTCTGGGATGGCGGATATTACCACTATTTAGCCAATAAAATGCCAACTTTCTGCCATTATCGCTTTGACTCTATTTATGATTAAAATATGTATATTTTTCAAATTGTTATAGGGCGACCTCGCGGCATTTAAACAGACTTAAGTACGTATCGACAGAATTTATCGAATCTTAGCTCTCGAGCCTTCGATTAGTGAAACTCGCCGCCCCAATGGCTGCGCAGTTGATTTTGGTTTTGGGTGCGAACGGCGATGCACTTGGGCCAGCTGGCACCGCCGAGCCTGACATGGCGCGTGCCTGGGTTGAGCTCAAGTGCAAATCAGGCGTCGCTAGCCTTATGACCTTCGCGGGGCCACATCTCGGCATCTAGCATCGAGCTGATGCGTGATGCGTTTGATTGAGCCCGTCGATAGTGACGAGGCGCGCCATTTGCTGAAAGTCGCTTGGCAGTTGGTCGGATTGATGACTAGGACCGAGCACCGCTCCTTCCGTTCGATGAACCAGCCCGGCAACGCCAATACCGGATGCACCTCGACTGTTTCGCCGGTAGACGATGATAGCCATTTCGCGAGCCAGTCGGCGTTGCGCAGGGCCTGCCGCAACGGCTGTGTCTCCGTCCAGCCGGGGAATATCAAGCGATCCCCGTGCTGCTCCACCCTGTATTCGGCTTTTCCATCCCGCAGCGGCTTAGTGCGGCCCTTCGTTTCAACTGCGAACACTCCAGTTGGACCTACTACGACATGATCCACGTTGAACGCGGTATCGCCGCCGATGTCGTGAAAGACACGAAAACCGTGGCTGAGTAGCTGGTTCAGCTCCTGCCCGACTGCGGTCTCGGCCTGGTGTCCCAAAGACTTCCTACGGATCTTGCGGACGAGGTAAAAAGCGCGATATGCAAAGAAAATTATCAGGACTCCGATGACAGCCAGATAGATCACCGGAAAAGCGGATGTCCTGCCTCTCGATCGTTCGTCTAAGGCCCACGCCGCCAGCAGGAACAAGGGCGTCGGCACGATGGCAACCAGGTACGCAACAAGGTCACTTTGCGCATCTTCCAGTTCTCTGCTCAGCGTATGTCCCGGCCCGCGAAGGAGATCTTTGGTCAGTGGATGTCGTCGATCCGCTCGCTGATATACGCGACGTGCGACCCATACCGTGCCGAGCATCGCGCAGAGCGGCACGAGGTAAAAGGCGAGCGCGATGAACATCCCTGAAACATTTGCCATACATATCCCTGCTGTGTTCAGCCATTACTCAAGTTATACCGTATGACAATTTGAAAACCCTGTCTGCGAGACATTTCCTGAATCGCATAGAAATAGTTGGTATTTGGAGCCCTGCCGGCGGTCGTAGTCCAATTCCAAAAACGTCCGCGCATCAAACCGCATTGGCGGAGTGTCAGTCGCAGTCCCCGTCCGTCTCGACGCTCGACTTTTGCATCGCGTGTGCCGAGGTCGAGAATGGCTGTCAGTGTCGGAGAAGGCAAAGTCAGAAAGGAGAGACCAGAGGCACATTGGCAACGGAATCAACAACTGGTTATCCTAGAGGCGACCTCAGAGGACAAGCAAGGAGCGCACTCATGGTCCGTAAACGGGTGCTCGGCACGTTGGTGATACTTTGCATCGCAATCCTGTCGGGTTGCCCGCGCAAGAATGAAGCTCCCGCTGCGGCACCCGAAGCCAAGGCCGATCCCAAGGATCCCGATCCGCACTGGGTGATCCAACAAAAACCGCCGGCGAAAGTGGCCCTCGTATTCGTGCACGGTGTCACCGGAGATATGATCGGGACTTGGACGGCCGGCAACGGCAAGACTTTCTGGGATCTTGTCAACGAGAATGACCAATTGAAGGGCAAGACCGACTCCTTCGTGTTCGGCTTTCCCTCCTACCTTTTTAGATCCGGATCATTCGACATCCAGCAAGCCGCGAATCGCCTGCATGAGCGCATTACCTATAGCAAGGTGTTCGAGTATCCTGCTGTCGTATTCGTAGCACACAGCATGGGAGGTCTAGTGGTCCTGCGGGAGCTACTCACCCATCCGGAGATACGCGACAGATTGCCGGTCGTCATGTTCTATGCCACGCCTATGGAAGGCTCGCTAATTGCGGCAATCGGTCAGGAGTTCTCGCCGAACACCGCGCTGGCGCAAATGACACCAGCGGACGCCAACGCTCTATTGCAACTCATCGACAGCGAATGGAAAACCATACCCAGCGACAAGCGGCCCAAGGTGCGGTGCGCCTACGAAAACAAGCCACTTGGACTCACTAAGATCGTCCCCTGGTCGAGCGCGACGCGTTATTGCGATGCTGCATCACCCCCAATTGAAGCGACGCACAGCTCTATCGTCAAACCGGATCGTCCGGGTGCCGATGCCATCGTATATCTGGCCAATGCGCTGAATGACTATGTGTTGGGCAAGAATCTCGAGGCCAAACTGGAAACACCGGATTTTTCGACGGAGGGGTCTAATTCGGTGTTCTTGCTGACCAATGCCTACGGTAAACAATCCGCCCGATTGGTCAATGCCGGCGGCGGAATCTTAAACTTCACGTTGGCCGAAATCGATCCTGAGCTTTTGCTGTGGCCCGACGATACACCTCGGCCGATTGGGAAGCAAAGCACGGTAAGCATGAGCGTCGCGCTTTCGCGTACTGCTTCTAAGAAAGAATATCCTTTTCTTTTACGTACCGACATCGGGGCCGACCGGCGCGTGATCGTACGCGTGCCGGATCTTGCCGCCTTAAATGCACAGCAGGCGGAAACGGCAGGCAAGGTGGCACAGGGAATTAGGGATGCGCTGTCCGACCCAGCGCAGCTGAATAAATTTCGGAAGGCTGCGATAGATGACAAAAATGTACCCAATGCGATAGTCGAGATAGCGCGCTCCGAGATTGCGAAACAGAATCCGTCGCTGCCGCCTTCCGCGCAATGGGTCTTGAGCGCCGATTTACTCAGCTCCCTTAATTGGCCGACCTTGGCTGCCGAAGCCCTGCGAAACGCCGAGAAAGCCTCACCGACGGTGACGAAAATGTCCGGTGTGCAGTATTTAGCGGGGTTAGTGTCCGCACAATCGGGCGAGCGGACTATTTTCACCACTGGCACGCCGATACTCAGTAGCACCGAACTTGCCTCTTGGATTGCCAAACAACCGCTTGCGACCGTCGAGTACTTCTCACTAAGCTCAGATCTCGCTGAGAGGATGCGCGAGGTACCAGCGCTCAAAATCTACGGCTTAAGCCTGCAGGGGGATGTGGACAAGGCAAAAGGAAATGCTCAGGCGGCGCGCATACTCTTTCAAGAAGCAGCGGCCATTCGACCCTCCCCGTCAGTGAGCACACGCTTGCAGACGCTCGACATTATTGGGCTGCAGAGCCCACAGATTGCTCACCCTACGGACCGTCACTTGGATCCTCATGCAGTCGCAGAAGTCAGTCACCGTTGATACCGATTCACGCTGACCTTCAGGCTTGAGCCAGTTTCATGACGACAATATGTTGAGGGTATTGGGATTAACGTCGGTATTGCCCATGCCCGAGTT
>JALYIT010000104.1 GCA_030775645.1 Pseudomonadota bacterium | reverse complement strand
CCATTGATGCTCTTCATCGAGGCGTCGGTGCTCTGCAAGAAACTGCCGAAGCGGGTACCGCCGGCCTGGAGCACGCTGCGCAAGATTTCGCCCTGCGTCAGCGTCTGAACCCGCAAGTCCTCCAGCTCGCGATGCTGCTGGACGCGTGAGGTGATGTCGGTGACCCGCACCATCCAGGAGCGCGGCTCGTTCGGAATTTCGACGGCGCTGAACTCGAAGGAGTAGTGGGCGGTGGCGAAGCTGCCGTCCGTGTTGGTCAATTTCACTTCGACGTCCTGAAGTGGATCGGATTCACCTTGTGGCCGTCCATATTCGAGAAAATACGTCATGTGCGTGCGCACCATGCTCAGGGTTTTTGCCGATACCAGCGGACCTATCAATTTCTCGACGGTTAAATTCGCAAAATCCTGGCGGCGAAATAGGGTACCCAGGGCGGTGGAGACCTGCGGTTGCACCTTGCCCTTGCAATCCATGAGGAAAAGGCCGGTGCTGCTGGTTTTCAAAATGGCGTCATTCAGCCGATTGCTTGCGCTGATCAGTTCCTTTTTTTCTCGCTCGTGGCGCTTAACGGATATGAACATGGCCTCGACAGGGTGCCAAAGGGCGGGGGTGCGAGGCTTGATGCCTGTCACAGCCCTTACCTGCGCGATTTAGCTAATCTGCAGAGGTGCAAGAGTCTGTGACGAGCGTCACGATTATGCGACGGCGGCGATGGGTCCTAGGTCGGCCAACAGTTCATCCGCGGATGTATATCGGGAGCTCTGCTGTTTCGCCATGAGCCGATCCAGCAACGGTTGCTGCATTGCCGTGAACTCCGGAAGAAGAGGTACCGGCGAGCTGGTGTGCTGCGACATGATGGCCACAGCGCTGCGGCCATTGTAAGGCCTCTGCCCGGTGAGCATTTCGTAGAACATCACTCCCAGACTGTACAAATCGGTGCGCACATCGACTCGCTGGCCCTGCGCTTGCTCCGGGCTGATGTAGTAAGGGGAGCCCAAGACTTGGCCGACACCGGTATTTCCGATCTCATCGAGTGAACGGCGTGCCAGGCCGAAATCGATAAGAACAGGAGAATTGTCTTCGCGCAGCATCACATTGGCGGGCTTCAAGTCCCGATGCAGGATCCCGAAGACATGAATGACACGCAGCGCTTCCGCGATGGCGCGCAAGTAGTACAGGCTCTCATCGACGCTCAACGGATTTCTCAGTCGGTCGCGCAAGTCGCCGCACGGAAAATACTCCATGGCCAGGTACAGATATCCCGGCTGAGAGCCGAAGTCGTGAATCTCGGCGATGGCTCGATGCGTGATGCTTGAGATAATCTCGTATTCGCGCTGGAAACGTTCGGCATCGCCTAATTCGCGCTCCGATTCGCCGCGCGTCATCACTTTGAGCACGACGTTTCTGCGCAGCCGCTCGCTGCGCGCCAGAAATACGGACGAGAAGTTGCTGGTGGCGATCTCTTTGACGATGGAATAGCCAGGCACTTCGATGATGGTGGAGTTTTCGCTGTTCGCCATCATGGCGGCCGCCTGCGCGACGACGCGCCGGTTGGCACACGCCTCGCCGACCGCTGTCAGCAACTGATCGCGTGTTATCTGCGACAGGGGTAAATAGTCCTTGGCGCCGCTCTTCAGTGCACGCACCGCAGACATTTCATTGCCGTTGTCTGCCAGCAAGATGCAGTACAGGGCGGGCTGGATGCGCAGCAACTGAACCATGTTATTGAGCACCACGCCGGCCAGTGCATCGTTGGCGAAGTCCGCCTGCAAAATGACGGCATCGGGTGTGCGCTCGCTGATAAGCCGGCTTAAAGGAGCCGATTCTCCGGCCCTCAGAGTCGTCACCTGGGCATTGGGCCAATGGCTCGTCACATGGTGCGTCAGCCATTGCAGACGTTTTGTCTCGCCTCCCACGACTACAAGAATTGGACCCGCTTCTGCCATAATCCAAGATTAGTCGGTGACACCCCAGGTTTACATGTGGGGAATTCACATTTCGGGCCCCCGGGGCTTTAATTCATTGAAAAATGCCCCAGTTGACCTGGAAAATTGAAACCATCACCCCAAGCTTGGGTCAGTCCAGTCAGACATAGATCAGAGGAATATTTCCATGGGAAGCATCAGAACATGGTCGCTCGCCGCCCTTGCGGGCATCTTCGTGATGGTTATCGCCCATCAGAGCTCGAATGCCGATGCTAAGGCGGGTCAATCCGGCTCGCCTGCCGTTGCCTCCCTAGCAATTCCTGCCGGCGCGTCCGGCGCGAGTGGCGCCCCCGCGGGTGCGGCGCCCGTTAATCCGGCCCCCGGGCGCGTTACCGGCTTACCGGATTTTTCCGGCTTGGTCGCGGAAGCCGGCGGGGCGGTGGTCAATGTCAGTGTGACCGAAAAGGCGCAAAGAATTTCTGGCCTCGGCGGGCCGGGCCTCGGGCAGGGTGAGGGTGATGACCCGCTGTCGCAATTTTTCCGGCGCTTCCAAGCGCCGATACCGGGCCCTGATCGATCACCACCCAGCAAGGGGGTCGGCTCTGGCTTCATCGTCAGCTCGGATGGCTATGTGTTGACCAACGCCCATGTGGTTGCCGACGCCTCCGAGGTGACGGTGACCTTGACAGATCGGCGCGAATTTCCGGCCAAAGTCATTGGCATCGACAAGGCCAGCGATGTTGCGCTGATTAAAATTGCGGCAAGCGGATTACCCACGGTGCGCTTCGGCGACCCGTCCAAATTGCGGCCGGGCCAGTGGGCCATCGCAATTGGTTCGCCGTTCGGGTTCGAGAACAGCGTGACCGCGGGCGTCATCAGTGCCGTCGGCCGTCCGCTGAATGATGGCAGCAATTCCAGCTATGTGACCTTCATCCAGACTGACGCCGCGGTGAACCCCGGTAATTCGGGCGGACCGCTGTTCAACATCGACGGCGAGGTGATCGGCATCAACTCGCAGATTTACAGCCGCACGGGCGGCTACATGGGCGTCTCATTTGCCATCCCCATCGACCTTGCGTTGAACGTCAAAGAGCAGTTGCAAAGGAACGGTAAGGTAGTGCGCAGTCGGATTGGCGTCTCCGTGCAGGACATTCGCCAACAGCTGGCGCTCTCGTTCGGATTAACCAGCCCGCATGGTGCCTTGATCAGCTCGGTCGATCCTACGGGCCCCGGCGAGAAGGCTGGCCTCAAAGCGGGTGATGTGATAACCAGCGTCAACGGACGCAACATCAACCATTCATGGGATCTGCCCGCCATCGTGTCGCAACTGCCGCCCGGCAGCCAAGCCCGATTGGGCATCTGGCATGACCGCAAACCCATTGAGGTCACGGTCAAGACGGTGTTGCTCGAAGACTCCCCCGCCCAGCAGGCAAAAAGCACCGGCGAGGACGGCGGCGGCAAGCTGGGGCTGGTACTGCGGTCACTACAGCCTGCTGAGCAGCAGGAATTGCACACCAAGGGCCGCTTGCTGGTCGAAGATGTCACGGGACCAGCTTTGGCCGCCGGATTGCAGCCCGGGGACGTTGTATTGGGGGTCAATGGCGTAGGAGTCGCTACCGTGGCTGACCTGAAGCGCGAAGTCGCTCGGGCTGGACATAACGTGGCATTGCTGGTCCAACGAGACGACGCGCAGACCTATTTCCCCATCGATTTGGGGTAACCGGTTTCGTTGTACTTAAGCTTGTGTTTCAGGCTTAATCGCCCGCGTGCAAAGCGCCGCCCCCCTCTTTTCCAGCCCTCGAGTTCAGGTTGCCGGCTCATCGCCGGCACCTTTCCTTCCGACTTCGCGCGCCGAAATGGCGGCACTCGGCTGGAAGCAGTGCGACATCATCATCGTCACGGGGGACGCCTACGTCGATCACCCCAGCTTTGGCATGGCCATCATCGGACGGGTGTTGGAGGCGCAGGGCTTCAAAGTGGGCATCATCGCGCAGCCGGGTTGGCATGGCACCGAAGATTTCGAGGCCTTGGGCGCACCGCGCCTGTTCTTCGGCGTCACCGGCGGCAACATGGATTCAATGGTCAATCGGTACACCTCGGACCGCAGGGTGCGTACGGATGATGCGTATACGCCCGGGGGAACCGGCGGCAAGCGGCCAGATCGCTGCGTAATCGTCTATTCGCAGCGCATTCGAGAAGCTTTCAAAACCATTCCCATTGTGATCGGCGGAATCGAAGCCAGCCTCCGCCGCATTGCGCATTTCGATTATTGGTCCGAGCAGGTACGGCGCTCCGTACTGGTAGATGCCAAAGCGGATCTGTTGGTCTATGGCAACGCCGAGCGGCAGATCGGAGAGATTGCTCGGCGGCTGGATGAAGGCGCTGGCATCGAGGAGATCACCGATTTGCGCGGCACGGCCTACCTGCGCCGCGGCATGCCCGCCGGTTGGGTCGAGATCGATTCGAGCGATTTGGATACCCCGGGCCCCCCGGCACCGCCACCGGATCCTTACGCCAGTGAGGAGGAGCGCAGGACCGCGCTGGCATCAGGCGCCTCGCCGGTGGCCGCGCAACCCGCTGCCGCAGGCGCCGGGCCCGCTGCCGCCGAAAGGGTAGTGAAGTTCTACCGAAAAGTGCCTAATGCGCAGCGCGAGCGCAGCGTCATCCGAATGCCCTCATTCGAACAGGTCAGTCAGGATGCAGTGCTTTATGCGCACGCGTCGCGCATCTTGCACTTGGAATCGAATCCGGGAAATGCGCGGGCGCTGGTGCAGCGGCATGGAACACAAGAACTCTGGCTGAATCCACCGCCGATTCCGTTGGCGACGCCGGACATGGATGCAATCTACGAGCTGCCTTACGCGCGCCGTCCTCATCCCTCTTATGGCGAGGCAAAGATTCCCGCGTATCACATGATTCGCTTCTCGGTGGCGATTCAACGCGGCTGCTTCGGCGGATGCACTTTCTGTTCGATTACCGAACATGAGGGCCGGATCATCCAGAGCCGATCGGAAGACTCGGTCATACGCGAGATTGAAACCATACGCGATAAAGTGAAAGGGTTCACGGGTGTCATTTCCGATTTGGGCGGACCGACAGCGAACATGTATCGCTTGCACTGCAAGAGTGCAGCGATTGAGTCCGCGTGCCGGCGGCCATCCTGTGTGTTCCCGGGCGTGTGTCCAAATCTCGATACAGACCACGCGCCGTTGATTAACTTGTATCGGCGTGCTCGATCATTGAAAGGCGTCAAGAAAGTGTTGATTGCATCCGGCGTTCGCTACGATCTGGCGATCGAATCGCCCGAGTACGTCAAAGAGCTGGCCACCCATCACACCGGCGGTTATTTGAAGATTGCGCCGGAAGCCATCGGCGAAGGACCTTTGTCCAAAATGATGAAGCCGGGCGTCGGCAGCTACTACAAATTTAAAGAGCTGTTCGATAAGTATTCTAAAGAAGCGGGCAAGGAGCAGTATTTAATCCCTTATTTTATCGCGGCCCATCCGGGCACTCGCGACGCGGATATGCTGGAACTGGCGTTATGGCTGAAGAAAAATGATTTCCGCGCCGATCAGGTGCAGGCGTTTTTGCCCTCGCCAATGGCCACCGCCACGGCGATGTACCACTCATCGAAAAATCCGCTGAAACGCGTCAGCCGCTCGAGCGAGCAAGTCGTGATCCCCAAGGGCATCAAAGTGCGTCGCTTGCACAAGGCTTTCCTGCGCTATCACGATCCGGAAAATTGGCCCTTGTTGCGCGATGCTTTGAAGCACATGGGACGCGCAGATTTGATTGGCAATGGCAAGCAACATCTCATTCCTGCATACCAACCTGTGGGCCGAAGCCGTTCATCGCCGATCCGCCCGTTCCGTACTCAGCACACGGGACTGCCCAAATCAGGACGAGCCGGCTCAAGCTCGCGGCGGGGCAGAGGGTAAAGGCGAACGGAATCGCTTGCCTGCCCGCCTTTGCTGCGATTAGAGTTCCGAGCTGTCTAGCGGCTTGCCGCCGCATCTTCATCAACGTTCAAGGTTTGGGAGCGCGAGAACGCCTAGGTCATCCGAAGGCGTGTGCAAAATGGATAAGTGGGTAGTTCATAAATTCGGGGGTTCGAGCGTCGCCGACGCCGCATGCTTCCGCCGTGTTGCCGAAATTGCCGAGGCCTCAGCCAATCCGCGCGAAGCCATCGTCTTGTCCGCCTGCCGCGGCGTCACCGATTCCTTGCTGCAACTGATTAACTTGGCGGAGCAGACCGACGAGGACTTCGCGCCTGCCATTCGAGCACTCGAGCTTCGACATCTGAAACTCGCTTCTGAGCTGGTTTCGCAAAGCACCTGTGCGGCTTATGAAGAGAAACTGGCGCGCGATTGCCATGATATAGCCAGCATGCTCAAGACGGTGAGGCTGATTCGATCGGCCAGCCATTCGATGCGCGATGTGATCGCCGGTTTCGGCGAACTATGGTCGACGCGATTGTTTGCGCCATTCTTGCGCGAGCGCGCCCGCATCAATGGCGAGATTCGATGGCTCGACGCGCGCGAAATCATCATCGTCGAATGGGCCTCCTTGGGGCCGGCGGTCCAATGGAGCGCGAGCGAAGCTAACGTCCGTAAATTAGTTGCAGCGGATTTTGTCGGGCGTCTCATTATCCCGGGTTTCGTCGCAACCACTGCGCAAGGTAAGCAGACGACGCTGGGCAGAAACGGCAGCGATTTTTCCGGTTCCATTTTCGGCGCTCTGCTCGATGCAGTCGAAATCATCATATGGACCGACGTTGACGGAGTGTTGTCGGCTGACCCGCGGCTCGTGCCGAACGCCCAAGTGATCGATCAGCTTTCCTACAATGAAGCCATGGAACTTGCCTACTTCGGCGCCAAGGTGATTCATCCGCAGACCATGGCGCCGGCGGTGGCGCGCGATATCCCTATCTTCATCCGTAATACCTTTGCTCCGGAAAAGCGCGGCACCTTGATTTGCGCGCACCCGGTTTCGGAATTGAAGGTTAAGGGCATTACGACCATCGATCCGGTTGCGCTGGTGAACTTGGAGGGCGCCGGCATGATCGGCGTGCCGGGGACGGCACAGCGTTTGTTCGGGGCTTTACGCGATTCCGGTATCTCGGTGATATTGATTTCGCAGGGCAGCTCGGAGCATTCCATTTGCTTTGCTATCCCGCAGGCACAGGCGGTGCGGGCGGAGGAAGCGGTGCGCAAGGCATTCGATGTGGAGTTGCGCGACGGCCAAATTCAACATGTGGAAGTCTCTCTCGGCATGAGCATTCTCGCGGTCGTCGGCGATGGGATGGCCGGGGCGCATGGTATCTCGGCGAAGGTATTCAATTCGCTTGGCGATGCGGCCATCAGCGTTCGCGCCATTGCGCAGGGAGCATCGGAACGCAATATCTCGGTGGTCGTGGACAGCAAGGGTGCTGCCCGGGCCCTGCGCGCAGTGCATGCGGCCTTCTACCTCTCGCCAAACACGCTATCAATCGGCTTGATCGGCCCGGGCACGGTAGGCCGCGTACTGCTGGCGCAGATCGCGACGCAGATCGATCGGTTGCGAGAGTTGAATTTGGACTTGCGCGTTCGCGGCATCGCCGCCTCGCAGCGCATGTTGCTCGAGCAGAATTCGGTGGACCTGAACCGATGGGCAGAACGGATGGTTGAGGCCGGTGAACCCCTCGACATGCAGAAATTCATCAATCACGTGCAAGCGGATTACATACCGCACACGGTTTTAATCGATTGCACCGCGAGCTCCGTGGTGGCGGATGAGTACCGCGACTGGCTTTCGCGCGGCATTCACATCGTCACACCCAACAAGAAAGCCAACAGCGGCGCGCTACCTTATTACCGGTCGCTGCAAGAGGCGCGCCGTGCGGCGGGCACGCATTATTTGTACGAGGCCACCGTGGGGGCCGGACTGCCCATCATCCAAACTCTGCGCGATTTGCGCGGAACCGGCGATGACATAACCCGGATCGAAGGAATTTTTTCCGGGACTCTGGCCTACTTGTTCAATGTGTTCGATGGCAGCGAGACTTTTTCCTCGATCGTGCGCACCGCCAAGGTCAAAGGCTACACCGAGCCGGACCCGCGGGATGACTTGTCTGGGATGGACGTGGCGCGCAAGTTGATCATTCTAGGGCGCGAGATGGGACTTAAGCTGGAAATAGCGGATGTTCAGGTGGAAGGACTGGTGCCGAAGGCCTTGACCCAGTGCAGCGTTGAGGAATTCATGGCGCGTCTGCCGGAGTCCGATGGCACGATGGCGGCAGCCTTGGCGGATGCGCGTAGAAAGAACCAGGTGCTGCGCTACGTGGGACGAATCGACGCCGACGGCACCGCCACGGTCGGGTTGATGCGCTTGGACGTCAAGCACGCATTTGCAAACATCGCGCTTACGGATAATGTGGTGCGCTTTGCGACACGCCGTTATTGCGAAAATCCGCTGATCGTGCAAGGGCCTGGCGCGGGTCCTGAAGTCACCGCCGCCGGAGTATTTTCGGACCTGTTGCGCCTGTCCGCTTACCTTGGCGCTCATCTCTAATAAGACGAGGCTAGTGTGCTCACCGACGTTACCGCCTTTGCACCCGCCACTGTCGCCAATGTGGGCATTGGTTTCGATATTTTGGGACACGCGGTCGACGTGGTCGGCGACCGGGTGCGAATTCGCCGAATCGAGGAAAACGAAGTCCGCATTCGCTCGATCACAGGCATCGCCGGAGATTTGCCGGTAGACCCGAAGAGCAATACCGCGGGACGAGCGGTGCAGGCCATGCATGAGGCATTGGCGCCGGGTTTTGGCTTCGAACTGGACATCGACAAAGGGATACCGTTGGGATCCGGCATGGGTGGTTCTGCTGCTTCTGCGGTGGCTGCGGTGGTGGCGGCCAATGCATTGCTGCATGTTCCGGCGCAGCAGTTACAGTTGCTGAAGTTCGCGATGGAGGGGGAAATTGTTGCAAGCGGTGCCGCACATATCGACAACATTGCTCCATGCCTTTATGGCGGCCTGACACTCACCGTCGGAATCGACAATCCGCGCGTGAAGCAAATCCCGGTTCCCCGAGAGCTGCGCTGCGTGCTGGTGCATCCTCACATGTATCTGGGGACGCGCGAGGCACGGGCCATACTGAACATCAATGTCAGCCGCTCTGATTTTGTCTGGCAGAGCGCCAACCTGGCCGGCTTTATCAGCGGTTGCTATTCCAATGATTTGGACCTGATCCGCGAGTCCTTCAATGACGTGATCATCGAACCGCAGCGGCAGTCGTTGATTCCCGGCTTCAAGGATGTGCAGCGCGCCGCGATGTCCGCAGGGGCCCTGGGTTGCTCGATCTCCGGCGCCGGCCCCGCCGTTTTTGCTTGGGCCGCGGTTCAGCATGCGGAGGCGGTGCGTGGTGCGATGGTGGCCGCGTTCAGCGTGCACAATTTGCAGTCGGATTCTTGGGTATCGCTGATGCAGAACTATGGTGCCCGGGTGGTAAAGGCCTAATGTCAGGTTTGCAGTTTGCAAGTTCGCGCGGCGGCGCACCGCTCGTCAGTTTGAGTCAAGCGATTACGCAAGGACTCGCGCCCGACGGGGGCCTGTATGTGCCGACGTCGCTGCCCCGTATCGGGGTGCCGCAGCCGTCGGGCATGTCGGACTTGCCGCAGGTCGCGCGGGTGGCGCTGGCAGGATTTTTCGCCGGGGATGCTTTGCAGGACGCACTCCCGGAGATCGCCGATGCGGCGCTCGATATATCCGCGCCGACAACCGCCGTCGCCGCTTGCCCGGATCCGTTGTTTGTTCTCGAGCTTTATCACGGGCCCACGGCCGCATTTAAGGACTTTGGCGCGCGATTCCTCGCCGAAAGCCACGAACGCCTGCGGCCCGCATCCCCGGCGCAGCCCTTGAACATACTGGTCGCGACCTCGGGAGATACCGGGGGCGCTGTCGCAGCTGCCTTCAATGCCCGACCCTGGGCACGGGTGGTGATTCTCTACCCGAAGGGACTTGTTAGTCCCCGTCAGGAGCGACAGCTAACCTGTTGGGGGGACAACGTTCTCTCGCTGCGCGTTGCAGGCACGTTCGATGATTGTCAAAGAATGGTCAAGGAAGCGTTCCGCGATCCGATATTGAGTCGCAAGCATCGCTTCAGTTCGGCCAACAGCATCAACATCGGACGCCTGCTGCCCCAGATGGTGTACTACGTCGCATCCAGCCTGCAAATTGCCGGCCTCACCTCCCTCAAGCCTTCCTACATCATTCCGGCGGGTAATCTGGGCAATGCTTGCGCAGCGTTGTGGGCACGCGCCATGGGCTTTCCTTTAGGGCGCATCATCTTGTCGCACAACAGTAATCGCGCGGTTCCCGACTTTTTCAGCACCGGACGTTGGCAGCCCCGTCCGAGCGTCGCGACATTGGCATCGGCAATGGACGTGGGAAACCCCAGCAACATGGAGCGGCTCCAATGGCAGTTCCCGACGTGGGAGGCCATGCGCGAACATTTGAGCGCGGACAGCATTGATGACGCTACAATTCGCGCTCGTATCAAAGGGGACTTCATGCAATACGGACGCGAATGGTGCCCGCACACCGCGACCGCGGCGGAAGTCTATGGCCGCTTAAGCCCCGCGGAACGGCGCGGCCAACCGTGGGTCGTGGTTGCCACGGCGCACCCGGCGAAATTCAATGAGATTGTTGAGCCCCTCATCGGCAAGCCGATCGAGGTTCCTGAGAGTCTAGCCGCATTGTTGCGTTCCCCGCAGCGTCGAGTGGACTTGCCGCCGACGCTTGAGGCATTGGCGGCAGCACTAGAATGACCAGTCTTGGGATCGAACCGCAATGGATTGGCCTTGGGACGGTGGTGTTGCTGCTCGCCGCGCTCGGTTTTTGGGGGTTTCGGGCGTATCAGCGCCGTGCTCGGCGAAAATCTCTGCTGCGCCGATTGGATCGTATTGCTTCCGGGGCTGCGCACCAAGTGCTGGTACCCGACGGCATGGGCGGCTTCATCCATATCGATCACATCCTGCTGACGCCGCGTGGCATCGTCATTCTCGATACGCGTCGGGTGCCGGGGCTGATTTTCGGCGGTGACCAGATGAGCGATTGGACGGTGATGGGACGCGGCCACCGATACACCTTCGATAACCCCCAGCCGGCGCTGTATGACCGTATCGCGGCGGTCAAAGCGCTGGTCGGCGAGGTACCCGTAGAGGGTCGCCTGTTGTTCTCGAATGTCGGCAAATTTACCAAGGGAATCCCGAAATGGGTGGTGATGCTGGATGGTATCGAGGTGGAGTTTCCGGTAGTCGATCGCTCCGCGTTATCACCGCCGGATTCCGAGCAATCCCAGTACGCCGAGGTCTGGAGCCGCCTGCTCGCACAATTGCGGCCGAGCCCGCATTTGTTTACTAATCTTTAGAGCTGAAAAAGTGAGACCGCATTGCGCGTGGTGCACGCCGCCACCGCTTCGATGCTTTCGCCTCGAAGGCGTGCGACCGTGGCGGCGATGTGCGGTAAATAAGCAGGCTCATTACGCCTCGACTTTGGCTGTGGGTTCATATCCCGCGGCATTAAATACGGTGCATCAGTTTCAATGAGCAACTTGTCGGCTGGAATTCTCGGCAGCACGGATCGCAGTTCGAGCCCGCGGCGCTCATCGCAAGCCCAACCGGTGATTCCAACGTAAAGGCCCAGCGCAAGGTAGGTTTCCAACTCGAGTTCTCCCCCCGTGAAGCAATGCGCCACGCCGCCTTTCAGCTTTCCCTGGAACTCTCGCAGGATTGCGGAAAAATCGGCGTGCGCGTCGCGTTGATGAAGAAATACAGGCATGTGGAGCTGCGCAGCGATTTCCAGTTGTGCGACGAATGCCTCGCGCTGGCAAGCGGGGGTCGAGAGATTGCGAAAATAGTCCAGGCCGCACTCACCCACGGCAACTACGCGGTCCAGCCTGAGCAGCTCGATGAGTGCGTTTCGGTGCGCAGGTGAGAATGATTGCGCGTGATGAGGGTGTACACCGGCGGTACTCCACAGGCGGGAAGGATGAGCGGCCGCCAGTGCCGCGGCCTCCCGGGAAGCTGCCAAGTCAGCACCGGTGATGATTTGCCGGCGCACGCCGGCCTGCAAGGCGCGCGTCATGACGGCGTCACGGTCCTGCGCGAAACTGTCGTGCGTCAAGTTCGAACCAATGTCGATGAAATCCAGACTCAAGATTTCAAACCTCGTGTGCTATCTTCGATTCCTATTGTAAAGCCCGGGAATCGAATGCCAATCGCCAAATATATTCTCCTGACCACCATGCTCATGGCCGCACCTGCGGTCAATGCGCAAGAGGGCGGCGATACGCAGGCAAGAATCGAATACGCCTACCAGACGGAAGATAGCAACAGCCTTGCGAGCCTCATTCAGAATTTGACCTCCCAAGTCAAAAGCGACGCTGGCGATAGCGCATTGCGTTATCACTTGGCGCACGCGCAATACCGAATGGGGCAGCTTCTGCAGGAACACCGTGCCCACGGCGCGGAGGCGGCATTTGCGGACTGTATCGACGAGCTAAAGCCGGTGCTGCAGAAGAACGGAAAATCAACCGAGGGGTTGGTGTTGCAGTCCGCTTGCTATTCGGAACTGGCAGAATTGAAGTCCCTGGAAGCGGTCTTGCTGCGCACGCGGGCGGCCGATCGCCTGCAAGCGGCCTTGAAGCTCGAACCTCGCAATCCGCGGGCTCTGCTGCAATCGGCCACACGGGGTATGCGTTACGCCAAGCCGGGCTCTGCGGAGAGGCAGAGGGGTTTCGGCGAACTGCAGGCGGCGGCGCAATCGTTCGAACAATCTTCAGGCACCAGCGTTGAGACACCGGGTTGGGGGCACGCCGTGGCGTACTTGGCGTTAGGCAGGGAGTTGCAGGCCCGAGGCGACCAATTGGGTGCGCGTAACTGGATTGAAAAAGCCCTGATCGTTGCTCCGGACTACAAAATTGCGCAGCGTCAGCTTGCGCTTTTGGCAAAGCCTTAGAGCTGCGGCGCCCGACCGGCCTAACCTGGTATCATTCGGTGCGATGAAGCCGCATGGCACGCAGTTATCTTTGTTCGAGACGCGCAGCTCGAGCGACCCGTTTGCCGTCAGGGTAAGCTCGCGCGCGCGTCGGCTCACCGCTCGTGTGCATGTGGGAGGGCGCGTGGAAATCGTGGTTCCGATCGGCGTGAATGCGTACGCGGTGCGCGACTTCGTGCAGCGGTTCACTCCTTGGATCAATCGCAAAGTTGCGGCGATGCGCTGCTTCGTGGCTCCGATGGAACCTGTTCCCCCGGCAATCGACTTCGCTTTTACGGGTGAACACCTTGCGGTTGAGTGGCGCAGCGGCCCGGCGCGCAAGCTCACGCAGCATGGCGAGGAAATCGCGGTGCAGGCACCGGATGATTCGGCAGCGAGGGCTTTGCTGCAAGGCTGGCTCAAGGTTGCCGCCGAGGAACGATTGGCGCCCAAATTGCTGCAGCTGGCAAGTGAGCTGAAATATTCCGTGTCGCGCGTGAGCATTCGCTGTCAGCGTACCCGGTGGGGTAGCTGCTCCACGCGCGGCACAGTGAGTCTGAATTGTTCCCTGGTGTTCTTGCGGCCGGAAGTGGTGCGCTACTTGTTCATTCATGAGCTCGCGCATACCAAGCATATGAATCATTCGCCAAGCTTCTGGCGTTTGGTGGAGAAGCTCGAGCCCGATTATCGCAGCCTCGACCGCGAGTTGTTGGCCGGCTGGCGCACAGTGCCCGCCTGGGTATTCAAGACTTAAGACATGAGTGAGACACCGCCGCGGGTCAAACCGTTTGTGGACTTAAGCGACGAGCAGGTCCATTGGGATTTGACCGAGGCCTTGAGCTATTCGCAGTATCTTAACTTGGACAAGTTGCTCTCGGCGCAGCACCCACTGTCCTATCACCATGACGAGATGCTGTTCATCATCATTCACCAGGTTTCCGAGTTGTGGATGAAGCTGTGTCTGCATGAGCTCAACGCCACGATCGATTGCATGCGGCGCGACGATCTTGGCCCCACATTTAAAATGTTGGCGCGGGTGTCAACCATACAGCAACAGCTGCTGCAGTCATGGGATGTCTTGGCCACGATCACGCCGCACGACTATTCCGCGTTTCGCAATACGCTGGGGAAGTCCTCGGGTTTTCAATCACCGCAATACCGCATGCTCGAATTCACCATCGGCAATAAGAACGCCGATACCATCAAGGTGTTTCGCAGTGATCCGCCGGCGTATGAATCGCTCGAGCGCGCATTGCGTGCGCCCAGCCTCTACGATGAGGTATTGCGGCTCTTGAGCCGGCGCGGAATGGACCTGCCCGCGCAGGCCATCGATCGAGATTTTACCCAGCCCTATGAGCCCAGTAAGCAGGTCGCAGCGGCGTGGCTCAGCGTCTATCACAACTCCGTCAAGGAATGGGACTTGTACGAGCTGGCAGAGCGATTGGTCGATCTTGACTACAAGTTTCAGCTGTGGCGGTTTGCCCATGTGAAAACGGTCGAGCGGATCATCGGCTTCAAACGCGGCACCGGCGGCACCGGCGGCGTGTCATACCTCACCAAAGCGTTGGAACTGAAGTTTTTCCCGGAACTCTGGACCATTCGTACGTCGATGTAGGAAAGGAAATACGGTGGCGAACATCCAAGAGCAACTGCAAAACGTCAATGTCGCGTCGAGCGACTTGCTGGCGACGCCGGAAGAGGTCAAACGTCGATTGCCCTTGACAAGCAAAGCAGCGGACACGGTATTGCAGTCGCGAGAGGCGGTGAGGGCCATTTTGGAGCGCCGCGATCGGCGCTTGCTGGTGGTTGTGGGTCCGTGTTCGATTCACGATGTCGCGGCCGCGCGCGAGTACGCCGGGCGATTGAAGCAATTGGCGGTGGAGGTCGGATCCACGCTGCTGCTCATCATGCGCGTGTATTTCGAGAAGCCGCGCACCACCGTCGGATGGAAAGGATTGATCAACGATCCTGACATGGATGATTCCTTTCACATCGAAAAGGGCATTCTGACGGCTCGGGAGCTGCTGCTGCACATTGCCGAGCTGGGACTTCCCGCGGGTACTGAGGCGCTCGACCCGATCATGCCGCAGTACTTGTCGGAACTGATAACTTGGACGGCCATTGGTGCCCGAACGACGGAGTCGCAAACCCATCGCGAGATGGCCAGCGGCTTATCAACTCCCGTGGGATTCAAGAACGGCACGGATGGCGCGCTCGCAGCCTCGATCAATGCCCTGCAATCGGTAAGGCGGCCGCATCATTTTCTTGGCATCACGCAACAGGGCCAGTCCGCCGTATTTCGTACGCGCGGCAATCAACACGCGCATATCGTATTGCGAGGCGGCGGAGGGCGCGTCAATTACGATGCCGTCAGTATTGCGGTGGCGGAACGGGAATTGACCGCGGCGGGCTTGCCGCCGACGATTGTGGTCGACTGCAGCCATGGCAACTCGAATAAGGAGGCCGAGCTGCAGCCGTTGGTGGCGGAGAATTGTGTCACCCAGATCGTGGATGGCAACCGCTCCATTGTCGGTCTCATGCTCGAAAGCCATTTGCAGGGCGGCAGCCAGTCCATACCCAAGGACTTGAGCAAGCTCGTTTACGGCATGTCCGTCACCGACCCGTGCATCGATTGGGCGACCACTGAAAAGTTGCTGCGCAAGCTGCATGGCTCTTTGCAGGGCATGCGTCCGCGGACCTAGCGCGGTCCGCTAGCTCCAGTTCGAGACCGCGACGTTCCATCGCGCGGCCAGGCGTCGCGCCGCGTTGTCGCCGTTCACCAGAAGCGCACGATCTGCCTCCCGCAAGTGCTCAACATCCGACGCCGAGTTGCCATAGGCAATGATGGGCAGATTGGGGTATTGCTCGCGCAGCCGAATCAAGCAAACCAGTTTCTCCTCGCCTCGCCGGTTGGCAGTCTTCAAACGACCGTCCAGCCGATCTCCCTGCCACTGAAGTTCCGTACACAGAGTTCGTTCGAAGCCGAGCAGCCGGCCGATGAGCGGCACATACAAATCGGGGCTGGCCGATAGCAGTATCAAATGATCACCTGCGGCGCGATGCGCCTCCAAGACGGCGAGGGCGAGGGGACGAAAGCGCTGCTTGGGCTTGAGCTCCTGCACGAAGGTGTGGGCCCACGCGTCGAGCAGTTCGCGCCGCTCGCCGCCCATGATCATGCGGATCACGCTTGATTTAAGTGTCCCCCGATCACGATTTTGCCAGTAGCGGGCAAGTGCCAAGGGCAGGCGCCAAAGCTTCAATGCTTTGTGCGGACGGCGCCGAAGGAAGCCCACCAGAAAAGGCAGTAACGTGTCGCGCCAGGTCAGAGTGCCGTCCAAATCAAATAGTGCCACCCAGGGTTTGGGTGGCGCTTGGCTTTTATCCGTCTTCAACAAAATACCTTTATAATTAATAATTTACAATTAATATCTAATGTCAACTAAAGAAGATGCACATTGTGTTCGCGTCAGTGCATGGTCCTATAGAGCAGCGGAGCATAGCTAGCTTCTCGTGAGTCTCAGTGCTGATATTGTGGTCACATGAATCCTTGCGCAGCGATCGTGGGTGCAGGTGCCGTTGGCGGCTGGATAGGCGATGCCTTGGACCGGGCCGGTTGGAAAGTTTCCATGGTTGCGCGCGGCGCAACCCTCGATACGCTGCGCGCGACCGGCTTGCGGGTCGCGCATGGCAGCGAAATCCGACTCAGCCGTCCGCAAGCAGGTGCCGCGCCGGAGCTCGGCGTGCATGATTACGTATTTCTGGCGGTTAAAGCACAGCTGTTGCCCGAACTCGCACCGCAGTTGGGTGCGCTGTTTGGTCCGGCGACGGTGGTGATCAGCGCCACCAATGGAATACCGTGGTGGTTCTTCCACGATTTCGGCGGACCGCTAGCAAATCACAGCCTTCAGTCGGTGGATCCTATTCAAACGCAAGAGCGCGCTTTTCCGCGCGAGCGGACCTTGGGGGCCGTGGTCCACGCATCCATGCGCGTCATCTCCCCCGCAAACGTACAAGTCGTGGCCGCCGATCGGCTCATTCTGGGCGAGCCCTCAGGATACGACTCGAAGCGCGTCGCAGCGGTGGTGCGGGCGCTGCGCGAAGGCGGCATCAATGCCGTAGCGTCGAACTGCATTAGGCGCGAGGTCTGGACCAAGCTGTGGGGCAACATGACCATGAATCCTCTCAGTGCGCTGACGCGGCGCGGTACCACGCGAATGTTGAGCAATAGCCACGTGCGGGAATTGTGCGTTCGCATGATGCAAGAAATGCAGCATTGCGCGGCGCCTCTTAACTTAGCAGTTGCGATGAAGCCGGAGGAACGTATTGCGATCACTGAGCGGCTGGGCGATTTCAAAACATCGATGCTGGCGGACTTGGAGGCCGGGCGCCCGCTGGAGTTGGGCCCGCAACTGGGCGCCGTGGTCGAAATCGCCGGCTTCCTTCAAATACCCGTACCGTTTTTAAATGCGGTGCTGGGACTGACCGCCCTGATCTCCCCGTAGGAGAGCCCCTACACTTGTTGCAGGATTGTTGTTTACACGGCAGTGAGGCGTCATGGCATAGTGATTTGTTGAAACGACAAGCGAGCTTCTATGCTGATCCGACTGGGCTACGAATTGGCGTATGAGCTCTCGCAAGCCACGCCGATAATTCTGATTTTGCACGTGCACTACACCCGCAGCGCGGATCTGGTACGCCCGGATACCATGATCACGACCCCTGTTGTGCCTCTTTCAATGTACCGCGACGGCTTTGGAAATTTGTGTACTCGCATGCTTGCACCCCCCGGCAGATTGACCGTCACCGCCGACGCGCTGATTGAAGACAGCGGGACGGCAGAGCCGATCTTTCCCCAAGCGTACGAACAGGCGGTGGAGTTGCTGCCGGAGGACACCCTGGTTTTTTTACTGCCCAGCCGCTACTGCGAGACAGAACTGCTGTCGGCGACCGCTTGGAACATGTTTGGCGGCATTACGCCGGGCTGGTCGAGAGTGCAGGCAATCTGCGATTTCGTGAATGCGCATATCCGCTTTGACTACGAGTGCGCGCGTCCGTCCAAGACTGCCTGGGAGGCATTCGATGAGCGCACCGGAGTGTGCCGGGACTACGCGCATTTGGCGCTCACCCTTTGCCGCTGCTTGAATATTCCCGCTCGCTACTGCACGGGTTATCTCGGTGACATTGGTGTGCCGGTGGTAGGCGAGATGGATTTCTCCGCATGGTTCGAAGCGTACATCGGCGGCGCGTGGCACATCTTCGACCCGCGCAATAACCGGCGGCGCACCGGTCGAGTTCTGATCGCACGCGGCCGAGACGCCGCCGATGTGGCCATCAGCATGACCTTCGGCCCCAACACTTTGGCGTCGTTCAAAGTGTGGACGGACGAGGTTCAGGCAACCGCAGCTTAATTCAACTAGAATTGGCACTCACCCGGTTGACCGTTGGAGACAGCATGTTTGGAAAGCGCAAGTTTTGCGCGCGCGCGGCCTTTTCGGCGAGTGCCGTCGTCTTTGTTCTGGCTGCCAACGCCATTCAAGGTGCGCCGCCCAAGGGCGAGCCCGCCGCCGCATCGGTGCAGAGCGGAAGTGGTTTCTCACACGTCAAGTCGCTCGGTGGCATCGAGGAATATCGACTCGACAGCAATGGCCTGACGGTATTGCTGGTGGCGGACCATTCTGCACCGGTAGTCACTTTCCAAGTGACTTATCAAGTCGGATCGCGAAATGAAGTGACCGGCACCACCGGTGCCACGCATATCCTCGAGCACATGATGTTCAAGGGCAGCGAGGGCTTCAATGATCCCAAGGGCAACAGCATCAAACAGCTGCTCGAGCGGGTCGGTGGTCAATTCAATGCCAACACGTCTGCCGATCGTACCAGCTACTTCGCGACCATCGGACGCGAGAGCCTCGAGAGCTACGTGGCGGTCGAAGCTGACCGCATGCGCCATCTATGGCTGCGCGAGTCCGATCGGCAAGCCGAAATGACGGTGGTGCGCAACGAATACGAGCGCGGAAAAAACGATCCAGAGAGCGTCTTATTGGAAGAGGTCAACGCCGCCGCCTACGTTGCGTTGCCCTACCATCATCCGACGATTGGCTGGAAAAGCGACATCGAACATGTCCCCATTGCCAAGCTGCGTGAGTTTTACGACACCTTTTATTGGCCCAACAATGCGACCGTTACGGTGGTCGGCGATTTTGACACCGAGCCGCTATTGGCGTTGATCAAGAAGTACTACGGCGTCTATTCTCACTCCCCGGCGCCCATTTCCACGATCTACACCGAGGAGCCCGCACAAAGCGGCGAGCGGCGCGTTTGGGTCAAGCGCCCGGGCGAACTGGGCTCGATCATCGTCGCGCATAAGGTGCCGAACGGCAGGGACGCCGACCAGCCCGCCCTAGAGATGCTCGATGCCATCTTAAGCTCCGGCAAGAACGCGCGGTTGTACCGCGCGCTAGTCGATCAAGGACTGGCATTGACCGCAGGGGCCGGCACCTATCTTCATCGAGATCTATCGCTGCACGCGCTCTTTGCCGCGCTGACGCCAGGCACCAGCCATGATGAAGTGGAGAAAGCGCTGTGGGCAGAGATCAACAAGATCAAGGCCAGTGGCGTCACCGCAGCTGAAGTGGCTACCGTAAAGCAGCAATACATCGCCGAGGACGCCTACAAGCGAGATGGAACCGCCGCAGTTGCCAGCGAAATGAGTGAATGGATCGGTATCGGCGATTGGACGCTGTACGTGACATTTCCGCAGAAGGTGCAGCAAGTCACTGCCGCCGATGTACAACGCGTCGCCAAGCAATATTTCGCTGCGGATCAGAGCACCACCGGCTGGTTTGTACCGGTGTCGCCGAAACCGGAGAAGGGTTCGTGATTCGCGCTCGCTTGGGCGCACTGTTGATGATCGGCAATACCGTGGTGGCCCATGCCGCAGCGGCATCTATGGCGGACCAGGCACATCGCTCGAAGATCAATGGCATCGATCTGATCACGTATCACAACAACGTGAAGGATGTGATCGTCATCCTGGGGGCTCTGCCGGCCGGCGATGCCATGGCCGACCCCGGTAATATTGCGATTCCCACGCTTTCCGGAATGATGCTCGATCGAGGCACGAAGGCGCTCGATAAGTTTGCGATCGCCGCGAAGTTGGACAATGTCGGGGCGGAAATTAACTTTAACGTGGGTGTCGAGTCCCTCGGGATCCAAGCAAAGTGCTTGAAGAAGGACCTGGCTCTGATTATCGAAACGATCGCGGCGGAGTTGCGCACCCCGGCGCTGCAGGTGTCCGAGTTCAATAAAGCGAAACAACAGTTCATCGGCGAGTTGGAGGTTTCAGCACAGGATACCGGCGCGCGTGCGGCTGAGGCTTTTAATCGCGCGGCGTTTCCTGCAGGCCATCCCAATCATTCCCATACGCTGAGCGAATACGCGGCGGCAGCGCGTACCGCGACCATCGAGGAGATTCGAAGCTTCCAGGCGAAGTACTACGGTCCGGCGCATATGACTCTGGTCATGGTGGGCGATGTCTTCGATGCTGACGCGCAGTCCGAAATAATCAAAGCCTTTGCCGGGTGGAGCGGCGGCCAGGACTATGTTCGTCCTCCCGCACCAGCCGTGAGTTCCGCCGCAGCCGAGATCAACGTGCCGCTTGCGGATAAGCCGAGCGTAACCATGATGCTCGGACAAGCGACCGGGCTTCGCTACAGCGACCCGGATGGGCTGGCTTTGCACATGGGCACCGCCATCCTCGGGCGCGGCTTCACCGGCAGACTGATGGGGACGGTGCGCGACAAGGAAGGCCTGACTTACAACATTGGCGCCAGCGTGCGCGACGACACCGTCGTTGACGGCGCTTGGGAGATTTCCGCCAGTTTTGCACCGAGCTTATTGTCCAAGGGGGTCGAGTCGACTCGCCGCGAGGTCACCAAATGGTGGCAGGAGGGCGTCACAGAGCAGGAACTTAACGTGCGCAAGCAGGGAGTGATCGGCAGCTACTCAGTCGGATTATCGACAACCCTGGGGATGGCGCAGACCATCCTAGTGAACACGCAGCGCGGTTACGATTCGAGCTGGCTCGACGATTATCCGAAAGCCGTAAAAGCGCTGACGCCAACCCAAGTTAACGCCGCCATCAAAAATCACCTCAATCCGAGCACCATGGTATTGGTGGAGTCGGGCAGCGTTCAGGTGCCTAAGTAGTCCTTCTTGCCGACTTCGAGTCCCGCCTGCCTCAAGATATCGTAGGCCGTGGCGACATGGAAATAAACATTCGGCAGCACGTGAGTCAGCAGATAGGACATACCTTGCAGGCTTTTGCTGGAGGTACGAGTCTGCCAGGTAATGGTTCTGTCTTCCGATCCTTGGAACTGTTGCGGCGTCAAGGATTCTAGATAGGCCACGGTCTTGCGGGTTTGGGCAATGAATTCAGGAAGCGTCTTGTCTTTGCCGTCGAAGCTCGGTACCTCAACCCCAGCGAGTCGTGCGGCCCCACCGCCGGCGATGTCGTTCGCGATAAAGATCTGCATGCTCAAGGGCAGCATGTCGGGAATGAGCCGTATATTTAGCAGCACCGCGGGGTCAATCTTGCGTGCCGCTGCGTGCGCCTGCGCTTTTTCAAGAATCGCGGCAAGGCTGGTCAATGCCCGGCTGCAGGGGATTACAGTTGCTTGATGCATCGTAAGGGTCATTTCATGCCGCCTTCGCCGCGAGTTGCCGCAGCACGTACTGCAGGATTCCGCCGTGTTGGTAATAGTCGAGTTCTTTCGGCGTGTCGATGCGCAAGCGCACTTCGAATTCAATCACCTTGCCGCCATCGGATTTGGCATTGACGATGACGAATTTCGCCGCACCGCGATTCAGTCCGAGCACTGAGAAAGTCTCCTTGCCGGTCAATCCCAAGCTCTGCGCGCTTTGTCCTTCCCTGTATTGCAGCGGCAGTACGCCCATGCCGATCAAATTCGAACGATGAATACGTTCGAAGCTCTCTGCAATCACCGCTTTGACGCCCAGCAGCATCGTGCCCTTGGCCGCCCAATCGCGAGAGCTGCCGGTGCCGTATTCCTTGCCTGCGAGTATAACCAATGGCGTGTTTGTTGACTTGTACTTGACGGATGCGTCGAAAATGGACAGCTGCTCGCCGCTCGGAATGTGCAAGGTCACGCCGCCTTCCGTGCCCGGCAGCAGCAGGTTACGCAGCCGAATATTGGCGAATGTGCCGCGCATCATCACCTCATGATTGCCGCGCCTCGCGCCATAAGAGTTGAAATCGACGGGCTGCACGCCCTGCGCCATGAGATACCTGGCTGCTGGGCTCGACTTCGAAATATTACCGGCGGGGGAAATATGATCGGTCGTGACTGAATCGCCGAGCACAGCCAGTGCAAGCGCACCCTGGATGTCGAGCAGCGGCGCCGGTGTCATGGTCATGCCGTCGAAATACGGCGGATTCTTCACGTACGTGGATTTGCCATCCCATGAATAGATTTTCCCCGCAGGCGTCTTAATTGCCGCCCAATTGGCGTCGCCCAAGAAGACATTGGCATAGCCTTTCTTGAACATTGCGGAATCAACTGAGGAGGCCACGGCAGCGGCGACATCCTTTGCGCTGGGCCAAATGTCCCTGAGGTACACCGGCTCGCCGTCTTTACCGGTACCGAGCGCTTCGGTGGTGATATCGATGTTGAGGCTGCCGGCTAGGGCATACGCGACCACAAGGGGAGGAGAGGCCAAGAAATTCATTTTGATTTCTGGATGCACCCGCCCCTCAAAATTACGATTGCCCGACAGCACCGAGCATGCGACCACATCTGCGCTCCTCACCGCCTCGGAGATTTCCGGCTTCAAGGGACCGGAGTTACCGATGCATGTGGTGCAGCCGTACCCCACGGTATAGAATCCGAGCGCTTCCAACTCTTGCAGAAGGCCCGCCTTGGTCAAATAGTCCGTGACGACGCGCGAGCCGGGTGCGAGCGACGTCTTTACCCACGGCTTTGACGAAAGGCCTCTTTTCAGGGCATTGCGCGCAAGCAGACCTGCGGCGACAAGAACCGCGGGATTAGAGGTGTTAGTGCAGCTGGTGATGGCCGCGATCAGCACTGCGCCGTCTTTCACCTCAAAAGTCTTGCCGTCCACTGTTGCCATCGCGCTGCCCGTCGCCTGCGGGTTCTTTTGGCTGCGCTCCTCGGCCATTTTATTGACGCTGGCTGCGTACACCTTCTTCGCGTTGCGCAGCGGCACGCGGTCTTGTGGGCGCTTAGGTCCCGCGAGCGAGGGTTCTACGGTGGAAAGATCCAATTCCACGACACCGGTGTAGTCGGCCGCCGCTGCGCCTTCGATTCGCCACAAGCCCTGCGCCTTCGCGTATGCCTCAACCAAGGCAACTTGTTCTTGAGGTCGACCCGTAAGTTCGAGATAGCGAATAGTTTCCTCGTCGATTGGAAAAATCGCACAGGTGGAACCGAATTCGGGCGACATGTTCGCGATAGTGGCCCGATCGGCGAGAGGTAGGCCCTTCAGACCATCGCCGAAGAATTCGACGAATTTGTCCACGACACCCTTCTTGCGCAAAATTTCGGTCACGGTGAGGACCAGGTCGGTGGCGGTGGTTCCGGGCGGCAACGCGCCGCTCAACTTGAAACCGATCACCTGGGGGATCAACATCGTCACCGGCTGACCCAGCATCGCTGCTTCCGCTTCGATCCCGCCGACTCCCCAGCCCAAGACCCCCAAGCCGTTCACCATGGTGGTATGGGAATCGGTCCCCACCAGCGTGTCCGGATACGCAACCTTGTTGCCGCGCGCTTCGTCCGAGAAGATCACCCTGGCAAGCCGCTCTATATTCACCTGATGCACGATGCCGGTGTTCGGTGGCACGACTTTGAAATTGCTGAATGCGGTTTGTCCCCATCGAAGAAACATATAACGTTCGCCGTTGCGTTGGAATTCGATCTCGTTGTTATGCCTGAGCGAATCCGATGCGCCATACTCATCGACTTGTACGGAGTGATCGATGACGAGCTCGGCCGGTGCGAGCGGGTTGACCTTTTGCGGATCTCCGCCGAGCTTGACGATGGCCTCTCGCATGGCGGCCAGATCCACGATACAAGGCACGCCAGTGAAATCCTGCATGATGACGCGGGCGGGGGTGAAGGCGATTTCGTAGTTGGGCAGCGCCTTGGGGTCCCATTTCAGGAGTGCCTCGATGTCGCCTTTCGACACATTGATTCCGTCTTCGAACCGCAGCAGGTTTTCCAGCAGAATTTTTAGGGAGAAGGGCAGACGCTCCACATTCAGCGATTTCAGTGCAGCGAGACTTAAGATGTCATACTGTTCCGAGCCCACCTTGAGCGTTGTTCGTGCATTGAAGCTGTCCGTCATGACCCCTCCGCCACAAAAAGAGAATTATAAGATATTCCGTGCGTGCCGACTGCGCACTCGGAGTTGTATCGCCGCGCGATGATGCCCCCGCCCAGGCAAAGTTCGCCTCGGTAGAACACCGCATATTGGCCTGGTGTAACGGCGCGTGCCGGCCGCTGTAATCGCACGCGATACTGTCCGACACCGCTTAAGAGTATCGAGCATTTTAAATCGCTCTGCCGGTACCGTGTCTTGACGGCGCAGTCTATCGGCGTATCGCTCGCATCGTCGGGATCTGTCCAATGCATGTGTTCCACATCGAACGCGTCGGACAATAGCAGCGGATGATTCTGGTCTTGCACGACGATCAGCGCATTGCGGGCGTTGATTTTATCTGCGACGTACCAGGGCGCGGCCGCGGCGCCCGCCCGGCCTCCGATGCAGAGGCCAGAACGTTGTCCCAATGTGTACAACGCTAGGCCACGATGTTCGCCAACGAGGACGCCGTCGGCATTTTCGATAGGTCCCGGTTCGGTGCGTAAATGCCGGCTCAAAAATTCCTGAAATGGCCGCTCGCCGATGAAACAGATGCCGGTGCTGTCGGGCTTGTCGAATACCGGCAGGCCGGCCGCGTGCGCCATGCGCCTTACCTGCTCCTTACGCAAACCCCCTAGTGGAAAAAGAGTTTTCGCGAGCGCACGCGACGCGACGTTGTGCAGAAAGTAACTCTGATCCTTCGCCGAATCGACTGCCTTTAAAAGCTGAGGAGCCCCAGCGGCGATGCGAATCCGCGCATAGTGGCCGGTCGCTATCTGCGAGGCGCCGAGCCGCTGCATGTAATCGAAGCACACGCCGAATTTGATCTCGCGATTGCACAGCACGTCCGGGTTCGGCGTGCGGCCGGCTGCGTATTCCCGAAGGAAATGAGCGAATACGCGCTCGCGGTATTGCTCGGCAAAACTAACGCGGTGCAGCGCGATTCCTAAGCGATCGCAAACACGCCGAGCGTCCTGAAAATCCGTTGCGGTGGTGCAGTAACCGTCATCGTCCTCCCAGTTGGACATGAACAGCCCTTGCACTGGATGGCCCGAGTCGCGCAGCAGCAGTGCCGCCACTGCCGAGTCCACGCCGCCGGACATGCCGACGATGACGGTGCCATCTGTGGGAGCGGAGAGAGGCTTCTGCATCGTCCCATTATACGGGCAATGCGTGAAGCCAGAGCCCTACATGAGCATTTGCCGCATTTGGGATTCTTGCATGCTGGTCTGCCAGACTTCATCGAAGAAGTTCAGGTAGCGGCGCACCACGGCCGGATCGTTCATATCCGAGATGCCGTCCCAGCGATCTGCCTGCAATCGATATACCAGTGCCTTATCGTCAGCAATGATGAAGGCACCCGCACTGGCTGGGTACTCCGGACTCATCGCGCGAAGATCAATACAACTTGTCAGCCGGCGCGCGAGCGCGAGAAAGCGGTTGTTATCGACCATGGCGCGTGACGGATCGGCCAACAGCACCCTCACTTTGGCGTAGGAGCGAGCCAATACCAGCCTTTTGATGGCCTCTAGGAATGCCTCCTCGCCATAGACCGAGGGTTCCAGATCTTGGGTAAAAATGGACAGCAGCCGCTGTGCCGATTTGGCCACCTTCAGGCTGGCATCGCGGACTTCAGGCATCGTGCTTAATATGGTGCGGGTCCCACTCCCAATCGAAAGTTCCGTGCCGGACGTAGGAACCCTGTCCCCCGCCAGTTTCGCGCGTTCTTCCGTACTTCCCGCCATAAGATTGACCCCGACCCCGCGTGGTTTGAGCCTGATAGTACCTTTTGACCCTCGTACCACCGTGCTAACTACGTCACGTTTCGGACGCTAAGGGCCGATGCTTCGACGGGCCAAAATTGGCGCCAAGCCAAGGTAGGACCCCGGGGAAAGCTCCATCAGGCGCGCCTTTTCATCCGGCGGCAAGGCGAGGGAAGCGATGAAATTGCGCATGGCGTGCTCATCGATAGGGCGGCCCCTGGTGAAGGATTTGAGTTTGTCGTAGGCATCCGGGATGCCGTGGGCGCGCATGACCGTTTGTACCGCCTCTCCCAAGACCTCCCAGGCGCGATCCAAATCCTCGGCTACGCGCTGCGGGTCCAATTCGAGCCTTTCCAGTCCCGCCGTTAAGGATTTGAAGCTCAAGATCGCGTGACCGATCGCCACGCCGACGTTGCGCATCACCGTTGAATCGGTCAAATCCCGCTGCAAGCGCGATATCGGCAATTTTTCAGCGAAATGGCCCAGCAGCGCGTTGGCCAAGCCCAAATTGCCCTCGGCATTTTCGAAATCAATTGGATTTACTTTATGCGGCATGGTCGACGAACCGACTTCGCCGGCAACCGGGCGTTGCCTGAAATAGCCTATGGAGATGTAACTCCACATGTCGCGCGCAAAATCGAGCAGTACCGTATCGGCACGCATGAGCGCGTGGCAGTATTCCGCGATCCAGTCGTGCGGCTCGATCTGAGTGGTGTAGGCGTTTGACTCGAGGCCAAAGGATTCGACGAACCCTCGACTGAACGTCGGCCAATCGACATGCGGCAAGGCTGCGATATGCGCGTTGAAGTTCCCGACTGCGCCGTTCATTTTTCCGAGAATCGCCACGCGCTCGAGACCGGCACGCTGCGCTTCCAGTCGCGCGGCAACGTTGGCGATTTCCTTGCCCACCGTGGTGGGGGTCGCGGTTTGGCCATGTGTACGCGCCAGCATTCCTGTGTCTGCATGCCGGGTCGCCAACGTGTCGAGCGTCTCGCCCAAGCGTTTAAGCATCGGCAGCAGCAGCGATGCCCGGGCGTTTTTCAGCATCAGGGCATACGCGAGGTTGTTGATGTCCTCGGAGGTGCAGCCGAAATGCATCCATTCAAGGTGCGCGACACTTGCGCCGCGCGACTTCAGCTCGCTACGCAGCCAATATTCCACGGCTTTGACGTCATGATTGGTGCGCGATTCGATTTGCTTGATTGCGGCGACGTCAGTCGCGTGCGGATCCTTCGAAAGCGATGCCAGGAACTCGCGCGCAGCAGGCGGCAAATTCGCCAGGGCGTTTGCAGCAGGCCCCGCAGCCAGAGCCAGCAGCCAAGCGCACTCCACGCGCACGCGCTCACGCATGAGGCCTGCTTCGCTGAATATTCGACGCGCTTCCTCGAGCTTGCCGGCGTAGCGACCGTCCAGCGGAGATAAAGCATCAGCGGCAGAAATGGGCATCTAAAGCTTGCTTGATTACAGTGGTAGAATGACCAGATTCTACCGTAAACCATCCACCTGAGCGGAGTAAGCGCAATGACAGCAACTACCCGCGTCGAGCGCGATAGCATGGGTCCGCTCGATGTGCCTGCGGAAGCGCTCTGGGGGGCCCAGACGCAACGCGCGTTACAGAATTTTCCGCCCACCGGGCTGCGTATGCCGCGCGCCTTCATCCGCGCGCTTGCCCTGATCAAACATGCGGCTGCCGGAGCGAACGTCGAGCTGGGTGATCTGCCTGTGACCGTGGCCAAGGCCATTCAGACGGCCTCGCTGGATGTGGCAGCCGGGCGTTACGACGGCCAGTTCCCGGTGGATGTTTTCCAAACCGGCTCCGGAACCAGCAGCAACATGAACGCCAATGAGGTCATTGCGACGCTGGCGACCCGCATCCTTGGGACCGCTGTTCACCCCAACGATCAAGTGAACATGAGCCAAAGCAGCAACGATGTCATCCCCACGGCCATCCATGTTTCGGCGGCCATGATGCTTCACGAGCAATTGCTGCCGGCTCTCAAGAGACTGCGGGAAGTACTGGCCAAGCGCTGCGAAGAACTCGGCGATGTGGTCAAAACCGGGCGCACGCATTTGATGGACGCGATGCCAATCACGCTGGCTCAGGAACTCAGCGCGTGGCTGGCGCAAATAAGTGCGGCTGAGGCGAGGTTGTCATCCGTCACACCGCGGCTGCACGCGTTGGCGCAGGGCGGCACGGCGGTGGGAACCGGTATCAATGCGAGGCCGCAATTCGGAGCCGCGTTCGCGCGTCATCTGGCCGAGAGCACGCACCTACAGTTTCGGCCCAGCGCCAACTATTTTGAAGCGCTGTCCAGCCAAGATACCGCTGTCGAACTGTCGGGGCAGCTCAAAGTTTTAAGCGTAAGTCTGATGAAGATTGCCAATGATTTGCGCTGGATGAACAGCGGGCCGCTTGCCGGATTGGCAGAAATCGCACTTCCGGCGCTGCAGCCAGGCAGCAGCATCATGCCCGGCAAAGTCAATCCGGTGGTGGCCGAATCGGTCACTATGATCGCCGCGCAGGTGATCGGCAACGATGTCACGATTACTCTGGCCGGCCAGTCCGGAAACTTCCAGTTGAATGTCATGTTGCCGGTGATTGCATACGATTTATTGCAGAGTTTGGAACTGCTGAGCATTGCCTGCCGCAACCTGGCCGATCATGCACTCGCAAACTTCATCGTTAACCGCGAGCGTTTGACTGAAGCGCTGGCGCGCAACCCGATTCTGGTCACTGCATTGAATCCCCTCATCGGCTACGAAAAAGGTGCGGCGATTGCCAAAAAAGCCTACAGCGAGGGCCGCCCCATTCTGGATGTTGCGGCGGAGATGACGGATTTGGGAGTGGATGAATTGCGCCGGCTGCTGGACCCGCGATCACTTACCGAAGGCGGTATCAAAGGCGGCCCGAGCACCTAATTTGACGATGGACCCGCTGTACACCAAAACGCATATTCGCGAAGCGCTCGATCCTGCACCTTCGCCACCCAACGAGGACATGCATTGGCTTGTCCGCGCCTCGCCCGAAGTCATTGCCCGTGTGCGTGCCACCATGACGAGCCGACGGACGCCGGCCGCCGTGCTCATTCCGCTGGTGGAGCGGGCCGCCGGCATGACGGTGCTGCTCACGCAGCGTGCGACCACACTCAAAGAGCATGCGGGCCAGATCAGTTTTCCGGGCGGGCGCATAGAACCCGAAGATGCGGACGCATGGCACGCGGCATTGCGTGAAGCCTACGAGGAGATCGGACTGCGGCGGGAATTGGTTGAATTCGCGGGCTACCTGCCGGATCACATCGTGATTTCGGGCTTTCGCGTGACCCCGGTGGTCGGCTTTGTCAAACCGGAGCATCAGCTGCGCATTGCCACCGAGGAAGTGCATGACGTCTTCGAAGTACCGCTCGACTTCATTCTCGACGAGGCCAATCATAGTTCCCGCCGGCGAAAAATCGGCGAGCTAACTTTCGACATTCACGATATCCCATACGGCGATCGCAATATCTGGGGCGCCACGGCCGGCATGCTGATGACCTTGAGACGATTGCTGCAGAGCCGCGCGGCGCGGACATCGTGAATTCGCGCATGGCGGAACTGCTGCAGATCATGGCTCGTTTGCGCGCCGCCGATGGCTGTCCGTGGGATCGGCAACAAACTTTTGCCAGCATCTCGCCCTATACGATAGAAGAAGCTTACGAGGTCGCTGATGCCATCGAGCGTGGCGATATGAAACACCTCAAGGACGAACTGGGCGATCTACTATTTCAAGTGGTGTTTCACTCGCAAATGGCGAGTGAGGCGGGCGAATTCAATTTCGACGCTGTGGTGGTGGCGATATGCGACAAGCTCACGCGCCGGCATCCGCATGTTTTTGGAGATCACGCCCCCGTAAGTGCCACCGAGCAAGCGCAGGTCTGGGAGAACATCAAAGCGGGCGAACGCTCCGGGACTGATCCTTCCGCATTGCAAGGTGTGCCGAATGCCTTACCGGCGCTGATGCGTGCTTACAAGCTCAGCAAGCGGGCAGCGCGTGTTGGTTTTGATTTCGAGCACGCCGGGCAGTGCGCCGATAAGGTCGAGGAAGAATTGGATGAAGTTCGCGCAGCGATGCGCCGGACCGAAATGGCATCCGTGGAAATTTTCGAGGAAATCGGCGACTTGCTGTTTGCGGCTGCTAATTTGGCCCGAAAGCTCGACGTCGATGCGGAAGCGGCACTGCGCGCGGCGAATTCAAAGTTTGAGCGTCGATTCCGTGCCATGGAATCGATGGCGGCGGGCAGCGGTGAGGTATTCGAGGAGTTGGATTTGGCCGCGCAAGAGGGTCTTTGGCAAGCCGTCAAGCGAAGCGAGTGAGCCTTGATGGGTGACATTGCTGGCCGGCACCTGGGGGAGCGCGCGGCGGCGCAACTTGTCTTCAAGCGCGACCCCGAACTGCCCATCTTCGCGCGGCGCGAGGCGATCTTGCAGTTGCTGCGCGATGAACAGGTACTCATCGTCGCGGGCGACACCGGTTCTGGCAAGAGCACGCAATTGCCGCAATATTGTCTTGAGCTGGGCCGGGGCTTAGCGGGGCAGATCGCGCACACCCAGCCGCGACGGCTGGCCGCGCGGGCCTTGGCCGCACGAATCGCTGAAGAGCTGAGCCAGTCGGTGGGACACACTGTTGGCTTCCGCGTCCGGTTTGCGGATCAGGTTTCCGAGGCGTCCCGCTTGGTACTCATGACAGACGGGCTCCTGCTCGCAGAGCTTGCCTTCGATCCGATGCTGCGCCGCTATGACACGATCATTGTAGACGAGGCGCACGAACGTACTTTGAATGTGGATTTACTGCTCGGCGTACTCAAGAGATTATTGCCGCGCCGGCCGGATTTGAAACTCATCGTGACTTCCGCGACGCTCGATGTGGAGCGGGTATCGCATTTTTTTAACGGTGCACCGATCGTCGCGGTCAGCGGCCGCAGCTACCCCATCGAAGTGCGTTACCGCCAAGCGGATGACGAAAGCGAAGACCCGGATCTGCCGTCAGCGGTGCTCGATGCGTATCAGGAAATAGCGCGCGAGCCGGGCGAGATCGGTCATGGCGATGTGCTGGTCTTTCTTCCCGGCGAACGCGAGATTCGAGACGTGGCCGAGGCGCTGGAGCGCGAGTTGCAATCCCGGGTCGAGGTCTTACCCCTGTATTCGCGCCTATCGTGGGAGCAGCAGAGCAAAATATTCCAGGCCGGCGCGCGGCCACGGATAGTGCTCTCGACCAACGTCGCTGAAACTTCCTTGACGGTACCGCGCATTCGCGCCGTCATCGACACGGGGCTGGCGCGGATCAGCCGCTACAGCGTGCGTAATCGGTTGCAGCGCCTGCCGATTGAACCCATATCACGTGCCAGCGCCGATCAGCGCAAGGGCCGATGTGGGCGACTCGCTGCGGGGTTGTGTATGCGGCTCTACAGCCAAGAGGACTTCGAGCAGCGCGCACCTTTTACCGAACCCGAAGTACTGCGAACCAATTTGGCAGCCCTGTTATTGCGATTGGCGGCAGACGGGCTCGGAGAAGCCGAGAATTTTCCATTTATCGATTCGCCTGATGCGCGCGCCCTTAACGATGGTTACCGCTTGCTGCAAGAACTGCAAGCGCTCGATGAAAGCCGGCAAATCACACCTCGCGGGCGTGCCATGGCTCGGCTGCCGCTCGACCCTAGGCTTGGAAGGGCGCTTCTGGAGAGCAAACGCTTCCACGCCGAAAGCGAATTGCTGGCAATCGTCTCGGGCTTAAGCGTGCCGGACGTGAGAGTTGGGGATGCTCAGGCGAGCGGCGTTGTGTTCGAAGACAGTAAATCGGAATTCACTTCATTGGTTAAGCTTTGGCGGGCCTACCGCGCCGCGCGCCAGGGGCCGAGGCGTGAGTTGCGCCGCTGGTGTAAGGAGCGCCACCTGTCGCTGTTGCGCCTGTCGGAGTGGGACGATGTCCACACCCAGCTGCTTGACCGGGCGCGTGACATCGGGATTGTCCCGCAGTCCCGAGCGGCAAGCTACACCGCCGTACACCGCTCCCTGCTGGCTGGTTTCTGCACCATGGTAGGCAGGCGCGGCGAGGACGGTGCTTATTCGGGCACCCGCGGGGGGCACTTTCACATTTTCCCGGGTTCCTCGCTGGCGCGGCGCCGCCCTCCGTGGGTCATGGCGGCGAGTATCGTTGAGACGTCCCGCGTTTTTGCTCGACGCGTTGCGCAAATAGAGCCAGTGTGGATCGAGAGCGCGGCATCGCATCTCATCAAGCGCGAGTATCTCGAACCGGACTGGGACGACTCCCGCGAAGAGGTGGTCGCTCGCGAACGCATTGGTTTTCTTGGGTTGACTGTGAGCGCCGGGCGCATCGTCAATTATGGACCGATCGCGCCGGAAGATTCCCGTCTCATCTTCGCGCGCGAGGCCATCGTGTATCAGCGCCTGCGGCGGCGTCCGGATTGGTTGCTGGCCAACGATGCCGCCGTGCGCGAGGCCCAACAAGTGGAGGAACGATTGCGCGCGCGAGGCCTCGTGCAAAGCCCTGAATGGTTCGTCGAGGTTTATGACCAACGATTGCCGCGCCAGGTGTCGAGCGCCGCGACTTTGGACTACTTCAGCAGGAACTTATCCGCCGAACAACGCAGCGCACTGCTCTTCACGCCGGCGCAAATATTCGCGCGCTCGCCGGAACCGGAAAGCCTGGCGAAATTCCCGGAGCACACGCAGGTGGACGCCCTGACGGTGCCGGTTGAGTATCATTTCGCCCCCGGGGAGGCGCAAGATGGCGCCACCTTACGGGTCCCTTTGCTGGCGCTGCCTGGGCTTACCCGCGCAATGCTCGATGCAGCGATTCCCGGCTTGGCCGCCCCGCGCATCGAAGCATTGCTGCGTTCTTTGCCCAAAGATGCGCGCCGCAATTTGATTCCGGTCGCGGACACCGCGCTTAAGTTTTTGGCGGCGCCTAAAACCGCCGCGGCGGATGCCGCGCATCTCAAGACTTGGCTCAAAGAGCAACGCGGAATTCCGGATGCGTTGCTCCGATTTGAGCTTGCGGCAGTGCCAGCTCATTTGACCGTGAAAGTAGCCGTGATGCACGAGGGCAAAGAAATAGCCCGGGGCACTGATCTCGCGGATTTGCGCCGGCGGTGCGCTGCCGCAGGAGAGGCTGAACTTAAGCGTCGAGCGCAAGCGGTTTTCGGAAGATTCGGACCTTGGCGTCGATTTGAAGCGGACGAGTTGCAGGAGGTTGCGGACATTGAGTTGCAGCAAGGAACATTGCGAGTGTACGCGGCGCTGGCGCAACGCTCTCACTCCCTTGAAGTGCAGTACGAATGGTCGGCGGAGGAGGCGCGGCGCACCTGGCGCGAAGGGGCGGTTCGATTGGCAAGGGCGATGCTTGAGCGCCAAGCACGCGATGTGGAGAAATCTCTTGCCGCTTCCGTCGTCTTGTTGTTGAGCGCCAGTCCGTATATGACAAGCGATGAGTTGATCGATACGCTGCTGCAGCTCAGCGTTCGCCGCGCCTGTTTCGGTGAGTCCGATGCGCCGCGCAGGCGCGCCGCCTACGAAAGCGCCGTTGATCAAGGACGCGCGCGCTTGTATTCCAGCGTAGACGAGGTGAGCTGCATGCTCTCAGCCTGGTTCAAAGATGCCTCTGCGGTTCGCCAGGCGCTTGCCGATCCGCGCACGCGGCTTCGGTCGGAGGCGGCAGAGGAATCAGGACAGCATCTGCGCCGCCTCTTTGATCCTGCAATGATCAAAGCTGCCTCGATCGATTGGTTGCGCCAACTGCCTCGATACTTGAAGGCCGAACTACGCCGCTGGGAGCGAAGCGCGGTTCGCGGCGGTGAACCGGCCGCCGTGGTGCTGGAACTACGACGGTGGACGGCGCGCCTCGAGGATCTCGAAAGACAGCTTGCTGCGGAATTGCGTTGGACGCCTAAGATTCAGGAGCTTCGAATTTGGATCGAGGAGTACCGAGTATCGCTCTATGCCCAGGAGTTGAAAACACTGGGGCCGATCTCCGCGACTCGGCTCGAGCAACGCGCCGCCGAGATCGAGGCTTGGTTGCGTCGCTAGGCGCCTCGTTCCTAAACGCCGAAGCGGATTCCTTGCGCGAGCGCCATCTGTCCACTCCAGTTGATAGTATTGGTCTGACGGCGCATATAAGCCTTCCAGGAATCGGAGCCAGATTCCCGACCGCCGCCCGTGTCTTTTTCGCCGCCGAACGCGCCGCCGATCTCGGCACCCGAGGTGCCCAAGTTGATGTTCGCGATGCCGCAGTCGCTGCCTTGCGCGGATAGAAAGCGTTCTGAGGCCTGCACACTATCGGTGAATATCGCCGAAGAAAGCCCGTAAGAAACTGCATTCTGCAAAGCGATCGCCTCATCGAGCGTGTCGAAGCTGATCAGATATAAAATCGGAGCGAACGTTTCGCGCCGCACCACTGCCATGTCGGCATTCGCCCGAATAATGGTGGGCTGTACAAAATGTCCTGGACCCGCGACCTGCTTGCCGCCGTACAACAACTGCCCACCCTCGGCTTGCGCGGCTGCAATGGCTGCGGAGTAACGAGCGACGGCAGCGCCATCGATCAATGGCCCCATGAGCGTGCTGGGATCCAACGGATCGCCGATACGTACCTGCGCATAGGCCGCAACCAGATGTCTTTCGAGCTCCGCAGCGCGCGAGCGATGTACAAAGACGCGCCGCGTAGTCGTACATCGCTGACCTGCGGTCCCCACCGCACCAAAAACAATCGCGGGCACCGCCAATTCCAAATTGGCCTTCTCATCGACGATGAGCGCGTTGTTGCCGCCAAGTTCCAGCAAACTCTTTCCGAGCCTTTCGGCGACGCGTACGCCGATCTGCCTGCCCACTTCGGTGGAACCTGTAAATGAGATCAGTGCCACACGCCTGTCATCGACAAACCGGCCGGCGAGGTCGGTGCCCGCATCGATGAAGATTTGAAATACCGGCGGCAGCGAATGCCGTTCCAAAACCTTATGACAGATGTGATGAACGGCCAACGCGCACAGTGAGGTCTTCGGCGAAGGCTTCCAAATCGTCGCGTTGCCGGCAATGGCTGACAAGAACGCGTTCCAAGCCCACACGGCCACGGGGAAATTAAACGCCGAGATGACGCCGACCACGCCGAGCGGGTGCCATTGTTCATACATGCGGTGCTGGGGGCGCTCCGAATGCATGGTGTTGCCATACAACATGCGCGATTGTCCAACCGCGAAATCGGCGATATCGATCATTTCCTGGACTTCGCCGTCGCCCTCAGCCTTGATCTTGCCATTCTCCAACGATACCAGGCTGCCGAGTGCGTCTTTATGAGCGCGCAACTCCTCACCCACGAGGCGCACTACCTCGCCGCGTTTCGGCGCCGGCACCAGCCGCCAGGCGGCTGCGGCCGCAACCGCAGCGCCCAAGACATGCTCGTAGTCCGCAACTGTTGCGCCGCGAACTTGAGCCAAGCGCTTGCCCGTCGCCGGATTTCTCGATTCGATCAATGGCCCGGTGGTGTCACTGCTCCAGCCATGGCTTCCTGACCAAACACCGGCATTGGTCTCTTTAAGTCCCAGCAATTCGAGCGGGTTAACATGCTTCATAGGTCCATCCTCAATTCAACGAACGCAGAGGGTTAAGGGGGCCGCATTTTGACTTGCAGGCGCCTACAACGCTAGCATCCCGCGATGTCGACCATCCCCGCCCTAACAAATTGGCATCCCGCCACCTGGCAGAGCCGTTCCGCAACCCAACAACCGAAGTACGCCGACCCGCAGGCTTTGGAGCGCGCGATAGCCTCCCTGAGCCGTTTGCCCCCGCTGGTAGTCTCGTGGGAGATCGATGCGCTCACCGCGAAGCTGGCTCGAGCTCAGCGCGGCGAGCAATTCTTGCTGCAAGGGGGCGATTGCGCAGAAAGCTTCGAGGACTGCGAATCGGACAATATCGCCAGGCGCCTGAAAATCTTGCTGCAAATGAGCTTGGTACTGCTGCAGGGACTTAAGAAACCCATCATCCGTGTGGGTCGATTCGCCGGGCAATATGCCAAGCCGCGATCTGCGGATACCGAGACCCGAGATGGTCTGACGCTGCCCTGTTATCGTGGGGATAACGTCAATCGTCCAGGATTCACCTCGCTGGAGCGCGAACCGGATCCGGAACTGTTGCTGCGCGGCTATGAACGCGCGTCTTTGACCTTGAATTTCGTGCGTGCCCTTATCGATGGCGGCTTTGCTGACCTGCACCATCCTGAATATTGGGACTTGGGATTTTTACGCCACGCGCCGCTGCGCGATGCCTATCAACAAATCGTCGATTCGATTGCCGAGTCGATGGATTTTTTTGAATCGATGAGTGGACAGCGCGTGCATTCGGCAACGCGCGTTGATTTTTACACCAGCCATGAGGGATTGCACCTGCTCTCCGAGCAAGCTCAGACGCGCTACATCGAGCGCCAGAAACGCTGGTACAACTTGTCGACACACATGCCATGGATTGGCATGCGCACGGCCAATATCGATGGTGCACACGTGGAATATTTCAGAGGCATTGCCAACCCCATCGGTGTGAAAGTCGGTGCGTCCATGAGCGCGGAATGGCTCCAGCAGCTGATTCAAGTGCTCAACCCGCAAAATCAGCCGGGCCGTCTCACATTCATCCACCGGTTCGGTATCAAGGATATTGAGCAAAGACTCCCCGACATGATTCGGGCAGTCCGGGCAACGGGTTCGCAGGTGCTGTGGGTTTGCGATCCGATGCATGGCAACACGGAGACCACTTCGGCTGGCGTGAAGACCCGTCGTTTCGACAACATCCTGGGTGAAGTCGAGGCTGCCTTTCGCATTCACGAGGCTCAGGGCTCCATGCTCGGCGGAGTACACATTGAGCTTACGGGCGAAGATGTCACTGAGTGTATCGGCGGGGCGCGAGGGCTGACCGAAAGCGATTTGGTGCGCGCTTATAAATCTCAAGTGGATCCGCGTTTGAACGCGGAGCAGGCGCTCGAGCTGGCGATGCTGATCGCGCGCCGGGCTGCCGCAGGCGATCGGCCGGGAAAGTTACCGCGTATTTCGGCCTAGTCGGGCCCGCATGAGCATCGCTGCATTTTTCAAAGAGCCGTTGGCGGGCAAGACTTCACTGTCTCGGATTTTCTGGTTATACGGGATCGTAGGATCGCTGGTGTATGGCGCATTCGAAGTTTTTTTGAATCCCGAAAACCAATTTCTCATGCGGCTTTACTCTATCGGCGGGCTTCTCTACATGACGTACGTGACGCTTGCCATGTACAAGTGCGCCGCGAATTGCAAGTCGCCCGCATTGGCACGGGCGACGCGCATTGGCGCGTTGATCTCTTTGCTCCTAATGCCCTTCATTGCCTATTTAGACCTCACCGGGTCCTTCACGCTGTCCAGCCTCATGGGCGAGCTGCCTGAGTAACAATGTTGCGGCTTGAGTAAACGATGCCAATGGAAGTGGATCATGCTTTCGTTGCATGCGCAATCGGGGCTCCGGAGGCCGACGCGCTGCTGCAACTAGGCTTCGTTGAAGGGTCCAGCAATTCTCATCAGGGTCAAGGAACGGCTAATCGCCGTTTTTTCTTCGAGAACTTTATGCTGGAGCTTCTCTGGGTGGCAGATCCTGCCGAAGCGCGCAGCGAGCGAACGCAACCCACGCGCTTATGGGACCGTTGGGCGCATCGAAAAGCGGGAGCCAATCCAATCGGCGTTGTTTTTCGCTCGAGCGATGGGCTATTGGACAGCGTGCCATTCAAGACATGGGCTTATGCGCCTAGCTATCTATCGGTGGGCGCCTCGATTCAGATTGCTGAGGGCACGACGCTCGAGGAGCCCGAGTTGTTTTGTTTGCCCTTCTTGGACCGCGCAGCGCGGCGCAACAGCGAACCGGTGGCTCATGCCTTGCCGATTCGGCGGATAGTCGGAGTGGCCGTCGGTGTTCGCCGCATTCGCGAGCTCACCGCAGCGTCGCGCAGCGCCCAAGCTCACGGACTTCTGGCGTACTTCGAGTCGCCGCAGCCGGTTCTTGAGATAATTTTTCAGGGTCCGCAGGACGGTGGACTCGACCTGCGGCCCGACTTGCCGGTAATTTTTCGCGGAACGCCGAATTAGGGAGAGTGTGTGCATTATTTACTTTTCTATGACTTCGTCTCCGACTACGTCGAGCGCCGTCAGAAATTTCGCTCGCAACACTTGCAATTGGCCTGGGAGTCGCAGGCCCGAGGCGAACTGATTCTAGCGGGTGCTTTCACCGATCCGGTCGACGGTGCAGCGCTGTTGTTTGAGTGCGAATCACGCGCGGTGCCCGAACGATTCGTGGCATTCGATCCTTACGTGGCGTCCGGACTGGTCAAGCAATGGACCATTCGCGAGTGGACCACGGTGGTCGGGCAGCAGGCGACGACGCCGGTGCGCCCGGAAGGTTAGCAGCATTTGGCGGGAGCTAGAGATACCATTGCTATGCCCAATGCACGCAAAATTCGAAGCGTCGCTTTCCGATTTGTTTGCTCGGGGCTTGCATGGGTGCTCGCAATAGCTCCCATCGCGGCGTCCAGCAACGAGCCACATGTCGATTTTCCAGAGCATGACTGGCACAGCGTTTCGCCGCAAGAAGCGGGTTGGTCCGCGGCGAAGCTCGAAGAGGCTGAGCAGTATCTAAGCACGCTCCCGCCAGCCAGCGTCTTTATCGTCGATCGGGGGCGAGTTGTTGCGAAGTGGGGTGACCCGGCGAAGCGAATTAAAGTAAGTTCGATTCGCAAGAGCCTATTGAGCGCTCTCTACGGCATCTACGCTCACGCTGGCAGAATTGCTTTGGATGCGAATCTCGTGGATGTTGGTATCGACGATGATCCGCCTTTGATGACCAACGAGCGCATGGCGACACTACGGATGCTGCTGAAGTCACGTTCAGGCGTCTACCATGGATATGTTGCGGGGACCCCTGACCAAAAAGCTGATCAACCGCCGCGAGGCGCTCATGCCCCGGATACGTATTGGTACTACAACAATTGGGATTTCAATGCGCTTGGAACGGCGTTCGAGAAGCTAAGCGGCCAGCGCATTCCCGCGGCATTTGAGGAGAAAATCGCTAAGCCGATCGGCATGCAGGACTTCAGACCTGAGGACGTTTATTACCTTCGCGCAAAGGCCGGCGCACCTCTCGATGAACGTTCCGTTCATCCTGCCTACCATTTTAGGGTGAGCGCCCGAGATCTTGCCAGATTTGGCTATCTTTACTTGCAAAGCGGGAAGTGGCGCGCAGCAGAAGTACTTCCGCGTGGATGGGTCGAGGAGAGCATCCATCCCTACTCGGACGCCGGCAACGGGGAAGGCTACGGCTATCTGTGGTGGATCAACGGTTGGGGTCTAGGTGTCAATAGTTTTAGTGCTCGGGGTGCCCTTGCCAAGCGAGTAATTGTCATCCCGAGCCGCGAATTGGTCATCGTCTACCTCAACCACGCGGAGTTCCCTGACGACACAACAGGAATGTCCAGTGCGGAGATATCCAATTTGCCCCATCCCTCAACGGAGCAGCAGAGCAAACTGTTTCGAATGATCCTGGATGCACAAGGGCCGCAAGCCCGCTTCCGCGCCCGCTGACATTCGCGGGGGCCATTAAAATAAGTAATTAATCGAACAACGATACCGGCTTTGCATCGATTGGATTCAAGTCCTCAAATAGCTGGCACCGTTTACGTCGATGATGCAGCCGGTCATGGCAGCGGGCGCATCGAGCGCGCAGTACACCACCGCATTGGCAATTTCATCGGCGCCGCACACCCTTCCAAGGGGATGCTGCTCCAAAATCGCGGCACCACCGGGTCCCGCAAGATGTCTCGTCGCCATGTCGGTCTCCACCCACCCCGGGGCCACGCAATAAACATAAATCGCGCGCGGGGCCAGCGCCTTGGCCATGGACTGCGACAGTGCATTGAGCCCAGCCTTGGCAGAGGCGTAGGCGGGTGCGTCGGGTTCACCGCGAAAGGCGCCGCGCGAGGAAATGTTGACCATTCGGCCGCGGCCGAACCACTGGTCGCGAGGATTGGCCCGCCGCGTCATGCTTTGCGCAGCGAGCAGGGACAGACTGGCAGGCGCCGCGAGATTGGTGGACAGCGTGGCGCGCCAGGCCGAGTTCCACGATTCGTTGTCAATTTTCAAGGGCGAATGCTCGATGTACACGCCGGCATTGTTGATCAGAATATCGACAGCGCCGAGTTGTTCTAGGACACGTTGCCAGAGAACCTCGGGGGCTGCCGGGTCTGAAAGATCGGCATCGAAAATGGCATGCCCGCTGCCGGAGAGGCTTGCCAGGCACTCCTCGGCGGCACGCCGATTTTCGCGGTAGTGAATGGCTACGCTGAGACCGCGCTGCGCGAGCTGCATCGCGATTACTCGCCCGATCCCGCGCGAGGCGCCGGTGACCAGGGCAACGGCTCTGGCTTCAGGGCGCAACGTCTTCCACCATGGCTGATTTGATAGCCGCGAGTTGCGCCTTGTCGGTACTGCGGGTTTGGTACACCGCCTTGAGGAACGACTCATCCCAGGCAGTCATTGCGGGCGGTGCCTTGGCCGAATCGGAGAATAGATTTAGGATCGTAGGCATATCGGTTACGTTGGCCTGAGGGCGGAGTTGCACCAGCCCAATCATCGAAACATAAGCCGCGACCTGGCCGTAGGAAACATTTTTCAAGTGTCTGGTGTCCACTAGCGCGATAATCGATGACAGAGCACGGTAGTTATTGGTCTCAAGCCGAGTGGCTCGGGCACTGTCGTTCGTTCTGCCCTCGGCGTTGCCAAGCGGGGTTCCGTCCAATCTATAGAACTCGGTGTTGTACCAGATACGTATGGGACGGGCCGCGTTGAACTCGCGAATTTTAGCTCCTCCCTGGTCGGCCTCATCGCCAAAGAGCCTGACGTCGCGTTTGCTCCACGCCTTGATGACGCCTTCGGGGTCGGAAGTTACGATGATGTAGAAATTGCCCTTGCAATTGGAGGACGCAAGCGGCGCGCCCGCGGCGGTGGCGATCTTCGATACCCGCGACAGAATGTATTCTCCATCCTTGCTCGGCATGCCGGCCACCAGGGGGCACAGCGGAATTTGGGATTGCCAGCGGGCGAGAGACTCCTCACCGGGCTTCACGGCGATCGCATTCACGAAAGTCCGCACTTGGCGCTCAACGGCAGCGCGGTCCCGCGGCGCAGCGACGGTAGTCGAATCAATGCCGTCTTTTTGCGGACTGGCTTCCGGCGGATTCGCGGCTGCGGCCACCGCCATGAACGAAACAATAAATGTCGCGGCGACACGAACCGCCGTCACTGAAGCAATCGCGATCTGCGCCATGGCTTCCTCCCTCACGGTAAGGGTCCCAATAATCGCAGTGCGGGTCAAGGTAAACGGTCCTGGAGCTAATTTCTGCGAGGTACGGACGCAGGTCTATGCGGCACTGGCGCGGGGTGATTCGGCCGCGCTGCGAAGTTAGGCGGCTCTGAGGATGAATCGTGATGATGTTCCGGCCGGCGATCTTGATTGGGTCTAACTAGCGGGGCATAAATAAACCCCTGATATCCCTGATATCCCTGATATCCCTGATCGAAGGGATAGGCATTTCCGTCCGACCCTTCAGAGGATGTTTCTTGATTTGGGTACCAATTTTGGTCCGTGTATTCTTTGGAATAACGCAGCGCGCTTCCATTGGCGCGTGCGCTTCGAACGATGGGCGTGGGTGTCATGGTGTTGATGGGGCGCAAGGCGACGCGAAAAGATTTAGCGCCGCACGGATTGTTGGAGAATGTCTTAACTCCGTTGGTCGTACATCCCCAAATCTGCCCGCTTTGTTCGGGCAGCGCGCTGACCGGAGCGGACTCTGCTGGTTGAGCCTGCGTGGCCGAAGTAGCAGAAGGCGGCGAAGGAGTTGCGGTAGGGGGTGAGGAGCCGGCTACCGCCACACTGGCGGCTGTAAGGCCGCCGAAAATCCATCGAAAAAGAGGGTGTTGCTTTTTCATGGCCAAATTATCCTCCCTCGGAAGATCGGACGCGATACGAAGATCGTGTCAAATGACATGAAAAGCGTATCAAATGAGCTTGAACCACGGACAAATAGGGTAGGGCGCGCACGCGCCGGATAGTGCGGCCTTATATATGGCAATGCACACATGGCGGCCTATCTGGAACTAAACTCTCCCAATGACACTGAAAAAAAAATTCTTATGTAAATCATATAACTAATGGCTTTTTCTCGAAATTAACTGGCTGTTAGGCGGCAGTTTTTAAAAACCCGGCTTGCCCCTATGGCAGCAGGTGCTATTCTGGATTCTTGAACCTCCCCGCAGTCAGAAACTGAGGCGCCAAGAGGGCGGCTTCGGGTTTGGTGGCCAACAAAAATAATTGGCTTGCTGTGAGGAATTTTCCCCCCGGTGAGGGGTCTGCAGGTTCTTAAGCCCACTGGGCCAGGTTCAGTTGCGCTCGGGTTAGTCCAAAGTCCAAGCGCGATCGATGGCGGGCTACGCGGTCTTCTGCGTAGCCCGTTTTTATTTGTGTCCGGCGTTGTGATACACCTTTTCGCGTATGCATCCAATTTTTGACGCCGATTGCAGGCGCTGCCCTCGTCTCGCGGCTTTCTTGGAGGCCGTTCATCTCGCAGAGCCCGGCTACTATTGCCGTCCGGTGCCGCCGTTCGGCGACCCGCAAGGCCGCATTGTCCTGGTGGGCTTAGCCCCCGGCATGCACGGCGCCAATCGCACCGGTCGTCCTTTCACCGGCGACCACGCCGGCATATTGTTGTACCGCACGTTATATAAGTTCGGACTTGCCTCCGCCCCTGCATCGATTGCTGCGGATGACGGACTGCGGCTCCTGGATGCGCGGATCACCAATTCGGTGAAATGCCTGCCTCCGGCCAACAAACCCTCGCCCGCCGAGATCAAGGAATGTAATGCCTACCTGCAGGCGGAACTTGCGCAAAGCCACAGCGCCCGCGTGTTTCTGGCGCTCGGCTCCATCGCGCATCTGGCGGTGCTGCGGGCGTACGCATTGCCGCCGGCCCGATTTCGCTTTGCGCATGCCGCGGAGCATGAGTTAGGGGATGGCAGGGTGCTGTTGGATTCCTATCATTGCAGCCGCTACAACACTCAGACGCGCCGCCTCACGACAGAGATGTTTGAGGAGGTCATCCAACGAGCGCGGCATCTCGCCCAGGGCGAGGCTACGCCGTGAATACCGAACTCTCTCACGGCAAAGCAAGTTTTGATCCCAAGTCGTTTGTCGACAGCCTCCCTGGCCGCCCGGGCGTTTACCGCATGCTCGATATCGACGGACAGATTCTGTACGTCGGCAAGGCCCGAAATCTAAAGAGCCGGGTGTCATCCTACTTTCAGCCGAGCAATGTACAGCCCAAAGTCCAAGCGCTGATCGCCAAAACAGTAGACATGGAAGTAACGATCACCAACTCTGATACCGAGGCGCTGCTCCTCGAGTACAACCTCATCAAGAAGCATCGGCCGCGCTTCAACGTTGTGCTGCGCGATGATAAGAGCTTTCCATATTTGCATCTTGAGACCCACCACGAATTTCCGCGCCTGAATTTTTACCGCGGCTCACGCAAAGAACCGGGAAAGTACTTCGGTCCTTACCCCTCTGCGGGCGCGGTACGCGAGACGTTGCAGCAGCTGCAGAAGCTGTTCCGGATACGCAACTGCGACGACACCTATTTCGCAAACCGCTCCCGGCCTTGCTTGCAATACCAAATCCAGCGCTGCACGGCGCCTTGCGTCGGTTTGGTCTCCAAGGAGCATTACGCACGCGATGTGGGTGCGGCGATCAAGGTACTGGAAGGCAGGAATGCCGAAGTCGGCGAGGATCTCGCTCGGCGGATGGAAGCGGCTGCGGCGCGCTTGGATTTTGAAGAGGCTGCGCAACTGCGAGACCAACTCGCCAAGCTCAAAGTCATTCAGTCGCAACAGATTGTCACCGCCGGGGCTGAGCACGATGCTGACGTAATCGCCATTGCGGCCGCCAGTGGCGAGTTCTGCGTTGCTTTGATGTTCGTACGGGCAGGGCGTAGCCTTGGCAGCACCACCTTTTTCCCAAAAGCGCCTTTGGCGGAGTTACCTGAAGTTCTTGCCGCATTTGTCGCGCAATATTATTTGGAGCGCGACGCGCCCTCCGAAATCATCGTGGAACAAGATTTCGACGAAATGCAGTTGCTGGAATCAACCCTCGCGGCGCGCCTGTCGCACAAGGTGCGGATTTGTTCGTCGGTCCGCGGAATTCGCGCGCGTTGGCTCGACATGATGCAAAATAATGCGGAGCAAGCGCTCAATATGCGGCGCCTTGCCCGAGCAGGCATCGAATCGAGCATGGAGGACTTGCGCGAGATTTTCGATCTCGAAGAGGCGCCGCATCGGCTCGAATGCTTTGACATCAGCCACACTGGCGGTACGGATACCGTTGCCTCGTGTGTGGTGTTCGGCGAAGAGGGCCCCTTAAAGAGCGACTACCGGCGCTTCAACATCAGCGGTATCCAGCCGGGGGATGACTACGCGGCGATGTATCAGGCGTTGACGCGGCGTTACAAACGCGTTCGCGACGGTGAAATCGTAAAGCCGGATATATTGTTGATCGACGGCGGCAAAGGCCAGTTGGCGGAAGCGGCCAAGGTGCTCAGTGAGCTCGGCGTCGAGGGAATTACATTGATCGGTGTGGCTAAGGGCGTCGATCGGCGGGCCGGTCAGGAACAACTGTTCTTGTTGGGCCAGGACACCCCCACTATACTGCCACCGGACTCACGTGCATTGCATCTGATTCAGCGCGTGCGCGACGAAGCGCACCGTTTCGCCATTGCCGGACATCGGCGAAAACGAGCCAAACGACATAACCAGTCAATTCTTGAGACCATTCCGGGATTGGGGCCAGTCAAACGGCGCGAGCTGCTGAAGCAGTTCGGCGGCCTACAAGGAATTCTGCGTGCAGGCATCGATGATTTCATCCAAATTCGCGGTCTCGGGCGGGAGCTTGCCGAGGTAATTTATGAACACCTCCATCCCGGTCGCTAGACCCAAGTCTCATTGGAATTTGCCAAACACGCTCACGTGGCTGCGCATTCTGATGATTCCGGGTGTGGTGATTATCTTTTATTTGCCGTTCTGGTGGGCGCACCCGGCCGCAGGCGTCGGCTTTGCTCTGGCGGGGATCACCGACAGCCTCGATGGTTATTTCGCGCGCAAGATGGGCTTGACCTCCCGGCTTGGCGCATTTCTCGATCCAGTCGCGGATAAATTGATCGTCGCCGCCGCGCTGGTACTCATCGTCAGCGCCGATCCACGTTGGTTTATAGCGATCATGGCCACCGTCATTATTGGGCGCGAAATTGCTGTATCGGCGCTACGCGAGTGGATGGCAGAAATCGGCGCCCGCGGACGCATCAAAGTCTCTATGCTCGGCAAGTCCAAAACCATCATGCAAATCTTTGGTCTCTCGATGATGTTGTTTCGGCACGATTTGCTGACCGTACCAATCTATCGGCTCGGGCTGGTGCTAACCGCCATTGCGGCGGTGCTGACTCTTTGGTCGATGATTTCCTATTTGAGGCTGGCATGGCCTGAGCTGCGGGATAGCTCCACCCTGTAGCGGCGCCAAGGCCTATAGGCACACCCGCGCGCGACCCAAAGAGATGGAAATTGTCGGCCAGTTCAAGGCTTTAGCTGCAGTTTTGGCCTACTTGTCCTTGACTCCCGGCAGCACGGCCCTACAATTGCGCCTCTGTTTATGCGGGAATAGCTCAGTTGGTAGAGCGCAACCTTGCCAAGGTTGAGGTCGCGAGTTCGAGCCTCGTTTCCCGCTCCAAAATTCGGTTCCCGTATAATTACTTGCGCTGGTACGGTCGAGTCAGAATCCGGTGTGCGCCAGCCCCATCCAAAGTCGCAGCCGCGTCGAATTAGTGAGCTGCCGCCACCAGCAGAAAATACCACTTCAGCATGGGCGTGCCGGGCCCATACCTCTTGTCAATCTCTCGCAGCCTAGCGCGTGCGCTAAGCGACCCGAATAAAAACATCAGTCGCAAAAAAGATTTGAGCTTGGTGCGGCATCGAGTACGCACCTTTGGCGCTGGGTGCGCTTACATGCTAATGTTGCGCGCACTGATCGCCGCCAAGAGGCGATGATAGTGAGGTAAAACAAAGGGTTGGCTCGGATAGCTCATGACCTTGCCAGGGTTGAAATCGCGAATTCGAGTCTCGTTTCTCATGTCAGTACACCGTGTTGCGGTCGCGCGGTTCGATCGGTCGCGCGCATCAGCAGATTTATCCTCGGGGCTAAGTGGCAGAGTGGTCATGCAGCGGCCTGCAAAGCCGTGTACGCCGGTTCGATTCCGACCTTAGCCTCCAACCATCCTTTTCACACTGTTCGCAATCAGTCTCGATCATTAATGGTGCAACGGATTGCGCAGAATGGCTGGCCAATCAAACGAAACTCGCCCCTACGACGATTGCCGCACAGACGACCACGTTGAAGCGTTATGTGTTTCCCAATCATCGGTAAAGAGCGATCGACTCCCTGGATCGAAAATGAAAATGGGCAAAATGCGTTCCTCCCGAACGCTTTGGTAGCAAGGCTAACGGCAGAGAACATGAAAGCCGTATATCTGACCAAAGCCGCAAATAGGAGTGCGAATTTCTTGGAATGGACTGGGGCATACCGTGTAGGGCAAACTAAGTTCGTAGCTTTCCGGGATGCAAGAACGCACGGAAGCTAGACAAAGAAGAAAATTACAGGGGAAGGGGTATGGCAACGGTCAGCGTTTACATATTCACCACTTCAGATTTGGGAAGTGCTAACGACGACGCGCCGCCTCCTATGGCCACGCTTGAGGCGATTGAACGCCTGGGCGGCACTCCTCTTTTGCACACCGCTATTGGCGTGAACGCTTGGGAGGTTGATAGCAACGGGTTTTACAAAAGGAAAGTGAGACGCCAACAAAGCCGCAAATGACACCCAGGCGCGGCAAAAAGCGCTCCATTGACTCGCAGATGGTTGCGCGGTGATCGATGAAGTGCGAGCGCTGTGGCTCGAAGAAAATCATTGTTTCTTTTCTGAACACTGGCCAGCGCTCAGATAATCTGATTGGTGTAGTCGATGAGCCGACCGATTGATCGCTGGTGACAGCTGGTCAACTCAGATACCACACTTCCTGCTGCGTCAATGAGCGAGAGGCCCCGTCTAGTGCAACCACGAAGCCTTCGACCACTGTGTTGCGAGTCCCACGACGTGCGTACCGATTGAGACGCTGCAGCGCAATTCTAATCTCTCCGCCGGGCAGAGTGTCTTTCATCACACTGAAGGTGTACTGGCTTAAACTGACGGGAATTCGAAGGTCGATCGAGGAAACCGCTGGATACTCCGGCCAAACCACAAACTCAGAAAATGGCAATTGCTTTAGACGCCCGACTGCATCGCTTAAAAATCGATCAGCATGCGCGACAGTCTCAGCGGAAGTCATGACGAGTACTAGGAGTGAAACTCGACTGCGAATCGTGGTCGGTGGTTTGAGATATTCGGGCATCCGCTGGCCAGGGCTAATATGTCGAACATGCGCTGGCAATAGAGTGAGCTACGTCGGCCGCAATAGCGGCGGCGACGATTGCGAGGCCCGCCATTGAGATGTCGACCATTAAAGAACTCCGGTGCGATTGTTCCGATAACAGCTGTCCATCTAGCGCTATTCCAGCAGGAATTGTTGGTTTTATTTGGCAAGCTGGGACACATGTGGGGACGATAGCCATAGTAGGGCGATCGCATGTTCAGGCGGTTTGTTGACCGAATGCTCAAACGAAATGCGCGTCCAGTTAAGTGCAGTAACGTACAGATCACGGGCTTGTATGGTGATAAAGACGATTGGCTGAAGATGCCCGCTGCACCTGTTAGACCGCATCACGCTATATAGGTTTTTTTTGAGGAACCTGGGGACCTTGAAGGCGCGTCGGCGTGCGAATAACTCTGCCCGCAATTGCCTTGCTCTTATTTCTACACATCGACGTGTGTGTGTCCTTAAAAGCCTATATAACATGCTGTTTTTGCTAAGAATGGCATACGACCTTGGCCTCCATCGAATATGCGCTTTGATTTAGCGAAGCCGTTCCAGTCAGTAGGTTCGAGGCGGATCAGTGTGCCGTACTGGATATGGCTCCCGGGGCTCGAGCACTGAATCCCGCGCGTTTGTACCGGTTTCAATGCGATGCCGGGAACGGGTAGAATTCGCCGCATGTCTGAAGAGCTATCGAAATTGGCGGCTTTGCGTCCAGCGATTTCGGCCAATCCCGTGGATTTGCGCCGTATAGGCGCGCACCCTGATCAATGGTACCCCCTGGCTTGGTCAAATGAACTAAAGGTCGGCAAAACTCTGCCGCGCCGGTTTGCCGGCGATCCCATCGTGCTCTACCGCGGCAGTAGCGGGCGGGTGTTCGCTCTTGAAGATCGTTGTGCGCATCGCCAGGTGCCATTGCACTTGGGCGTGGTAAGCGGCGATGAGCTTAAGTGCCATTACCATGGCTGGGTTTATAACTGCAGCGGCAAGTGTGTGAACGTACCGTACCTGGGTCCGGAACGGCTGCCCGCCGGCGTCAAGAGTTATCCGGCGCGAGAGATTGACGGCTTGATATTCGTGTTTCCCGGGGACCCCACTCTCGCCGAGAGGCGGGCGCCCGCTAGTCTTGGCTCCTCCCAACGCAAGGACTATAAGACTCGACGTTTGAATCGCGAAGTCGCGTGCCACTACACCTTCATGCACGAAAACCTTTTCGATATGAACCACCAGTTCATGCACCGCAAGCAAATGGGCTCGATCAGTGCGCGCTGTCTTGGGCGCGACCACGGCGAGAATTGGGCCGAAGTCGAATATAGCTTTAGCCGCACTGCAGGAAAGTCATCCGTCGGCGAACACGTAATCGTGGACTTGATGCGCAAGCGCGGCGACGCGAAGAAGGATTTCTGCGATCACATGCGTATTCGCACGGATTATCCGACGCAAAGTCTCAAAGTCTGGCTGGGCCGGGAAATCAAACAGTCAGACGATCCGGTACTCGACGTATGGCTCGGCTACACGCCGTTGGATACCGAGCAGCGCACAAACCGCACTTATGGATATCTGTCGGTGAAGAAACCGAGCTTTCCCGGGATCATTCATGCCGCATGGCCCTTCGTGACTTGGTTTACCGAAAATATTTTTCGGGAGGATAAAGACATCGTGGAGCACGAACAGCGAGCCCATGATGCGCAAGGCGCCGATTGGAATAACGAGGTATTTCCGCCAATCAGGGATTTGCGCGGCGTCTTGTTCCGCTGCGGCGTGCCGATACAGTAGGACGGGCCGTGGGGTACGCCAAGGTACGGGACCTACAGACGAAAAAGCAGTTTTTCACTTTGATATCATGAGTAGATCTGTCTTAAACTGTAACGGCAAGCAAGCATCTGATGCGATGCCATTATGCTAAACCCGCAAACTTTGTCGTATTCCGTTGCCGCGCAGCGACTCCCGTGGGACGCACGATTGGCGCGCCGCTTGGTAGCCCCGCTCGTCGCCAGCCGGGTGACGCCCAATCACCTTACTACTCTGCGTCTGGGTGTGGGGCTCGGAGCGGCCGGTGCCCTGATCCCGGGAAGTTACGGTTGGTCAAATATAGGGGCCTTACTATGGGTGGTTTCGAATTTCCTCGACCACACTGATGGCGAGTTGGCTCGTATGAGCGGCAAGACCAGTCGAAGCGGACACCTATATGACTTATGGAGCGATGCGGTCGTAACCATTCTGGCGTTCATCGCGATCGGTGTCGGCGTGGCCGCGAACAAAATCGATATGCTTTTTTCGCCGGTAGCTTTGGGTTTTGTCGCCGGCATCGCGATTTCTTTGATTTTCTTTTTGCGCATGCGTATCGAGGAAATGCATGGCAAAACTGCTACTCGCCAGGCCTCACTTGCCGGCTTCGAAACCGAAGATGTCCTCTACCTGTTTCCGCTGGCGACGCTCAGCAACGCGCTGGCGCCGACCCTGATGGTGGCTGCCGTCTGCGCGCCCCTGTATGCCATTTGGGTGACGATAGATTACCAACGGATTCTGCGCCGAGATCGGCGCTCGACTGCCGGGATCGCCGGATAAGCGTCCCTGCCCTAAGGTCACGTTTGAAGTGCCTCGACCCGCAAGTGTTGCGCGTCGAATATGTCAAGCAAGGCTCGTTCCTGTATATCGAAAATTTCCTGCCGGCCGAGATCACGGCACAATTAATCGCCGCCGCCACTGCTCTCGGGGCCCGGGTCAATCGCAATTACTTACCGCGGCACAAGCAGGGCGGAAGCATCAGCCGCCATACAATCGACGAGTTGGCGCCGATTATTGCCGATCTTTATCGCACTGAGCCGCTGCTGCATTGGCTGGAGCAATTGACGGGGGAGCGCTTGCATCTCTCTCCGCCCGAAGATCCGCACGCCTATGCATTATATTTTTACACCCGGGATGGGGACCATATCGGCTGGCACTACGATACCTCGTACTATGCAGGGCGCCGCTACACCTTGCTGTTGGGCCTCATCGATGACTCCTCGTGCCGTCTAGAATACGAACTGCATACCCGTGACAAATGTGCTCCGGTGGTTGGCGGTTCCATCAAAATTCCCCCCGGCGGATTGGTGGTTTTCAACGGCGATGCGCTGCGCCACCGCATCACGCCGTCGCGAGACGGGGAGACTCGTATCTCTTTGACGTTTGAATATGTTACCGATCCGCGCATGCATCCAGGGTGGCGGCTCATATCCAACATGAAAGATGCCTTTGCGTATTTCGGGTTTCGTCAGGTGTTTCGTCGCATGCGTGGCCGAGACCGATGACCAGGTCGGCGCGCTGGTTGTTGAGCATCGGCGTGCTGTTGTTCCTCGTGTTGCTGGTCTCGCAAGACTTGGCGGCCATCCTGTCGATTCTGTCCCGCGCCCGCTGGGGTCTGCTGCTGGTCGCTTTGTTTCATTTGGTGCCACTGGTGCTCGATGCGCTTGCGATCCGCGTGCTCATCAAACCCGGGGCGATCCGCCACCCCTATCGTGATTCGTTGACGGCACGTTGGCTGGGAGAGTCCGCCAATAGCCTGATGCCGGGAGGACAACTCGGCGGTCCGGTGCTCATGACTCGGCATTTGAGCCAGTGCGGGATGCGCGCGGACGGGGCCGCCGCTGCCATCACGGTCAGCACAACGTTACAAACCTTTGCGCAAATCCTGTTCGCGCTGACGGGTGCTGCATTGCTGGGTGCGCAGGCAGGCCGCTTGTCCTTGCGTCTGGATACCGCTGTGCTCATCGTCAGTGCTTTTCTCGCCGTGCAGGTTGGTGGATTTTATTTCGTTCAGCGCCGCGGCCTGTTCAGCAAGCTGATGCGAACCGTCAAGCGTGTTTCCGGCAAACGCGACTGGTCGAATTGGATCAGTCACGCGCAGGCTATTGATACCGCCGTGGAGGAGGCCTATCGCCGCAACGGCGCCGTAACGGCGAGCTTTTTCTTGAGCTTGGTCGGGTGGGTGGTGGGCACCGGCGAGGTGTACCTGATCCTTCATTTGCTCGGCACGCCCGTCAGTTGGCGTGATGCATTGCTGCTCGAGAGCCTTGGTCAGGCAATTCGCGGCGCCGGCTTCGCCATTCCCGGCGCGTTGGGCGTTCAGGAGGGCGGATATTTGCTGCTTGCACCGTTGGCCGCTCTCGGGCCTGACACGGCGCTCGCGTTGTCGTTGGCCAAACGTGCACGCGAATTGTTATTAGGCGTGCCGGGCCTTCTGTACCTGCAGTGGTCGGCGCGTGCTCGTGAAGCCGCCGCCGGTACAGCCCCGCCTTGAGTTAATATCCCAGCCTTGGTTCCCCAAGGATTTCGATGCGCGCGATCATTTTGGCGGCCGGTCGAGGCGTCCGCCTGCAACTACCCGAGGACAGTCAAGTGCCTAAATGCTTGTTGCGCTTTGACGGACTGACGCTGCTCGAACGGCACTTGCGCCTGCTGAAGGGCGCCGGCGTAACCGAGGTGGTACTCGCCTTGGGATTTCGCCACGAACTGGTGGAGTCGGAACTCGATAGGTTGCATTGGGATCCGCGCCCCGAGATCGTGCTCAATATGAACTTCGAGCTCGGTAGCGTTCTGACAGTGCACACCGTCGCGAACGCCATGACTCGGGGCGGCGATATTTTGCTGATGGACGCGGATGTGCTCTATGACGAACGTATCTTGCGGGCGCTGGTCAAAGGAGATCGACCGCTTAATCGACTGCTGATCGATCGTGGTTTCGAAGTCGGTGATGAGCCGGTAAAATTGTGCGTGCGGCGCGGGGTCCCTATCGAACTGCGCAAGCAGTTGGCAGCGGGTTTGGAGTTCGACACCATTGGTGAGTCAGTCGGGTTTTTCCGCTTCGACGAGGCCGGGGCGCGGCGCCTCGCGTGCTTGGTTGCAGGGTATGTCGATAGCGGCCGCGCTCACATGCCGCACGAAGAAGCGGTGCGCGATCTAGTTCAAGAGCGAAGCCAGGTGCTCGAAGTTGCGGACGTCACCGGCTCGCCATGGATCGAAATCGATTTTCCAGGCGATGTCGTGCGTGCGGCCCGTGAGGTACTGCCGCAGCTTCAGCCCTTGTCAGGATGTAATTGATGCAGCACATCGGCGTACGCGCCGGAATTAACTAGTGCTGTCCGTGCGATTGCTGCCGTGAAGGGTCTTTTATTCGCGGTCTTAGCCGCAGCCCTATTGCAGCCTGCACTTGGCTGGTCGAGCAACCCGCCGAGCGAAGCGCCCATACCGTTGCCTGCCGTTCCATCAGCCGCACCCGCGGTGCCGGCTCCCGATGAACCGCGGTGGACCAAGTGGTTCAATCCCGCCACTGCGCCGTTCATACCCGTGCCTTTGATTGCGACGGACCCCAACAGCGGATTGACCGTCGGGCTGATTCCGACCGTCGTGACGACCGATGAGAACCACGACGTGCGCAGGATCATTGCGCCCGATGTCCTTTACAACCCGAACTTCGGTTTCGGGGTGCATGCGCGCATTTTTGCTTACTCCTCAGCCGACGCACAATGGTCCGTGGTGGCGGGCATCAAGGAAAGAGTAGAGCGCGAATTTGATGGCGAGTATGAAATTGGGCGTTCCCGCGAGGGCCCGTGGTCCGTCATTTATAGTTTGATATATGACCGCAATGGCTCCGCCCGATTTTATGGTATTGGCAATCAATCTCGGCGGCGCGCACAAACCAATTTCATCAATCAACAGGACTTAGGACAGGTACAGCTTGGCTTTAATTTGAGTCATACCTGGCAGATTCTTTACACCGTTCATGAGAAAGTCGTGGACGTGCTGCCGGGCACGCTGAGCGGCATTGCTTCGATCCAAACGCGATTCCCCCGCACTCTAGGTACCAACAAGCAATTGCTCAATAGGCTTTCCCTCATCTACGACAGCCGCGATGATTCAACTGTGCCTAGCAGCGGCATGAAATGGGTGGTGTATGGCGGTCTTGCCTCCAAGCAGGGTTTGTTCAACGATTCGTCTTACAGCGAGGCTGGAATCGATGTTCGGGGCTTTTGGCCGGTTGCGCCGGACGTCGTGCTGGCGGCGCACCTGTCGCTGCGTTATTTGCCCACCGCGAAGGACGTGCCGTTTTGGGCCTTGAGCAGCCTCGGTGGCGGTCAAGTCGAGATCGGCGGCGAGCAGCCGCTGCGCGGCTTCGGGGACGGTCGATTCTATGCTCGAAACTCGTTCTCGACCACGGTGGAGCTGCGCCATAAAGTTTTCGCCTTTGATGCGGTCACCACGAAACTGGATATCGAAATCGCGCCTTTCGTTGATTTCGGCCGCGTCTTCGCGCATTCCAACACGAACCCACTTTTTCATGTGCACCCGGTAGTCGGCGTAGGATTTCGCGGTATCGCCAGACCGTTCGTGGTGGGCTACGTGGACATCGGCTACGGCAGCGAGGGACCTGCCGTCTTCACTGGGCTCAATTATCCTTTCTGATAGCATTGCCCACGGGACAAAAATGCGGGAGCGTCATGAGCATCACTTCATTTGAAATCATTTCGGTTCCTGTTACTGATCAAGAACGCGCCAAGCAGTTCTATCGGGACGTCTTGGGGTTTGAATTGTTGCGCGAGGAGGCCTTCGGAGCGAGCGGCAAATGGATCCAACTCGCACCCAAAGGGTGTGCCACGACAATTGCTCTCGTGAGCTGGTTCGATTCCATGCGTCCAGGCGGCTTGCAAGGCGTCATGCTGAACGTCACCGACATTGAGCGCGATCATCAAGAGCTAAAAGGGCGCGGGCTTGAGCTCACCGACATCGGACAGCAACCCTGGGGCCGGTTTACGATGTTCAAGGATCCGGATGGAAATGGTTGGATTTTGCGGCAACCGCCGGCTTAGTTGGGTACGGCGCGGACACCTGCCATACTCGTGGTGATGAGCGAACTCCCACCTTCCCGCAAATCGCTCGGATTCGGCATCTATCCGAATGCGAGCGTTTCCAAAAATCGTAGTGACGATATCCCGCGGCGCAGTTCCCGCGACGCGCGCGTGATGGTAGTAGACAGCGACCCCGAAATGCGCCGCCTCTTGAGCGCGCGGCTCATGGCTGCAAAATATGCGGTGGAAGCGGTCGCTAGCGCACAGGAGGCCTTGGACGCCTGCGTGCGTTCGCGTCCAAATCTCGTGATCACGGATTTGCGATTGCAGCCGATGGACGGACTCGCGTTGCTCAAGGAACTGAAGAGCCGTTGGCCGGATTTGGCGGTCATCATTTTGACTGCCCACGGGACGATAGCGGAAGCCGTGCAAGCCACTCAACACGGCGCCTTTGGTTTTCTGATCAAACCGGTAGATAAGCCGGAATTATTGGGCCAAGTTGGACGCGCCATCCAGAGCTCAACCTTTAGTTCGGTGGAGGGGGAATGGCGCGCCGATATCGTCTCGCGAAGCCATCTAATGGAGGAACGGCTTGGCCAGGCCAATTGGGCGGCAGGCAGCGATGCGGCGGTACTTCTGATGGGCGAAAATGGAACGGGAAAGGAACTTCTCGCTCGCGCAATCCACGCAGCGAGCGCACGCCGCGAGAAACCCTTTATCGTCATCAATTGTTCGGCCAATGGCGGGGCGTGCACCTCGGCGCCTAGTGCGGCTCAAGGCGGCACTTTGATGCTCGAAGAAATCGGTGACTTGTCCATTGAAGTGCAAGACAAATTCATCGCGCTGCTGCGAAGCAATTTAAGGACCACGTTTCGACTGATTTGCACCACCTCGAGAGATCTGAACGAACAGATTAAATCGGGAAGCTTCCGCCAAGAGCTGTTTTATCAAATCAATATCTTCGCTATCGAGATACCTCCGCTGGGCCGGCGCCGCGAGGACATTCCCTTGCTCATTTCGCATTTCTTGGAGCAAGCCGTGGACCAGGGCGGGCAAAAAAAGATCTATACGCGGCAGGCCATAGAATTGCTGGCAACAACTGATTGGCCCGGCAACGTCCGGCAGCTCTACGACTTGGTGAAGCAAAACCTTGCGTTGGCGAGCGGTGACGTCATGACGGAGGAATTCGTCCAGAAATCCTTGAGCAGCGACGCGGTCCGGCTACCGGCGCTTGATGAAGCTCGAGATAATTTTTCCCGCGCCTATCTGACCAATAAATTGCAACGAACGATGGGCAATATCACCAAAGCTGCGCGGCTCGCGAAGCGCAGCCGCACCGATTTCTACAATCTGCTCGCGCGTTATTGCATAAAGTCCCAGGACTACAAAAGTGAAGATCTGCCGCCGCGAGCGCCAAAAAAGCCGGGGGGAAGCTGAGTGCTGCTAAATTGCGCAGGTGAAGTCACGAGCGTAGTTGGTGCATAATCGATCGCATGAGTGAACCTCGAAGTACGCGTCTGCGGCCTGCGGGCTCGATCGTCGTCACGCGCGTTCGACAGCAGAACGCAATCCAGACCGCCTGCGTCACGGTTCTTTTCGCGGACCTGCGAGGCTATACCGGGATGGTCGAGCGCTTGCCCGCCGCAAGAGTAGTGCCGCTGTTAGATGAATTCTTTCGGGTTCTGGGCGGCGCAGCCAGCAAGTTCGGCGGTGAGGTGTATCACATGGCGGGCGACGGGATCATGGCGGGATTTGGCGTCGAGCCTGGAAGCGGCGACGGAGCCGACAAAGCCCTTGCTGCCGGTCACGCCATGCTGGAAGGCTTCACAGCGGTTGCCCAGCGATGGCGCAGCGAATTGTCCATCGACGCTGGAATTGGCATAGGCCTGCATTTGGGAGAGGTTGCGTTTGGTCTTTTCGGTCCGCCGAAACGCAAGACCACCACCCTGGTCGGCGATACCGTAAACGTGGCAGCGAGACTGTGCAGCCGGGCGCGCGCCGGTGAGGTTTTGTTTTCATGCTCGGTCGCTGCGGCACTCCGTGATTCGCCGAATAGCGGTGCAAATGCGGGACTGTCCTCGTTCTTGCAGCTTCCGCAATTTGAATTACGTGGCCGGCGTAGCCCGATAGATATCTGGTGCGTGCCCGCAAACGACCGCCTTACGCTGTAAAAACTCTGAAAACTTGGTGCCCCGAGCCGGGGTCGAACCGGCATGGCCTTGCGGCCAACGGATTTTCTTACCCGCTACGACTTTCGCCGCCGCGCAGTTGCGCGTTTGGAGTCTGGAGTGCGCCTCGACCGTGGGTTTGTTTGTTAAAACAGCCTTTAGGTCCCCGCCGTCCACTCTCTACACCTGCCGCCCGTCGTCACGGGTCCGGATTGGCTCGGCGTTGCCTCGGGAGTCCCGGGGGTTCGCCGACTTTGACGGGATCCGGCAGGGCGTTTCCGCGGCTGCCGCTCAATATTGTTTAAGTCCGTTGCGTCTACCAATTTCGCCATCGGGGCCCAGCGCGTCAGTGTACCTGGGATCGTCCGCCGACGGCGAGATGCGCTCGGGATGGCGGGGACCTGGGCTTAGGTCCCCGTACTTGAGGCTCCTTGTCGCCGTCGATTGGGCCTCACCGATCACCATCACTGTTTTGTTATACTAAGAACATACGCCGAATAGGCTTATAGGTGATGTATCCGCACGTGGCGGGTGCAGAGGGAAGCCCGAGGCGATTGATGTTTGGTTTTTTCGAAAAGCTAGTATCCCCCTTCCCAGAAGGCGCAGCCAAGCCGTTGCCGCAAGGCTTCTTCCCGTTTCTCTGGGCCTGCGCTCGCGGTGCCCGCCGCTACATCGCCTCGATGACTCTTCTAACGGCCGCCATTGGCGTGTTCGAGGCGTTGCTCTTCGGCATGCTCGGTAAAGTCGTGGACTGGCTGGCCAAGGTACAGCCATCGCGGCTCTGGACGGATCAACGCGGGCATCTGCTGATGTTGGCCGCCGTGTTATTCGGCAGCGTCGCCATGGTTGCGTTGCAAAGCCTGTTAAAACAGCAAGCGTTGGCCGGCAATTTCGCGATGCGCCTACGCTGGAATTTCCACCGCAATATGCTCGCCCAGAGCCTGAGCTTCTATCAAGACGAGTTCGCCGGCCGCGTCGCCACCAAGGTGATGCAGACCGCGCTCGCGGTTCGCGACACGTGGATGATCCTTGCCGATATTTTGGTATTTGCGATAATTTATTTTGCCACGATCGCACTGGTGGTGGGCAACTTCGATTTGTGGCTACTCGCTCCATTCGCAGGCTGGCTGGTGGCGTATTTGGCTGCGATACGCTACTTCGTGCCCCGCCTCGGCGCCGTCGCGAAAGCGCAGGCAGACGCGCGTTCGTTGATGACCGGCCGCATCACCGATGCCTACACGAATATCACCACCGTCAAATTGTTCTCCCATACGCAGCGCGAGGCGCGGTATGTGCAAGGAGCGATGGCGGAGTTTCTGCAAACCGTATACCGCCAGATGCGTTTGGTAACGCGCTTCGAAATCGTCAATCATCTTTTGACCATGGGCTTGATCGCCAGCACGGCTGGAGTGTCGCTGTGGCTTTGGACTCGAGGCCAGGTCGGTGTCGGTGCGGTGGCTGCCGCCTCCGCCATGGCACTGCGGCTCAATGGCATCTCGCATTGGATCATGTGGGAAATGGCATCCCTCTTTGAGCAGATTGGAACTGTACAAGACGGCATCAACACGCTGGCCCGCAGGCCAACCGTAGTGGATCGCCCCGACGCAGTGCCGTTGCAGGTCAGCCGCGGCGACATTCGTTTCGAGCACGTCAGTTTTAACTACGGTGCGGCCCAGCACATCGATAACCGTGTGATCGAAGATTTCAACGTCCACATCCACGCCGGCGAAAAGATCGGCTTAGTCGGGCGCTCCGGTGCGGGCAAAAGCACGATCGTCAATTTGTTGCTGCGCTTTTATGACATCCCGCAGGGGAGGGTGCTCATCGACGGTCACGACATTGCGCTGGCTACTCAGGACAGCTTGCGCGCACAAATCGGCATGGTGACCCAGGACACGTCTTTGTTGCATCGTTCGGTACGCGACAACATTCTCTACGGGCGTCCCGATGCCAGCGATGCAGAAATGATTGCGGCTGCAAAGCGCGCCGAGGCTCACGATTTCATCGTGAAATTGGCTGACCCCAAACAGCGGGCAGGATATCTCGCGCACGTAGGCGAACGGGGTATCAAGCTTAGCGGCGGGCAGCGCCAGCGAATCGCGATCGCCCGGGTCATGCTCAAGGACGCGCCCATCCTATTGCTGGACGAAGCGACCAGCGCGCTCGATAGCGAGGTGGAGGCAGCCATTCAACAGAGCCTTTACCGGTTGATGGAAGGAAAGACTGTCATAGCGATTGCGCACCGATTGTCGACCATCGCTGCGATGGACCGCTTGATTGTGCTCGACAAGGGACGCATCGTGGAGGAGGGCAACCACTACTCACTGCTGGCGCATAAAGGCCTTTATGCGCGGCTATGGGCACACCAGAGCGGGGGATTCCTCGGCGAGTCTGAAGAACCCGAGACATTAAGCGCAGTGGCGATGTCGTAGCAGCAGCGCGCCTGCCGGCAGATGGCCAGCGCGCATCCAAGTGAATATAGAAACCCTCCTCGCCTTGTTGCCGGCCGGATTGGCCAGTCGATTCTCGCTCTCGCCGACTGATCTGCTGCGCGATCGAACGTATCGCCGTCTCTGGACATCCATTTTGATTTCTTCCTTCGGCGGTCAGGTCACCTTGCTCGCCGTGCCATTGACCGCAGCCGTGCTGATGCATGCCGCGCCAACCCAAATGGGTTTGCTGACCGCGATGGAAGTGGTGCCGTTTGCTTTGTTTTCGCTGCCCACTGGCGTGGTGCTCGATCGAGTCAGGAAACTGCCCGTGTACGTGATTGGGGAACTGTTGATTGCTTTTGCCGTGGCCACCGTGCCGATGGCGTGGTGGCTGGGTTGGCTCTCCATGCCGTGGCTCTATATCATTGCGTTCCTGATAGGCGCCGTGAACACGACTGCCGGCAGTGCTGCACAAATTGTCCTGACGCAAATCGTGCCACGCCAACACTTGGTCGAGGCGCATGCCAAGAACGCCCTTGCATCGGCCGCGGCGGAGGTGACGGGGCCTGCAGCGGCCGGTGCTTTGATCAAACTGACGAGTGCGCCAATCGCATTGCTGGCAACCGCGATTCTGCTTTCGATATCGGCGTCCATCCTGCGCGGAGTGCCGGTCAAGGAAACGCCCAATGCGGTCCACACCGCGTTCTGGTCAGCCATGCGGGAGGGGCTGGATTTCGTCCGCTGTCACAAGCTTCTTGTTGCCATGGCTTGCTGTGTCGGCATGTGGCAAATGTGCAGTCAAGCTGCCATGGTAGTGCACATCCTGTTTGCGATTCACACGCTTGGGCTGTCGGAGCGGGGCGTCGGTTTGAGTTATGTTGCCCTGGGGGCCGGCACCGTGATGGCGAGTGCCACTGGACCTCGGGTGGTCCGGAAACTCGGTCCGGGCCCCACGATGGTATTGGGTTTTGGCATTTCCGGCGGGGGCTGGCTGCTTTTGGCGGTAGCGCCTGCCAATTCCTTTGGCATTGTTGGGTACGCAACCATGTTGTTCATGTACGGCGTCGGCGCAATTTTCATTTTTATCAATTTTCTTTCGCTGCGGCAGTCGGTTACACCCGCCCCAATGCTCGGACGCATGACGAGCACCATGCGCTGGCTGATTCTGTTACCCGCGGGTCCGGGTGCACTGCTAGGCGGTTATCTAGGCGAGCATGTCGGACTGCGCGCCGCGCTTGGTTTCTCGGGAGTAACCGCGTTGCTGTTGGCTTTGGCCGCTTGGCGATTGCCTATCATACGCAGCATCAGAACATTACCTACCCTTAAGGCCGAGGCGGTAACACCATTTTCGGCAGATTCTCAGTGACTTAAGGAGCGCCAAGCTTACCCCGAGTTATCGAGTGAACGAAACGGCGCGGTTCTGCACACACGCCGCTTCGTTTTCCCTGGTTAGTTATTGAGTGCGCCCTGCGAAACCCAAGTCTTCACCAGGTCGATGGTCGCCTGGTCCAAGCACGGATTGGTCGCTGAGCCGCAGCCCAAGGGCATGCGCGATCCCGAAATACCGGGAGCACCTTCGATTTTCTGCACCAGATAGCTATTGGTGGGATCACTTGGTTTGATCCTCAACAGGGACGGCTGCTCGATGCTCGGCACATTGACGATGTTGGAGAAGGTATTGCCGGCGGTCAGATTCTGTACGCCGGGGAGCGCCGCGCCCATGCCGGTATGGCACGAGGAGCAGATCGGTGTGAAGATTTGCTGCTGCAGCTGGGTCAAAGTTACTTGCGCCACGGCATTGTTGGCCACGGTTACTGAACTTGCGGCCGAAGAACCCACGTTGCCATCCACATCGGTCGCGGTCGCGGTAACGCTGTACTTTCCGTCGGTCACTTTCGTGGTGTCCCACGTGACGCTGTAAGGCGCGATCGTGGCGACGCCGAGCGAGGTGCTATTCGCGAAAAATTCGACTTTGGAAATCGCGATCGGATCTTTTACGGTGGCGCTCAAGCTCACAGTGCCTTTCAGGCTGCCGGTTGGCGTGCTGAGAGTAACGACCGGCGGGGCATTGAGGACGGGCGGCGTAGCACCAAGATCGATGCGCGCATACAGCCCGTTGACCTCATTGTTGGTCCCAGCCGCAATGAACAGGCTGTTGTGCGGTTGATTATTAGCATCGTTGCCGAAAGCGATGCCCCACAAACCGGGATTCGCGATGGCCGTGCCGCTAGAGTCCTGGACGGTCCCTATGAAGCTGCCTGCGGCCGCATCAAAAGCATTGATCTTGCCGTCGCCGAAATTACCGATCAGGATAGCGTTGCTCAAGGAACCGAAATCGGAGGGTGCAAGCGCAACGCCCCACGGCGCATTGAGTGCACCCTTCGCCACAAGTTGCTTGATGAATTTGCCGTTCGTATCGTAGATGTCCACATAACCCAAACCCGCCCCATCCACATTGTCGCGGTTGTCCGGTGCTTTCTGCTGCGCATAGGTGACATAGATTTGCGTGGCAGCTGCGGGGCCGTTGGCGACAGCCTGGATGCCGAACGGCGCGTAGCCGGTTGGAATGCTTGGATCGGCGAAGGTAAAAGCGCCCGCAGTTGTGGATTGCTTCGCGAAGGTCGTATCGAACACATCGATCTTGTTGTTGTGGAAATCAGTTGCGTAGAGGAAGGCTTTCCCGCCGTTGTGCGCAATCGCCAAGCCCTTGTAAACAGCTCCTCCGGTGTCGGTGAACACGGTGATAGCCTGGGTCGGACTGAGTGTACCGGACCAACCCGCGATCATGCCGCCTTCGCCATCGAACAAGAAATTGGCCGCCGCAGTCTTGCCCGCGCTCGCGAGTATAAAATCCGAAGAGCTGCCATTGAACGCAATCCCGGTGGGGTCGAAGGCGGTGCCCGCCGCATTCGCTGAGAATTTCACGATCAGGGGAGCGCTATGGGGCTGCGGTTTGGCGTTGCCGTCGTACAGCGTCGAGGTTTCCGAATGATTGTTGGCTATCCACGCAAAGAAATTGCCGCTCGGAATCGACAGGCCCCAAGGATTGACAAGATTTGGGTCTGCCGTCGAATTGCCTCCGCCCGCGGTATCGGCAACCAGCTTGGTCAGGGAGAACGCCGAGCCCGCGTTCACCGTGAGCGTCGCCGATGCGGCGTTGCTGCTGTACGCTCCGCCGCTGCACGTCAGCGTGAAGGTATCGGTGCCAGCCGCCGTGGGCGTGACAGTCTGAGTACCCGAGGCAGCGAGGCTCCCGCTCCAGCCGCCGCTTGCCGTACAGCTGGTGCCGCTGCTCGATGACCAAGTTACCACTGCGGATTGACCGAGTGTAATGATGGTGGGTGCGACGCTCAGGCTTATGGTCGCGCCGGAACTCGTGGACGCGGTCATACCGTTGTAGCCACCCCCGCAACTTGCCAAGATCAAACAGCCAAGAATTCCTGCTAGATCAAGAAACGCAGCACGATATTTTCGCACCATGACAACCTCACAATCCGAATTGAACGACTCGTGAGTTAAGTGCCGTGCTGCGCGAGAGAGGTTTATGTCTTGCGGCCAGTACAGGTTCGGAATTCCTCATCATGTCCATGACACGGTCGCGGCGGGTGATTGCCATGCGGTCGAATCGAGGCGACTAACCGGCGCATGGCAAAAAAACGCAGCTCTCAGGCTGACGCAGGGCGCGGTGAGCCTTGTACATCAAAAGTGAGTGAATAGGTATCTTCAACTCTTTGATTTAGTTAAGCTCCTGCTCCCATGGATATCGCTCCAGACGGTCTCGCTGTTGAAAAGGTGCATGTTTGGCGCGGCGATCGCCATGTGCTTCAAGGCTTGAGTATTGAGGTGCAGCCCCGCGAGCTTCTGCACATATCCGGACCCAATGGCACCGGCAAGACGACGCTGCTGAGGGTGATCAGCGGATTATTGCGCCCGGAACAGGGCTCGGTCACGTGGCAGGGACAATCGATAGTCCGTTTCCGCGCTGCGTACCAGGCGGCGCTGGCCTATGCAGCCCATGAACCGGCCCTTAAGGGCGATCTCACGGCACTGGAAAACCTGCGTTTCGCCGTAGGACTCAAGCGCCGCACCAACCCTGCGGAGCTGCGGGCGGCTTTGGATCGTACCGGCGCGGGTAGCTGCGCGGAACTGCCGGCCCGGGTATTGTCCGCCGGTCAGCGGCGCAGGGTTTCCTTGGCTCGCGTATTGGCAATGCGCGCCTCGGTGTGGCTGCTGGACGAGCCCTACGCCAACCTAGATACGGCGGGCTCGGAACTGGTCTCGGAACTGCTGCAAGCTCACGTCCGGGACGGGGGCATGGCCTTGGTGGTGGCCCACCGCGAACTATCGCTGGACTGCCAGGTGCGGCGTTTGGAGCTCAGGCCGTGAACGTCGGCGCGTGGGAAGCGTTTTTTCTCGTCATCCTGCGTGAAATGCGTCTCAGTTTCAGGCGTCCTGAGCAACTATTGCAGCCCTTGGTGTTCTTTCTCATCGTCACGACCCTGTTTCCGCTGGGATTGAACTTGCAGTTGTCGCTGCTGCGAGACATGGCACCGGGTGTGCTTTGGGTGGCTGCGCTGCTATCTTCGCTGCTGTCGCTCGATTCGCTGTTCAAGGGCGACGCGGACGACGGAACATTGGAGCAACTAACCCTGAGCGGGCAGAGTCTGACGGTCATTGTGGTGGCGAAGACCGTCGCGCACTGGCTGGTCACCGGCATCGCCTTGGTGGTGGTTTCTCCTGTTGTGGGAACTGCGCTCGGCATTCCGACGAGCGCATTTGCGACAATGATGTTGAGTCTGGCTCTGGGGACGCTCACCTTGAGCTGGCTCGGGGCCATTGGCGCGGGCTTAACGATTGGACTGCGGCGCGGCAACGTGCTGCTTTCGCTGATCGTTTTACCTCTGGCGATGCCTTTACTGATATTCGGTGCCGGCGCGACCGATCGGGCGATGTCCGGAACGAATGTTGCGGGCGCTTTGTATTTTTTAGCGGCGCTGTGCGTGTTCACTTGCACACTGGCGCCGTTTGCGGCAACGGCGGCGTTGCGCATTACGGTGGAATAACGGCGGAAAACTGATGTGGACCTGGTTTTACAAGCTGGCTTCTCCCCCCTACGTGTATGGCGTTGCGGCATCACTCATGCCCTGGTTCTTAGGAGCCGCCGCGATCACCATCGGTTATGGGTTGATCGGAGGCTTGGGCTTTGCACCGCCTGATTATCAGCAGGGCGATGCCTTTCGCATTATTTACGTTCATGTGCCGAGCGCTTGGATGTCGGAGTTCGTCTACACGATGATGGCGGTGGCCGGCGGGATTGCGCTCATATGGCGCATTAAGGTCGGTTTCGCGGTGGCCGCTGCCTCGGCCCCCATTGGAGCCTCCTTCACCCTGCTGGCGCTGGTCACCGGATCGATGTGGGGCAAGCCCATGTGGGGCACCTACTGGGCGTGGGACCCGCGCTTGACCTCCGAGCTCATCCTGTTGTTTCTCTACGTAGGTGTGATGTCGCTGCGCTCGGCCTTCGAAGACCCAGCGCGCGGCGATCGGGCGGCGGCGCTGTTGGCCATCGTTGGTGCGGTGAACATCCCCATCATTCATTATTCGGTGGTTTGGTGGAACTCGCTGCATCAAGCCGCGACGGTTGCTAAACTAGGCAAACCCTCGATTGCGGGCAGCATGCTCTGGCCCCTGTTGTCGATGTTTGTAGGGTTCATGTTGTTCCACGGCGCCGTGCTTTGCCTGCGATTGCAAGGAGAGGTGCTCAATCGGGAACGCCAGTCGGCGTGGGTGCGGGAGGCGATCAAATCATGAATAGCAGCTTTTGGTACATGGGGGGCTATGCGCGGTACGTATGGCCCTGCGTCGGCTTTGCATGTGCCGTGCTGATTTGGAATCTTTGGTCGGCGCAGCGATATCTCGCCGCGGCCAAGCTTCGGGCCGCGCGGGCGTTGGCAATGGCCGCAAGTGAGGCTCGATGACACCGCGCCGTAAACGCTTGTTCGTCGTTCTCGGCATACTGGGAGGCGTTGCCGCGTCGGTGTCCCTCGCCGTGATGGCGTCACGGGAAAACATCATGTTCTATTTCGACCCCACTCAAGTGGTCGAAGGCAAGGCGCCACTTGCCAAGCGGTTTCGGATCGGCGGCATGGTGGTCAAGGGCAGCGTCGAGCGCAAGCCCGGAGACCTCGAAGTGCGCTTCGTGCTAACCGATTTCGCGCACCAAGTTCCGGTGGAATACAGCGGCGTGTTGCCGGATTTATTTCGCGAGGGGCAGGGCATCATCGCGCACGGCACCATGAGTTCCCGCGGCGCCTTCGTGGCCGACGAAGTGCTGGCCAAGCACGACGAAAAATACATGCCGCCTGAGGTCGCGGCGTCGCTGAAAAATAAACAGACGGCGGCGGCGGGCCCTAACCCGAAGGGCCCGACCACCTAGGCGGCCTAGGATAAAGGAAAATCTATGGCAGCTGAACTGGGAATTTTTGCACTCATCCTCGCCTTCGTGCTCAGCCTATCGCAGGCATTCTTTGGGCTCGCGGGCGCCTGGAAGGGTAGGCAAACGTGGATGGCAGTGGCTCGTCCGGCGGTCACCGGCCAGTTCGTATTCGTGGTCGCGGCATTTGCCTGCCTGCTGTATTGCTTCGTTAATAACGATTTCTCGGTGCTGTACGTGGCACGCAACTCGAATTCGCAGTTGCCGCTGTTCTATCGAATTGCGGCGCTATGGGGGGCGCATGAAGGCTCGCTGTTGCTGTGGATTTTGATTCTCTCCATCTGGAGCGTGGCCGTGGCTGCCTTCAGCCGCGCGCTGCCCTTGAGTTTCTCCAGCAGGGTGCTGGGCGTGATGGGACTTATCAGTTCGGGATTCATGCTCTTTACCCTGTGGACGTCGAGCCCTTTTTTGCGCTTGCTGCCTGCTGCTCAAGATGGAGCGGACTTGAATCCCGTGCTGCAAGACTTTGCGCTCGCGATCCACCCGCCTATGCTGTACACGGGGTACGTCGGCTTTTCGGTGGCATTTGCATTTGCTTGCGCTGCGATGCTCGAGGGAAAGCTGGATCAGACCTGGGCCAAGTGGACGCGACCTTGGACCATATTCGCGTGGTTGTTTCAGACCATCGGCATCGCTTTGGGAAGCTGGTGGGCGTACTACGAATTAGGCTGGGGCGGCTGGTGGTTTTGGGATCCGGTCGAAAACGCTTCCTTCATGCCTTGGCTCGTGGGCACCGCCTTGATTCACTCCCTGAGCGTCACGGAGAAACGCGGCATCTTCAAGAGCTGGACGCTGTTGCTCGCCATATTCGCTTTTTCGCTTAGCCTCGTTGGCACCTTCCTGGTGCGCTCCGGGGTGCTGGTCTCGGTGCATTCCTTTGCCACCGACCCGACGCGCGGCCTTTATATCCTGGCGTTTCTCGTCTTGACCATCGGCGGATCTTTGACCCTGTACGCTTGGCGGGCGCCGAAGCTCTACGCACCAGGCGGCTTCCAACTTTTTTCGCGCGAGTTCTTTTTATTGGTGAACAACGTGATTCTGGTGAGCGTCGCAGCGCTGGTGTTGTGGGGTACCTTATCGCCGCTTCTTTATGAGGTATTGGGTATAGGAAAGATTTCCGTCGGCCCGCCGGTGTTTGCGCTGATGTTCTTGGTGCCGGTGTTCCCGCTGATGATATTCCTGGCAATCGGCATGCACTCAGGGTGGCGCCGAGGCAAGCTAACCGCGGCTGCCAAACCGCTTTGGTGGTTGGCGGGCGTTTCCGTGCTGTTGTCTGTAGCCATTCAGGGGTTGGTATTCAGAGAGTTCCACCCCGTCGGATTGATCGGCTTCAGCTTCGGCTTTTGGATCATTTTTTCAGCATTGCTCGAGCCTTGGCGGCGCGTGCGCCAGAAACAGACGCTGACCGCGGCACTGCTCGGTATGTCCATCGCGCATTTTGGCGTGGGCGTGTTCGCCATCGGCGCCAGCGGCGTGGAAAGCTATAAGATTGAGAAGGACGTGGCCATGAAGCCCGGTGGCAGCTTCGCCATTGCCGGGTATGACTTTAAGTTCGTCGACGCGACCGATGTGCGCGGGCCGAACTACGATGCCGTGCAGGGTCGAATCGAAGTTACCCGCGGCGGCAAGCTGGTGACCGTTCTACTGCCGCAAAAACGCCATTTCTGGGTGCAGCAGACCAATAACAGCAAGGCCGCCATTTCCGTGAACTGGGCGCGCGATCTGTTTGTCGCCATGGGTGATCCGTTGGGCGGCAATGCTTGGAGCATGCGAGTCCAGTACAAACCGCTGGTGCGCTATATTTGGCTTGGTGCCATCGTGATGGCTCTGGGCGGATTGATTGCGGCAACCGATAGGCGCTATCGCGTCAAAGTGCCGGTTGCCGCGGCGCCAGGGATTGTTTCGCCGCCTGATCCGCAGGCTGAATTAGGCTCAGCCTGATGTGGAAGTTCCTGCTGCCCGTTGCGGCGTTCGTCGCAATCGTTATTTTATTTGCATTCGGGCTGGATCCTAAGCGCGACATCCGCGCGTTACCCTCGCCCCTGATCGGCAAGCCGGCGCCGGAATTTGCACTGACCGATGTCCTCGACGCCTCGCACGCTGTCAGCAACGCTGCGTTCAAGGGACAAGTCTACGTTTTGAATGTGTGGGCCTCCTGGTGCCTGCCCTGCCGCCAGGAGCACCAGGCACTGCTGGCGATCTCGCAGCAGCACGTGGTGCCCATCATCGGCCTTGATTACATGGACGAACGGGAAAAAGCCAAGCAGTGGCTGGAGCAGCTCGGCAATCCTTATTCAGCCGTTGCCTATGATACGGACGGCCGCACCGCGATCGATTGGGGTGTGTACGGCGCACCGGAAACCTACCTGGTGGATGCGAAGGGGCGGGTGATTTTCAAGTTCATCTCGCCCATCACGCAGGAGGTGTGGGACAAAGAATTTATGCCGCGCATCAACGCCGCGCGGAGCGGAGCGTGAGCGCTCGACATGTAGGCTTGGTGCTGGCGTGGGCCGTTTCACTTGCCGGTGTCGGTGCGTTTTCAGAGGCTGCGTATGCTCTTGAGGCCGCTCCAATTGACGCTCAGGGTCAACTGACCAATCCGGCATTGCAAGTACGCTACGAGAGCATCATAAAGGAACTACGCTGCCTCGTTTGTCAAAACGAGTCGATCGCCGATTCGAATGTTGAATTGGCTGCTGACCTTCGTCGGCAAGTCCGAGAAATGCTCATTGCCGGCAAGAACGATGATGTAATTTTTAGCTTCATGACCGACCGCTACGGTGAGTTCGTGCGCTTTGCGCCGCCTCTCACGGTGAAGACCGCTCTGATTTGGGGCGCGCCGTTCTTTATGCTTCTGCTCGGCGGCGCCATTGTTTACCGCGTCGTTCGACAACGTTCGCGCATGCCCCTGGACGATTGACATCCACCACGCCCTCAAGGCACCAGGAGTGCTTCCGCAAGCGGCGATGCCCGCCGCGAGAATGTTTTGAGCAGCATTGACGTCACGATCATGAATCGCTCCGCAAACACTGCACTGCCATCCTCTTATTCCAAGACCCGCAAGGCCTTGCGTACCGGTGCGCACGGCCGTAGATCGATAGCTGTACATCTATACAGAATGCCCACAAAATGCCTCACTAGTCCTGCGAAAATATCGCGAAAAGCTGCGCGTCACGTGCGCACGAGATCCGTAACTGGCTTGAAGGCGCGCATTCCCAATGGGGAGTTACGATGAGCAGCTTCTTCATCGTCGCAGCTTTCATGGCAGTGATAGCTGCCTCCATCATCGCCGTACCGCTCATGCGGGACAAAAAAAACCGCCTCGTCGGCGCGTTTGCAGCGCTGCTCGTGGCCGGGAGCGCTGCTGTCCTTTACCCCCTGTGGTCGAATTGGAACTGGCAAGCCGCGGCACAACCGCAATCGGCTCCGGATTCGACCCCGGAAGTTGCGGCAATGGTGACGAAGCTCGAGAACCACCTGCGCAATGAGGATCCCAATGATTTGGCCGGCTGGCTGATGCTGGGACGCTCATATCTAGCGCTGCAACGGCCCGACGATGCGGTTAACGCGTATGATCACGCCCACAAGCTAGGCAGCAACATGGAGGCAGCGCTGGGCTTAGGCGAGGCCATTAGTGTACGGGCGGGCGGGGAAGTGACAACGGCCGCCGCGCAGTTTTTTGAAGAGGCGCTTAAATTGGCGCCGAACAATCCGAAGGCACTGTTGTACGGCGGATTTGCCGCGGCGAGCCGCGGCGACCGCGCTCTGGCTCGCAGCCGCTGGCAGACGCTGAAGGAGCTGCATCCGCCGCCGCAAATCGAGCAAATGCTGGATGCGCGAATTGCCGAATTGGGGCCGGCCGCGCCAACTGGGACGGACGCGTCGCCCGTAGGGACGAGTGCGGGCACGCAGGGGTCGGCAGCGGCGCAGGTGACTGTCAATATACGTATCGCGCCTGCATTGAAGTCGCGCTTGAAACCGGAGGCACCCTTGTTTGTGTTTGCTCGTGAACCTGGCAGCCAAGGCCCGCCGCTGGCCGCAAAACGTCTCACCGGTGCCGACATCGGCACTCAGGTGCAATTGTCAGCGGCAGACTCGATGATGCCGGGGCGGGCATTGGTCAGCGGTCAGCGGGTCTCCATCACGGCTCGCGTCTCATTCAGCGGACGGCCGACTCCCGCTGCGGGAGATCTGTACGGCGAACTGGCTTATGAGGTCGGCCGCGACGGCGCCCTTGATCTCGTGATTGACCGCATCGCTGACTAGGCTTCATGAGCGTCGTAAAAAACCTGCTCGCCGGGCGAATTCTGGAAGATCAGCTGTTTCCGTATCCGCAATTGCAGCAGAAAGATCAAGAAGTCTTGCGAATGATGGTCGATTCCATCGATCAATTCTTAGCTCCCAAGCACGAGGACTTCAAGCGATGGGATCGCGAGGCAGCCCAACCGGCGGAGTTCATCCAAGGCCTGCGTGATCTGGGACTATTCGGCCTCATCATTCCCGAGGAACACGGCGGTCTCGGGCTTTCCAATGCAGGCTACGCGCGAGTCTTGAGTCAGAGCAGCTCGCATGATAGTTCGGTATCGCTCACCATCGGTGCGCATAGTTCTATCGGCATGAAGGGAATCTTGCTGTTCGGTACCCCAGCGCAGCGCGCGCGTTACTTACCCAAATTGGCCAGCGGCGAAATGATTGCCGCTTTCTGTCTGACCGAATCGGGTGCCGGTTCGGATGCCGCATCGATTCGCACACAAGCGGTGAAACAGCCGGATGGCTCTTGGATACTCAACGGGGAGAAAATCTGGATAACCAACGGCGGCATTGCCGACCTTTACACCGTGTTCGCACGAACGTCATCTGCGGCAGGCAAGATCACAGCATTCTTGGTGGAAGCGGCTTGGCCTGGCGTGAGCCATGGACAGCATGAGGACAAAATGGGAATTCGCGCCTCCTCGACCACGACGGTGGGTTTTTCGGACGTGCGGGTGCCGGCCGAGAATCTGCTGGACGCGGAGGGCAGGGGCTTTAAGGTAGCAATGGCCATCTTGAATAACGGCCGCACCGGCTTGGGTGGCGGCGCGGTCGGCGGGATGAAGGCGCTGCTCGCGTTATCGACACACCAGGCGCAGACGCGCAAGCAATTCAATCAGCCGATCGCGGAGTTCGGCCTTATCCGCGAGAAAATATCGCAAATGGCGGTCGAGTGTTTTGCCGCGGAAAGCGTCGTATGGATGGTGGCCCATTATATCGATTCGGGAGTCGAGGATTACTCGGTGGAAGCGGCCATCAGCAAGGTATTTGCGAGCGAGGCATTGCAGCGCGGCTCTTACGAGGCCCTGCAAATCGCGGCCGGCAGCGGCTTCATGCGCGACTATCCTTACGAACAAATCACCCGGGATTGCCGCATTCTCACGATATTCGAAGGAACCAACGAGGTATTGCGGCTGTATATCGCTCTGTCGGGGCTCAAGGAGCTCGGAAAATCCTTCGGGGATATGAAAGCGGCAGTTGACGACATTTTCAATAACCCGATTAAGGGCTTTGGAGTACTGACCGACTATGCCGAAAGGCGCTTGACCCAGGCTACCGGGGTGGGCCGGGACAAAATTTTGTTCCAGTTGCCGCAACTTTTACGTGAGTCCGCGGGTATTTACGAAAGGTACACGGTGGAACTGGCCAAGGCGTGCGATTTTTTGTTGCGCAAGTACGGAAAATCGATTGCAGATCGGCAACATGCGCTGAAGCGTGTCGCCGACATTGCCATTGATCTTTTTGTAGGACTCTGTGTGTTGTCGCGCGCCGCGACACTGGCCGGTACGCCCGGCGAGAGTGGCAAACAGGCGGTCGCCATCGCACGGGTGTTTGCACAACAGGCAAAACGGCGCATGGCCAATAACATTCGGCGTGCAGAGCGAAATGAGGACGAAGCGATGAATCAACTGGCTGGATTCATCCTGGACAAAGGAAGTTATCCCTGGGATGTGGTGTCATGAGTACTATCTTGTTTGATCAACAACCCGAAACGACGGTTGGGCAGAAGAGGCTCAACAAGCGGCTGATCGCCTGGTCTATCGGTGGCCTGTTAATCGTGGCTGTGGTGTCGCTGGTCGCGTGGCGCGTCACGCATGCATTCACCGCAAGGCCCACGGCTGCCGTAGCGGCCTTGCCTGCGGTCTCTGTCGCAGAGGTAAGCGTGAGCGCCGTGCCTGCGACCGTGAGCATCATCGGCACCATCGCGGCGCGCTATGACATGCCGATTGGTGTGGAAGGCGAAGGCGGCCGAGTTACTGCGGTTTACGTCGAGGCCGGCGATCACGTAAAGAAGGGCCAGGTGCTGGCGCACCTGAACAATTCGGTGCTCGAGCCGCAGGTTACCAACCTGGACGCAGCGCTCGAACAAGCACGCGCCGAAGCTGAACTGGCTCAGGCCGAATATCAACGTGCCAGCGCCGTCGGTGCTTCGGGTGCGCTGTCCGCGGAAGAGACTCAAAGACGTAAGTCAAGTGCAGTGACCGCGGCCGCGCATGTCAAAGTGGCTGCGGCGCAGTTGCAGGAAGCCAAGGCACGCCTTGCCAGAGCCGATGTTCGCGCGCCGGACGACGGCATGATTCTGACCCGCAGTGTGGAAGTGGGTCAGACTGCCATGGCGGGCGGCGAGGCCCTGTTTCGCCTGTCCAAGGATGGTGAGACCGAGCTGCGCGGTCAAGTGGCCGAACAGGACTTGCCGCTGCTTAAAGTGGGGCAGCTCGTGGACGTGAAGCTCACGGGCACTACAAAGATATATCAAGGCCGAATCCGCCTCCTGGGAGCCGTCATCGATCCGGCGACGCGTTTAGGGACAGCCAAGGTATCTCTCATGCCGGATCCGAACTTGCGGCCAGGCGCATTCGCGCGCGCGGATGTGACGGTCAGCAACGCAGAGCGTGCCGTGGTCCCGCAAACCGCGGTGCTGACTGACGACAAGGGCAGCTATGTGCTCATCGTCAATGCGCAAGGCAAAGTCGAGCGGCGCGCGGTGCGCGTTTCGGGCATGGTTCCGACGGGCGTAACCATTGCCGAAGGTCTCAGACCTAAGGACCAAATTGTAACCACGGCCGGTGCCTTTCTGCAGGAAGGAGAGACCGTGAAGCCGGTCCTCATCATCGCGGGCCAGTCATGAAAAACATTTCTGCCTGGGCGATTCGCCATCCGGTGACCCCGGTCGTGCTATTCGTAGTGTTGTTTTTCTTGGGCACTGTTGCATTTATTCGGTTGCCCATCAATTTAAACCCGGATGTTTCGTTCCCTGCAGTGACCGTCGTGATCTCGCAGCCCGGCGCCGCGCCGACGGAAATGGAGACGCAGATCGCGCAGAAAGTGGAAGGAGCGATTGCCAGCATCGGCAATATTCACCATCAGGAATCCCGGATTACCGAAGGTACCGTATTAATAATTATTGAGTTCAATATCGGCACGCCGATTGACCGGGCGGTCACCGACGTGCGTGACGCGATTGCCAGGGTACGCGCCGACCTGCCGCAAGGCATCTTAGAACCGCAGGTACAACGCGAAGATGCCGACGGCGGGCCATTTGGCATCTACGCGGTCACGACCACCGACATGACGCCCGAGCAACTAAGCTGGTCGATCGACAATACCGTTACAAAACGGCTTTTGGGTGTGCGCGGTATTGCGCAGGTGCAGCGCATCGGCGGCGCTGATCGGGAAATTCGAGTCGAACTGGATTTAGCACGTATGCAGGCGTTGGGCTTGACGGCCGTGGAGGTCAACGCGCAGCTGCGGCAACTGAACTTGGACGCGCCGGGCGGACGCGCACAGGTCGGCGGCGGCGAGCAAGCCATTCGTGTGCTCGGCGGCGCGAAATCCGCCGAAGCGCTGGGCGATACGCTCGTCATCGTGCCGGGAGGCAAGTCGGTGCGCCTGCGGGAGATTGCCGACGTGCACGACGGTGTCGCTGAAACTCGCAGCTTGGCAAGGCACAACGGCCGGCCCGCGACCGCATTCCAGCTCTTCAAGTCCAAGGGCGTCTCTGACATCAGCACCGCCGAAGGCGTCGCCAAAGAGCTGGTCAAGATCCAGAAAGACAATCCGTCACTGCATATCCAGCGGATATTCACCACGGTCGATCACACCATCAAGACTTATCATTCGGCGCTGGAAGCGTTGATAGAGGGCTCAATCCTGGCGGTCGCTGTCGTCTGGCTGTTTCTTCGCAACTGGCGGGCGACGCTGATCTCCGCGCTGGCCATTCCCTTGTCGGCCGTACCCACCTTTGCCTTCATGCAATGGATGGGCTTTACGCTCAATGGGATCACACTGCTGTCGTTGTCCTTGGTGGCCGGCGTGCTGGTGGATGATGCCATTGTCGAGATTGAGAACATCGTGCGCCACATGCGCATGGGCAAGAGCGGTTTTCGCGCGGCAATGGAGGCGGCGGATGAGATCGGACTCGCCGTGGTCGCCACCTCGTTTACCATCATCGCCGTATTTCTGCCCGTAAGTTTCATGGGCGGCATCAGCGGGCAGTATTTCAAGCAATTCGGCCTCACGGTAGCCGCAGCTGTGTTCATCTCGTTGCTTGTGGCGCGCATGATCACGCCGGTGCTCGCGGCCTATGCGCTCAACACCGATGCGATTCCGCATCGGGACGATGGCCCGATCATGTCTGCGTATATCAAGACGCTGACGTGGTGCGTCGCCAATCGCTGGAAGACCATTGCTTTCGGCACCTTGTTTTTCGCTCTCTCGATAGGCGGTGGGATGCTGCTGCCGAAGGCTTTCGTGCCGCCGGAGGATTTCTCCACCTCAATCTTGAACATTGAGCTGCCGCCTGGCGGCAAGTTAGAAGACACCGCTCGCTTGTCCGCCGCCGCCGCCGCCATCTTGCGCAAGCAACCGGAGGTGACCGACGTGGTGGAATTCGTCGGCAACATTTCTGGCGAAGTGCGCCAAGGGTCGTTGTTCATCAGCATGGTGCCGCGCAACCAACGCGCGGCCAGTGCCAAAGAAATCGAGCAACGCCTGATGCCGCTGCTCAACCAGGTTCCCGATGGGCACATCAGTTTTGTCAATTTCAGTTTTGGGGGCGGCCGGGATCTCACGCTCTATCTCGTGGGCGATGACCCCGCGCTGACGGAGCGTACCGGACGCAAGCTGCTGGAAGAAATGCGCGGAGTAAAGGAAATTCGCTCGCCGCGCATCAATGGCGATTTGCCAAGACCGGAAATCGTCGTGCATCCGCGGCTGGACCTTGCGGCGCAAATGGGCGTGAGCGTGCAAAGCATCAGCGAAACCATCCGCATCGCCACCCTGGGCGATCTGCCGCAAAACGGCGCAAAATTTGCGCTGACCGATCGTACCATCCCGATTCGCGTCAGCCTGCCGGAGAAGTCGCGGCGCGACCTGACCACACTCGAGAACTTGCCCGTTCCCACAAGCTCCGGCGCCAGCGTGCCCTTGAAATCGGTGGCGGATCTGAGTTTCGGGCAAGGACCCTCGGCGGTGCGGCGCTACAATCAGAGCCGCCGCCTGTACATCGATGCGGACCTAGCGCCTGGCGTGCAATTGAGCACAGCCAACGCGAAAGTCTATGCCCTACCCACACTTAAGAACTTGCCTCAGGGCGTGCGCCTGGTCGAAACCGGCGATACTGAATTCATGAACGAGTTGGTCGTGAACTTCGCGATTGCCGTTGCGGCTGGTGTATTGATGGTGTTCGCGGTGCTGGTGTTGTTGTTTGCGCGGGTATTTCAGCCGATGACCATCCTGTCAGCATTACCGCTGTCATTGGGCGGCGCGGTCCTGGCATTGTTCCTCACCAATACACCATTCTCATTGCCCGTCATGATCGGGGTGCTCATGCTCATGGGTATCGTTGCAAAGAACTCCATCTTGCTCGTAGATTTCGCAATCGAAGAAATGCGTGCCGGCAAGTCTCGCTTGCAGGCTATTGTCGAAGCCGGCCACAAACGCGCGCGGCCCATCGTCATGACCACCGTGGCCATGGTGGCAGGCATGGTGCCGGTGGCGTCAGGATTAGGCGAAGGCAGCGATTTTAGGCAACCCATGGCGATTGCGGTGATCGGCGGACTGATTACCTCAACGTTGCTGACCCTGGTCATCGTTCCGGCGGTCTTCACGTTGTTCGATGATATTGAGCGCTGGGTGGCGCCCAAGGCGGTGAGATTGTTGGCCGGATCGCCGGCCGGCGGATCGCCGGCCACCCCTCTGGGACCGCCTGCGTTGACGGCTGAACAGGCGAAATGACACGCTGCGCATAGCCTTCGTGGCCGCGCTGCTATCCTGCGGCGCGTTGCTCATGAACACAGTGGTTTCGGCCCCGCTCAACGCCGCAAACTTTGACCGCATGCAGGGTTGCGACGGCTCAAGCCCAAGCGGGCCATTGCACTACAACTCGCGCCTCTCGAGCGCGGCCAAACAATTGGCGGACGGCGTCTCATTGCAGCGGGCTATTTCAAACAGTGGTTATCTTGCCGCCAAATCGACCGAGTTGCACCTGTCGGGAGTGGCGGGTGACGCCGACATTCAGCACGCGCTTGCAACCCATTTCTGCCGAACGCTGCAAGATCCTCAATTGCAGGACTTCGGCGCGGAGCAGCGTGGCCGGGAGGTGTGGATGGTGCTTGCGGCACGTGCGTCCTTACCAGCTTCGCGCGATGCGACGGCGGTCACCCGTGAGATTCTCGAGGGGGTCAATGCGGCGCGCGCCGCAGGTCGCCGCTGCGGCGCCACTTACTTTAAACCCGCAGCGCCGCTCACGCTCGATGCTTACCTAACACATGCCGCGCTGGCGCACTCCACGGATATGGCCGCTCACGATCGCTTCGATCATCTGGGAAGCGATGGCAGCACCCCTGCAAAGCGGGTCGAGCGCGCTGGGTTCGGCCACCATCGTATCGTCGGGGAAAATATTGCCGCCGGTGCGATGACGGCAAGCGAAGTCACTGAAGGGTGGCTCGCGAGCCCGCCGCATTGCGCGAACATCATGGACGGTCGATTCACGCTGATCGGCATCGCCTACCGGGAAAATGTACGCACACGCTCGGCCGTGTTTTGGACTGAGGACTTCGCGGCACACTGAGGCTGAGCGGACGATTTATGGCTTGGTTTCGATGATCTCCCGCAAGCTCTCCAACAGCTCGGTTGCGATCAGTAATTTCTTTGGATCGGTGTCGGTCAACAATTCCTTGCGCAACGCTACCGCTTCGGCTTTGACTTTATCGTAAATCTTCGCTCCCGCCGGCGTGAGCACCACGCGCTTGACGCGCCGGTCGCTTGTCGAGGCCTCGCGTTGCACCAGGCCCGCGATCACCAACCGATCGATCATCGCAACCATGGTGGCCCCTTCGACGCCGAGCTTGTCGGCGAGTTCAGATTGAGACAGCGGCGAGCGCGCTTTCGCGGCGAAGGCAATGGTCATCCAGCTGGCTTGGCTAACGCCTAGATACTTAAGGCGGCGATCCACCGCCTGGCGCCAGGCGCGGGAAGTGCTATGCAGCGCATCGCTGAATCGCTCTTCCAAATCGCTCATTCGCAGCCCTCTAATGGTTAGCTATCTAACCAACAATAGCATAACCGCCAAGTTGCCGCAGCGTCGTCTCGCAGTACTCGCGCTGATGTGCACATGGTTCCACACATCGAGCGCGGCGGTGCCATGTCGTAAAAAAATTCAGCGCAAAACGCTTTGCGCAGGCTCCTGCAGCGTCGACGGTGGCGTGCGGTCGCAGTAGTACAATGCCGTCAACGCCATACAAGAACAACCGGGGAGACGAATTAGTGAAAGGAATTATCAAATGGCTTATTGAATGGCCGCGTGAGGTAGCGACGCACCTTGGTTGGCTCGCGCCCCTTTTCGCTCGCATTACGGTGGGCTGGGTTTTTCTGCTGAGCGGTTGGGGCAAGTTGCATAACCTGCCCCAAGTGACTGAAAATTTTATTGGTTGGGGCATTCCCTTTCCCCATTTTTTCACGCCGCTTACCTCCGGTATCGAGTTTTTCGGTGGTCTGTTCCTGCTGTTGGGATTGCTCACACGAATTTCCGGCGGTGCTTTAGCGGTCACAATGATCGTGGCCATCAAAGCGGCCAAGTGGGGCGATGTGGACTCGCTCGAGGCATTGTTGGGATTCGATGAATTCGAATATCTGGCGTTGTTCTTGTGGCTTGCAATCGCAGGACCTGGCTTTCTGTCCGTCGATTATTGGCTGTTGCGCCGACTCGGAAGGCCGCCTGCCAAATTGGTCGAGGACTATCCGGCTTAGCCGCTTATACTTAGCATCTGGCTTTCCCGCTTGGGCGCGTTCGCGCACAACCACGCATGAGGTGTGATCGTAACTATGAATGACAGTTCAGAAGCACTCGAACAGATATCTATCAATACTTTGCGCTTTCTTGCTGTCGACCAAGTCGAGAAGGCAAAGAGCGGGCATCCGGGTGCTCCGTTGGGATTGGCGCCCATCGCCTATTTGCTGTTCCATGAAGTGATGAAATTCAATCCGACCGACCCCCTATGGTCGGATCGCGATCGCTTTGTGTTATCCAACGGTCACGCCTCGGCATTGCTTTACGGCGTGCTCCATCTGACCGGCTATGACTTACCGCTTGATCAGTTGCAGCAATTCCGCCAGTGGGGCTCACACACGGCAGGACATCCCGAATACGGCGAAACGCCCGGAGTCGAGGTCACCACCGGACCCCTCGGGCAGGGATTTGCCGAAGCGGTAGGCCTTGCCGTCGCGGAACGCCATCTTGCGGCGACCTACAACCACGGCGAGAACACGCCAGTGGATCACCATACCTATGTTCTGTGCGGCGATGGGGACCTGATGGAGGGCATATCGCATGAATCCGCTTCGCTGGCGGGAACGTTGGGCCTGGGCAAGCTCATCGTATTTTATGACGATAACTTGATTTCATTGGATGGTCCGACGGAGTTGAGTTTTACCGAGGACGTTACGAGGCGCTTCGAGGCTTACCATTGGCATGTGCAGATGGTCCATGACGGTAACGATTTGGCGGCCTTGCGAAAGGCGATCGATGCGGCACGAGCCGAGACGTCAAGACCATCGCTGATTCGTGTGCGCACGGTGATCGGCTTTGGCTCACCGAAAGCGGGTACCAAAGAAGCGCATGGCGAAGCCCTTGGACCGGAGGCGACGAGGGCCACTAAACGGAATTTAGGCTTCCCGGAAGACAAGAGTTTTTATATCCCGGCTGAAGCGCAAGAGAACTGGCGGCAGGCGGTGGCAAAGGGTCAGGCGGCCCAGGCGCGCTGGAATGCTCGATACGAGTCGTACCGCAAGGCATACCCCGACCTGGCGCAGCAGTATGACCGCACCACCGCAATGCGACTGGCGGAGGGTTGGGAGAAAGCCATACCGCGATTTCCGGCCGATAAACCCATGGCCACGCGCAACGCAGGCGGGTCGGTCCTGAACGCAATCGCCAAAACCGTACCGGAACTTTTTGGCGGCGCGGCAGATCTCACATCTTCCACCAAGACCATATTCAAGGACTCGCCCAGTTTTCACGTCGATCCGAAAGGCAGAAATATTTTCTTCGGCGTTCGCGAGTTTGCGATGATGGCTATGGTCAATGGAATTGCAGCGCACGGCGGCTTGATCCCTTTCGGCTCCACATTCTTCACTTTTTCTGATTATTGCCGATCGGCGTTGCGCATGGGTGCACTGCAAAGTTCCCACTCGATATATATTTTTACGCATGACTCGGTGGGGTTGGGTGAGGATGGACCGACTCATCAACCCATTGAGCACCTCATGGCATTGCGAGCGATTCCGCAGCTAACGGATTTCCGCCCGGCAGACGCGAACGAAACGGCAGCCTGCTGGCAGCTTGCGCTGGAACGCAGGTCGGCTAGCTTCATGGCGCTCTCAAGGCAAGATCTGCCGGTACTTGATCTTAACAAGTACCGCGTGTACGAGGGAGTTCGTCGAGGCGCCTACATTCTCGATGCAAGCGGCCAGGATATCGTCCTCGTCGCTACGGGTTCTGAAGTGTCGGTGATTTTACAGGCGGCCGAGGAACTGAAAAAGACCAACATCGGCGCCACGGTGGTATCGATGCCGAGCTTCAAGATTTTCGAAGAGCAGGACGAGGCCTACAAGCTCTCGGTGTTTCCAAAGAATAAGCCGATTATTTCAGTGGAGGCAGGCGCAACCCTCGGCTGGTATAAGTATATCGGCCGCGACGGAATCGCGATCGGTATCGATCGATTCGGCGCCTCAGCGCCGGGTAACGTGGTGCTCGAAAAACTTGGGATATCTGTCGGCCATGTCGTATCGGCGGCCCGAAGCTTGGTCAATTCCAAAAGCTAATTTCAACGAATCTCTGCGCGAGCCGACCCGTGACGATTCGACCGGCAGTTGCGACTGATGCCGACTGTATAGCCAGCCTTCATGCAAGGAGCTGGCAAACGGCATATCGAGGCATTCTTCGAGACGAGTTCTTGGAGAGTCCGGTAATAGCAAATAGGCTGCAGCTTTGGCGGGAGCGGCTGAGCGACAACCCTCCTCACAACCAATACATTATCGTCAGCGAGCATGGCAGAGAAATTCAGGGCTTCGCATGCGCGTATCTGGATGCCGATCCGCAGTGGGGAACCCTGTTGGACAATCTACATGTCGCGCCCGCTCAAAAGGGTCGAGGGCTGGGTGCTCGGCTGATGGCGATGGTGGCGCAAAAAGTCCAGCGGGATGGGCTAACTCCAGCCCTGCATCTTTGGGTCTATGAGCAAAACCTTTCTGCGCGGCGCTTCTATGAGCGGCTGGGCGGCATCGCCGCCGATCGGGTTGCCGAAGCCGCGCCGGATGGAGGCCGACTGAATGCGGTCAGGTACGCTTGGCGGAAGCTTGAGCTTCTGGCGCCGTGCGGCCATGGTTGAACCCAGTGAGGGAACTGAAGCTGATGCAATCGTCTTTCGTGGTTCGCAATCGCTTTGCCGGGAATACAGTCTGGTACTTGAGGCCAAGAATATCCGTCATGAAGCGCGACAGATCGAAGGGGCCTGGATTCTGACTGTACCCGCGGCAATGCTTCACGAAGCATACGAGGAAATCAGCCGATATTCGGCAGAGCGCCGCGTGCCGCGCAGCATTGTAACCATCGATCCGCACCCCGGAGCGGGACTCGGCGCCATCTGTTACGTGGTGATTTTGTTGCTCACGGCCTATTGTGCCGGCCGCGGGTTGCTGGGCGCCGACTGGTTCGCGATAGGAGCGCTGGATGCAGGCGCGCCGGCTGAGTGGTGGCGCTCGATCACCGCCCTCACGTTGCACTTGGACCAGGAACACTTGCTGGGCAACCTGCTATTCGGTGTGGTTGCGGGAATCGCGGCCGGTCGATTGCTTGGGCCAGGCGTCGCCTGGCTCAGCATCTTAGGTTCCGCTGCCTTGGCAAACTACGCGGAAATGATTTTGGCACCCGCCACGCATCGTGCGGTGGGTGCCTCGACGGCGGTGTTTGCCACGCTGGGACTGCTCACGGGGATGGCCTCCCGGCAGCGGCTGACAACGCGCGAACGTCTCTGGTATCGCTGGGCACCGCTGATCGCGGGGATTTGCTTGCTGACTTTCCTAGGCGCAGGCGATGCGCATGTTGATGTCCTGGGCCACGCGCTGGGTTTTGTCTTTGGTACCGGCGCGGGCTGGCTGTACACGCGTTTGGGAGTGTCGGGCCAGCGTGGCAGCGCGGTGCAAGCGATCACGGGGTGGACGGCGGGACTCGCCGTCTGCGCGGTTTGGACTCTGGCCATCATGCACGCCGAGGGAGCATTCCCGCACTGAAGTGCGGCGCGGGTGTTTCGTTCAATTCGCATTGCTTGCAACCGCGAGCGGCCTAGTCCTTCAGCCAGGCAGCCGTAGCAATTCCCGCGAAAGTCATGAGCAGCGAACCGATCACGTGCGCGCCGAGGGCACCGAAAGCCCAGATGGATCGTCCCGATTGCAGCAGAACGACCACCTCCGCTGAGAAGGTGGAGAACGTCGTCAGTCCCCCGCAGAATCCCGTGATAATGAATAACCGCCATTCGGATGAAAAGGCAGGAGAGGCAGCGAAGAAGGCGAGGGCGACGCCGATGACATAACAGCCAATGAGATTTGCAGCCAGCGTACCGGGAGGTACCGCAGGAAAATAGCGGTTCAGAAGGATGGCGAGATACCACCGGATAAGACAACCCAGCGCACCGCCGACTGCAACCGCTATGAAGGATCGCCACATGGGGTTTAACGAAAGCTCCGCGTGAACCAATAGTAAAAGGGAACCCCCAACAGCAAAAGAACGGCGCCCCAGGCAACCGCTTCTGCTCCTGCACCGACCACGGCCCATAGAGAATAGGCGCTCGCCAGGATGCCGACCACCGCCAGCCAACCCGAACCCCGGCGAGCGCCACCCAATCGACCTGTCCATTGCAGTCTGAGCAGCGCCGCGGAACACAACGCGTACATGACCAGGCATGCCGTGGTTGAAAGCAAAATCATGAACGTAAAAACTTTCACCATGGATTTTTGATAGTTCAGCAGGATCAGTACAGTAGCCAGCGCACTGCCGAACCACAAGGCGAAACCAGGCGTGTGATGCACCGACTCGCGCGCGAAGATCTTGGGGAACACGCCGTTGGCAGCCATTGCCCGCGGCAATTCCCCTTGGAGCAATATCCAACCGTTCAAAGCGCCGAAAGCGCTGACCGCTGCGAACACCGCCACGAGCTTACCCGCGCCGGCGCCCCAGGATTGGTTCGCAAGATCGACAAATGGCGCATTGGATTGAACCAATGCGGCCTGGGATACCAGTAACAGGACCGTGGTGCAAGCGATGCCACAGATGACGGCGGTTACAATGGTGCCAAGCAAGGTTGCGATGGGGATAGTGCGCCCAGGGTTCGCGACTTTGTCGGCCGGGATCGTCGCGGATTCCAATCCCAGCATGGCCCAAAGGGTCAGAGTCGCAGCAGAAGTTACCCCACCCACCGACAGGGGAATTGCGCTCACCTCTGCAATATTGGCCGCGTGCGCCGATGACAGTCCCAGCACGACCACCGCCAGCAGGGGTAATAACTTCAAGACCGTCGTTACGCTTTGGACCCAACCTGATGCTTTGATTCCGTACCAGTTGACCGCTGTGAGCATCCACAAGAAAAGCAGCGTGACCCCGGCGGAAGCACCAGGTTGCTGCGCGATCCACGGCATCAAGGGACTGAGATAACTCACCACGCCGGTGGCAATGGAAACGTTGCCTACCCAAATGGAAATCCAGTATCCCCAGGCGACGATAAACGCCGTCAGGGGGCCAAAGGCGAGGTGCACGTAAGCATAGGGGCCGCCAGCCTTGGGGTAGGCGCGGCTAAGCCTTGCGAAGACGATCGCCAGTGCAATGGCGCCGCTGGCCGTGAACCCCCACGCGATCACGCTGTTGAGCCCAAAAGGCGCGAGGGAAGCGGGGAGCAAAAATACGCCGGAGCCCACCGAATTGCCCACCACTAAAGCTACACACATCCAAAAGCCAAGCTGGGCGCGCGGTTGTATCATAGACGCCACATCAGCTTACAGAATGTCGCCGCAATTTGACATTAGTCAGTTATAAGGGTGCAGACTTGCTGCCGCATACGCTGCTGTCCTACAGATACTTGTACCCCGTGATGTGAGAATAGCTTACCGCCCCCGAAGGGATAATCCGGCTCGCGCTGGAAGCGTAGGGAGGGGCATAGAGGGGGCGACAAGAATGATCGGCAACGAAGTGGTGCGACTCCGCGATTTGCGCAATTTGGCTTTGCGTGTACGGGCCCTTGCCCACGCTCTGGACGGTCCGACCGCCGAAAGCGCGGAATTCGGAAAAAGTGCTGTAATCTGCTGGGCGCTTGCTCGAATTGCCACGGGCCACCTGCGAGCCCATCCGTATCTGAGCTACCAGAAAGGACCCGGCCGACTTCGGGATTTGGCCAATCGGTCGATGGCCGCGCTCGCGGCTTTCAATGCCCGGCGCCAAGGCCGCTGCGCCAGCCTGTGTGCAGAGGAACTTCGTGGCGTCGCTCGCGCCCTCGCCGATGCTCGCGCTCTGACGTGGTCAGCAGATTTGGGGGAGGCCCTCGGCCGCACCCATATTCAGCTGCGCCGCGTTGGCGTGGAACTGGATGCGCGCGCGCAACATGAACCCGGAGCTATCGGCAAGCCCGAGACCAGCGCGATAGCTGTGCAGCATTCTGGTGAAAGCGATTGGCCCTATCTTGCTATCTAAAACTTTAATGCGCCCAGTAGGTCCGACATCCACCATCTGGAAATCCTACAAAATCCCAGGCGGTTGACCGATCCCCGCCAAAAGCTAAGCGCTCCATGATCTTTTCGTTAGAGCAAATTGGAGTGTGCTGCATGCGAAGTGAGAATATACCGACTCCCACAAACCCGGAGACTCCGCCGTTGGCCCCGTATGACCCGCCAGCGCCGGCACCTCAAGCCGCCGCCTGGCGAAGGGCACTCCGAGTCATCGGTTACGCCTCGCCCGTAGAGTACAGCACCGGCAGGACTACCGTTGTTAGAACGGCTTTTCGCGAAGGCTAAGCGCGTGAGCGCGATGGAGAGAAGGCAGGGCATCGCAATCAGCATTGCCCTGCAAACGCACGCTCTAAGAACTTGCCCTTTGCATCGTCAGGTCTATCTCGATGAAGACGTGGACCCCGCGAGCGCGTTTGCGCTTGCGACCGAGCTAATGCGCAAACATGCACCGTACGCCCAGGAATTCCAAAATAATGCATATTCGCTGACGGACTTGCTCAGCGATACGTTAGGCGCAGCACCCCTTAGCTGCCCCGAATGCCAATGGCCCATCGCTCCTGAGTCTTTGCGCAACGTCGGCGGATTGCGCGAACGTCTGCCCGAGGGCAGGTAGGCCCTTACCGGCTTTGCGAGCTTACACCAGTCGGAAGTCATTCCGGCCGCGCAACCTGTCCCCGCTCCACTGATTAGTTTTGGCAGCGTTTTCACGTGCAAAACCGAGTGCGATCTTGGTGCGTGCGTGGATGACATAACGCCACGCGGAATCTGATTTTATTCACGCATTTTGAGACTTGCGCCATGCCCTTTCCACGGCCGCGATTGTAAAGTTGCGCCGCGTTAAATGTGGAGAAGCGGTCATGGTTGAATTGGTATCTCGATGGGGCAACAGCGCTCTGATGGTCACCTTCCTGCTGATTACTTACGCGGTGGTCATCACGCTTAGATAAATCGGCGCGTCTCTTCGCGCCTGTCTTGCCAGCTCACTGGCTTGAGTGTCGGATGACCGACCTCATCCAATGACGCATTTTGATTTCCAGCACGGCGAACCGCCACCTGCCGCAATCAAAAATCGTCCGATTTGCGGAAAACCTGCTTGCATTTGCCTGATACTACTCCGCCAATGAGCAGGGTACCTTTTCGGGCGGCCGCAACCGCAGGATTGACGCGCGGCGTCGGCGCATGGGGTGCCATTGCGGTCAATGTCGCGAACATGATCGGGACCGGGGTTTTCCTCAAAACCCGAGTGATGACTTGCAACGTCGGCAGCGCCAAGACGGTGCTGTTGGTATGGCTCGCGGCAGGTTTGTTATCACTCGCCGGCACCTTTTCCTATTCTGAGATTACCGCCATGATCCCGGAGGCGGGGGGAGACTACGTCTACCTCAAACGGGCTTACGGCCGGGCTGTCGGATTTCTGTACGGCTGGATGACCTTCGCGGTTGCGAAAGCCGGTTCGCAAGCCGCTCTCGCCGTGGGTCTCGCCATATTCATGAATGTTGCCGTCGGCGGTGCATTGGAGCATTGGCAGTTGCAGTTGCACGTGTTCGGCTATAGCCCGCATGTCAATGGCCTCGCATTGGTTGCCCTTGCCACGATTTGGACGGTAGCACTGATCAATTGCGCCTCGGTATCGTCAGGCGGATGGACTGCATTAGGCCTCACGATTGCCAAGGTTGCACTCATCTTGGGTGTCGGCATCAGCGCGTTTATCTTCGCGCCGGGCGACTGGGCTCATCTTGCCGGCAGCGGACTCAGCGGCAACTGCGAGGGCGTCGCAGACAGTGCACGCGGCGGTTACGCAGGATTTGGCGCGGCGATGCTCGGCGCTTTGTGGGCCTACGACGGATGGAATAACGTGGCGCCGCTATCCGGGGAAATCCGCAATCCTCAGCGCAATCTACCGCGGGCATTCGTGGGTGGCATGCTCGTGGTTGCCTCGCTATATCTGTTCGTCAATGTGGCCTACTACTATGCGATGACGCCGCTTGAGATCGCCAGCGTTCCCGCGAGCTCATCCGTAGCAACAGAAGTGCTGAGGCGCTTCCTCGGTCCTATTGCGGTCTCGATGACCGCGGTCGCGCTGATGATTTCCTCCTTCGGCTCGCTGCATGCCAGCGTCCTCGCGAATTCGCGGGTTCCTTTTGCGATGGCGCGCGATGGACTTTTCTTTCGTGGCCTTGCGCGTCTGACACCTCGCTCTAATGTTCCGGCTCGTGCCATCGTTGCGCAAGCGGCTTGGGCAAGCGTGCTGGCGCTGTCGGGCTCGTACGATACGCTGACCGATTCGGTGGTATTCGCCTCCTGGCTATTCTATGGATTGAGCACGGGCTCGCTGTTCGTCTTCAGAAGGACCATGCCCGATGCACCGCGGCCATATCGAGCGCTGGGCTACCCGGTGGTACCTGTGATTTTCCTCGTCGTGACGGCGACGCTTCTCATCAACACCTTCGTGGCAGCCCCCCGCCAAGCGCTGCAGGGCGTCGCGGTATTGCTGGCGGGACTGCCCCTGTATTGGTACTGGTCGCGAAAGAACCCCGGCCTCTAGAGGGGGCGCGGCCGAGTCGCCTCGGCCACACCGTTCAATTGCCTCTTAAAGCTTGTGTGCGCCGGGTAAGTCAAATACCAACACTTCGGCATGTTTGCCGCCTTCGATATGCAGTCCCGTGTCTCGAGTGATCCGCATCGCATCGCCCGCATTGAGCACCGTGCCATTGGCTGTCACGCTGCCCCGCGCCACGTGCACATAGGTGCGACGCCCCCGGCCCACATTTATGTCCGCCTGTTCGTCGCCGTCGAACAGCCCGGCATAAATTCGCGCATCCTGATGGATGAGCAACGAGCCCTGCGCTTGGTCCGGCGAAACGATGAGGCGCAGCCGCCCGCGCTTCTCCGCCGCCGCGAATCGCTTTTCCTCATAGCTCGGTTCGAGATTGGCTTTCTCGGGCTGTATCCAGATCTGTAAAAAGTGTACCGCGTCAGTCTGCGACGGGTTGAATTCGCTATGCCGAACACCTCTGCCCGCGCTCATTCGCTGCACGTCGCCAGGCTGGATGGTCGATCCGTTGCCCATGGAGTCCTTGTGCGCAAGCGCACCCGACAAGACGTAGCTGATGATTTCCATATCGCGATGGGCATGGGTGCCGAAGCCGGCCCCAGCCTGCACCCGGTCCTCATTGATCACCCGCAGCGGGCCGAATTCAACATGCTTGGGATCGTAGTAGTCAGCAAAAGAAAACGTATGGAAGGACTTGAGCCAACCGTGGTCGGCGAATCCCCGTTCTTCGCTGCGTCTGATTTCGTGCATATAGACCTCCTTACACCTAAGATAAGGTCGAGCCGGTTATTAAAAAAGAGCAAAATTTAGCGCTAATAGATCAAAAAAATGGATCAGACGTGAGCCTCGCGAAAACGACGTTGGAACAATGGGCAGTGCTGGCCGCCGTGGTCGATCAAGGCGGCTTCGCGCAAGCCGCGGCAGCGTTGAATCGCAGCCAGTCCGCTGTCAGCTATTCGATCGCACGGCTGCAGGAAACCTTGGACCTCCAGCTCTTGGTCGTTGAAGGACGCAAGTCCGTGCTCACTCCCCATGGCCAGACGCTGCTCAAGCGCGCCAGGGAACTGCTCAAGGAAATGGACATGATGGAGTTTATGGCACGCAGCCTCAAGCAGGGGTGGGAGAGCGAGCTCAAGTTGGTGGTCGATGCCGCGTTTCCGCGCAATCGATTGTTGCGCATCGTGGAGGAATTGCGCCAGACCTGTCCGGATACGCAAATCCAAGTATCCGATGTGGTGTTATCCGGAGCGGAGCAAGCGATTGTCGAAGGCGCAGCCGATCTGGTGGTTACCAGCCGCGTACCGCCTGGATATTTGAGCGATTGGCTCTTGGATGTCACGTTCGTGGCGGTGGCGCGTGCCGACCATCCTTTATTTAAATTGCAGCGCGAACTGGCGGCCAATGACTTGGTGCATCATGTTCAAGCGGTGGTGCGTGATTCGGGCACCTTAAATCCACGCGACGAAGGATGGTTGGGAGCGGAACGGCGTTTCACCGTGAGCAGCATGGAGGCATCATTGGCAACCGTTTCGGCCGGTCTTGCATACGCATGGTTGCCCGAACACATGCTCACCGAACAGTTACAGTATGGAGCGCTCAAGCTATTACCTCTCGTTACAGGGGGTTCGCGCAACGTGTCGCTTCACATCGTCCTGCTGCACCCCGAGGCGCAGGCTCCTGCTGCGCAAGCCGCCTCCGCTGCATTCCATCGCGACCCGGATGCGACCGGCAGAATAGGCCCTAGTTAGGGAATAGGTCTGTCATCGTTCTACAAGCCCGGCTCAAGGGCTAGAAGTAGCCGTGCAGCTGTATCAGGAATTGCTGTCGATTTTCCGCGTTGCTCTGGGGTATGCCGCGATACCGGCGAAAGCCGGCCCGCAATTGCATGAACGGTAGCGGTGTGTACTCGTACAAGATGCTATAACGCGTTTGCTGATCGTTGGCGACCGAACGATCCGGATCGAAGTATTCGGCGGCGAGTTTCAAGTTGTGACCTCTGCGGACTCTCCAGTTTCCCTCGAATAGTCCGGCGGCCAACGTGCGTCCTCCCGGGAAGCTGTTATCGTGCACGAGGTCTCCTTCAGCCAGCCAAGCAATGGGCCCGGTCTTCAGGCCGGCAAAAAGACCGCCCATTCTGCGATCACCTGCGTGCGACTGCGAGAACGAGCCTGCGATTCCCAACCGCCAGATTGGCTTGGTATATACGAGCTGAGTGGTGGCTTGATACCCTGATCCGCTGGCAGCATTACCCGCACCGTTCGTAAGGTCGAATTGCGCCGACCATGCGGAATGCTCGTAACCGAGTTCCAGACCCTTGTCCGGCGTCGCCATGTTGATACCGCTGACCTCGCGCACGAAAGCGCTTTGATCCTGAAGCCTCCATCCGAAGGGCACGTAGAATTGGCCGCCCTTGATATAAAAGCCGTCTCGTGTATTGCCATAGCGTACGTAGGCTTCTTCGTTCTGCGCCCCATTGGGCGCAACTTGCTCGTCCACATAAATTGCCAGCCTATCGGGGAGGATGGTCAGGTTTGCGTAGACTCGAAATTGCTCGAGCGAGAACGCTTGCTGACTCGGCGTTTTTGGTGCAGTACTTCGGGTCCAATCGGCGCGCAGATCTCCGCCTACTTGCAGGCGGTCGGTGAGCTTGCCGGTCCATGCATCGAGTGCGTTATTGAGGGTTTCTTCCGGCAACAGTGCCTTCGAATAAACGGCGCCGAATTCATTGCGCAAGCCGCCGCCCGTCGGATTGACATGGCATACATTGCACTTATAGCCTTCGAGGACTGCCAGGTAGGGCTCGGCCTGAACCCGCGCGGAATGCGTGAATGCTGCCGCCGCCAACAGCAGCAGCGAGGCGGCGACTAAGCGCGGAATCATGGAAGAACCTCAATATCAAAAGTGGAAATCACGAATTCGCCGAATTCGTTTTGTGTGCCGACAGACACTGTTTGGCCGGCAAGGTCGCTGAACTGCGAAGGCGATGCTGAATCGACAGCGAGGCGATAATGCCCCGCGTCTAATTGCCGGCCGGGCCAAACCATGAGCACCTTGAGATTGACGCTTGAAACCGTAACGCGCGCGGGAATCGTTTGCGCCGCGGCTAAAGAGGCGCCGGGCATGAGTCTTTCGATGTGCACAGACAGCGCATCAATTTGACTGATATCGAGATCGTGGTTGAATGCGATCATGATTTGCGGCGGCGATTCGCTTACCCGTTCCGCGTTATCGGGTACGATCGAATCGATGACAAAGTTTTTCGCGGCATGCGCGGTGTGAATGGCCGATGGCGGAGCGCCGTCGGTAATCCATTGACGAATGAATCCGATTGTGGTCGAGCTCAAGTAGGGGCCGCCTAGCGGCATTTGTGCGCCAACCGCCGCGTGGCCCTCCAATTTCTGAATGATATAGCTGTTATTGGGGTTCCCCGGTTTGACTCGATCCAATGCAGGCACTTCGGTGCTTGGCACCCCGATCAACAAATTGAAGCTGTGAGGTGCGTCAAGGCGCAGACCTTCGGGCGCGCCGCCCCCGATGTGGCAAACCGAGCATATGGGCGTAAAAATGTTTGCCTGGATGGAATCGAAATCAGCTGATAGCGGCACTGGGGCAGTGCCGCCGGGTGCGAGCGGTCGGCCATTGGCATCCAGCCCGTCGCCGCTGCCGGCACACGCCGCGATGCTCGCCGCGATAAGCGCAACGCAAGCAGGTGAGGCCAGAGATGCAATGATCTCAGCGCAAAGAGTTCCCGTTGCGCTGGCCGCGGCGGCAAAAACATTCATGGAAGTATCCCCAACCGCAAGGCGTGAGCATGGTCGAGATGTAAGTGCCCAAGCGGTGTGGAAAGGTTTAACCTGTGCGCCGACACAAGGATGAGGCTTTCACAATGCGCTACTCGAGGCACAATTCGGCGAGTGCGAAATAGTGCGTTGGCGCGCAACCGACGTCGCATTGATTCTCGGTGTTGCATTCGCAATGCAGACCGAGGCTGCCGGCCAGTGGGGTGGCTCGGCCGCTTTGTCGAGCGATTACCTCGTGCGAGGCGTATCGCGTACCAGCGATCACGCGGCGCTGCAACTGGAATTTCACTATGTGAATTCGGCAGGATTTCTCGCGGGAATATTCGCTTCAAACTCCAAATTCGATCACCGCGATCGAGAAGATGCCGAATTGAGCGCTTTTATCGGCTACGCATGGAACGTGAGCGAGGAATGGCGCGGTAAGCTTCTCGCCAGCCACTATGTCTATCCCTGGAATCAGGCCGGCTCGGCTTACGACTACGATGAGCTTGATTTCGATCTCAGCTATCAGGGATGGCTGCATTTCATCGTTGGCTATTCCCCCAACACCTGGCGGCTCTACCGGGAGCGGTATCAGATCGACCTTATCCGCGTCAGCGAAAAGTCGGCCGAAGTCAGTTTACAGCGGCCGGTCCTCGGTAAATTCTCTCTGACGGCCGGAGCAGGATATAGCTATCTGTCCGGCCGTGGCTCCGCGGGCTACGCCTACTGGAGCGGCGGGGCTGCGTACGATCTGGCACCCGTTACTCTTGCATTGTCTTATGTCGATACCACCGCCTCGGCTAAGCCATTGTTTTACAATGCCGCGGCGACTGGGCAGTGGATGGGGACCGTGCTTTGGCGCTTTTAGGACTAGGATGGTTTGCAACCCTAAGCCGTTCATAGGGTACTTATAGTCGACTGCTGTCGATGAGGCATTGCTCATGACCCTGCCGGCCAAGAACTCTCCCAAAGAGCGCGATAGCGCGCTGTTGGTGGCCGTTGCCTCAGGTGATAGGCGCGCCCTTGAAGAGCTGTATTTAGGCTACCACCGGCGGCTCGCCCGCTTCCTCGCACGCTTCACACCTCGATATGAAAATATCGAAGAAATCATCAACGATACGTTCATGGTGGTCTGGCAAAACGCGAAAGACTTCCGCAATGCATCCCAAGTATCGACGTGGATTATCGGCATTGCCTATCGGACGGCGCTGAAGTCGTTTCGGCGCCAAAAGAACCACAGCGGCGACCAGAGGCTCGAGGATCATACCGCTCAAACTGTTGATCCGACTTTTGATGCTGAGGTGCACGATTGGTTGGAGCATGGCTTGAGCCGGCTGCCGATCGAACAACGGCTAACTCTGGAACTGGCGTATCACATGGGCCACTCGCTCGAGGAAATCGCAGTGATCACGGCATGTCCAGTAGGCACGGTTAAAGCTCGGATGTTCCACGCGCGCGAAAAACTACGTCAATACCTTCCCGCTCTGAGTGGCGCTTCGCCCGATTTGCCTGCGAGCACAGAATGACCCATAACCGCCAATCGGACAATTCTCCCGAGCACCATGAGGTTTCTTCGTTGATTCCGTGGCACGTGAATGACACTCTGGATGCTCATGAGCGCCAGCGGGTCGAGGTTCACGTCGCCGCTTGCGCAGTTTGCCGCGAAGATTTAGCCGTACAGACCCGTATCTTCGAAGGCATCCAGGCGCAGCGCGCGCTCGATTACATGCCGGTCGCTTCCCTTAAGCGATTGCAGGCACGGCTCGACATGACGCAAGCTCAATCTGCCCCGCTGCAACAGCAAACGGTTCCGCGGCAAGCGCCGTCGCTGCAGCCTGCACGCCGTGAACCCTGGCGCGGCTGGATGGCCGCGTCCGTCGGCGCATTGGCAATCGCCATCGGCGTGCTGGCAGCCGGTCGCTGGGTGCAGTTTGAAGCGCGAGACAAGCAAGCCAGTTATCGAACCGTAACCAATTCGACTCTTCGTCCCCAAGGAGAAGTGATCCGCGCCGTCTTTTCGCCCACCATCACGTTGGTGGAGCTGCAGCAAATACTCGATGAGGCGCAGCTGAATATCGTTTCCGGCCCAACTGAAGCGGGCGTGTACTCTCTGGCATCAAATTCGAGTGCAAGGGTGCGCTCCTCGCTGGAGCAGCTGCGCCGCCACGCCGCGGTTCGTTTCGCCGAGGAAACCATAGCGGAGCCCGAGTCAGGCAACCGGCCATGATTCGCGGGTTTTTGCTGGTCCTCATTGCGTCATTGGTAGGCGCATGTAGCGGCGCATCGATTCGCATCGACTCCCGCGCGCTGGGCAATCTCGTATCTCAGCCGGCCGACAGCTACATCATTGTCGCGGTGGAGAATGGGCCCGCGGCATATGTCGCTCGTGCCGGCGCTACCCCGCGCGGTTATGACGCGGTCGCCGGATATGGTCCTAGCATAGGTGCGCGGCGTGCGATGCGGGCAGTGGAACGGGAGTACGGCTTAAGAGAAGTGAATGCCTGGCCGATCGAACCCTTGCATATCCACTGCGCCGTGCTGCAGATACCTGCGGGCGCTGACCGAAGTGCGCTGCTGGCGAAGTTGTCGAAAGATCGGCGAATCAAGCTGACGCAGCCGTTGCAAACCTTTGCGACGCGCGGCGAAGGTTACAATGATCCCTATGTGAGCTTGCAGCGCGGGTTCCAAGCGATGGACGTCGCCGCTGCGCACCCCTGGTCGCGAGGCGAGGGCGTCAGAGTTGCCATCATCGACAGCGGCGTTGACATCGGGCATCAAGACTTGCGCGGCAGCATCGCGGCGGCGGCTAATTTCGTAGATGCGAACGATGCGCAATTTCGCCGCGATCGTCATGGGACCGAAATGGCAGGGGTCATCGCCGCCGTTGCGAACAACCATGAGGGGATTGTCGGCATTGCGCCGGCCGCGCGACTTTATATTTACAAGGCATGCTGGCAAATCGGTTCGGACGCCGACGCAGCGCGCTGCAATTCCTTTACCCTGGCCCGAGCGCTGGCCGCGGCCTTTGATGCCCATGCGCAAGTCATCAACTTAAGCCTGGCCGGTCCTGATGACCCGCTGCTCCGCGACCTGATTCGCGAAGGTCTGCGTCGCGGTGTGTTGTTCGTCGGCGCGGCACCGGATGCTGCCGGCGCCGGGGACGGACTGATGCATCAGCCCGGGATTATCGAAGTCGCCAGCGCAGAGACGGAGCCGTCTGTTGCCGGTGTGCTCTATGCTCCGGGCCGGGAGATCCTCACCTTGCTGCCGGGCGGCCGCTATGATTTTGCTTCTGGAGCGTCGATCGCTACCGCGCAAGTCAGCGGTGTCGTGGCCCTGATGCTAGCGAAAAATCCGGAGTTGTCGGCGGCCGCGACCTACCGCCTTCTGAATGACACCAGTTCTTTGTTGAAGGCCTCTGCGGGAGCGGTCAAGGTAGTGGATGCGTGCGCCGCGATTGTCACGCTGCTCCATCAAGGAACCTGTCACGGCGCCGACAGCGATCACACCCCGCCTGACAGTCAAGGCAATCGTGTGGCGCTGCATTGAAGCTACTCTAGTTTGCTTGGGGCCTTTTGAGTAGATCGCTGCGATCCACGGAGCGTACGTTCAGGCGTATCTGCGTGGCGCTTCGCACCGTTGTCAACGGTATGCTGGTGCCCGCAGGCCCCACCGCCCAGACGCGTCGATAGAAATCAGGCAGCGAATTCACTGCGTGTTCCGCGACTTCGCTGATGATGTCGCCCTCACGAATGTCGGCGCCTTGGGCTGGGCCGCCCTCGACCACACCGGTCACGTAGACCTTGCCCCCCAACTCCACCGCATAGATGCCGAGCCAAGGCCTAGCCGGGCGATCCGCTCGCCCCGTGGACCGCAGATCGTGCAGGACTGGTTTCAGAAGGTCGATGGGCACAAACAGGTTGGCGTTGAGTTGTTCGCCGTCAATAACCTCGCGCAACAGCAAAGATCCTACACCAACCAACGCGCCGCTCTCATCCACCAAGGCGGCTCCTGACCAATGAGGGTGAGCAGGAGCGGTGAATATGGCCTCCTCGAGCAGGTATTCCCAGGCGCCCGCAAACTCGCGGCGCGCCACGACATGCGCGGCTTGCGGTGAGCCGAATTCCTTGGCGCTGAGCACTTGCACTTCACAGCCGGCCTGTAACGTCTGCGAACTGCCGAATGGAAGCGGTGGGACATCCAACTGCTGCAGCGGCAAGACCAATCCGAATCCGGTCACTTGATCGTAGGCGAGAGGATGAGCGGCGACCTCCTGGCCGCTCGGGCCGGTTAACCAGACATCCGTGGCTTCAGTCATCAAGTAGCCGATCGTCAAGGTCAGCCCCGCAGAATCGATGACCACGCCGTTACCGATGCGCTGAGAGCCCAAAATGCCGGCGGTGAACGCGTCCTCCGGCACCTCGGCGCGCAGTCTTAGCACGGAGCGATTGATGGTATTTAAATTGACTGCTGCCATGGGAGCGCCCGCCTTTCAGAAGTAAATACAGTACTGCAATTGCTGCTGCGGTAGTGGATGCCGAGGCAGGGTGTGGATTGCAAAAATTACTCACCAAAAAATTAATCACTAAAAATTAATCAGCATAAAACTCCGAAATGAGGAAAAATAGCGACATTCATCTCCGTCAGTCATTCGAGGCACCCAATGCAGCGCAAAATATCACGTCGATCGATCGTCAAGAGCGGACTCATTGCCGGCGCAGTGCTCCCCGTTGCAGGTCTTTTCAGCCGAGGCGCAACAGCTGCCGCGCTGCCTCCGCTTGACCCCAGCGATCCGACGGCAAAAGCCTTGGGTTTCGTCAACGACGCCAGCAAAGTCGACGCCAAGACTTATCCGACATTCAAACCGGGTCAAAAGTGCTCTACCTGTGCGCAATACCAGGGCATGCCAACCGACGCGAGCGCGGCGTGTACTATTTTCGCAGGAAAGAGTGTGCCGGCGGCCGGCTGGTGCCAGGTTTGGGTTCAGAAGGCCTAAACCAGTCGTTCTGGTTGAGTCAAGGATTACACAAGATTTTGAGGATTCGGGCGGCCCGAGCTTCATCCTCGTTTTATGGCACGCGACACTTTCCAGGCAGTACGCGAAGCATGCTTATGGCTGCCGGAAGCAGAGGAATTCATTTCCCACGGCTCGCCCACTTTCAGAGTGCGCGGCAAGACATTTGCGACCTATGTAGTGAACCACCATGGTGACGGGCGCGTCGCATTATGGCTCAATGCGCTGACCGATTCGCGGCAGCTGCGCGTGCTCACCGAGCCCATGCATTTTTTTGTGCCGCCTTATGTGGGGCCCCGCGGTTGGCTTGGCGTCATTCTCGATCGCGGTATCGATTGGAATAGAATCCCGGGACTGATTCGCGAGGCCTACGAAAGGTCAGCGCCCTCTGCATTACAGGCGCGCATAGGCGAGACGCCGCAAATCAAAGCGCCTGCCAAGACGCCCACGGCGGGCGAAATCGATCCATTGAAGTTGCCGCGCGCAGTCGCGGTGCTTGCGAAGTTGCGTACCATCACCTTAAGTCTTCCCGAATCGAAAGAGGGCAAGCAATTTGGTCATCCCGTGTGGCTCGCCGGCAAGAAGACTTTTGCCATGGCGCGCTACACCGGCAATCAACTGACCTTAATCTTCTGGGTCGGCGTGGATCAGCAAGGCCTTCTAACGGGTGATCCGCGTTATAAGATTCCCCCGTATTTTGGCCACCACGGTTGGATCGCTCTCGATGTGACCAAAGCGTGCGATTGGAGCGAGATCAAAGGGCTTGTGCTGCAAAGCTATCGGCACTACGCGCTGAAGCGCATGCTGCAGGAGCTCAGGCAGGACTAGCGCCGCGACGCGACAGCCGCGGCCGCATCGACGGCCAGAGCGATACAGCCGAGCACGCCGGCATCCTCGCCCAGCGCGGCCGGGACGACATAGTCCTCCCCCGCGTCGAGAATTTCGTTGCGATCTATATATCCGCCCAACCAATGCAACAGGCGTTGCCGGATCACAGGAAATAGACGCGTCTCGATCATCACTCCGCCCCCCATGACGATTCGCTGCGGCGAAAGTGACAGTACCGATAGTGCACATAGCTGGCCCAAATAATCGGCCTCCAGATCCCATTGCGGATGCCCAGCCTCCAGGTCCTTAAGTTCATTGCCGCATCGTGCGACGATGGCCGGCCCGGAGGCCAAACCTTCCATGCAATCCCCGTGGAAGGGACAAACGCCGTTGAAATCGGTATCTGTTGAGTGGCGCCTGGGATAGATGTGCCCCAGCTCGGGGTGCATGAGACCATGCAGCGGTAAGCCGTTTACCAGTACGCCGCCGCCAATTCCTGTGCCGACCGTGAGATATAGCAAACTGCTTGCATCTTTGCCGGCGCCCCATCGATGCTCGCCGAGCGCGGCCGCATTGACATCGGTATCGAAACCCACGGGGCAAGGAAAGTGGCGGCGCAGGACTCCGACGATATCGATATCGTTCCAGCCCTTCTTGGGCGTATTGCCGATGAAACCGTACTTCGCGGACTGCTTGTCCAAGTTGATTGGTCCAAAACTGCCGACGCCGATACCGCTTAAGGGCCCGATGGCGCGGCTGCGTTCGACCAGGAAGCTCGACACAGCTGCCAGTGTCGAGCCAGGATCAGCCGTGGGGAAGCGCGCCTGCGCGTGAAGCATTCCCTGCTCATCGGCGATGGCGCACATGAATTTAGTGCCGCCGGCCTCAACGGCGCCGAAATATCTCCGATCACGATTCATAAACGTCTACGACGGCTATAATCCTTGAAGTTCCTCATCACCGTGAGCTGCCGAATGAATGTACCGAGCGCCGCCTCGCGCACAATGATTGAGCGCTTGATTGCCTTCAATACGGTATCACGCGACTCCAACTTAGGCTTGATCGAATGGGTTCGCGATTACCTGCAAGGTTTGGGCGCCACGACACGGCTGACGCATGACCCGACGGGCAAGAAAGCCAATTTATTCGCGACCTTGAGCGATTCGAGGAAGCCGGGGCTCATCCTTTCCGGCCACACGGATGTGGTCCCGGTCGATGGCCAGAACTGGGATACCGATCCGTTCGTCGCAACCGAACGGAATGGCAAACTCTATGCGCGCGGGTCGGCGGACATGAAAGGCTTTATCGGTATTATCCTCGCCCAAGCGCCGAAGTTTGTTGAGGCGTTAAATCAGAACCGGCTCGATGCGCCGCTGCACTACGCACTGAGTTATGACGAGGAGGTGGGCTGCCTCGGAGTTCGCGGACTCATTCGGGACCTGGAAGAGAATGGAATCCGTCCTGCTGGTTGCGTGGTGGGAGAACCGACATCGATGCAACCGATCATCGCCCACAAGGGCACACATCGATTTCGCTGTGCAGTGCACGGCAGAGAGGCGCATTCCAGTTATGTAACCTACGGGGTGAATGCAATCGAATACGCTGCGCGTTTGGTGGTGTTCATCCGCCAACTTGCGGATCGGCTCGCGCAGCTCGAACAACGCGATTATGGCTTCAACGTGCCCTATTCGACCCTTTCCACGGGCTTGATTCAGGGCGGCATCGCCGCCAATGTCGTGCCGAAAGAGTGCGTGTTCCAGTTCGACATGCGCACCTTGCCTCAGGCCTCGCCGGATGCCCTATATCAAGAAATTCGGGCGCACGCTGAGGCTCTGGCGGCGGAGATGCGCGCCGTGGATGCGGATTCGGGAATCGATTTGCAGTGGATGAGTCAAACGGCGGGACTAGCCGCCTCGGAAACAGATGCCATTGTGCAATGGGCGCTCAAGTTGTCGAGGAACCACACCGTCGGAAAAGTTTCGTATGGAACGGAAGCCGGACTGTTTCAGAAAATGGGAGTGCCGACGGTGATTTGCGGACCGGGCGACATTGCCGAAGCACATCGCCCCAATGAATTCGTCGCGCTCGACCAGCTCGCGCAGTGCGAAAGCTTCATGGAGCGAATTCTGGAGACGGGCTACGCGAAGGCAGGGCACACGCTGGAAGCAGCGACATAGCGGGCATGCACGGCACAGATGCCGTCATCGCAACGCACGGCAGCGTAGGCTGAACTTAAGCTCGACAATCCGGGCAGCGCCGCTTCAACGTGAGCGGGCGCATGATCGAAATGCCTGCACTGAAGGCAGCTCGGTGAACTGGCTGCAGTCATTGGCCCAGCCGATTCCAAAACTGATTGAAAACTTGAGTCGATAGTACGAAGCCCAGGACGACATTGACCAACACCCCGATGGTGAATGCGTAGAACGGTCGGGCGCCGATGGACGCGAACTCGCGGATGCGGGTGGTCAGGCCGATGCTCAAAAAGGCAAACGTAAAGGCCCAGGTGCGAAACGCCTGCAGCGGTCCCACGAGCGCGGGCAGCACTTCTTTTTTGTACGTCGCGTAGTCAAATCCGCGCGTCACCAGAGTCACCACGGCCGACGCGATCAAAAATCCCAGCACGAATTTTGGAAACCGACTCCAGATTTCCCCAACCCTTGATCTGCTGTGCACAGCGGTTTTTTCCCACCGTGTGGTGGCGATCACGGAGAGCACGAAAGCCCAGACGCCGATCCACACATCGCGGCCTATGACTTTCATGAGTGTGAAGGCGGCGACGGCCGCATCGGGATTTCCAGCGATTCCAGGAACGTTGCCCGCGTAGCCCCCATAAGTTTGCGCTGCGGCCAGCCCGGCGGCATCAGCGAACTCCGAGGTGCCGATCCAGGCCCCGGCGACGCCCGTGCTGAGGCCCAACGACCTGGCGACGAGGGGAAGCACGAAGATCATGACGACAGCCCACACCACCACCAAAGAGATCGCGACGGCGACTTCTTCCTTTTTTGCCCCGACAGCTCCGCCGACGGCGATGGCACCGGACACGCCGCACACGGCGCCCCCGGTCCCTAGCGTGGCGGCAAGCCGACGATCCAACCCTAAGCGTACCGCGGCGAAATAGATGACCCCGAAGGTGACGATCGATACGATCGCCGCTTGCACGATAGCCACCGGTCCCGCCCAGGCAATGAGCGTCAGCGGCAGGCTTGCACCGAGCAACACGATGCCGGTTTTGATGTAGAACTCGACACGCAATCCCGGAGTGAGCCAGCGCGGCGCACCCAGTGTATTCGAAATCAGCAGGCCGATTCCGAGCGCCACCAACGGCGGTTCTAAATTGTAATGAGCGGCTTGGTCCCAAGCACCTAGAAAATAAATACCGCCGGCGGCCAAGTACAGGACGAGAAAGGCAGGCAGGAAGCGACTGATCTTTATTCCGAGCGCGGCCGCACCGCCGCCAAAGGCGGCGGCCCACAGCACAAACAGGGCCGCATATTGCAGGCCACGCTGCTTAAGCTGCTGGTTCAGGTCCGAGAGATGACTCCATTTCTGGGGCGAAATGGCGATCCATTTGACACTGCTGCCAGCTGAAAACAATGCGACGGCAACGGCAATCAGTCCTAAGCCTATCCAAATGGCCCACCAGTCTTCCTTGCGCAACAACTCACCCCACGGCGTGCGACGTACGGCGAGACGCGAATGGACAGGCTGAGCAATTTCCACCATATAGGGAACTCCGAAACGGCAAACGATGCCGTAACGCTAGTCTCTTGGCGAAAACTCGTCGAATAGTTAGATGGCATATCCAAGTTACCCGCGGTTATGAGCTCAGCGGGCGATGTCAGTGCCTTTTTGAAAGTTGGGATAAGCCGGAAGGGGCGACAGAGGCACTGGATGCTCCTTGAGCTGCTCCATGACGATCGCGACCGCGCGCTCCAATTGCACATCGTGCCCTGCAGCCACGTCCTTGGGCAACTCCTCGACCTGAACATCGGGCGCTATGCCATGGCCCTCGACTTCCCAATCCCCTGACAGGTTGTAGATCGCATAGCGCGGCGCCGTGACGAAGCCCCCGTCAATGAGCGTAGGGTAGCCCCCGATGCCTACCAGGCCTCCCCAGGTGCGTGTGCCCACCAATGTGCCCAAGCCGGCTTTGCGGAAGTACCAAGGCATCGCGTCCCCGCCGGAGCCTGCGGACTGATTGATGATCATCGCCTTGGGCCCGAAAATCGCCCCTTGCGGATCGTGAACCGGCTTCCCGTCTCGCTCAATGGCATTACTCAGATGCTTCTGGCTCAGGACGTTAACGATGTAATCCGCAATAAATCCTCCCTGGTTGTAGCGCTCGTCGAGGATCAGGCCCTGCTTGTCCAATTGGGCGTAAAAGTAGCGATTAAAATTCGTGTAACCGGCGCCGGCGGTGTTCGGCATATAAACATACGCCAACTTGCCGCCGGAGAGAGCATCCACTTTTTGCCGGTTGGTATTGATCCAATCCAGATTGCGCAGCCCGTACTCGGTGGCTACCGGAACGACCGTCACGTCGCGCGCACCGATGCCATCGGCGGTCTTGCCCACGCGTAAAACGGTCTGCTTGCCGGCAGTACCGTTGAAGAAGCTGTCGATGTTGTCCGTGGCGTGCAGCTCGCGGCCGTTCACCGCCAGCAAGAAGTCGCCCTCAACGATGTTGATACCCGGCACGGTCAACGGCGCAGTTAACGACGGCGTCCAATTCTGCCCATTGTAAATCTTGGCGAAGCGGTAGCGATTATGCTCTATCGCATAGTCGGCGCCCAGCAATCCCGGCTTGGGTGCGTCCGGCCGCGGTCGAGGCCCTGAAATGAACATATGTCCCACTTGAATCTCACCGAGCATTTCATCGCATAAATAGGTGAATTCATCTCGCGATGCCAAACCCGCGAGAAATGGTTCGTACTTCGCTTGAATCTTCGCGAGGTCGACGCCATGGGCGTGAGGATCGTAGAGAAAGTCGCGTTGCAAGTGCCACGTTTCGCGATACATTTGCTGCCACGCGCTGCGAGGATCGATCTCCGCCATCATCCCGTGGTTGTTCACCGGCTTGCCTGGGTTGGCATCGGAAGAACCTGGTTTCAGTTCGGAGATCGGAGCCACAAACCAGTTGTCGTGGCGGGCGTAGAACAATTTCTCCCCGTCAAAGGAAACCTTGAACGCCGTAATACCGCTCAAGATTTGTTCGGTTTGACGCTTTTCCGTAGTGAACCGCCAGAGCGCGCGCACCGGCGTGGCTGCCTCTTCCGAAGCCCGTCCCACTTGAGAACCCTCGGCAAGAAACAGGACGCCGCTCTTGCCCACGGCCAAGTCCACGTAATTTCTGGATGGGATGGGTAGCGACAGGATTCGATTACCGATGCCCGCCAGATCGATCGCTGTGGGTTTGGGTTTGGCGTCCGCCTTTTTCTTGTCTATCTGGTCTTTCTTGTCTATTTTTTTGTCGTCCGATTGCTTCGTATCGGGTGTCTTGTCCGCATCCTCGTCCGGTTTGTCTGCCTTTTTCGCTTCAGGATCCTTCTTTTTGTTTTCCTCATCGCTCTCCGGCGGCACGGGCGAAGCGGTCGCCTTCGATAAGACGACGACGTAGACACCTGCATTGGTCGCGCGGTCGAGGGAGGATAGGTCAATGCCGGCATCAGAGGGGCCGCTGTTGGTAGAGGCGGTCAAATACAAGTATTTTCCACTCGGGTCGAATACCGGGCTTGCTGCGTTACTCATACCGTCGGTAATTTGCGTTGCCGCGTGCGAGGCCAGCGAGTAAAGAAATACCGCGTGAATTTCGCTTTCCAAATCGCGCGAGTACGCTATCCATTGGGAATCGGGAGACCATGAGAGCTGAGTTTGGGCGCCGAAGCCGCCGCGCAGACCGGTATCGATTTTTATCGGTTTGCCGCCGGCGACATCGACATACCAGATGCGCAAATGCTTGTCGTAGAAGGCGATGTGCTTGGAATCGGGCGACCAACGCGGAGAATAGAAGAAGGATGCGTTCGGACCCAGATCAATCACCTTGGGCGGCGCCAGTCCCTCCTGATCGCGGATGTAAAGCTGATATTCGCCGGAGGCATCGCTGAAGTAAGCGATGGATTTTCCATCAGGAGACCACGCCGGATCGCGCTCGGCAGAGCCGGGCGTCTTGGTCAGATTACGGATGTCGCCTTTTTCCACGGGTAGCGTAAAAATGTCGCCCCTCGCTTCGGCAACTACACGCGCACCCGTGGGCGAAATGGCGATGTTTTCCGCTGCGCTTTCGGCGACGGTGGCCAGATGCGGCGCAAGGCTGGGTAGATCCCCGCGAATAGTCACGGATACCACGTGGTCCTGATGAGAGTCCAACTCGTACAAGTGCAAAGAACCGAATTGCTCGTAAACCAGCGCCCCGGGGCCAGCGCCGACCGACTTCAGATCGTACCCATGATTCTCCACGAGCTGAGCGACCTGTTTGGTTGCGGTGTCGTACTTGAACAGCGACACCGGGCCGTTGCGGTCCGACAAAAAATACACGGTGTTTCCGACCCAAACTGGATTCGAGTCGTTGGAGTTATCACGCGGAATTTTCTCAAGATCCAGCGTCTTCATATTGACCAGCCACACCGGTGTGGTCTGACCGCCGCGGTAGTGCTTCCACGCGATCTGCCAGCGTTGGACAGGCACGTAGGCGAGTGTGGCGCCATCGCCTGAAAAGCTGCCCGAATCGACGCTGGGAAGCGGCAGGACCTCGGCAGGGCCGACCCCGTCGGCGCGCACGCGAAACAGTCGGGGGTAAACCGATTTACTGGCGTGACCCGAGGTAAACAGCACGTCCTTGCCGTCGGGCGTCCAGCCTGTGACCCTGCTTCCAGTCGGCTCCCAGGTAAGGCGGCGCGGCACGCCGCCTTCGGAGTTGACGACATACACGTCAGTGAGCCCTTGATCCTGAGTGGAGTAGGCGAGTTGCGAGCCATCGGGCGAAAAATACGGGCCTGCGCTGACGACGCCTACCGAAGTAAGCCGTCTCGCCTCACCCCCCTGGCGAGGGACCAGCCAAATGTCGCCGCCATACAAGAACGCAATTCTACCTTCAGCTAGGCTGGGATTTCGCAGCAGCAAAGGCGCGGCACTTTGAGCGGCAGCACACAACACGAGACACGCCGTGACGCAGAAACCCATGGTAAAGGCAACGCGGAAATTCATTCGCACCTCGAATTAATTTAATAAAAATAGCGGACGAAACTATACACGATGACGAGTTTTAGCCGTTCACAGAACGCATTCCCGTTTCGTCGTAGCGTGCGCCTGCCGCAACGCCGCTGGGTGCGGCAACCGCGATGCGCGCCAAATCTTCGGCAGTCAGACTGATATTGGCGGCTTCCAAATTCTCCTCGAGCCTGGCCGCATTGGTGGTGCCGGGAATCGGCACGATATGCGGACCTTGCGCAAGCAACCAGGCGAGGGCTAGCTGCGCCGGCGTACAGTTCTTTTCCTTCGCGATTTCCTCGACCTTGTCGACCAGCGCAAGGTTCTTCGCGAAATTGTCGCCTTGAAAGCGCGGCGAGAAGCGCCGGTAGTCCTTTGCCTCGAGATCATCGATGCTGCGAAAGCGGCCGGTTAAGAAGCCACGCCCTAATGGACTGTAAGGGACGAAACCGATTCCAAGCTCACTGCATGTTTTCAGCACGCCGTCCTCGGGTTCGCGGCTCCAGAGGGAGTATTCGGACTGCACGGCGGTGATTGGATGGACCTGGTGGGCCTTGTGGATGGTAGCCGCACTCGGCTCGGATAAGCCGATGTGAGCGATCTTTCCAGCCTTCACCAACTCGGCCATGGCGCCGACCGTTTCTTCAATTGGGGTGGAGCGGTCTACGCGGTGCTGATAGTAAAGATCAATACGCTCGACGTTGAGCCGTTTCAACGATGCTTCACAGGCCGCACGGACATAGTCCGCTTTGCCGTTGATGGCGCGCATCTTGTGATTGGCAGGGTCACGCTGAATACCGAATTTGGTAGCGAGAACTACCTTCTCGCGCTTTCCTGAGATTGCTTTGCCGACCAGAATCTCGTTCGTGAATGGGCCGTACATATCGGCCGTATCGAGGAATGACACGCCGAGCGACAGTGCGCTTTGGATGACGCGGATGGCTTCGGCATCATTCGATGCACTCGAAGCGTAGAACTCCGAGAAGCCCATGCACCCAAGGCCAATAGCCGACACGTGCGGGCCGTCGCGGCCCAATTTGCGCTGCTTCATCTTTTTCCCCTCAAGCTGTGGGCTGCACTCAGCCCGGTAATGCTGACTTAAGTTCCAAGGAGTCGGTGGGCTTCAAGTAGCGCATCACTCCGTCGTCTAACGAGCCGAACTTCAGGCCCAGCACGTCCTTCACGTAGTTCTGGTGCAATCTCCACGGGGCTTTAGAGCCTTGCTTCGGCAACTTGTCCGCCGCGCGCTGGATGTACCCCGATGAGAGGTTGAGCCAAGGCTCTACGGTCAAAGTCGGATCCTCGTTTTGCGGCACGCAAGCGCGGTAACCCCGTTGCTCCATGTAATTGAGAACTCGGCAGATATAATCGCAAGTCAACTCGCTTTTCAACGTCCATGACGCATTCGTATAACCGAACGATGCGGCAAGATTCGGGATGCCGCCAAACATGGTGCCCTTGTAATTCAGAGTCTTACCCGGATCGACTTGACGGCCGTCTACGCTGATTTGAATATCTCCCAGCGCAACCAGATTTAAGCCCGTGGCGGTAACGATGATGTCGCCTTCAAGTTCCTGGCCGCTGCGCAACTTGATGCCTGACTCGGTGAAGGTATCGATTTCATCCGTGACAATTGCCGCTTGGCCCTTGTTGATCGCTTCGAACAAATCACCGTCGGGAACCAAGCACATGCGCTGATCCCAGGGGTTGTAGCGCGGCGTGAAATGCTTCGCAACGTCATAGTCTGCGCCCAGAGCGCCGGTCACGCGATCAAGAATCCACTTCTTGACGCGCTGCGGACTGCGCCTGCAAAGCGCGTAGAAATAAATTCCATACAATATGTTGCGCCACCGAACCGAGTGGTAGGCGATCTTTGAGGGCAGGTGACGCCGCAAAAAGTTTGCCAAGGCATCTTGCGCCGGGAGAGCTACCATGTAGGTCGGCGAGCGCTGCAACATGGTTACCTGCGCCGCGGTCTTTGCCATTGCCGGCACCAAGGTCACCGCGGTCGCACCGCTGCCGATGACGATGATGCGTTTATTCGCATAAGCCAGATCTGCCGGCCACTTTTGCGGATGAATCAACTGGCCCTTGAAGCGCTCTCTTCCGGGGAATACCGGCGTGTACCCCTCAACATAGCTGTAGTAGCCGGTGCAGACGAACAGAAAATTGCACGTGTAGCGGATTGTTTCCTTATTCGTTCCGTACTCTGCTTCCACCGTCCACAGCGCTTCCTTGGAGGACCATGAGGCGCGTTTGACCTGGTGATGAAATCGGATGTGCTTGTCGACCCCGAAGTGCTTGGCGGTGTCGATGATGTAATTGAGAATGGACTGTCCGTCGGCAATAGCCCTGCCTTCGACCCAGGGCCTGTATGAATAGCCCAGAGTAAACATATCGGAGTCGGAGCGAATTCCAGGATAGCGAAACAAATCCCACGTGCCGCCGATAGCCGCGCGGCCTTCCAAGACTGCGTAGGTTTTTTTTGGGCAATTTATCTGCAAGCTGCAGGCCGCGCCAATCCCGGAAAGACCGCCGCCTACTATCAGGACATCAACATGATTGAGCGTCACTCGTGACTCCACTTACAAAGAGTTCGCTACGCGCCGCTGCGAGCGCCGATGGCCTGCGCGAACCGGGTTACGGTTGCGAACGCGTCGCGGGCTTCGGGCAATAGCGTTATGAAAACCGGCCAGACATGCGGTAGCCGATCACGCACGACCAATTCCACTTTCACGCCGGCGGCGGCCGCGCGATCCGCCAGGCGCAGGGTATCGTCGCGCAAGATCTCGTGCCGGCTGGCGAACAATAGCATGGGGGGCAACCCCGAGAGATCTGCGTACAGGGGCGAAGCGCGCGGATCCTCGGCACGGGCGCCCCCGAGGTACATTGCGGCGGCTTCTCGTATGCCGCGCGGAGTAAACATGGCGCAGCTCTTCGCATTGGCTTCTACCGACGCGCCGGTCACGGCCAGGTCGGAGTAGGGCGAAAAGGCTACAAGACCCAAAGGCGGTTTCGATCCGCTGTCCCGAACACCCACCGCCGTTGCGATCGCCAGACCCGCGCCGGCAGAATCGCCTGAAAGTACGATCGCGGCTCCGGGGTGGCGGGTCAATAGCCAGTCGTACGCCTTGGCAGCGTCTTCGACCGCGGCGGGAAACGGATGTTCAGGCGCCAATCGATAGTCGAGGCCGTAAACGGGAGCCTGGAAGGCTTTGGCCATGGCGAGGAGCACCTGACGATGCGTCTTTGGTGAACCAAACAAATATCCGCCGCCGTGCAGATAAAGCACAATGGTGGAGGCAGGAGCAGTGCGGGCTGAGCATAGGTCTGCCACATCGAATTGCAGTCCCTCCTCGCTGCGCAAGCTGTCGACCTTGTAGCCGGCTGGAATGGCCAGTGCGCTGCGCGGAGGATTTCTAGTCATCGCCCGCAGCCGATCGAGGTTGATCGGTCGCTTCCCATGGCGTTTCATGGTGACGCGGAAGAATCCGTTTAAAAGCATCGCTTGCCAGCTGATCATCTTTTTCCCGGCGCCTGTGGGACGAAAGGCCCTCGTACAAGCGTCATTTTATTCGGTGGAGAATTATGCGCTTCCGCAAAGCAAATCGGAAAGCAGCAAAATCACCGGACCACGCAAGTTTTTTCATTATTAATCATATTATTAAGCTAAATACTTAATTTGATATCTATTCCATCGCGCAGCCGCCCGTGAGCTTTAAAGCGTTGTGCCTGCACCCTGCGGGACCATCCCATGCGTATGTGTTCTTAAGCTCAAGACAATTCTTGAGCACTGAAACAGGAGCCTTCCAGTGAAGATACGCATTCTCAATGTCGCTTCGGCGTGTTTGATATTAACCACTTGCTTGTTATTGCCCCTCGTCAGTGTGGCACAAGAAGGCAAGCTAAAACTCCCGGAGTTCAGAGCGTTGGCTGGCAAAGCCACCGAGTCGGTGAATATAAGCTTGAGCCCTTGGCTTCTGAATATGGCGGGCGCATTTATCGACGATAAAGATGAGGACAGCGTCGCGACCAAGCATCTGCTCGCGGGAATTAAATCGATTGAAATACGCAGTTTTCAGTTCTCGGCCGATAATGCCTATTCTGCAGCCGACATCGAAAGCGTCAGAAGCCAATTAACCGGCCCGGGCTGGAGCCGGCTGATGCAGGTCCACCACCGCGAGAAGAGCGAGGATGTCGATATGTACGTTTTGATCGAAAATAACGTGAGCAAAGGATTCGCCCTGATATCCAGCCAGCCGCGGGAATTCACCATCATAAATATAGTCGGTTCAATCGCAGTCGATGACCTGCCGAAGCTGCAAAGTGGACTGCATTTGCCCAAAATGGCCGAGGTTCGGTCACACCTGTTGATGTAGTCACGCGCTTGAATGAGGCCCCTGACCGTTTGGATGCGGAGCTTGCGAGAGCGCGCTCAGGGGAGCGGACAGCGCTCACGGCGCTGGTGCAAGCGCATCAGCGATCGGTCTACAGTCTGGCGCTGCGCATGCTGGGCACCCGAGATCTCGCGGAGGATTTGACACAGGACGTGTTCATCCACATGAGCGCCAACCTCAGCGGGATCGCATCGAATAGGCACTTGGGATTTTGGTTGCGGCAAGTGACGAGCCACCGAGCGATCGATCAATTGCGGCACCGAGCGCGGTTGCAGATGTCTTCCCTCGAAGACGGGGCGGAATTCTTCAGTGCGGAAGATCCGGCGGATCCGCTGTTGCAACGCCATCTGCGCGCGTTGCTCGCTCACTTAAGTCCGCCGGCGCGTGCCGTACTGCTGCTTCGATACCAGGAAGATCTTGATCCTATGGACATTGCGCGAACACTTGATATGCCAATCAACACGGTGAAGAGCCATTTGAAGCGCTCATTGGAAATCATGCGCGAGGAGGCCATCCGCATACCCTCCGAGCCCTGCGAGGACAGTTCAACATGAACGACGACATCGAATCCAAACTGCGAGGCGCCCTTCGGCCGGTCGAGCCGCGCGCCGATTTTTCTCGCAGACTGCTGGCGCGCATGAGGTCCGCCGAAGCCGCGCCACCAAAGCCCAAGTTGCGCCCTGGCGCGCGCCCTTTGGTTTGGTGGTTCACCGCCAGTCTTGCCGCGTGCCTGATCATGGCGATCGGCATCCAGCAGCACCTGTACCAACAGCGATTGCAAGAAACTGGACTGGAGGCACGCCGCGAGGTTCAGCAAGCCTTGCGCGTAACCAGCCAGAAACTGAACCTGGCATTCGAAGCGATCAAGAGTCAATCAACTGCGCCGCGCGATGAGAAGTCTGGCGTGTGATGGCAAGCGAAGGAATCTGTCCATGAGAAAATATGCTTTGACGATATTTATTGCGCTGCAGGCGCCGGCATTGGCTTGGGCTTCCAATCCCAAGCTGGTTATACCGGAATTTGCAAGTTTGGCGCAGAAGGCCACCGATTCCGTGACCATCACGTTGGATCCCGCCTTGCTGTCGATGGCAAGCCGCTTTCTTGACGTAAGCGACCCTCAAGATGCCGCGACCCAGGAAGTGATTAAGGGCCTTCACGGTATCTATGTGCGAAGCTATACGTTCGACAAGGACTCCGCCTACAACCAAGCTGACATTGATGCGGTGCGAGTTCAGCTATCAGCACCGGGCTGGAACCGGCTGGTGCAAACTCATAGCGCAAAGACGCGTGCCGATGTCGACATCTATATCATGGTCGACAAAAATCAAGCCGTCGGTCTCGCCTTGATCGCGAGCGAGCCGCGGCAATTCACGATCGTCAACATCGTTGGTGCCATCGATCTTGACAAGTTGCACAAACTGGAGGGTCAGTTTGGTGTGCCCAGACTGGACTTAAACGCATCGAAATCTGCGTCAAAATAGCAGGATGGCGCTAGACCGCAAAAGTAAGATGAGCGGCTGTGACTTAACGGGATCTCGAAGGTGAATCTGAAGTGTTGATCGAGGCCAAAGCCTCCTTCGCCGGCTGCATTCGCTCTTTGCAAGCACGCATCGCTTCGTTATAGGTCATCGTCTTGTTCGCAGACATCCGTCGCGTCATACACTCGTTCATCTGTCTTTTCAGCATGGCCGACCTACTTTGAGGCGGCTGAGCCAGCGCGCTGTGGGCGCTGCTGAGTAACAGGAGGCTCATCCCGACCGCTGATATGAAACGCTGCATGGTGCGCAAGTATGTTCTCGCGGGCGTCAGCATCAAGGGTGAGAAACCTCCTTTCGGTGTCGGGGTTGCACCGACAGCGAGAACCCCGCGCGGACACTGAGATCGCCTCGACTTGGGCCGTCGAGAAATCGTCTTATTAAACCGGTTGGTTGACCACTTTGTTACAGAGCATGCGCTGCAACAACTGAGCATCCGACCAGGCTGCGCCCCCCGCGGTGTTGTCGAATATGCACCAGTGCTCAGCTCCGGTTTGAGCGGGCGCCGATGCGAGGATTAACGCTGCGGCAGCCTGCAGATACTGCGCGTCGTAGGCCGAGTAGTACATCCTCGGGGACCCATGCAATCGACGATAAGAGAACCGTCCCGGTTCGCGCCCGCTCTCGCTGAAATTGCAGCCTGCGGGGGCGGGATGGGCCAATACCCGCGTCACTTCATAGTCCTCGAACATCGCTGCAACGGCATTCCCCCACCAGCTTGCATTGCGTGCCTCGCACGCAATCGGCACGGATGTCAGCTCGCGTATCGATCGAAAAAAGTCACCTGCGACACGCTCGTCAAACATATAGCTCGGCGGCAGTTGCACCAGCAACGCTCCGAGCCTGTCTTGCAAGCCGAAAACGGCGGCGAGGAACGCGGTGATCTCATCCCGGCAGCTCACTAACCGACGCTCGTGTGTGATCAGCTTGGGAACTTTGACGGCGAAACGGAATGACTCGGGTACTGCAAGACGCCACCGCTCATACGTTGCCAACCGGTGGGGCCGGTAAAACGAGCTATTGATCTCCACGGCATTAAACAAGGTTGCATAATGCTCGAGCACGCTCTGACGACCTGCTTGTGCGCTGCGAAGCGCGGGAGGTAGAGACCATCCCGCGATTCCGACGCGAATTCGATTTTTCAGCGGCGACTGGGCCACATGCGGTCGATCAAGCCGTCTTTCAAGACGAATTGGTGCCAAAGCGCCATCAGCGCGTGGATACCGGCCAGTGCAAACAGGGCATAAGCCATGTAGCCGTGCAGGTCCTCGGTTGGATGGAAGATGGCGCGATCGGATTTGATACCGAGATCGATCTTGAACAGTCCAAAATCAAAGGCGCGGCCGTGGTAGACGAAGGTGATGATTCCAACAATCGGGATCGCGAACATCAAAGCGTAAAGCGCAAAATGAACAATGCTAGAGGTGCGCCGCGCGAGAAGCCCGACGCTGTCCATGAGCGCTGGAGGAACGTGTTGCCGGCGCCACCAAGCGCGAGCGATCAAAGTAAACCACAGTACAAGGCCCAGTAGGGCGTGAACGTTGATCCAAAATGCTTGAGTTTGTTTCGGCCAAGAGTCGTGCAAGAGGCCAAGGATAGCGACGATCACGACTAGCCCAAACATGAGCCAATGGAATGTGATGGCACCCGCTCCGTATCGAGCCGCAGTGGCTGGCTGTGTCGCGGGATCCACCAGGTTTATAGCCAATCGGGGAGCTCCAGGAAAGTTAGTCCGAAAGTAGTTGCGTTGTAAACACTACACCGCCGTGCGTATGCTGCGGTGGCGCAGGATTTTAGGCAACCTAAGTTAGACGATGATTGGAGAGCGTAGCATGGGACCACTCAAGGAATTACGCGTCATTGAGCTGCAAGGCATTGGGCCAGCCCCTTTTTGCGGCATGCTCCTTGCGGATCTGGGTGCCGAGGTGATCTCGATCGCGCGCAGTTCCTCAGCAGCGCACCACGCCTCGCTCATCAGCGAGCGCGGCAAGCTGACGATTGCGCTAAATTTGAAGAAGCCCGAGGGCGCAGAAGTCGTCTTAAAGCTCTGCGAGCGTTGCGATGTTTTGATCGAAGGCTACAGGCCGGGCGTGACAGAGCGTCTCGGCATCGGACCGCAACCCTGCATGGAGCGAAATCCCCGGCTTGTGTATGGAAGAATGACCGGCTGGGGCCAAACCGGTCCCTTATCGGCGGCTGCTGGACACGACATCAACTACATCGCCTTGTCGGGCGTACTTCATGCGATTGGTCGTCACGGGGAACGGCCGGTCCCGCCGCTTAATCTAGTTGGAGATTTCGGCGGCGGCGCTATGTTCCTCGCCTTTGGCGTCATGAGTGCCGTGTTCGAAGCAAGGCAGTCGGGGAGGGGCCAGGTCGTCGATGTATCCATGGTCGAAGGCTCCGCCGCGCTGATGCATATGATGTACGCGATGCAGGCGCAAGGGCAATGGAGCAACGAGCGTGGCACCAATCTGCTGGACGGCGCTGCTCCTTTTTATGACACTTACGAGACGGCCGATGGCAAATACGTTTCTATTGGCGCCCTAGAGCCCGCGTTTTACCGTGAATTAGTCACCAGGGTTGGGCTTAACACAACAGAAACGCCCTCGCATACCGACACCTGCGAATGGCCGCCCCTACGCGAAAAGCTTACCGCCATTTTCAAGCTACGGACGCGTGACGAATGGTGCCGTATCCTGGAGGGATCCGACGCGTGTTTTGCGCCAGTGCTTACTACGAGGGAAGCTCCTCACCATCCGCACAACCGCGCTCGCGGTAGCTTCTTTGAAGCGGGCGGAGTGCTGCAACCGGCACCTGTCCCGCGTTTTAGCCGCACGCACCCCGTTCTCCCCGCGGCCGCTTCCCCCGCCGGCAGCGACACCTCCGCCGTGCTGCGTTCAGCGGGGTATAGCGACACCGACATTCAGTCGCTGCGCGATTGCGGGGCGTTGACTTAGCGGCAGTGCTCGTCCCGTTCGCCGCACTCGCGCCAGCCATGGTCGTGATAATAGCGATGATGGTCACGATCGTAATAGCCCTCGCGGTAACCTTCGTGTTCACGATACCCATCGCCGTGTTCACGATACCCATCGCCGTGTTCGGCGATGACGCAACCAGATGCCATCGCCATCATTCCCAACAGGATAACGCCGCGTAGCGCGCTTCGTGCATATGTCATGGTTGTTCCTATTCGTTGAAAAATCAAAGCATAGCCCGCATTTCCCTGTCGGGCGGTCCGATCATTGGCTTGTCCTGGTGTAGGCGCCGCCGCACATGCCGGGCCGCCATGGGCCGCCTTGCAAATCATTCGCTGGCCGAGTCGATAGCGGCACGTCAAGAGCGACTCTTGCCCTTTTTAGCGACTTTGCGTTGCTCGCCGCTCCGCTTGCCTGCTAGGGCGAACTGCGAAACCTCGCAGGGCGAGAGCGGGTAGGGCAAAAGGTCAACGCGCGCGACAATAAGACGTTTAGAAAAGAGCTTCCGCAGATATCAAAGTTGCCCTCGGTATCGACTTGGCAGGGTGGCCATCATCCCTTAGTGAAATGAGTACACGAGCCTTCCATAGATGAAGCTTCCGCGTGGATCGCCGTAGCTGACATCGTAGCCCCCGATGAAGTTATTCGCCGACGCTGCGTAGTTCGCATAGGGCGGATTCTTGTTCAATATGTTCTTGCCGCCCAGCGTTAACCTAAAGTTCGGCAGACCCAGATAGGTAGCTTGCGCGTCCAGAGTCTCGTATGCAGAGACATACCGCGACACGTTGGTAATGTTGGACGGCGAGTCGTGATAGCGCTTCTGGAAATTGCCGGTCAGCGAGATATTGAACAGGGATGCGCGCTCAAATTCCAGCGTGCCGATGCCGCGGAAGCGCGAAATGACGCCGCCGACGGAGGTGAGTCCCTTATCCAGTTGTTCACTCCAACTGCCGTCAGCGTTTTGGGTGACGTAGCGATAGAAATAGGTGCCATCTGCGAGCAAGCTGATGCGATCCCTATCGGTGACATCGAAGCGATATCTGATATCCGTGTCTAGGCCGCTCACATTCGCTTTAAACAGGTTGGCATTGGTCTGGCTGATGGAGATGATCTGGTTGCTCACCGGATCGCGCTTTACCAGACTGGCGTACTGCGTGGCAGTCGCCGCGTTTTGCAAAATGAACGGGTAGCCGAGGCCGCCGACAACGATCTGATTCCTGAGGAAAATCCAAAAGGAATCGAAGTCCATATTCAGATTTCTAACGGGTTCGAGCGAGATGCCGAAGGTGACCGACTTGGCTTTTTCCGGCGTGAGGCTGGGATTGCCGCCGGTTATCGTCGTGAACTGGAAACTGCAATTTGGGTTATTGGAACTGAAGGTCGGGCATAGGATCGGATCGCGGGTACCGTTTCCTGTGACGCTGGACGCCTGCGCCGCATACAAATCCGTGAGCGAAGGGGCCCGAAATCCCGTGCCCGCCGACGCGCGCGCCAGCAACCAATGCGTCGGCTGAAAGCGCAGTGAGAACTTCGGATTCACCGTGTTGCCCACGCGCTGATAGTTGTCGTAGCGCAACGCGGCATCGGCTTGCAGTGACTTTAAGAGTTGGGCACTGAATTCCACATAGGCAGACTCGACGTTGCGTGCGGCGGATTCAGGCAACTGATTGCCGCCTTGGCCGGTGACATCGCCTGTCTGGACTGCGGCGACTGGGTTGTACTTGAACGTCTCACGGCGGATCTCCGCCCCCGCAGCGCCGCTTAAGGGACCGGCAGGCAGCGCGAAAATCTCACCGCTCGCCTTGCCACTCAAGCTCGTGATAGAGGTCTTGGTGGAAAAGTCTTGCCCCGTGAATTCCGCCGCCTTGGCATTGGCGAGGGCCGTCGGATCCGTGGTCGGCCCGAATGGATTAATGGCGCCGCTGTCGAGCAACGGCATGATCTTAGAGTACAAAGCAAAGCCGGACTTCAGGTCTTCCTTCACTTTGACTTCGCTGTACAGCACCGAGGCATCGTAGTCCCAAGTACCAACCGTTCGCTTGTAGCCGGCCACGAAGCGCGCCGCGTCCGAGGTGTCCTCGGTCAAACGCGTGCCGTTGGCAAAATCGCGGTAGATAAGGTTAAGCGGTTTTCCGTTGAGGCCAGCGGCGGTCGCAAACGCTGTTGGGTAATACGGGCTCGTCGGAGGCAGCAAAAAGGCTGCGGACCGCGGACCGATGGCCGGATTGTGATAGGTCGGGTACTGGGTAGCGAGGAGGTTCTTCAAGAAAGCCACGTAAGGATTGCTCGCAAGCAGGGGGTTCTGGTACGAGAGCGGTACCGGCTGAACTTGCGTCTGCGTTTCGACTTGAGAATAACTTGCCTCCAAATAGACCTGGCTGTTTTCGCTCACCGCGTATCGGCCGCTGATATTTGCGCTGCCTTTTTTCACGTCGGGCTCGAGCGAATCGTAGGGCGAGTTGTCGAAGCGGCACTGGGTCGGAAAATTCACATCGGTGAGCGACGGGGCGCAATTGGGCCGCAACGGATTTTGGGTCCCCTTACCGAGCGGATTGCCTGCAGTAGTAGGGAAAATCGCTATGTTGGCAGGGAAAGCGAAACCCGAAGTGACATCGTTCCCGTAGGCAGGGCTATAGCGAGTCGCAAACGGGCGGTCCCGGCCCAACAGCGACCTGTCGTGCTCGAAGTTAAGGCCTCCTGCAATATTGAAGCGATCGGTCTTCATATCGCCAAGCCCGCCATACGCCGAAAGATTCAACTCGTTCCCCGACGTCCCACCGCCGCCGCTGACGGGGTTGCCGTCGTAGGCGCTCACTTCAAATCCCTTGTAATCGGTTCGCATAATGAAGTTGACGACGCCGGCAATCGCGTCGCTGCCGTAGACAGCCGATGCGCCGTCTTTCAGTATTTCGACGCGCTCGACTGCGGCCAGCGGGATACCGCTGATGTCCACCGACGAACCTGCGGGGCCCGTGGAGCCGCCGCCATACACCGCCGAACGTCGGCCGTTGATCAGGATCAACGTGCGCGCGCTCCCCAGGCCGCGCAGCGAAAGGGTGGAGATAGCGCCGGTTTGGAAGCCGGTAGCTTGGGCTGCAGTGGTGGCCCCAGAGCTGCTTGCGGCACTGATCTGCCGGAATAGTTCCTCGACCGTGGTGGCACCCGTGCGATCGATATCGTCTTTCTTCAGTATTTGCACCGGCAGCGCGGTTTCGCCGTTGATTTGTTTAATTGATGAGCCGGTGACGACGATCTCCGCGAGGCCCGTATCGTCTCTCAACGAGGGAGCAGAGTTGTCCGCAAAGCCTGCGTTCTGCGGCGGCCGCCCCTGGGGCGAAGGCGTAGCAGTGGCTTGCGCGAGCTTGATTTCTTGAGTCTCAGAAATCGGTCCGGTCGCCGTGCCTGGATTGCTGACCTTTTGATAATCATTTCGTGACAGTTTTCGATCGGCGAGGCCGGCAATGACGACCGTGTTGCCGTCTACCACATCGTAATGCAGCGACGTATCCTTCAGCAGGATCGCGAGCGCGCCGCCCGGTTTGAATTTACCGACGACACCGGCGGAGTTCTTGCCTTCCACCAGTTGCCCGGGGACGGTGACTTGAATCTCCGCTTGCGCTGAGAACTTGAGGAGCGCTGAAGAGAGCTGCTGGGGCGGGATATCAAACTGTCGCTGCTGCCCGAGATCGACCGCTGCTACGCTCTGTTGAAGACTCGCGGCCATCGCGGCAAGCATAAAGGGCAGCGCTTTCATGCCGCGAGACAACAGACCTGCGAGTGCATCGACGCTCATTCCATCCCCTTAACACGGTTCGATATACGCTTATTAGGTGTTAGACGAACGAGATTTTAGATTCGGGAATGGATTTTGACCTTTTTGCAGGTATATTTTCCGGCGCGTTTTCAGGAGCGTTAATGTCTCCACGGAGTGGTCGACCTTTGTTGTTATTGTAGGCTACTGCAATCCCATTTCCCTTGGCCCATTCGTCTCAGCTAGACTCGTTTCTCCAATCCTTGGCCGCGGTGAATCCACTGAGCACTCTGCCGCCGAATCTCGATCAGGTAGCACCGCCCGAGCGCGAACGCGGAGAATCGCGCTCGGCAGTGGTCGAGCGTTTGTTTCGCGAACACAATGAAGCCTTGCTTCGCTTCCTGCGGGGCCGCGTCGGGTCCAGCAACGAGGCGCGGGAAATTGCGCAGGAAGCTTATGTACGCCTCTTGAGTTTGGATCAACCGGGGGCCGTCAGCTACCTTCGCGCGTTTCTTTTCAAGACTGCCGCTAACATCGCAATCGATCGGCGCCGGCGGAATTACACTTTCGATAAAGTGACGGGCGCTCAGCTTTTTACGGAGCTTTGTGAGAACAGGACCCCCGAGAGGCAGCTGTCGGGGGAGCAAACGCTGCGTCACTTAGGTCTCCTAATTGAGAGCATGCCCCCAAAGTGCCGCGAGGCATTCGTCATGAATCAAATCCAGGGGCTCGATGCCGCTACCATCGCCGCTCAACTCGGCATTAGCGATAGCATGGTACGCAAATACGTCGTACGCGCTCTGCTGCATTGCCGCCAATTTATAGATATTGAAAGCAATGATTAACCCAAGCTCGCGATTCCCGATCGATGTCGAAAGCGACCCCACTCATTTGGCGGCTGCCGACTGGCTCGTTCGTTTGCAAAGCACTGAGGTATCGGTTGAAGACACGCTTGCCTGGCAATCCTGGCTGAATGAAAAGCCAACCAACGCCCAGGCCTTCGCGCAGCTCGAAGAGTTATCTCAAGTCCTGCGCGACGTGCGCCCACCGGGCGTCGTCTCGCCACGTCGGTTCGCTCGCGATCGGTACGATGCCTCCGTCGCGATTAACGATTGGCATGAACCCAACGCGCTGCATGAGCCGTGGGTAGCCATGGCTGCTGGCACATGCCTCGCTGCTGTGGTTTTGGTAATTGCGATGTGGAAAGCTCATCCCGCAATCGACACCTTCAAGACCGCAATCGGAGAAAATCGCAACGTGACCTTAAGCGACGGTTCGAGAATTGCATTGGGTGCGGACACCCAGATCGACGTGTCATTAGCCGCGAAGGAGCGAAACATCGAGCTGACCAGGGGCGAAGCGTTGTTTATGGTGGCCAAGGACGCTGCGAGACCATTCACGGTGCACGCCGGGGACGTCACCGTGGTTGCGGTGGGAACGGCGTTCAACGTGGAGCGCGATAGCGATCGAGCGGTCGTCTCGGTGACCGAAGGGCGCGTCGTGGTTGAGCCGGTGACTCGATTCCTTCCCGTCGCAATACTGCATGAATTCAAACCCAAGCTGCGCAGTGTGCACTTAGACGCGGGACAACAAACCACGGCGGGAAGCGCGGGGATAGAAGAGCCCACCAATATTGAAGATACTGCGGCGGGCTGGCAGGTCGGCCGTCTCGCGTTTCATTTGCAACCGCTGCACTACGTGCTTGAGGATGTAAATCGCTACGCGCACAAACCCATCGTGCTGGAAGGCGAGAATGTGGGTGCGCTGGTCATCACCGGAACCGTCGAGCGCGAAAACATCCAAGGATGGGTGAGAAGTCTGGAGCGCGCCTTTGACTTGCAAGCCACGGAAGAGGCTGACCGAATCGTCTTGAGGCTGCGGTGATCTAAAAACGTGATATGAGCGAATCGGAAGTGCGCCTTGACCCAACAGTGACGCCGCCGGTGGCGAGCGGACTAGGTGGGTAGCTCGGTTCGCATTGGATAATGGGTTTTAGCGCGTTCCCGGGAGATCGCCTGGGCGAGGGTGACCCGTTCGGGATCGTGGCCCGCCTGCATATCGAGTATGTTCCCGCTCTCCAAATCAATCGCATAGGAGACACTGCCGAGCAGCCTGGCCTTCACTTCGGTGATCAAGAGCCCATCGACGGTATAGGGATCGGTTTGCACCTCACCCTTCGCGTCGACTTCGGTCACGCGCCGCGCGATCAGGCATTCATTAGCTGGATCGCATCCGACTTTCGCCAGCATCAAAATCGTGCCCGGTTGCATAGCCGAAATGTTTGTGGATTCTAAAATGACGACCACATTGCTGCTCAGGGACCGCTCAGTGGCGAGGGCAGTACCTACGAAGAGGAGCTGCCCGCGGCCGACCTGCGCGAGGCTCTTGGCCTCTTCTATTGTGGCCAAAATCCTTTTGGGATTGTCCATGGGAATTGCGCCGAAGGTCACAGATGCCTGCAATCCAACAGTCAGGGCAATTAGCGGGGCTGGCCAAGTTTTCATGGGTACCTTGAAAGATTTGGTACGTCGCCAATTGCGCCCCTTAGCCGATGATTGACCCTCAGCGATGCTCGATTCCGTGTCGCAGATCTCAAAGCTGAACTTGCGGTGCGAAATTACGCACAAATGTCGCTTAAGGTGCCCCGGTAAACCTAGAAACGCGCAACAACCTGGTGATTCTTACCGGACGGTACTCTTTCAAAAAGACGGCCCGTCCGTTGCAGTAGTAGGTGACAACAACCGGTACGCCTGCCCAGCCCATCACCTTACAGCCGCTGCGGTGCCGGAAAAAAACCCAGACGGTTCTGTCGATATGAACGGAGCTCGTTCGTCATTATTGTGTGCAACAACCGGAGACCTAAATGTGCCCTCTCTGTGCGACCACGGTTGCGTTAACTGCGGCCAGTGCTACCACTGCAGCGAGCGCGATCGCCGCATGGGGTGTTATCGCCATCAAGTATTGGTATATCAGACACTACGCACTGAAATCGAATCCAGTAGGAGAGGTACGAAAATGGGGGCGACTCATTGGCGGGAATCGGAAATGCCCTTGGAAGAGTTTCCGAATATTGTGCGCTGGATCGATGGTCTGATGCGCATCCCCGCATGGGCGGAGAGTTGGCCGGTCCAGAGCCGTGCCGCCATCTCGGGTGTCGGTTTGGCCGCCTCTAATTCATCCTAGAAGTATGAGCACGATGAACGGCTTCCTTGGTCGAGCAAACTTAACTGCATACACGCTGGAGCGGAATCTATGAAAACATTTTTGGCTGTTTATATGGGTGCTCCGAATAAGATGTCGGAGTGGAAGGGCATGGACGAAGGCAAGCGCAAAAAGCTCGAATCTTCAGGTATGAAAGCGTGGGGAGATTGGATGACGACCCACCAGTCTGTCACCGTCGTACAGGGAGGCCCTCTGGGAAAAACCAAACGGACGGCTGCGCAGGGAGTGTCCGACACCAAGAACGCCATGACAGGATTCATAGTCGTGAGCGCAGAGTCGCATGAAGCCGCTGCAAAAATGTTCGAGAATCATCCACATTTCACGATCTTTCCCGGCGATTCGGTCGAGATCATGGAGGTCCTACCGATTCCGGGCCAGCCTCCAAGCTGATGCTATCTAAGGATTGGTAAAAAAAATGGCGCCGGGGCATGCAGCTCCGGCGATGCCTCCCACGGAAAAGCTCGGCGTGACGACCCTTGTCATGTACGCTTCGGCATAAGTGGTGGGGGGGGTTATGGCTGTCATCCAGAAATGTTCGGAATCCGCCGATCAGAATTTTAGTGGCGCCCGGGTTAGGAGAATGGCAAGCCGATTCGTACCTGCAACGGGTCGCGCACGCAGAATTCGACCTGGCGAGCGGTATGACTGAACATTGGCCCGAGCTTCAGTTCGCAGAGTGGCAAGAGGCGCGCGCGACGCTGCATCTATGGACGCAAATCGTCGGTAAGATCAGGTTGGTGCGGACGCCGTGGCTCAATCACAGCTGGCACGTAGTCCTGTACGTCAACTCTCGAGGCTTGAGCACCTCGTCGATTCCTTATGAATCGCTCTCGTTCGAGATTCAATTTGATTTCATCGACCATGTGCTGAAGATTACGGTGAGCGACGGCAGAGTGCGGCTTCTGCCGCTGCGGACCGAGAGCGTCGCCGACTTTTACCGGGCGGTGATGACCGCGTTTGAGGATCTCGGCCTGCCGGTCGCCATCAACGAAAAGCCCTGCGAGCTTAGCGGAGCAACGCCCTTCAGTCAGGACAGAATGCATGCCACCTACGATCCGGATTACACGCATCGGTTCTGGCAGATCTTGCTACAGACAGATCGCGTGCTCAAAGAGTTTAGGACGGGATTTTTGGGCAAGTGCAGTCCTGTGCATTTTTTCTGGGGGAGCTTTGATCTCGCGGTCACCCGCTTCTCGGGTCGATCCGCGCCGCGCTATGAGGGCAAGGTCCCCGGCGTGTCGATTGAGGTGATGCGAGAGGCCTATTCACACGAAGTGAGCAGTGCCGGGTTTTGGCCCGGCGGTAACGGAATCGACTATCCCGCATTTTATTCGTATGCCTATCCAACGCCGCAGAGCTTTCCAAAGTGCGCCGTGCGGCCTGAAGGCGCATTTTTCAGTGACATGCTCGGTCAGTTTTTACTTCCGTACGAGAATGTTCGGACCGCTACCGATCCTGCAGCTAGGCTGCTGACATTCTTGCAGAGCACTTACGAGTCGGCCGCTCGCTGCGCGAATTGGGATCGTGCCTCACTCGAATGTCAATTTGGTCGTCCGGGCATTTGCCGCCCCGTGTGAGGCATTGTCAGGCTAAAGTCTCGGTGTCCCAACACTTGATGACCGGCAGAACAACGTTTCGACGAAGAGAAACTAAAGCGTGGAGGAAATCATGAGCAGCCAACAACCCGGACATTATCTACGACTGAAGGCGCGCCATCCGGCATATTTTGCCGCTGTCGAAAAATTGGGAGAAGCCGTACACCACGCGGGTCCGCTTGATGCAAGGACTTTGCACCTAGTGCAACTTAGCGCAGCCGCTGCCATTCGTTCGGAAGGCGCAGTCCACAGCCACGTGCGACGGGCACTGTCCGCAGGCGCTACCGCTGAGGACATTCGACACGCGCTAATTGCCATAACTTCCACGATCGGCTTCCCAAATGTCTTGGCGGCGCTAAGCTGGTCCGGTGACGTGCTGGAGAAACAGGACACCGGAATTACTTAAACGAAGAATTCACATTAGCGCGCTGCAGAACTGTCCAAGGACGTCCGCACCCGTAAGCCACCTCCTACGCGCGGTGTAGGGTATGGGGATTGAGCTGGCACCGACTTCGGGCGTATGTTGTAGGATTAAGGCAACTTCTCGGTTAGAAGGGGGAATTCACATGAGATCTGCGATTGCGTGTGCGCTGCTCGTCAGTCTGTCAGTCGGAATGTCGGCATGTAATAAAACCGACGCTCCGGTTCAGACTAATAAAGCTGACTCTGCCGATAAGGTGCAAACTGACATTGCTAATGCAAAAAAGGAGGCCGCCGAGAACAACGCCAAGGCGGAAGAAACCAGGAAGCAAACCGAGGTTCAGGCTTCGCAGGACCTTGTTAAGGAGAGAGCAGAGGCAACCGCAAAAGCCGCGGATAGAAGCGTCGCAGCGGTTGCGGACGCCGCGGTCACGGAAACAGAGGGCGCAACCAAGGTTGCTCTGGCCAAGTGCGAGGCACTTCAGGGAGACGCTCAAAAACAGTGTATCGACAGAGCTAATGCTCACCTGCAATCAGTCAAGGATAGAGCGAAGGCAGCCAAGTCACAGTAACGTGGCAGTGTTCAGCGCTCACTAGCAAACGAGCGCGGTCACTTGCTCCAGGCCCAATCGGCGCTTGAATTTCGGCAGCCACCGCGGGGCGCCCCAGACCACGCTCGGCCGCGGACGAATCTGCCGCTTGGCGCCCGGGTGGCTTCGCCATCGCGCAATGCGGCAATACCATTGATCCAAACATCTTGCACACCCACCGCGAGTTGATGCGGCTTGTCATAGGTCGCCAGATCCTGGATGGTTTTAGGATCGAAGACGACGACATCGGCGAAGTAGCCCCTCTTGAGACGCCCGCGATCGTTCAGGGAAAGCGTCTCGGCGGGAAATGCGCTCAGGCGTCGAATCGCCTCCTCAAGCGAGACGACCTTCTCATCACGGACGTACTTCGCGAGCACACGCGCGAAGTTGCCGTAGGTTCGCGGATGCGCGCTCGACTTAAGGAACACGCCCTCCGGCGCAGGTGCCTCGGCGTCCGAACCAAAACTTACCCACGGCAATGCCACTTCGCGGCGGATGTTCTCTTCGGACATGAGGAAGTATGCGACGCCAACGCGCGAGCCATCCTCCGCAACCAACTCCATGGCGGCTTCCTCAGGACTCACGCCGCGCATCTTTGCAACCTCCGCCAAGGTCTTGCCGGTGAGCGGCTTGAGATCGGGATTTTTAAACGCCAGCAGCAGGGCGCCTTGAGGTCCTGCTCGTTGCAACAGGTTTTCCCACGTGGGGGCTGGATCACGCATGTCCTTCGCGACCCGTTCACGCACCGCCGGATCCTTAAGCCGTGCGATCCACTTTTCGAGCCCCCCCTCCTGCACCCAAGGCGGCATTGCCGCATCAAGACCGGTAGCCCCCGCGGTATACACGTACATATCGGCCGTAATGCGGACCCCGGAAGCACGCGCCATCTCGACCTTGCGAATTACCTCATCGAGCTTCGGCCAATTGACCTTTCCGCCTACTTTCAAGTGGTAGATTTCAGCTGGTGCGCCGGATTGCTTCGCAATATCGATAGTCTCGTCCACGGCCTCAATGAGCCTATCGCCTTCGCTGCGCATGTGGGCAATATACATCCCTCCGCAGCGCCCGGATTCCTTTGCCAACGCAATCAGCTCTGGAGTCTTGGCGTAGGTGGCCGGGTTATAGATGAGCGCCGTCGTGAGCCCGAGCGCGCCTTCTTCCATGGCCTGGTGCACGAGCTGCCGCATCTGCGAGAGTTGCAAATCGGAGGGTTGCACATCGTCCTCGCCGAGCACATATGTCCGGACGGTCGCCGCGCTCACAAAGGAAGCGACATTCGGTGTGACACCCTTTTTCTGAAGTTTTTCCAGGTACTCGCCCAGCGTGGTCCAGTCAACGTCAAAATGGATATCCCCTTGCTGACTAACCGCTTGGGCTTTCATTGCAGAATTGAGTGGTCCCATTGACATCTCGCCCATCACCTCGAGCGTGACGCCCTGACGCAGATCGCTCAGCGCGCGGCCGTCGACAATGAGGGATTCTTCCGGGTGAGCCAGCATGTTGATGAACCCCGGCGCAACTGCGTTACCGTGTACGTCTATTTCGCTACGACCCTTGCCGGGTGCGCGCGGCCCGACGTACGCAATGCGATCCCCATCTATCGCGACGTCGCCGGTATAAGGCGGTTTGCCTGAGCCGTCGTAGATGAGTCCATGTCGGATGATTGTATCGTGCGCGGCGGCGATGGCCCGGCAAGGCGCAGTCCCAATGCAAAATGCCGCCAATGCCAAACCGTAGACCCATGCGGTTCGGCTTATCGAATTGCACCGGGTAGCCGCTCTTGCATACTTCATTTTTCGCTCCGTATAAGCTGCTCAAGCAAACAGGCTCGCACCACCCGCTTCTGAATGATAACTGGATTGATAACTCTATCCGAAAGCGCGACAGCCATCAAAGTGATACCCGTGCGACTGTTAGCGCGGAGCTAGTTCGGTGCGGACGTCCGACTTCGCGCCTGACAGCGAATCGACCTCATTAAATTTCGTATAATCGAGATGCAAAGTCCCATCTGGCGCTTCTTCAAGTATGTCGCGAAAAGTAGCGTCCCATCGGATGTCTGCATGGGAATAATTGGCGCGGGCCGTCAGTGTTTGACTGGTGGTTTCATCGGTGCCGCTCATGCTGAGAACGAACGCGGCATTCGATTTTTCTAGCGATTCAGACGTCTCGAGGTTTAATGCACTCGATTCATCAATCCAGTGCATCATTGTCCAGCCGAGCATGAACATCGGATGCTGTGAGCGCACCAGCGGCAAATCGATTACCCTGCGAATGCGAAAGCCTTCCTGAGTTACCTCATCGCGCAGCATATACAAGTGCGCCGATGCGTCCTGCACGACGTTCTGACGCAAGTTAGCGGCTCGGATGAGTAGGGTGAGCCGGCCATCGAGCGGCCGCACCACCAAGTTTTTAGTAAAAATAAACCGCGCCCGGGGGCGAGAGAAGCGGGCGAACATAATACCTGTGATCACCGCCAGTGACATTAGTCCGACGAAGATCTCGATCATCGCGACACTGTGGCCGTAGAGCGTCTGCGGATGCATATCGCCATAGCCCACTGTCGCGAGTGTTTCTACGCTGAAGAAAAAAGCCCCGGCAAAGCCAGGCGGACTCAAATTCGCGATGCATCCGGGCACCAGGTAGTAAATAAATCCGAAGATCGTGTCAAAAGCCAGAAAGAATGCAGCGAATGTAGCAAATAGCTGCGGCCATGAGACGGTCATAAAATAGTGAAATAAATCCTGAAAGACCGCTCTGCTGATTCCTCGGGTGATAATTTCGCGTTGCCCAATCCGGACCCGCCGCACACTGACAAGTCCGTGCTCTTTATCGCCTAGCTGGCCACTTATCGGCGATCTTGATCGAGGTTTGCCGGTGCTCACAGGATATTCGTTTGGGCTGATTAATCTTCCGTGCCGCTACGATCCGCGACGAGGCGGTATTTAATGTCGCGGTCCCGGCGTGGCGTCAATATGGTCTAATCGATACCATACGCTCAACCGCTATCATATTTGATGATTTCGCAGGTATGTTTTATCACGCTTCTTCTGGCAGAATTTTCGGGAGGCGCATACATAGTGCGACATCACGCGATGAAGCTCAATAGCGGCGTCGAGAAGCCCACGGTACATCGCGATCCTGCTTGGAATGGACGCCAACTGTCATGTTGCCCGGATTCCGCGCTTGGGTAAGCTAGATACCAGGAGCCCTAATGGACAGTCTTAAGCCCTTCGACCCGAACGACATTGATGAAACGCTAACGCGCATTGTCACTCACCGCGGCAAGAGGTATTTGCTGTTTCCGTTCGTCAATGCCATCGGTGCAGCGCCGAAATTCGATTCCATCAGCCATGTGATCGAGGCACCGTCGGCAACAATTAAAGACTTCTCCGCGCTCTCAGGATTGGTAAGACAGACCGGAGAAACTCTGGGATGGTTCATATCTTTCAGCACACCGTGGCTAATGAGACTTTCGGAAGCCGAGAAATTGCAGCGCACGTCGCAGCGCAGGGCGCCGCGCGAGTAAGTGCCGATCCCACTATTTTTTATCCGCGAGTATTTTTCCACTTGCCTATGCTTCCGAAGGATATCTCTTGGCAGGTTAACAAACTTATACACATCAGTAACATACGTCATTATCGTGCCTTAAGTGTTATGTATGAGCGAGTTCCAGTATCACGCAGTACAGCCGTTCCAGCTGGAGGCTGTTTTATCGCGAACTGAAAAGCGCCGCAAAATTGCTCGGCGTGGTGAGTACCTTGGCTCCGCCGCGGACGTTTGCAATTGGAGTGTCGATGCACCTAAAAAAAGGGCCCGGGTACGGTGATAGAATCTTATCTTTCCGGGCTATCCACAGGTGCCCCATGCACACTCGCCGTCAAATGCTCGCAGCTGCAGTAGCCGCGCCGCTCTCAGTCACTGCGCTGAGCAACGCCATAGCTTCGAAGCCGCGGTCTTATCTGGATATTTATCTCGACGTAATCGCAGCTTGGAAGCGCCACGACGTTGAGGGTGTGTTGATGCACATGGCGGACGACATCGTTTGGTACGTTCACGTAGGGACGCTTCCGACGGTCGGAAAGGCAGCGGTCCGGACCTTGCTCACATCCATGGCCTCAACGAGAACTGCGGAGCGTTGGCGTATCTTCAATGCGTCAATTGATAAGTCTCGGCTCTTCGTTGAGGGGGTGGACGACTTTAAAAACGCTTCTGGGTACCGCGTGGCGCTGCCGTACATGGGGATCGTTGAGTTCGAGGACACCCTCATTGTGGCTTGGCGCGACTACTTCGATAAGGGCCTTGCGCAAAAAATGGAGAAAGGCGAATCCGTATCGCCCGAAATAGAGCCTCTCATTTCTCGGCCCGCCAAGCCCTAGCGTTCGAAGCAACTTTGCAGGGAACTGGCGTATCGGATTTTCGATAAAGGGGGTAGTCAAAGTTCGGGAGTGATCTTCGCGCGCTGCTGTCATCTATCGCGTGGTGGGCGGAAAAGTAACGTCATGCGCGTCGATTGCCTTGTGGCAGTGGCTGCAAGTAACAACCGACTTAAGTTGTGCCCCGCACTTGTTATGAAACACTCGCAGGCTAGGCCGAGCGACAGTTGGCAGCCATTGCTCGCCCCACTGCATCAACATCAGCGCGTGAGGATAGAGATCGCGGCCTTTCGGCGTGAGGTGGTATTCGTAGCGTGGTGGCCGCTCCGAATATTGGCGGCGCTCGAATATGCCGTGTTTTACAAGATTCTTGAGGCGGTGCGTGAGAATGTTAGTCGCGATTTCCAAGCCACTTTGGATTTCATCGAAGCGATGCAAACCAAAAAAGGCCGCGGACAGCACGCGTGGCGTCCAACGATCCCCCAGAAAGTCCGCAATGTGTACGAACGCAGTATTAGCGCCTCGATGGTTTCGAGAATTGACCGAGGAGAAGCGTCGAATGCGCGGCTCGGCGTCGCGGATGCGATTGCTGCCAGCTATAACTTTATAGGAAGCATCATACAGCTCGACGCGCTCCCCACAGTGCGAGCATGTCATTTCCGGCTGCATCGCATGGCGGCAGAGATTATGCCGCAGATAACGCGGAATGCCGTCAGCGGAGTTCGGCGCCCAGCGGCGCTCCCAGCGCCACGTCAGCAGTGTCACGCCATACAATGCAAGTCCCTTCTCGGTGAGACGGTATTCGAAACGCGGCGGCGCGCTCGAGTAACGCACCTTTTCTAGCAATCCGTTTTCAAGCAGTCCTTTGAGTCGACCGGTAAGCGTGGAGCGCGCCGCGCCGGACTGGCTGCGAAACTCTTCAAATCGATGGGCTCCCTGAAAAGCGTCTCGAAGGATAAGCAAGGTCCAGCGGTCGCCGATGATATGAAGTGCGCGTGTGATTGGACTGGCGGCAATGATGTTTGCTTTGGATTTCATCGCTCAAACTCTAGACGCATCCGTATGCGATGGCTGTGGGGTGAGCCTAGCGGCCGGTATTGAGAACCGGTTTCGAAAGTTGCTTTGCAAAACGCCGTGCCAAACTTTCCGGTTCGCGGATAGTACTGGCGCGCACTTCGATTGCCATCAGGTCCGTATCCACCTCCGCAGCTCCGCGACGAATAGCGGCGAGGCCGACGGCGGCAATCGTTTCTGGCCTCTCCTTCGCACCCTGCACATGACTTGCCATGCGCGTATCCACCGAGCCGACAAACAATGCCGTTACAGTCGTGCCCTGATCGGCAAGCTCCGCGCGCAGGCAGGTCGAGAGCGCTCGCGAGGCAAACTTGGAGGGGCTGTAGCCGCCCATGATGGGAACCGCGACCAAGCCGCCGGCCGAGAGCACATTGGCGATTGCGCTCGACCTACAGCGCGCGAGGACGGGCGCAAAGGCGCGACACATCGACAGCATGCCGAAATAGTTAACCTCCATTTCTGCGCGGGCACTCGACAGATCGGGCGCTTGGAGCAAGGTTTGCTGGCAGTATTGGCCGGCGTTATTGACCAGAATGCTTACATCGGGACACTCGCGCGCCGCATATGCCGTCGACTGCTCGTCGGTCACGTCGAGTTCGACTGCAATTATGCGGTCCGGCGCTTCCGCAACCAAATGAGCTGCGGCATTCTTTTGTCTTGAGCCGACATAGACGCGGCGGCTGCCCGCGGCGATGAACGCGCGCACGAATGCCTCGCCGATGCCGCGGTTACCCCCCGTAACGAGTGCCACGCTGCCTTCAATTTCCATGGATTTCCACCTCGCGCCGAAGCGCAGTTTCAGTCGACATTGATGACATCGTCCGCAACTGTTCGCGCATAGAGCTTCTCGACGTCTGCGGCACGGCGCCGCAACACCGCGCCGCGGTTGATAGTCCCCTTGTCGGATAATTCATGCTCTGCCGCGTTGGGCGGCTCCGTAAGCAGCAGGCAGCGGCGCACGCGCGTGCTTGCTCCGGAGTTCGCGGCGTTGTGCGCAGCGAGCCGCTCTCGCAGCCGCGCGCGCAACGGCGCAGCCTCGGCTCCGTTGGGCGCTGCTGCTGCTGCCGCCGCAAAGTCGCGCTCGACGGCGCCCCGATTTAACCACGCCATTATTCCAATGAACGTCTGGCCATCGCCGCCGATCACCAGTTCAGAGATCCACGGGTCGAGTGTGCGCAACAGGTCCGAGCGCAGCTGGCCGCTAGACACCCAGGTCCCCGAGCCGAGTTTGAATTCCTCGGCCAGGCGGCCCGAGAACGCGAGCCCTTGGGTTGGGTCCGCAGCGTCCTGAAATGTCACCAGATCGCCCAGTTTGAAATATCCCTCATCATCGCGGCTGTCGGCAGTGCGTCCCGGATCCTTGAGATAGCCCGGCGTGATGACGGGTCCTGCAATTCTGATTTCGAAGCGCGAATCGACCGGCACCAGCTTCACGGTGATTCCGGGCATGGGCAAACCAATGCCAACCTTGTCGGTCTCGAAGTGGATCGCAAGGCAGCCGGAAGTGGTTTCAGTCGAACCGTAGGCCGAGATCATCATGATGCGCGTACCGACGGTGGAGACGGCGAGCCGCTGCAGTCGATCGAGAATCGCCTGCGGTAGCCCGGCACCGCCGTACAACAACACCTTGAGTTCGCGAAAGAAATTCTCACGGAGAGCCGCGTCAGCTTCGAGCGCCTCGACGAGAAGCGCGTACCCCAAAGGCACATTGACATAATAGCTGCCCGAGATCTCCCGCAAGTTGCGCAGCGACTCCTGCCACAGGGGGCCGGGAATCGGTTTACCCTCATCAATGTAGAACGTACCGCCCGCCGTGAGGGACAGCATTTTGCCGGATGCACCCGAGACGTGGCTCCATGGCAACCAGTCCATCGTCACGCCGCTCCAGCCGGTGGCCGAGCCGATAGTCTGATGCGCCTGTGCCAGGTTCGCCGCGATATTAGCAAAAGTTTGAATGACCGCCTTCGGCGGTCCTGTCGAACCCGAGGTCAACATGTACGCGGCATGATCTTCGGGGCGAAGGCCTGCGATCCGCCTGGCAACCGCATCGGTGATCGGAGTGCTAAGCACCTCCTCAAGAGATACGGCAGAAATTGGTGAGTCAGAGGGCGATGCTGTCAGAATCACCGCGTCGCCAAAATCAACCTCTCGTAGCGCCGCGGCAAATGGCTTGGCGTTTTCGACGAAGATCACGCTGGGTCGGATCAACTCAACCACTTGGCGCAACCGGCTCATGTTTGCAGTCGTGCCGTAGTTGGCGCTCACAGGGCACGCTGGAATGCCCGCGGCCATGCCGCCGAACTTTACCAGTGCGTGCGCGATGGAATTACCAGAGAGCAACAAGATGGGCCGATCGCGCGGGACATGCGCGTCGATCAGCCACTGAGCAATGGCATCGGTATCACGCTTGGTCTCGCCATAAGTGTGCGGTGTCCAAACTCGATCAGGTCCGCGGCGCTGCACGAGATAACGCTTCGCCGGGTTGAGCCGAGCTTGTTCGGCGAGGATGCGCGGCAGGCAGGGCTCAATTGGCATCAATGGGATGCGGGAGCGCAGCAGCACCGAGCCGTCGGCGCGCCGCTCGGTTTCGATGTCGACTGCAAGAAAGCTGGTCTTCCGGAAAGGCACACCCGTCAAATCGCCTTGCACGATTGTTTCCCGTCCTTTAAATATTAGGTCAATCGCAGTGGGACCAATGCGCGCCCTTTGGTCAGAAACGCTCGTAGGAAGGATCGGACCTATTTTTCGTCCCGCGGCGCATGCCGGGCGATTGCGGGTCAAAAAAGCCGATGCACCAGCCTTCGTTTGACTCTGTATCGCGGTTCCAGTCGAAAATCGTGCGTCGATGCGCAATTTTCCATGCGGCGGCGCGGCGCTCGAAACGGTCGATGAGTCTGCCGCCGGTGAAGGTGTCGTATATTCGCCCATCCTTCACGAATCGAGCGAACGTCCAAAGATAGGTCTCGACGTAAGCAAGATCGCCATCAAGATCAATGTAGCTGCTGCCAAGTAGGTGTTGCATGACACCCATCTTCTGTACGCGTGGCATAGCGGCCTTGACATATTCGTGGGCGTTGCCAGTGAAGGTGCTGCCGTGCTCCTCCGTCGCGTCCTCGAAATAGCAGGATGCAAGTAACTCCGCGTCGGCGCGATCGACGCCTCGCGCATAGCGGGCGAGGATTTCCGAGATTGCATCGCGCGCAAGCAACCTGTCGAGCGCCGCGCCCCGCGAAGCTTCTTGAGACACGCTGTCCTGTGAGTTTGTCGTCTGCGCCATCGGTTCCTCTTTGGATTTTCAAGAAATACAGAGCGGAAGTGGTCAAACGCCCCCGGAATCGGTTGAAACACCGAGTCGCTGGCATTACAAGACAGTATGATGAAGTATGCGGGCTGGACACGCAAGGAGTTCACTTATGTTGCGGTTGGCCTGGAGGGCTGATGATTAGCTTCGACGGCCGTGTCGCGATCGTGACTGGTGCCGGCAATGGTCTCGGGCGCGCGTACGCGGTCCAGCTCGCGGCGCGCGGCGCACGAGTTGTCGTCAACAATCGCCGCCGGGCTGCGGATTTGCCGGGCGACAGCAGCGCGGATCGCACGGTCGCTGCGATACGGGATGCCGGCGGCGAAGCGACCGCCAACTGGGAGGATGTGCGAACTCCGGCGAGCGGCGCCGCTTTAGTTTCGCAGGCGCTGGCCATTTGGGGGCGCCTCGATATCGTCATCAATAATGCCGGAGTGGGGCAGCATCAGGCTTTTCACAATATTTCGGTGGAGGAATTCCGCGAGATCTTCGATCTAAATTTTTACGGTTCGATGTACCTCACGCATGCCGCTTATGCCCACATGCGCCGCCAATCCTACGGCAGGATTGTCGCCTCGGCGTCAGCGGCGGGCCTTCACGGTCTGCATGGCCTCACGGCGTATGCGGCCTCGAAGTCAGCGTTGATTGGTCTGATGCGATCGCTCGCGCAAGAGGGTGCTGCGCGGGGCGTGTACTGCAACACGATTTGTCCCTTTGCGTTGACGCAGATGACCGCTCCCCACGCTTCGCCGGAATTCGCCGCGGCGATGCCGCCGGATCTGGTGGCACCGATGGTGCTGTACCTTGCGAGTGAGCAGACTCGCTTAAACGGCCGAGTCATCGTTGCCGGCAAGGGAGCCTTCAGGCGCGCCGTGATGATCGAGGGTGCCGGCCTCGGGTACGAGCGGGCGCCCGATGTCACCCCGGAGTCGATCGCTCGCGACATCGAACGAATCGACTCGATCGAATCGCCGCAAGAGTATCCGGATGCGCTGGCGTCATTCGATCAATTTTTCAAAGCGTATCGGGGAGTCTGCTGATCTCGGACGCTTCGGGTACCTTGGCGAGACGTGCGCGGAACGCGCCGACGGCCGGCGGCTGGTAGAAGCCAGCCGGGGCCGCACACACATCGGGAATCGCCTGGATAACGAGCGCAATCGTCGCATCGGTCGCCGCGCGCATGTGCGGCGCTGTGGGATCAGGATCCTCGATTGCGATTGACATATGAACCCTCGGCCGGCCATCGATTTCAACGCGCCAGAGAGCGGCATCGCGCGCGGCAAGCCCCTGAAGCCGGGGATCCGCGGTCCAGGTCACCGAGTGATGCAAGGTCACTCCGCTCGCGAGTTTCGCGCGCCAGCGCCATTCGGTCGCGGCCACAGTTCCTGCGCGAACGATGCCCGCCTTGATAGACACATCATGAGGTGCGAGCGTGACTCGGTGCTGCGGCTCGAGAGTGAGGATCTGCGTGCCGAGCGCGCGCGCGACGGTGTGGAAGACCTCCATGAACAGCTCGCCGTAAAGTTTGGGAAGTCGCCCTTGGGTGATGTCCCGCGTTGCGGGATCAGCGCCGAATCCCATCATGCCGAATACGAACTCCGGCGAGGCCATGTTGGAGGCATCGGCTATTTCATAACAGGCGACGGAGTTAAGCTGTGCGCACATGCCGGTCAACGACACCGCCAAGCGTTCGGCGATGAACCCCGGATTCAAGCCGAGGCCGGCGAGGGTGCTGCTCCCCGTTTCGCATGCGGCCCGCAGCGGTCCCGCAAAGGCAACACCATGGCACGAAGGATAGTGGAACCCCGCGGTCGAAATGACGTCGATGCCGGACGCCAGAAGCCGCACGACGTCGGCGTTTTGCAACTCGTAGGGGTCGGTGAGCCGGGACGTGTGTATCACGACGTCCGGCTCCAGCGCGATGATATCCTCGATGCGATTGGTGGCGGTTATACCGGTCGAAGGACGCCTCGCGATCTCGCCCGCGTCGAGGCCTACCTTGTTCGAGTCATAAACGTATACGCCGATGAGCTTCAAATCCGGATGGTCGATCACGCGCCGCAAGGCGGTGCGACCCATCGCACCCGTGGCCCATTGAACGACGCGGTACATTTCCGAGGATCCCTTCAGCCGGAGCGTGGCGGCCACGGGAAAAAGCCACTGGTGCGCGCGATATAGTCGGCGTATTCCGGCCGTGATCGAGCCATGCGTTTCTCAAGCAACCGCTTGCCCGTGACGTTCAGTAAAAAATGCGTCATTAGGATCGGGGCGAACACCGTCAAAAGCCCGATCCAATGATCGCACGCTATCAACCAAAGTCCCCACCACAGGCATGAATTGCCGAAGTAATTCGGATGGCGCGTGTAGCACCAAAGGCCCTTGTCCAGAATACGCCCCCGATTGGCGGGGTTCGACTTGAAGCGCGCGAGCTGAGCATCGGACACCGCTTCAAACAAGAATCCAACAATCCATAGAGCGGTTCCGAGCAAAGCGGGCACGCCCAGGCCTGGCGGCCGGGAGAGGTATTGAGCGAGTTGCACCGGCATCGAGATGAGCCAGATGAGGGCGCCCTGAAGGAGAAACACACCCGTAAGCGTGTGCCAATGCAGATTGCGGCTTATCCGATTGCGATAGGCCGCGGTGTAGCGAGGATCCTCGCCCTTTCCGTGGTTGCGCATCCACAGATATCCACCGAGTCGTGCTGCCCAAATCCCCGTAAGGGCCGTGACTAGCAAGCGCCTCGAGCCGATTCCGGCGCCGGCTGAGAGCAGGTATCCGACCAGAGCCACGATGCCGAAGCCCGGCCCCCAAAATACGTCGATGATACTGATATCGCTTAGTCGGATGCTGATGAGCCATAGCGTCACAACGCAGAGAACGAGAACCGCAGCGGTCGCGGCAAGATTCAGGCCGAAGCCGCCTGCAATCGGCATGTCAGGGCTTCGCCGGCGCCGATTCGACGCCCATGGCCTTGAGGAGGGAGCTGCGGTCGTAGTATTCGCGCCATTCGACGATCTTGCCGTGCTCGATCTCCAGAACGCCGACCACCGGAACTGCACCCTGATGACCCTTATAGACAAAGTGATCGACGCGCTCGACAAACACGCGCCCGTCGATGACACCGATGTGATCGACCTTCAGATCGATTCTCTCGATTCCCAGTGCAAGAGCGCCGAGACGCGCCGCGATGGCCTCGCGGCCGACGACGGGAGTGTCCATCATGCTGTGCAGCACGCCATTCTCGGCGAACAGCGCATAAACCCGATCCCACTTCAGGTCGCGCCACGCTTGGAACATCTCCGTCACGGTACGCAGCTTGCTCGCGTCAGAGTCCGCATGAGCGGGGGAGAATAGCCCCATCGCCGTCATGGCAACGGCCGCGGCGAATGATCCGTTTCCCGTAGACATTCAAAGCTCCGTTAGAGTGGTCTTGTAATACCAGTGACTCGCATTCAACCCGAATCGCAGCGAATTTACAACGGCGAGCGGTCCGCCTACATCGCCATTTGGAGTAAACTTCAATCTGAAGATGCACGGCCCGCGCGTGCCTTGCCCGCTGATCGCCAATCTGCAAAGGAGAACTCTGACATGAGCCGAATGCTCGAAGTGCTCGCGGCGCTGCGGGCCGCCAACGAGCATAGGGACCGGGCGGCCGTGCTCGCGCTCGTGACGCCCGACGTCGAATATCACTATCACGTGGGTTCGAAACCTCTTATAGGTCCAGACAAGATCGGCAAATTTCTTGACTATCACTGGGGCCACACGCGAGCTCCGGTCTGGACGATTTCGACGCACGCCGAAAACGGCGACAAGCTGCTCGTGGAAGGGTCGGAGAGTTTCTTCGACGTTACTACGGGTAAGGAAGTGCACATCCCCTACATGGGAATATTCGAATTCAGGGATGGCTTAATCGCCCGCTGGCGCGACTATTTTCAGCTGCAGACGGTGCCGCGTGCGCCAACCGCCGCGTCTGTGGAGACATGAGGTATCTCGACGCTAAAGGGCGCCGGAAGGCTTCAAAGAGCTAGCGCCGCCCAAAACCTCGCGCACATGAAGCGTATCGAGGTATTCCTTGACCAGCTGAATCTTTCCATCGCGCACAACGAACAGGAAGTGATAGCGGTTGTGATAGAGACGCCCCTGCAGGGTCGTCGCCTTGCTTTCAGCCTCAATTGCGACACGGTCATCCTCGGCGGTTACCGCGCCCGTCGTTATTTGTATGCCATTGGGCAGGAGCAACAAATTTCGCGCAAGCCGTCGGCGCACCGTCGCCTTGTCCACCGAGCCGGCCGCGGGAAACTCATCCGGATGTCCCGGCAGCCACCACGTGCAAGTCTCAGCCAGCATGTCTAGTGCGTCGTCGTAACGCGCAGCGGCATAGTGTCCGAGGAATTGAAGAACCAATTGCTTGTTTTCGGCGGTGCCCATGATTTTCCTCCATGTTACACTTAAATACAGTAAGTCCTTTAATGCAACCATAGTCTCAGGAGATCGGCATGCGTACCTACGGGCAGGAGAATCCCACCGATCCAACTGACCGGCCCACTTGGGTTGACAGGATCGATAACCCGTATCTGCACGGGCCTTACACCCCTGTTGTTACCGAAGTCACCGCCACGGACCTCGAAGTAATTCAAGGCGAAATTCCGGCCGACCTGTACGGCGCATACATGCGCAACGGACCGAATCCGGTCCTTGCGCCGCGCGGGATTTATCATTGGTTCGATGGCGATGGTATGGTCCAGGGCGTGTACTTTCGCGACAGTCGCGCCAGCTACATTAGAAAGTGGATTCGCACTAGGGCGCTGGATGAAGAGATAGCGTCGGGCAAGGTGCGTTTGTCAGGAATTATGGGACCGTTCGATCTTGAGGCCGTCGCGAACGCCGCTGCCGGCAAAGGCGCCGGCAATCCCGACTACGTTAAGGACACCTCAAACACCACGCTCAGCTTGCATAACGGCAAGCTGCTCACTCAATGGTATAACGCGGGGCGGGTGTATCACCTTGATCCGCGCACACTCGATACTCGTGGCGAGGAGACCTTCGGCGGGTCGCTCGAGAACACGCTCAATGCGCATCCGAAGGTTGACCCACGCACCGGCGAGTATCTTGATTACGATTATGGCGACTTTCAGTCCCACCTTACTTACTACGTCATTGCGGCGGACGGCAGGTTAAGACACAAGGCGCGCGTGGATTTGCCGGGGCCTCGCCTGCCGCATGACACCACGATCACGGCCCGCTATACCGTGCTGCATGATTTTCCGCTGTTTCATGATCCTGAACTGCTGCGCCGTACGGGTTATCGTGCGGTCACCTTTCATCGCGAGCTGCCGTCGCGATTCGGGGTGATTCCCCGCTATGGGACTCAAGAGCAAGTTAAGTGGTTCGAGTTCCAACCGGGCTATGTGCTGCACATGGTCAACGCATGGGAGGAGGGCGATTGGATTGTGATGGACGGCTGCTTCCAGCCGGACCCGACCATCCGCCGCGATCCCACCGAAGGTCCGCTCGGCTCGATGCTGGCGTATCTGCGATACAAGGGTCACCTGCGCCGGTGGCACATGAACATGAAGACCGGCGAGGCGCGCGAGGAGCAACTGGATGATTTGAACGTAGAGTTCTGTCTCCCGGACACTAATTTATATGGGGTCAAGTCCCGATATTCCTACCATCAGCGGATCCCGACTGATTTTCAGACGCTGGTGTTCGACGGTCTGGTCAAATACGATCATCAAACGGGATTGCGCGAAGTATATGAGTACCCTCGCGGGTGGTATGCGAGCGAAGCACCCTTTGCGCGCAGCACTCGCGGAGGGGATGAAGACAGCGGCTATGTGATCACGCTCGCCGTTAGCACCATCGACTATAGCTCGGAGTGCTGGATCTTCGATGCCAAGCGCATCGTCGGTGGCCCAATTGCGCGCGTGAAAATTCCCGCGCGGGTCACCCTCGGATTTCACGCAGCCTGGTGCGCCGGCCGCGACCTCTGGCCCGCGGATTCAGTTCCGGCTTAGTGTGAACTGTCACCTCTCCGCCACGCGGCACAACGAGGGATCCCCTCGCTGAGGATCTCGGGGCGGCCGCAGCAGTCGATGATCTGCGGTATGGCGGCGGACGCAATCATTCGATCGCTAGAGCCCTAGCTGTCGCCCTGCTAGATCCATGAGAATTTCCGCGGGGCCGCCGCCGATCGCAAAGATCCTAGCCTCTCGGTAAATGCGTTCGACTCGATTGTCGGCCGTGTAGGCGCTGCCCCCCAGAACCTGCAGACTCTCTCGCGCGCAGTGCTCCAAGGTGTTCGTGGCCAGTACTTTCAACATCGCGAGATCCGCGACCGCCGTCTCGGCTTGTTGAAAGCGCCATACCAGCACATCGAGATACGCATAACAGCAGTTCACCTGCTGAAACATCCCGACGATCTTGTGACGTATAGCTTGGTGGTCGATCAAACGCTGGCCGAAGGTCTGACGCTTGCGCGCAAAAGCAATTGACTCGGCAAGGGCTTTACGTGCCATGGCCAGCGTCGCGGCGATCCCGCTGAACCGCTCAATGTTGAATTGGTCGGCAAGAGCGGCAAAGCCGTGATTTTCGGACCCGATGAGATTGCTTATCGGAACCCGAACATTATCAAACGCGAGCGACCCGTTGCTGCGGCTGTACCATGTGAGCCCCTTCACCGGCGCGCTACTGACGCCGTGACTATGAGCATCGATAAGCAACAAAGAGAGACCGCCCACGCCGGGTCCGCCGGTCCGAACTGCGGTGAGAAGAAAGTCCGCCCGAGTAGCACCGGAGATCAGCGTCTTGCTGCCGTTCACCAAATAATGGTCACTGTGCTTTTTTGCGGTCGTTTGAATTGCGCCGACATCCGAACCGCCGGACGGTTCCGTCACCGCAAACGCGATCTTCTTGATGCCGGATAGAATAGGCTTGATCACCGTCTCACGCATCTCGGGCGCTCCGAAGGAAATGATGGGGGGCAGCGCGATCCAATGAGTGGCAAGATCCGCGAATACCATCCCCGAGCCCAATCGGAAGAATTCCTCAGCCATGATAATGCGGTAGTAAAGGTCGATCTGTGCGCCGGTCCCCCCCAATTCCTCGGAGAAGCCCATTCCCAATACGCCTGCCTCCGACGCCCTCCCATAGAGCTCATCCGGAAACGTCGCGGCAGCTTCCCAAGCGTCGAGGTTCGGGGAAATCTCCACCTCGACAAAGCTGCGAACCTGCTGGCGCCATCGGTCGTGCTGCGGCTTCAGAAAGGGGCTTGCGGGACGCAGCCCGTCGAAATCCAGTGGGCGCTTGGAAGTCGCAGTCACGACAATTTCCCTACTGTCCTGCGTTTGGGTCGTCCATTTGAAAGAAATCCAGCCATCCGATGATCAGACCCTCTTGGAGTTTTTGATTCGCGCATAGGGATGAACGATCTTGTGTCCCTCGGCGTTCACGGTCTCCTCGCTAGATTTCCGTAACCTGCGAGTCGCCCGATTTGGCGTGCTGCCGCCTCGCCATCGCTAACAGTATTATCATTGTCATCGGCGATGCGACACTCGACGCCGCTGCGGGCTGTCCGCAGCGGCGATCGACCGACCATTAAGGCACCACGACTAGAAGGCCGCTGATATTTCGGCCCCGAACGTGCGCGGCGCCGCGAAGGACGACATCTCGTCGTTGAAGAACACGATTATATTGGTTCGGTAGACCTTATCGGTGATGTTCTTGGCGAATGCTGAAACGGTCCACGGTTTGCCGGGCAGGGCCAGAGTCAAGCGGCCATCCAACGTGCCGTAAGCGTTTTCCCATGAGGTGTTCTCGGGCGCCCACGGCATCCTGCCTTGCCAGCGATAGCTCAGCCGTCCCGCAAGCGCGTCCACCCACGAGCCGAGGTTGGTGGTGGCCTCTGCGCCCACGGCCGCCTGCCACTGCGGCGTGCGTTGGAGGAGGTGGCCGGAATTGTTGACCCCAGCGAATACGAACTGGTCATACGTACCGTGCACATAGCTGCTGCTGGCCCAGGCGTGGAAAGCGTGCGCGGGCGCCCACTGCAGATCAGTTTCGAAGCCCTTGATGGTGGCGCCGGGCGCGTTGCTGATCACGTTGCACAGGCAAGACGCGAGAGTCTGCTGAACCTGAAGCTGATTGTATTTCATGTAGAAAAGAGCGGAGTTCCAGCGGATCGTTCGATCCAGAAATTCACCCTTGAAGCCGACTTCGTAGTTCCTCACCGTCTCGGGATTGTAGGGCGTAGCGGCAGCGAAGCCGTTGGAGGCGTCGTTCTGAAATCCACCACCCTTGAACCCCTCGGAGATCGTTCCATAGACCATGACGGTATCGGTTGGCGTCCATTTGAGGATCGCCTGCGGCGTCAGCTTGCTCCAGCTACGGCCATAGGGCGTTGAGAAGTTTTTGGTCAGCGGCGTGAGCGGCGCGAGATCGTTCGGATGGAACTTGTCGCCGGTGGCCACGATGATCCCCTGCTGCGTCCCGCCTTTCTTATCATTGGTGTAGCGCGCGCCGACCTCGAGCTTGAGCGTCGTCGCGATCTTGAAACCGAACTGGGCGAATGCGGCGACATCCTGATTGTGGCCGTGGTCGTCCCAATGGGATTCCCCGGAAAGAGTGGGTAGCACTAGCGATTCGCCCCAGAACCGGTTGAATTGGTGGACCTGGGTGTGGAGGTAATAGGCGCCCACCATCCAATCGAAGCGGCTCGACGAGTCGGTCGAGGCCAGACGCACTTCTTCCGAAATCTGATGCACCTGCTCGATGAAATTAACCGGCTCGGCGAACAGAAGAGAGGAACCAACCGAGGCCAATTGAGCAGGTGTAAAATTAAAACCGTTCGTTGGACCAAGGCCCGTTTGATCGTAAAGCGTGAACGCGCGGTTGTTTCGATAGCCGGTGATGCTGGTGAGCCGTATGTCCGGAGCGACATCCTTGGAGATCTTGCCGATTGCGTCATAGGTCTCGTGGCGCGCGCCTTGCGGCGTCGGCGCAAGATCGCCTTGGAACTGCGGCCACACCGCAAAGCTCTCACGGATGTTGAGTTCGCCGCGCGCGGCGGCGATCAGGCTGCGTGTCCCCGACCAGATGTTCGGCCCTTTGGGCAGGGTCCGGCTCTTTAGCCCAACCCTGTTGACGCCATCGTTGCTGTCCTTGGAATAGTCGACGTTGATACTGGCGCGAAGGTCGGAATCTTGTGGCCGATAGGCGAGTTGCCCCCGAGACTGGTAGGAGTCCAGATTCTCCACATCCGTGTTGTGCAACAGATCTCTGGCGTAGCCGGAATGGTTGATGGTTTGGAATGACAGCCGTCCGGCCAAGGAGTCGGTCAAGGGACCCGTAAGGTAGCCGGTGGTCTGTTTTAGATCGTAGTTGCCGTAGGCGAACGTGAAGCGCCCGGATGGATCAAAACTCGGCGGATTGCTTATGATGTTTACAGCGCCCCCGGCCACGTTCTTTCCGAGCAGCACGCCCTGGGGCCCGCGCACCACCTCGATGCGCTCAACATCATAGAAGTCTGAGTTCAGATTGCCGGAGCGGCTGACGTAGACGTCATCCACGAATGTGGAGACCGACTGGTCCGCCGTCGGCGCAGTCAGGCGAGTGTTCACAACCCCGCGAATGTTGATTTCATTGGCTTGCGGAGAATTGGCGGTGAATGATATTCCCGTCAGATTGTGAGCTAAATCCTCCAGCGTGAGCACGCGATCCTTGGCCAGTGTCGCACCGGTCACGGCGGTTATCGACAAAGGCGCGGTCTGGACATTTTCCTCGCGCTTTTCTGCGGTGACAACGATTTCCTCGAGTGTGGCTCCGCGGTCGGCATCGGCCGCGAACGCGATCGAATTTAACTGCGCGAACGAAAGAGCCGTGCCGATCACGACCAGAGACGTGGTGCTGAACAGTTTCATTGTTTCCCCCAGAAAGCGTTAGTAACGCGAACGTCACCCGCGATTGTTTTGCGTCAGGTTAAATCCGACTTATCGCCTGTAGTTCTTACTCATCATCACGAAATATCGCGGAGCCCTTAGTGAACTGTACAAATGCAAATTTAGTTTTGATTGTTCCGATAAGCACAGAGCTCTCGCAGGTGGAGCGGATAGACTGAATCAACGAGCGATGAGATCGCTCCAGTACCAGAAAGGACGAAAAACGTGAAATGGAAGTCCTTTGATGGGACACGCCGCATTACTCCCACATTATTCACAACCGACTAGATGTACCGACGTCTTTACATGTAAGAAACTACGCCGAGAGAGGAGGTCTCGTCAAGCAAGTTACTCAAACACACCGCTGCCGCCGTGATCTTCCGCTAGGCTGTCGCTCAGAATGCTGGACCTTCGACGCAAAGCGAATCGCCACCGGCCTGATCGCGCGCGATTTCCGCCAGTTCTGTGCGAATAACCTTCCCGATGCTATTGCGCGGAAGGTGGGTAACGACCCTCAAACGGTCAGGCCGTTTGAAAATGGCGAGTCCGCTCGCGGCGAAATGCTCTCTTACCGCTTCGAGCGTCAAGGACTCGCCGCTCCGTAGCACGATGACGGCACAAATGCGCTCGCCGAGAACATCGTCGGGATAGCCGGTTATCGCCGCCTCGAGAATCGATGGGTGGCGGCCCAGAACCTCGTCGAGTTCCTCGGGCGATATCTTTACGCCACCTCGGTTGATGATCTGCCGCAAACGGCCGATATACTGATAAAAGCGCAGGTCATCACCGGTGCCGGCTATTCGAAAGAGGTCTCCGGTCCTGAAAAAGCCGTCGGCTGTGAATGCTGAAGCCGTGAGTTCAGGGGCGCGGAAGTAACCGTCGAACACGGTCGGGCCGCGTATCTGCATTTCACCGTTCGGACCCGGCTCCAGCACTTCCTGACCCGACTCCGCGTCGACCAAGCGAGTCTCCATCACGGCCGGTGAGGGCGGCGACCAGTCCACCTCCGCTCGTCCAAAGCGCGGAAAGAATCGTGCGCGTCGCGCGGGGTCCGGTGCGTAGGCAGCATTGCTGAACAGCGTCATGCCCTCATTCGAGCCGAACATATTCGCAATTTCGATCCCGAAGCGATCGTGAAAGCCGCTGATCATCTGCGGGTCCAGAGGAGCGGATCCCGATCCAATACAGCGCAGACTTGACAAATCAACGTCGGCGAGCAAGTTCGGGTCCTGGTGCAGCATATTGAGCAATGCCGGGGGCGCGATCGCGTAATGCGGTTTTTCTTCTGAGATCTGCCGCAGATAGACCGTGATATCGAGCGGATGATGCAATACGAGTGTGCCAGCGGCATGCAGCCAACTCATGAAACAGCCGCCGATTGCGGCCATATTCACCAGCGGAAACGGATTGAGCAATCGGTCGCCGGGCCGTATTCCAGCAGCCCGATAGTGCGCATGACTGAGCGCGGTCCAATGATTGTGCGAGCGTGGCACTCCTTTGGCTGCTCCTTCTGTGCCAGACGTCCAACAGATCGTGACGATGTCGTCTGCAGATACCGGATATTGGCGAATATGACGCCGCAGTGCATTGTCAGGCGATGCGCTGAGCGACGCTTCGGAAAAATCTATCGTGCCGGCGAGCGGATTCCCCCCGATGCACAACACCGCAAAGTCGCACCGCGCTCCTCGTGGGGGCGTAACTGCGGCCGGTTGCACTGCCTTGAACGAGGGCACCGTCACTGCGCCGCGAGCCTCTGTAAGCGAGGCGATCTGCTCGAGCTCATGCCTTTGAAACTGCATCGGAATAGGGCTCAAGATCACGCCCAGCCGTGCCGCGGCAATGTAAAGCGCGACGTATTCGGCGACGTTGGGCAATTGGCTGATGAGAATATCATCGCGCACAAACCCCAGTTCCAATAGCCGCATCGAATATCCGTCTGCAAGCGTCGATAACGCAGAGAATGTCAGTCGACGGGCACTTTCACCCGTCAGCGCCGGACGATTTGGCGCATCGATAACGGCGAGGCGCTCGGGCACCGCGCGAACAGCGGCATCGAACATATCCGTGATGCGCAGGTCCGACCACCAGCCTCGTGCTCGATAATCGCGAATACGCTCCTCAGTAGAGGTACGCAAAGCGCGCAGCCTAATCCCGCGAAACGATGAAGCTTACCGTCGTCGTGGCGCTGCCGCCGATATTGAGGGTGGCCACGGTGCGCGCACCCGGCACTTGATAGCTTCCGGCGGTCTCCGTGCACTGCTTGTACGCGTCGAGCAACATGCGCACGCCGGTCGCGCCGACAGGGTGACCGAGCCCAATCAATCCGCCGCTGGGGTTTATCGGGATTCGTCCCCCCATCTGGATGTCGCCATTTTCGAGCGCCTTCCAGCTCTGTCCAGGTTCAGTGATGCCGAAATGATCGATCGCCATGTATTCGGTGGTCGTGAAGCAATCATGCGTTTCAATGCAATCAATATCGTCGACGGACCCTACACCTGCCCGACGGAACGCATCCGTAATCGTACCGCGCACGTGGGGAAAAACGTACTCGGCGCCGCGACTCGCCTCGATTTTCGCGTCATAAGTGATGGGCGCCGTGCGGTGACCCCAGCCCAGGATGTAAGGCAAGTCGCTCAAGTCAAGATTGTGTTCGCGCGCGTAGCGCGCTGCGCGCTCTGGCGATGCAAGGAAAACGATGGCGGCCCCGTCGGTAATCTGACCGCAGTCTTGCCGGCGGATCCGTCCATCGATCACAGGATTTGCCCGATCATCCTGCGTGAAACTCGCTTCATCGAAAATCCATCGGCGCGTCTGCGCGTTCGGATTGCGTTTTGCATTAGCAAAATTGATCTGTGCAATTCCCGCAAGATGCTCGGGTTTGAGACCATATCTTGCGTCATATTCGTCGCCCAGCCGACTGAAAAGATGCGGCCAGGGGTACTTGATCTGTGGACATTCGTGCCCGTTCCACATGGCCGGTCCGCCAATATTGAGCGCCGCTTGATCGCCGGGAACATTGCGCATTTGCTCTATACCGATGACGGCAGCAAGTCCGTAACGGGCCGACTCAAGATTGGCCGAGGCTGCGAGCGCCGCTAGACTGCCCGAGGCGCATGCCCCTTCATGCCGGCTCGCCGGCACGCCAGCCAGCGCAGGATCACAAGCGGCGAAGAAGCCTCCCAGATGGCCCTGACCGCAGAACAGTTCAGCGGCGAAATTGCCAACGTGCGCCACTTCCACGTCCTGAGGATCGAGGCCGGTCGCTTCGAGTCCAGCATGCACCGTGGCTCGGAAAGCATCGAACAGCTCGATTCCTTGGCGCTGCCAGTTGCCGGCAAAATCAGTCTGGTACCCGCCGAGAATATAAACCTTAGCGGTCATGGCAACCCCCTTCTTTAGCTCCCGTTCAATCTACGGCCACGAGTTCAATATCGCAAGTGTCTCGTGGAGCGGGACTTGCAGTCCTCTTCAGGGCGGAGTAGCGTGCAGTCTTGTTATGCAAGTCGATGTAGCACATTGCGCATCTCGATCGGCGATCCGGGAGGCTCATCACCGTGAAGGTACTTGATGTTGCACGCCTAATGTGCGGTGACTTTAGTTTGCGATGATAGACGTGTTGATTTTCGATGCGATACGTACGCCTCGCGGCAAGGGTAAAATAGGCGGCTCGCTGGCAGGATTGGCCCCGTACGAACTCATCAGGCAGCTTGTTGCAGCAATAACTGACCGGCATGGTCCGCAAGTAAACGCCTCCGTCGAGCGTCTAGCGCTCGGTTGTGTGACCCAGGTTGGGCCGCAAGGTGGACACGTAGCGCTGGTGTCCCGAATTCTCGCGGGGCTGCCGGACACTGCGGTTTCGGTGACTCTCAATAATTATTGCGTCTCCGGGATGAGTGCCGTGGCGAGCGCGGCGCGCGCAATTATCACGGGCGAGGAATCGCTCGCGCTAGGGGGCGGCGTCGAAAGCATGTCACAGGCGTCCTTCGAGGCTGACGGCGCGACCTTTTTCACTGATGCGGCTCTCGCTGCATCCTTAAGCTACGTGCCGCCGCCTATCGTCGCGGATTGGCTCGCCACGCAAGAGGGCATCACGCGCGCGGAACTCGATGAGGTGACGGTGGATTCTCATCGGCGCGCGGGTATGGCTTGGTCGAACGGGCGGTACGCGAGCACCGTTGTGCCCGTCGTGCGCCCCGACGGGTCACGAGTCGAGCGGGACGAACTTATCCGACCGCAGCTCACGGTGACTGACCTCGCGCGATTCGCGCCCGCATTCGCGTCGCTCGGCGCGAACGGTAGCGATGCGTATCTCACGCGCACCGTGTCAGGAATGCGCGAGGTCAAACACTTGCACGCGATTCCTCACTGCCCACCGATCTCTGATGGGGCAGCGCTTTTACTGATCGGCAGCCGCGATGGCGGCGCCGCAGTTGGACTGCAACCACGCGCGCGGCTTGCACTGATCGCAGAGGTGCATACCGATCTCAAGAAGCCCTTCGCTGCCGGGTTCGCCGCGCTCGCGCGGTTGCTCGAGCGCAGCAGATTATCGCTGGGGGATCTCGGCGCGATCGAATTCATGGAAGCGTTTGCCGTGGTGCCCGCAAAATTCAGGCGCACTTGCGATGTCAATCCAGAACTCGTTAACGCAAGTGGCGGCCATCTAGCAATGGGCCACCCGATGGGTGCTTCCGGCGCCATTTTGATCGCGACGCTGCTCGCGGAGATGGAGCGCCGAGACGTTGAATGGGGAGCGGCGATTGCGCACGCCGTGTCGGGCGTAGGGTGCGGAGTGCTATTGCAACGAGCGTAAGTGGCTGGCGGACGAACGGTTTCTCGGTAGCGAACAGGAGTCAGATTGTGTGAACTTCCAAATGCTAAAAAAGGTTGTCATTTTCTACAGCCGTTTTACGGTGAGCTATTCGCAGATTGGCTATCTCGCCCGCAGCGTGTTCTGGTCGCCGACTAAGTTGAATTTCAAAGGTCAGCACTGGCTCGTGACCGGCGCTTCGGGCGGAATCGGACGCCAGATTGCACTTGACGCCGCTCTGGCGGGTGCGAAAGTCACCGCCGCTGCGCGCAATCCAGCAAAGCTGAATGAACTTGCGGCCTATGCGCGACAACGCGGAATTCAGGGATTCGATACGGCGGTCTGCGATTTCTCGCTGCAAGCAGATACTTTCCGCTTCGCACAAGATCTCATCGCTTCGGGCGTTAAAATCGACGTGCTCGTCAACAACGTCGGTGTGATGAACTCTGCCCTGGCCGTGACTAGCGAAGGGCGGGAAAGCTCCTTCACCATCAACATTCTCAGCCACTACCTGCTGACCGAAGCGCTGATTCGTCACGGAGCGTTCTCGAGTCGACCGTTGGTCATCAACATGACTTCCGGCGGCGGATACAACCAACCATTGAATCCGGCGAGGCTGAATAACACCAACCAAGCGACGTTCAACGGCATTGTCGCCTACGGTTGCGCCAAGCGCGGTCAGATGGTTCTCAATCAATACTGGCGCGACCGGTATGGACCGCGGGGATTTACGTTCTATGTCATGCATCCCGGTTGGGCTGATACAGGTGGCGTCCAGCGCTCAATGCCGCGCTTTCGCAAGATTCTCCAATCCGTGCTTCGAAATACCGAATCCGCGGCCGATACGGCATTATGGCTTGCGGCTATCCGCCCGCCACAGAAAGAACAGGAACTAGTATGGTTCGATCGCAAGCCGCGTACTGCACACGTTTATGCCCGCACGCGCATTACCCAAGCGACGCCACAGTCATTGGTGGACTTCTTGGAGATCGAACTGGCGCGCATCCCATCCGCGCTTCCTTAGTGACCTCGTGATGCCTGCTGGCCGGTCGACATTCCCTCCCACCCGACTGCCCCTGTTTGCCGCTCCGATGTTTCTCATCTCCGGACCAGAACTCGTGCTGGCTGCTTGTCGCGCGGGTATTGTCGGTGCATTTCCAGCCCCCAATGCTCGTACGCCGGCCATTCTCGAAGAATGGATGATCACGGTGACGGAATCGCTTGAGATGGAGCGCGCCGAGCACGCGGCAGCGACGCTGGGTCCCTGGTGTGTGAATCTAGTGACGCACTCCACCAATACGCGACTCGGCGAAGACCTCGCGCTGGTTGCCAAATTTAGGCCTCCCATTGTTGTGACCGCTCTCGGGAGCCCGCTCCGAGCGCTGCCGGTGGTCCATGATTATGGGGGAATCGTTATCGCCGATGTCGTCAACCTGAGCCTTGCCGCCAAAGCGATCACGGCAGGTGTTGACGGCCTCGCATGTATCGCAGCGGGGGCGGGAGGCCATACAGGGTTTCTTTCGCCGTTTGCGTTCATTTCTGCCGTGCGGTCGATGTTTGACGGTATTGTAGTTGTCGGCGGTGGAATCGCGGATGGCCGCGCGGTCGCCGGTGCGATAACCGCTGGCGCGGATTTTGTCTACATGGGCACACGATTCATCGCAACGACTGAAAGCATGGCGGTGCCGGCGTATAAGCAGATGATTGTTGATTCCACTCTCGATGATTTGATCGTGACATCCGCGATAACCGGCACGGCCGCTTCCTGGCTAAAACCAAGCCTTCGCGCCTCAGGAATAGATCCTGATCGATTGCCGGACGTGCCGCAACGGAACTATGATCCTACCGTGGTAGGGGCGAGCCGTTGGCGCGACCTCTGGGCGGCGGGGCAGGGCGTCGGTTCAGTTCGCGCCATTGAGTCTGTCGCGCAGGTCGTCGATGAAATCGATCGCGAATACCACAATGCGCTTCGGAGTGCTGCAGCGCGGATCATGCTCTAGTAAACGACCGCCGGTAGCGATCCGCGGCCAGAGGAGTCCGGCGTGAAGCACGTCGAAGTCGATTGCGTATGGAAATTGCAGCTACCGAATTCGTCACCTGCCTGCGTTTGAGTCGTTCATCTGAAAGTAGTCTCGCCACCCGATAATTTTACCGTCAAAGAAATTGATGATCCCCATGTAAGGATGAACGACTTTCTGCCCATCGGCATTTATATACTCTTCGCGACCTTCCGTTAATAACGAGTCGCCGGACTCGGCGTGGTGCACAATAACCCAGGTTGCATTGCTATTGTTCTTCCAATACTTCGTGATGAATTTCTCCACCCATTCGATTCCCAATAGCGGACGCGTGCCAACATGGTAGTGATACTCGACATTGGCCGCGAAGAAACTCAGAAATTCGTTGAGGTTCCGCTTTGCAATTGCTTTCTGCAGCCGGCGGATAATGTCGATCTTTGGTTCAACGACCCCTTGTACGCTTGAATTCATAGTTGCACTCTCTTTACGTCCCGGTAGGGCGGAAGTACTCAACTCGCTTGACTAATTGGCACCGAGCTTCTGCCGCCTCACTGTGATTCCGGCGGCTTCACGGTCCCATGTTCCTTCAGTGACACCCTGCGTGCGAAGATCCACCTTCTGAATCTTGTTAGTAGGCGTCTTCGGCAATGCTGCCTCGATCCGAACGTATCGCGGCACCATGAAGTGGGCCATTCGCGGAATCAGAAACTCGATGAGGTCGCGCGGATTTATGATTGCACCGGCGCGCGGTGCAATGCACACCATGACTTCTTGCTCGCCGCCCGGCGCGTCTACCCCGTAAGCGGCGACCTCTCTTACATCGGGATATGCGCAGACTTCGTTTTCGATTTCGAACGAGGACATGTTCTCGCCCCGTCGGCGTATCGCGTCCTTCTTGCGATCGACAAAGTAGTAGCGACCTTCCAGGTCGCGCCGCAGCAGGTCTCCTGTATGAAACCAACCGTTGCGCCAGGCTTCGGAAGTCGCCACGGGATTGCCAAGATAGCCTTTGAACAACTCCCACGGATTGGTGGTACGGATTACTAATTCGCCCACCTCGCCATCGATCACAGGATAGTCGTTGTCATCTACGATGCGACATTCGACGCCGCTGCGGGGGCGTCCGCAGCTGCGGACTGTCGGTTCGTTGACATCGGTGATCAGCGGACACGAAACTTCCGTCATGTTGAACCCCGAGACGTAATCGAATCCGAATCTTTTCGACAGCGCCACCGTTCCTTCATCGATGGGGCTGAGGGTGCACATCCGCAGGCTATTTTCTCGATCGTCCGAACGAGGAGTTTCCTTTTGCAGGAACATGCTCAAAGCTCCAATGAACCCGCTGCATGTCGTGGATTTAGTTTCCCGCACCTGAGCCCAAAACCGCGAGGTATCGAAGGATTCAAACAATGCCACGGAACCTCCGCAAGCGAGCGCGGCAATGATTGGAGAAATGCCTCCCACATGAAACATGGGAAGATTTACCAGCATGCGATCGTCACGGTTCATATATCCGTAGGTGATGCGGCCTGTTGTCCACGCCTGAACATAGGTCGTGATGACACCCTTCGAAGGGCCAGTCGTACCCGAGGTGAATATGATGACCGGAGTGTCCCATGGTTCCACCTCCGCGGTCGTAACTTGATCGGCAACACCGTCTAGCGCCGAAGCAAGTTCGGCCGGCGCCCCCAGCGGCACGCAGTTTGACGCCCCCCCGGTCAGGATTATCCGCTGAATCGCAGGCAGCGAGAGACCCTCAAGCCGCGGCGCCAAATCCGGGTGCAGGATTAGCAATCGAGCGCCGCTTGAGTTGATTGCGTGTTCCAGTAATCGCCCGCGAAAGCTCGTGTTGATCGGCGCGATCGCAGCCCCGAGATAGTTCGCGCCGAACCACGCCTTGAGGAGGGCAGGGCCATTAGGGGCACAGGCGGCAACCACGTCTCCCTTTTCGACACCGCGCGCTTGAAGGGCGGCCGCCGTTTTCAGCGATTGGATACGCGTTTCACCCCAGCTCCAAGACTCACCCGTCTGAAAACGAATGAAGTTCCTATCGGGGGTCACTGCGGCGTGAAGATCGAGAATGCGTGGGATGACGCAGTCCCTTTTACTGGGCGGGGCGGTATCGAACCAATACGGGTGCAATGGGGCCATTCCTTCCTCGTCACCGCTAGCGAGTCGCGCAATGCAAGCGTCCGGTCGATAATACTCCGCTCTCAAAATAAACGCCCGTCTTGGTTCGTTTGGGCAAGATCGCTACGCCTGGGTCAACGATCGCGATTGTAGGTCGCGAATCGAAATCAAATAAGACCTGTCACTGGTTCTCCTTACGTTGGGCACATCGCATTGTTCCTTAATTTTGGCATTGTGCTTGGGTTATAGGATCATTGGGTTACAGGATCAGTCTGCTTGCGATCGTTACTGTAAATTCGGCGGGGATAAGCGAAATTTCCCTGCGGTGACATTTGATGTCGAAACTCACAAATAGATCCTGTTCAGGGACACACTGTCGGGAGGGACGCTGCTGACTGAGAAATTGTGTGTGCGGGAGAAGAAGCCGTTCATCGCACTGGATGCGACAGGAATGACGAAGTTGCGAGCCGCGGCTGCAATTTCGCGCTTTGTCGAAGAGCATGGAATCCAAGTGTTGAACGTGGCGGGCCCTCGGTTGAGCGGTTGGCAGCAGGGTTACGCCTTTGCGCTCGGAACAATCGGTACTGTGATCTCGAATCTGTAATTCAGATCGTGTCCGCGAAAGGTATTCTTTAGAATGCTGGACACCAAGGAGGCGTGGAGTGACGAGTGTCTTCCAACGAATGCCGCACAGTTCAAGCACCTGAGCCAAAAGGCCAGAATCTACGCAATCGATTCCTAAACGTTAACTGCGCAGAGGGTGAAGACGTCGAATGGCTGTGGACCGAGACCGCGCAGGGTCAATATGTCTCTGGCTATCAAATCGTTCCACGCACGCCTACTAATTACGCACGGGCGAGTCATATTGCACGCGTACTTAAAAGAGACTTGTGAGGCAGTGCTGAATAAAGTGCCAGCGCTGGTATTGTCCCCAGAAAGAATTGCGGAATGGCACTCGATTCGGCAGGATCGAGGCGAGAAGGCTGTGGAGGGTAAGGTAAAGCAGGCACTCGGCGTTGTGTTCACGGCATCAGAAATGGAAGCGTTAAGCACATTCTACGAATCGCCCATAGGGAAGTACATCAAGGCTCTAACGCCGCAAGCCAGAAGAATGTTGGAAGAGCGCATGGGTGGCCTTAAGGATGACGCCGAAAAGCGCAGTCAGCCGTTGGCGACCGACTATCGGGCGAGAATAAAGGCGGCGTCATCGAAGTAGTTTGTGCTTGGACGAGTTAGTGTGTAAACCCCTGACAGTCAGGACCACCGGGGAGTAGAGTTTTCCACATAGGAGATCCTTGTGGAGAAATCGAAGTTCAGCGACGAGAAGATTATATCCATCATCAGGGAAGGAGATGCAGGCGCGAAAGTGGCTGATCTGTGCCGCAATCACGGAAATCAAGGCGACCCCATCACGGCACGGAGCGGCACATTCGGACCTTCGTCATCCCCGGGGACTACTTGCCGTCCTGTTTGAGATACTTCACGAACCAGCGCGTAACCTCAACCGTCGATCGAATTCGATTCGAGGTCTTGCGCCAGCCGTGTCCCTCGTCAGGAAACATCACCAGTTCCACCGGCACGCCGCGCTTCTTTAAGTTGTCGACGACCTGCTGCGCCTCGACGACAGGAACGTTCGTGTCATTGGCGCCATGCAAAACGAGTGTGGCGGCCTTGACACGATCGATCTTATTGATGGGCGAGAGTGTTCGCAGCAGCTCTGCCTGAGTCTTCGGATCGCCATATTCAATTGTCGAAATGGCGGCCATCCAAGGTTCGGTGTTGGCGAAAAAGGTTTCGAAGTTTACGACGCCAAACAAATCGGCGCCGGCGCGGAACATGTCCGGGTAGTCGGTCAGGCCCGCCATGGTCATATAGCCGCCGTAAGAGCCGCCCATAATGCCGAGTCTCTTGGGATCCCCGATCTTGTTGCCCGTCAAATAATCAACGGAAGCCTTGATGTCCTTGATGCCGTTGAATCTGAGTTCCTGATTGTCCAGATTGACAAATCGCTTGCCGAAACCTCCCGATCCACGCACGTTTGGCGCGAGTACGGCGATTCCCTGCTCGAGGAGCGCGTGGTAATCGCTGCGAAAATCTGGAAGTTCTTGTCCCTCCGGGCCTCCGTGGAAGCTCAGCACGCACGGGCCTGGCGCAACCCAGTGCTTGGGGAGCCACAACCACGCGGTCAAGGGCTCACCGTCCTCGCCCTTGTAGCGCACCAGGGTGGGGTGCACCAGATCTTTCAGGATTACTCCCGCATGCGGGCTAAAGGTGACCTGCTCTAGGCTTCCTGTGACGCGATCCATGACCCAAACATCGGCGGGTGCGGCGGCACCGGTGAGCACCAACGCAAGTCGCTTGCCATCAGGTGAGTATTTAGGATCATAGGCAAGTTCGCTCGGGAGCTTTGGTCCGGCCTTGACCTGTCCGGTAGGCAGGTCGACAAAGCTCAATTCCGAGCGTCCGGCTATATTCCAGATGAGCACAGCCTCGGTACCTGCCGGATTGATTTCGAATTCAGCTAGCTCGGCGTCCTTGCGTTCGGTCACGACTTGGATCGTGCCGGCTTCGCCATGGGGCCCTAATTGTTCCTTGGCAAAGGCGGTGAGGTCCCGATCCTTGTTGGAAACGAGATAAACGGTTTTAGCGTCCGGCGAAAAGCGTCCATCAAAGGTGCCAGGCCCCCCATGCGGTGTAAGGTTCACGTCCTTATGTGTGGCCACGTCGATCAAGACCACATCGTTGTCGCCGCGACTTTTCATTCGTGTCACGAGGGCGGTATGGGCGTCATGGTCCAAATCCGCGAACCGATCAGTGCCGGGGCTGTTGGACAAGAGTTGCATCCGTCCGTCTTCCGCACCCAAAAGGTACGGGTCCATCGAGGCGCCATTACGGATGTTGGACGACACCAAGAGGGCCGAACCGCTGTGCGTCCAGTGCGCGAGCCAGTTGTTGTCTTTGCCGCCTTGGCTGTAGCGCTTGAGTCCCGTGCCGTCCGGATGGAGCATGTAGATTTGGGTGTTCATACCACCGCCCGGCGCCACGGAGATTGCCAGCCGGTCGGCGGAGGGTGACCACTCGACACCGGTGACCGGGTCCTCTAGCGCTGTGACCTGCGTGGGCCACCCCCCACCACTCGATAGGATCCACACCTGGGGTGTGCCGCTGAGGTTGCAGAGGACGGCCAGCCTCCGCCCGTCGGGAGAGAAACTCGGGGATGCGCAGGACCCCACGTGCGCCAGACGGGTTACCGTCGCCGTCAGTTCATCGGCGTCCCGGGGTGCTTGGGCCCCGCTAGCCGAAACAGATGCCGTCAGCGCCAGCGCGATCGAGAACCCTCGCATAATTTTCACCCTTTATTCTTGCAACATATCACTAAGACAAGACGAACGATGCGGCATTTTCCACCCCCGCGGGGGATGCCCCCTGACAAAAATATTCGACACCATCAAAAAGAACTGCCGCAAAAGAAGAGTTGCTTGTAGTCTAGTCAGCGTGAAAGATTCGCTTGACGCGTGGTTTGCTCGAGAGATCCTCGTATGTGAGGATTCGCTGGTGCGATATCTCACCCGCAGCTGGCATCATCGCGACGACATCCATGACTTGCGCCAGGAAGCTTATGTGAAAGTGTATGAGGCTGCCGCTAAGGAACGGCCGCGTTCACCCAAGTCGTTTCTGTTCACGACGGCGCGAAATCTCATGGCAGATCGCTTGCGTAGGAGCCGGGTGGTCTCGATCGAAGCGAAGGCGGATCTGGGGTCTCTAGATTTTCACGTTGATGAGGTGTCACCGGAACATCATGCAATCGCTCGAGACGAACTGCGTACATTGTCTCGCGTCTTTGAGCAATTGACGCCGCGCTGCCGTGAGGTCGTGTGGATGCGCCGCGTGGAGGATTTGTCACAAAGGGAAGTGGCAACGCGGCTTGGAATCCCCGAGACAGTGGTGGAGAAGCAGATCGCCAAGGCTATGCGGCGTTTTGCAGACGCGTTGTTTAGGGAGCGGGGGTCGGCGACCACCAAAGTACGAACGACGCATAAGAAGCAACTAAAGCATTGAGCGCAGCAACTAACAGAGTGGATAGCATCGGGTGCGACACTAGACAGTGACACGACGTGGGACTTCATCGAGACATTGAACGAGCAGCGGCGGTATGGATGGTTCGCCGCGAAGGTGAAGCATGGCGCGAGGCCGATCAGGCTGCGCTCGACGCTTGGCTGTCTGCTTCGACCGCGCACCGAGTCGCCTTCGTGCGGCTGCAAAACGCATGGTCGGGGGCCCAACGCCTCAAGGTGCTCAGCCGAAACGGCCTTTTGCAGTTAAGCGAGCGCCCTCGTCCCTCGGCGCTTTGCGAATCATCGGCGAAACCGCCGCTTCCACGCGCGAGCCCCGCGTATCTGGGTCGGGTATGGGGAGCAATGGGAGCTGCCATCGCTGCGAGCCTCCTGCTCGCGGCGTGGATGCTCTGGCCACTGCGTGTGACATCGTATCGCACTGACATCGGCGGAATTTCGGCCATTCCCGTCAAGGATGGGTCGACCATCACGCTCAACACCGACTCAGGTATCCGCATCGCACTGAGCGACACGGAACGCCGGGTAGACCTCGACAAGGGTGAGGCTTTCTTCGAAGTGGCCAAGGATCCTAAGCGTCCGTTCGTGGTACGCGTCGGCGATCAGCGTGTCACCGCCGTTGGTACCAAGTTCTCGGTTCGACGTGGACAGAACGGCATTCAAGTGATCGTGACGGAAGGGCGAGTGCGTGTGGAGCATTCCGCGGCGCATCGTCCGCCGGAAACCGCCATGATCTCGCGCGGCGGCGTTGCGGTGGCGGGAATCGCCGGCATCCTGGTTCAGGACAAACCGCTGTCGGATGTCGAGGACCGCCTCAGCTGGCGCCAGGGCACCCTAGTTTTTCACGACACCTTGCTCACCGAGGCGGTGGCGGAGTTCAATCGCTATAACACTCGGCAGATAGCCATCGAAGATCCGGACATCGGCGCGCTGCGCATCGGGGGTCAATTCCGTACCAACAACTCACAAGGCTTCGTGCGTCTACTGGCCGATGCCTTCCCGATTCAGATCGAAGTGATCGACACTCGCATCCTTCTCCGTCACCGCTAATCACTGCTTCGATGCTGTCTGTCGGTGCGCGTCTCGCGCAGCAACGCCCCGACTCAGTGCGCTAATCGCCTGTTCTCGAGCCGAGATGTCACTTCAGGCTCGAGCAAGCACGAATATCCAAAAAAAAAGTTTGGATCCAGCTAGGAGGATCTTCGCGTCTCATTCGTCCCGGTATCTGCGGACAATTAAAACTCGCTCACCAGGGATAAATATGCAGCATGTGATAACGCGAAATGCAATAGCCGCCTGGGCTCTGTCATTGGCGATGACCTCAGTCGTGGTTGCCGACGAGGCAAAACCCATCGACGTCCCGGCCGGAGATCTGGTCACGGCCATCCAGACGTTGGCCAAGCAATCGGGTACGGAGATCGGGGTGATCTCTTCTCAAGTAGGGGTCCAACACACGCAAGGCGTCAGCGGAACCTTATCCGCCCGATCGGCGCTGCAGAAGTTGCTAAAAGGGACCGCACTCAAGGTCACTATGGACTCGAGTGGCGCTATGCTTGTGACCGCACCGTCACCGGCCGCGCGTCTGCATGGCCAGGCCGAAGTCTCGTATCAGGAGACATCGGCGCTCACTCCACCCGAAAAACCTCGGTTACACTTGGCCAAATTGCAGACTCATGCCGCGGGTCCCGTGCAAGAGGTCGGGGGCGGGACGAACCCATCGAGTAATGCGCCCGAAAAGAAAGATACGCAGCTCGAGGAACTGGTGGTCACCGGCTCCCGTATCGCACGCGGCGCGCTCGAGCAACCGGCTCCCATCGAAGTCATCACCACGGCCGCGATCGAACAAAGCGGCTTCTCCAATGCCGGCGATATCCTCAATCAATATTCACAGTTTGGTCTCGGCTCCGGTTTATCCACCAACCAGGCAGGCTACAACACCGATGCCGGAGCAACCTTTCTGAACTTGCGCGGACTCGGCACCAATCGCACCTTGGTCCTGGTGGATGGCCTGCGAAGAGTATCCGGCGGAAGCTCATCCTCCGCTGTGGACTTGAGCACGATCCCTGCCAATATGATCGAGCGCATCGAGGTCATCACGGGAGGTGCGTCCTCGGTGTATGGCGCCGATGCGGTCAGCGGCGTGGTCAACATTATTCTCAAGCACAACGCCGAGGGCCTCGAGGTCAATGCGCGATCAGGCATCTCCAGCCGCGGCGACAACGCCACGGAGAGTGTCAGCGCCACTTACGGACAAAAGCTACAGGATCGGGGCGAATTTACCTTCGGGATCTCTTGGAATCGCGAGACTGCACTAGCGGCCGAGCGCCGACCTTGGGACAAGAGCTACAACTGTGATTTCCCGAATGCCAACGTCACGGCCTCAAACCCCTATACGAACATCCAATACTTTGGCTGCCGCTTCCCCAATACGACCTACGGATCTGCCTTCTACATCGGGAACACGCAGTACACTGTCAACCAGGATGGGAGCTTGCGTCCGGTGCAGAATGGCGCGAGGCCTTTATCGTATCTCGGCACGGGTGGTGGCGATGGTTTCAACAACCAGGACTTCCTGCAACTCCGCCCGCAGTTCTCGGTGCTGGCCTCGCAGCTGCACTTCGGCTACGACCTGGGTGCTGGCATCAAGTTGTCCGAAGATGTGCAGTTCTCGTATACGAACACTTGGTTTCCGGTACAGCCGGCATTTGATTATGGCCTGACCATCGATGCCCGCAACCCCTACATTCCGGCGGCTGCTCTAGCCCTGATGGCACAAAACGGGATGACCTCCCTCTCGGTGGGTAGAACCGACACCGATCAGCGCCAGTTCACACGCGTCAACGATCGCTACACCTTCGACACGGTGACTCGGCTCGACGGTCGCTTGGGCGATGAATTCAAATGGATGGCATTCTACGACTACGGCCAGTACAACAATGACAGCCAATTTCAGAACGAGCGCATCAAGAGCCGCTACCTGCAGGCGATCGATGTAATCGCAGGACCCAATGGCCCGAAATGCGCCGATCCTACCGCGGTGGCCGCGGGATGTGTGCCCTTGAACCTTTTCGGTCCCGATCGCGCCACCCAGGCGGCGCTCAACTACTTCCTCTACACCTCGCAGACTCGTATCATTAATACGATGGGGGTCGGAGGGGCGCAGCTGACCGGCACGGTGTGGCACCTCCCGGCGGGTCCCTTGGGGGTGTCCGCCGGCGTCGAATATCGCAAGGAGAGTCAGACCGTTGTCGCCGACGGCTTGGGTACCGAGGGGTTGTTGTTCAGCACCTACTCACCCTCTAGCTACGCAAATTTTAACGTCAAAGAAGCCTTCATGGAGACCGTGGTCCCGATCCTAAAAGACGCGCCCTTTGCCAAGGCGCTCGAAGGCGAAGCGGCGATCCGCTACTCGGATTACAACACCATTGGCCACACAACGGCATGGAAGCTCGCCGCGCAATGGGCGCCCACCGAAGATGTCCGGTTTCGGGTGACGCGCTCGAAGAGCGTCCGTGCTCCCAACCTCACGGAGCTGTTCAGTCCCGGAGGCACGAGCACGTTCACCGGCTACTATGACCCGTGCAGCGCGGTGTACATCAATGCCGGTTCTTCAACGCGCGCCGCGAATTGCGCCAAGCTCGGGGTTCCCCCCAATTACGTCGATCCGCTCGCCGCGGAAGGCCGCGCCCAGATTATCGCCGGCAACGCCAGACTAACCGCCGAGACGGCAAAGAGCTGGACGGTGGGCACGGTCATCACGCCGCGTTGGGTGCCGAATTTCACGTGGACAATTGACTGGTGGGATATCGACATTGCTTCCGCCATCAACACACTACCCGCACAGCAAATCATCAATGGTTGCGTCGATGGTGCGACGCTGAACGAGCCCTTGTGTGCGCTGATTCAGCGCGGCGGAGGTAACTCGGCGGGCGGAAACGTGGCGAACGCCATCACCAACCTGTTTCTCAAACCACTCAACATCGGGGTGCTGCAGGCTGCGGGCGTTGATACCACCGCGGCCTATCGCTTCGACCTGCCGAGCCACCTGTTCAATACGGCCAATCAATTGACAGTAGCTTTGGATGGTTCGTACACGATGAAAAACAACTCCATCGTGGATGCCAGCAATCCCTCAAACGTCATTCAAAGCGCCGGCAATTACACTTTGCCTAAAGTGCGCGCCAATTTGACGACGACCTTCGCTGCATCCCCGATCACCGTCAGCGCGAAAGTTAGATACATTGGCAAGTCCAAGGTTGACGTCACCTTTGCGCCGTTCTTCAGCAACGACAATGACGTCGCCAGCCGGACTTATCTCGATCTGTATGCGACTTATCAGCTGGCATCCAACGTCAAAGTGTCCGCAGGCATGAACAACACGTTTGACACCGCACCACCGCAAACGGCAACGACCTACACCGGCACCTCGACACTCTTCGATGTCTTGGGACGCTACTTCTTCCTTCAAGTATCAGCGAAGTTGTAGGCGGCTGATTCGTCGCAGAGTTGGCGCAAGACGCGCCAACTCTGCGGGAGTTCGAGCCCGCTGATACAACAATGATTGCGCCCTGAGAAGCCAGCGCCACTGGTAATGGCACTCTGTACAGGCTCAAGCTGGACGATTAATTATGTGACTGGTGCAACCCGCACAACTTGGCAGCACATGCGTGGTCTAGAGGATGATGTCGACAAGCGCAGTCAAGGCGTTGGCGACGGACTATTGGGCGCGAATAAAGGCGGCGTCTGTGCTTGAATAAGTTAGTGAGCTATATGCAACGGTTCCAGGAAGAGGGTTTCGTTGTGCTGCCGGATGTCATCGACGATGCTCAATGCGACGCGCTGGCTCATCACCTTCAGGCCCTAGAGCAGAATGGTGCGGGGATCTGTACGTTGCTCGAGGAGTCGTGGTAAGTTGAATTGGCCGGCTATTTGCCAGCGGCAATCAACTCTCTTATTTGGCTTACGGCGAAAGAAACCTTGGCGTCGGTGAACATTTTGCCCAATTCCAGCGTCGCCTTTGTCTCATCGCCGTCCACGCCGGTGCCATCGCCTTCGTGTCCCTTGATCAGTTTGGAAGAACGGATCCATTTGGGTGAGTTGCCATTGACCATTTTGTCGACGTACTTGAGTTCGGAGGTGTCGTCGGTGCCGGCGTGTGAGTCAATGGGTAAATCGTGTTTCTGCATGTACTCCTTCATCACGTCCTTTTCTTTGAAGTACAAGTCGGGGATGTAGTACACATGGATGCCCTTGGCACCCCACTCGGCGTTCATGCTTTTTGCCACTTGATCCAGTTGCGACTGGGCTTTGCCGCCGTGATCGCACATCAATACGACGTTCGTGAACCCGGCCGATATCGCGCTTAAGGTCACGTCATGCGCCACGACGCCGAAGGCCTCTTCTGAGAGGTTCACACTACCCGCATATCGCATGTGACCCGTCTTTTTTGCTGGGTCGATGAGGCCTGGCCCAATGAGGCCCCAATCCCCGGTCGGGGCAAAGGGCATGGTGGGATACACCAGTGCGTTGCCGAGTCGCGCAGCGATCTGTTGGCTTAAGTAGTGAGCAACAAACACATGCTTGCCTAGTGCTACCGCGGGCCCATTCTGTTCGGTGCTTGCCGCATAGTAGATCGCGGTAGTCTTGCCCGCGGCTATCGCCTCGCGCACTTCCGTCCAAGTCATGTCCTCGATCAACAGCGAGTGCGTTAGCGCTGCAAGTGCTGGACTCGAGAGTACGAGTAAGACGGCTGAGATGGCGAGAGATTTCATGGGCGGGAGCTCCTTCTTGCATTTTGCGCGTTACTTTAGCAGGGAAGCCCCGGCAATTTTTCAACGTGATTAAATGTCGCGTCGGACCAGCTTGCACGCTAATAAACGGGGATGAGCGACGAGATCTTGGCCTGCGTCGCGGCAGGTCGTAAAGGTTTCGGGTCAGGGTCAACGGATTGTGGGGCATGCGGGCACTCCTGGAAAGCTGATTTTCGCGCGTACAATGACGGGCGAAGTTACATCGACGACTGTCAGTGCCGGAATCAAATGGGGAAAGCCATGCGAAGAACAAAGCGAAAGCGTGCCATTAAATCATTACCTCATGCCTATGAAGTGAAGGCTGAAATATCCAATGCGACCCTTGCGAAGGCTAAGTCCGCGCTCACGCTGCAGATCTATCGCAAAGACATAAAGCTCGGCGAGCTGCAGATCGGTCGCGGATCGCTGTTTTGGGCCGGCGCCAGACGCCAATCGGCTAAGCGGATCCACTGGGGCAAATTCGCCGAGATGATGGATCGGCTTGCCTACGGGTCCGCGGCTTGAAATGTTGACGCGCACATATTAAATCGCACTATCCTCGCAGGAAGGCATCGTTGAGCTTGTGTAAAATTGAATGCAACCCGAGCTGAGAGAGGCGCTGCATCGATTTGAGCCCGCCATTCGGGCAACGAAGTTTCATAAAAGACCCGCATGGTTGAGACTGTCAAATAGTCTCATCCCAATCGAGATTGATCGCGGTGCAAGTGAGGTCGGCGCCGAAGGCATCTGGTCGAGAACGGGCCACTCCGCCAAGGTTGGCGCGGCTCAGGACTTATTGGCGCTCAATATGGACCTTCCTTCGGTGATGCAAGCCGGCAGATGGCGAGACACCCGCATGCCGATGCGTTATGGAGAGAAAGTTTTAGCCGGGAGAGGGGCGATGGCACGAGCTGCGAAAGCGCAGGGGCGAGCCTGAATGCCGGCCGGCGATATGAAGGTCGCCGCGGAGTCGCTGGGCGGCTTCCGAACAAGACTCCGGAAGGTGAGTCGGGCTCGCTCGCCTAACTCGCCGTGCCGGGCGAGTGTAGAGACACACGAATGGCCCGGCCAGACGGAGAAGAGCCGCTCAAGGCTTCTGAAACCGCAGCGTCATGCGATCGGACTCGCCGATCGCCTTCATCTCGGCGTGTTCGCTCTCCGGCCCGACCAAATCCGGTAGCAGGCTATGTACGTTTACGCTTTCTGAGTCCTGCGGATTCGCGTTGATTTCTGACACCCCCTGCAGCCGGAAGCCGGTCTTCAGACCCAACGCGATCAGGTAATCCTCGGGGATGCGGTGCAGTTGTTTCGAACTTTCTACGGCATCGGCGAACGGCTTGGCTCGATGTTCGACGACGCCGAATGTGCCGCCGGGTTTGAGCACGTCGAACACCGCTTTAAACACAGCGTCCAGCGTCGCCGGACTGTCGTTGAGCCAATCGTGGGTACTGCGGAAGGTGAGCACCATGTCGGCGGAATTCGGTGCGCCCAGCGCCACATTGAGAGGCGGCTTGAAGGGGATGATCTTCACAATGTGCCCGAAGACCGGATTGTCCTTGATCCTCTGCTCGATATTTGGCGATGCAGCCTCGATCAAGTGCCCGTTTGCGGCCAAGAAAGGAGCGAGGATTTCCGTGTACCAACCGCCGCCGGGCGCCAGCTCTATCACCGTCATGTTCGTCTGGATCCCAAAAAACTGCAGCGTTTGGACCGGGTGGCGGTAGCGGTCGCGCTCCCGGTGCTCCGCTGAGCGCCAGTCCCCGTCGACCGCCTTCTGCAACTGCGCCGCGGTATCTTTAGTGGACACGCTAGGCGCTGCGCCGGCAGCGATAGCGAACAACAATGTGCTGGAAAGCCAGATACTCCAAATGCGGACGTGAGGCAACATGGTGCGACCCCTTTGACGGTTAGAGCCAAAGACTACGCCCGATGTAAATCGCCAGCAATGGGCGACTCCGTTGAGTTGGAATTGACGAGTCTATAGGAGAGGGGTATTCGAGCAATAATTTCAGAGACTGCGAGTCCGGCTCGCGCGCCTGACTCGCCGGCCTCTTGCCGGCACCGCGACATTAGGAGCGGTGACGAGACGCTTTAAATCGGGCGCCGCGCCGGGCGGCGCCCGAAAGCGACCGTTAGGTCACGATGCGCCCGTGTTCACGCGCTTCGGCCGTGTAGGCGGAGAGCGGCTTGTCAGCGTCAAAATGCAGGTCGCGCTCGACGGGAGGGCCTAGCGGACCGCGAAGCTCGCGAATCTCGCGCATGCTGACGAATCCCAGTTCCGGACATCCCATGCCGAGGTCGCAGAGGCCGAAGGCGATGTCGTCAAGGCCGAGCTCCGTCAATAGCCAGGTGCATTGTGCGTCGGGCGTAAATAGCTTGACGACGGGTTTGAAGTCGATGTCGGGTTGTTTGTTGTTCATGCGTACGATTTGCGCTTGGCAGTTGGCGATGAGTGTTTCGTGTTGGGTTTTGGTGAAGAGCGACATTTGAGAGGTTCCTTGTGTTGCGGACCGAAGCGGTCCTTTCGCAAGAACTCAAGGACCGTGGAGGTCCGCAAGGAACCGACCCGCGACACTCGATACGCCCAAGACTTTAGATCTCAATCTGGAAAAGCAACGGACGTGACAGTGGCTTTGCGCTGGCGCGACCGGTGCTGGAATAGAGAACGTTGAGGACCCTTAAATTGCTACATGGAAGTGGCAACGGACGGAGTCCGGGAGGGTGAGTGTGTAGCTTCAGCGACTTCCGGACAAAATGCTAGCGTGGAAATGAGAGACTTCGAGCTGCTGCGGGTGCCCCGCAGATGGAGCGAAGTGGATGAGCAAACGAGAACATCGACGATTTACGGCAGACCAGAAACTGGAGATTTTACGCGAGGCGGACCAGCCCGGCGTGACGGTGAGCGAGGTGTGTCGGCGTCATAGCCTGTCGCCCTCGGTGTTGTATCGATGGCGGGCGGTGGCCTAGGGCGGCTCGGCGGTGGCGCTGAAGCGCGATGCGCAGCGAAAGCCGCGTAAGGACGATCCGGAAGCCCGGCACAAGGCGGAGATCGACCGGATGCGTGCGGTGATCGCGGAGATCACGGCGGAGAATCTAGAGCTAAAAAAAAGGATTTGAAACTGGAAGATTTATCGCGAGTACCGGCGGAGGCAAAAGCGGCCGTGATGCAGATCGTTGAGCAAACCAAACGACGTTCGGGGTGGCGGGTGTATCGAACACTCGCCGCCCTGGGCGTGCCGCGCAGCGTCTTCTACGCCTGGAAGAAGCGTGAGAGCCTCGAGGATCGGGTCGGCAAACCCTGCCGCGTGTACGAGGTACTGCCCGAGGAGCGAGCGGCGATGTGCGAGTTTGCGCTGCGATACCCGAAGATTGGCTATCGCAAGTTGACCTGGATGATGGTCGATGCCGCAGTGGCCTGCGTCGGGGAAAGCACGGTATATCGCGTACTAAGCGATGCGGAGCTGCTGTCGCGCTGGAAGCGATCGACGGTATCGAGCGGCGAATACAACTTCCGGCCCAACGGCCCGAATCAACAATGGCATGCCGACGTGATGTATGTCTGGGTCGCTGCCCGGTTCTACTTCTTGCTGTGCTTTGTCGATGCCTACAGCCGCTACATCGTGCACCACAAGCTGCTCATCAGCCTCGACGGCCAATCGGTCGCGGTCGAGCTGCAGGCGGCGCTCGAGGCGGCCAAGGACGCGAGACCCCGAGTCGTGCACGATCACGGCAGCGAGTTCGTGAATCGTGATGTCGCCGCCGTCATCAAAACCCACAATCTCATCGACATCAAGACCAGACCGCGGCACCCGGAATCGAACGGCATCGTCGAACGCTTCAACGGCACGGTTCGCGATGGAAGCGACAACGATTACGGAAATAATTACCTGCAGGCCGAGGCGATAATCGCCAAGCTCATGCAGCAGTACAACGAAGAGCGGCTACATGCGACTCTAGGTTACATGACGCCGGCGACCTGGCATCGTGGGCAGCCGGATGAAGTTCGAGACGAGCGTGCGCGGCGAATAGCTGCGGCCCGTGCGCATCGTAAAATGACCAACCAGCAGCGATTTACCGAAGCGGCCTAAGCAGTGAAAGTCTCCCTTCTTAGCTCAGGCATTTTGGCCAAGTTGACTTGAAGCGCGACAGTGAGGGCGGATGTCTTCTCGACGAGATACAAGATCTCGTCGAACCGATCGAACGCAGGACTAAGGAGAGTCCGGCAGGGCCGCAGCGAAACCATGGGTGAGCCGCACGGCGGCGAACGCCAGTACACGGAAAGTACTGGCAGGACCGCAGCGAGGCAGGATGCTCGAGCCTCGCGGGTGAAGCGTCGCGGTCGGGCTCGCGCGCCTGACTCGCCGGCGCAGGGCGAGAGCAGGGTGAGTCGCTATGCGACGAACGACCGGACAGGAGTCCGGGCTGGACCGCAGCGAAGCAGGGATAGCGCAGCGTTAGCGGTCCGAACAGCTCGGCCGACGAAGAACTCTCCGGAGTCGAGCCTCTGGGCCGCCGTCGTAACCAGCGCAGGGACGCGCGAATGGCTCGACAATACGGAATACCCGGGCCGACGAAGAGCCGCCTTATTTGGGTGGAATAACCAGCGCTGGAGACTTGCGATATTTCTCCGCTTCTTCGACGCGGCGTGCTTCCTCTAGAGCTTCGCGCGCGATCTCATCGATACTGTCATCAACGCTCACTAGTTCGGTCGATTCGGTCCGGTCCGGCATGGTCTATTTTCGGTCAGCCATATTGGCCCCGATCTTCTCATCGGTGGTCTGATTCGGTTGGAGGGTATCGCCTTGGATACCGTCACCGCCGGCTTGGGTCGAGGCAAACTTCTCGAAGCGGGACGCGGCCGGTTGGGACGAGTCGTCGTTACTCGTGGTGTCCGGCGAGGGTTT